>NZ_KV757591.1 GCF_001712795.1 Nostoc sp. KVJ20
CAATGCTCATTGGTGTCAACTTAACGCGAAACCGCACGTCCGCCAGGGATTGTAAATCCCTGTCTCATAGCTAAAGTCATCTGAAGATGACTAGATATCCCCAAAAATATTCAGTCTACTTCAGTAGACTTTAGCTATGAGCCAGAGAATTCATTCTCTGGCGGGTTATGAAGCCCGCATCGAAGCTATTTCTCGCTTAAGTTGACACCTATGAGCAATGTGCTTTACCCCTACGACAGACGTGCTTTTTCAAGCTCTAAATGCTTTGTCTTTGGTGTCAATGCGTAAGTCCTAAATTCTTAAAAAACTTGAAATCTCAGCACTACCTACCTACTTTCCCTCTCCACAAACCTTACTAAAGCTGGTAGTTGTGCCAAGATGAATTTGAGGAATTAAGGCTTGTGACACAATGTTAGGACAATTATTAGACGGTCGTTACCAAGTCCTACAGGTTTTAGGTGGAGGTGGATTTGGTCAAACCTACATAGCTCAAGATACTCATCGGCCAGGTTTCCCGAAATGCGTTGTCAAACACCTTAAGCCCGTCACTCGTAGCCCTGAATTTCTTGAAACTGCCAGACGGCTATTTAGCAATGAGGCAGAAACACTAGAACAACTGGGCAACCATGACCAGATTCCTCGGCTTTTAGCCTATTTTGAAGATAACCAAGAGTTTTTCTTGGTGCAAGAGTTCATTGAAGGGCAAACTCTGAAAGCAGAACTGTTCCCCAATCAACATTGGACGCAAGATCGAGTAATTCAACTCCTCCAACAGGTTTTGGGTATTCTGCAATTTATTCACAGCCACAATGTTATCCATCGAGATATCAAGCCGGATAATATAATCAGACGGCAACAAGACGGCAAGTTAGTGCTGATTGACTTTGGCGCAGTAAAACAAGTCCAAACTCAACTGCTTACAAGTCCAGGGCGCACGGGGGCTACTATTATCATTGGCACCCCAGGATATATGTCTACAGAACAAGGGCAAGGTAAGCCCCGCCCCAACAGTGATATTTATTCCTTGGGAATTATTGCTATTCAATCGCTGACGGGGTTACATCCTATAAATTTTGAGGAAGATCCAGATACAGGAGAAATTTCTTGGCAGCATCAAGCTAACGTCAGTTCTGAATTGGCATCTGTGCTATCTAAGATGGTGCTACACCACTTCAAACAGCGCTATCAGTCTGCGGCTGAAGTTCTACAGGCGCTTAAACATCTCGATACGAAAGTAGAAACGCCATTACCTCAACCAGCATTTTTTACACAGCCGCCTCAAGCTTCACTTTCTCAAGAAAACTCAATTGGGTATCAGTCTGCTTCTATCTTGTCTGCGGAAAACTACAACCGCCTAGAAAAAATTCTTTTAGAATTTGTTGGCCCTGTTGCCTCAAGATTACTACGACAAGTTGCGGCATCAGCGCCTAACCTTGAAGAATTAATTAATCAATTGGGTCTTCATCTCAGAGGAAATCAACAAATTGATTTTAAGAAGAAAACAACTTTCCTTCTAGAGAAACCTACTCTACTACAAGAATTTACTGTTAAATCTGAAATTAAGTCAAATATTTTACCAAGCCAAGAGCCTCAATTAATCAGTGACAGCTTTGTGCATCAGTGTGAGCGAGAGTTGGCTGATTTAATTGGCCCAATAGCTAAGTTCTTAGTGCAAAAAGCTGTTAAATCTTCTGGACAAATTTCTCGTGCAGAATTTGTAAAAATTTTAGCATCACAAATTCCCGAATCTCAAAAAGCTTTACAATTTCAGCAACGCTTAATCTCTTGATTTTTTAAATATTGCGTTTTTCTCTCAGTGAATTACGAATTACGAACTTGTACTGAGCGTAGCCGAAGTATTACGAATTATTAGCTCTGGTTATTCAACATCTCCATAGCTATTTTTAAGCTAGCTTTCATCCGATTAAATGCCTCTGCTAACCCACCAATTTCATCATTAGAGGTTTCTTCAAAATCAGCGCTCATATCACCAATACTAACCTTTTGGGCTATTTTCTCTATTCTTCTGATGCGCTGAATTACATATTTTTTGATTAAGAAGTTAATTAAGAAAACTACGATCGCAAAGATCGTAATTAAAAGTCCCATTATCAATATCCAAGTCCGTTTGGCATTGGCAAAAATTTCTTCAGAGGGAACAGAGATGATTTGAGCAGAAACAATCTGATTGAGTTGCCAGCCAAAACCATTTTCTGAGCCATAAGTTGCCAACTGACTCTTAGGAGCCTGATCTGGTGTAGAATGACATCGCAGACATTGCTGCTGTGTAATCTTTAGTGGTCGCGCAATGTAAAATACTTCGTTTTCTGACAAGTTACGAAAGCCCTTAATTTCTAGAGTGTTGGGTTCGTTGCGAAAACGCTCTACAAGTTGAGCTTCAAAACTATCAGCTTTATCCGCTAAGTTAGTGGGATTAAGTGTTGCATCTTTATGAAAAAAGTTTTTATATTCCGGCTTTTTCCGAAAATTTTCAAAAACCTCTTTAGAAGAAAAAGTTGGTACTACTTCAGGCATGAACGTTGGATTAGTTTCTAGTCTAGGCGATAATAATGGGTCTATGCGATTTTGTGTATAGTTTCTAACTGCGTTTACCATTTGGATGAGAATCTGCGCTTGAGAAACCACTTCATTTTGCGCTCTCCCTTGAAGTACACTGGATAAGGCAACGCCACTTCCTAAAATACTGACTATGAAAACTAATATTAAAAGTAAGTTAAATTTAGCACCTATTTTCAAGTTTCTTAACGTAATTTTGTTCAACATAACCTAACCAACGAAGGTGGTATCTGAGTTTGTATAATATTTATTTATACCTGTTAAAAAACAACTTAACAATATTTAAATAAATATTAATTTTTTGCCGTAATATAAGCTATTTAGGCAGTATTCAAACTTATCTAAATTAGTCCTGAAAGCCAATTTATTTTCTTACCATAATTAGTGATGTCTTTGCGATTTCCCCGTCGTTTCTTTCTGTTTAATCTGCTAGGCTTAACATTTACTGCCTGCCAATCACCCAAGAAATTTGAGGGTGCTTTAACTGTTGGTGTTATCAATTATGGTGGTGGTGAACAGATAATTAACCAATATGCTAGGTTTAATAATTACTTAGGTGAAAAAACAAAGTCATATATTCAGCTAGAGCCTGTTTTTAATGAAAATAAAGCAGTTGAGCGCCTTGCAGCTCGTGCTTGGTCATTGGTATTTGCGCCACCGGGTTTAGCGGCTATTGCGATCGCACGGTATCAATATCTTCCTCTATTTCCTTTAATCGGTATTAATAATCTGCGCTCAATTTTCGTTGTTCGCAAAGAGAGTCCGATCACCGAGTTGAAGCAGTTACAAGGTCAAATAGTGGCTTTAGGGCAGTTAGGTTCAGCTACAGGATATTATTTTCCACTTTACAATCTTTATGGTACAACACTAGCTGACATCCTGTTTGCACCCACACCCAAAGCTGCGCTGGAGTTGGTCGCCCAAGGAAAAGCGATCGCCTGTGCTGTCTCGGAGGCGGAATTGAGTCTCCATGCTTCGCAGTTGGCCCCAACCGAATTTCGCATACTATTTAAAGACCCTCACTATGTACCATTAGGCGTGGTCTTGATTGGGCCAAATGTAGAGCGGAACCGTCAAGAGTTTATTCGCAAAGTAATGAGTGATGCGCCTTCAGATTTAGCTCAAGAAGTGGGCTATGTACCCAATGGGCAAGTACCAGATTACAGATACATGATTTCTGTTGTTGATCGGGTAAGCTCGATTACTTCTCTACTAGAAAAAAAACCTGTGCGTTTATTTTAAGATTTGTCATTTGTTATTTGTCATTTGTCATTTGTCAATAAATGAAAATGATCATCTAGCATAATCCAATGCCCCATGCCCAATGCCCCATGCCCACAATACCTATCACCTTGCTCAAAAAAACAATTTAAATCGTGCTAGCTGGCTTTCAATTGTTCCTGTCAGGATTTTATTCAGTTCTGTGGTGTCTTGGAATTGCAAAATCTGCTGTGTGGGTAAGTCGAAGGGAAATTGCCCTTCAAAGTCTGGACGTTGCATTTGTGCTAGTAGAATCTGTTCAGAACGCTTACTTTGGATGGCATAGCCAATTTCAATACAGACATTCGGACTGGGAATTAATTGGGGGGTTTCTTTCCCATCAATACTAGCAATGGGGGTGGTGTCAGCGACAAATAATAAACTTTTACGGATTTTTCGCATGATCGTGCGGTTAATTCGGAAAGTAGCACCGCTGGGACGAGATGATTCTACCAATGTTAACGGAAGGCGCGATCGCAAGTTTAAACTGTCCAAACTTTCTCGCAGTTCTTCTCTAAGAACATTTGTCGCTTCGGCATACTCAGTTTGACAGGATAAAAAAATCGTTGGTTCTAACTGAGCCAACACCGCTTGCTTGGTAAAATAAATTTCATGACTAATTAAGTCAATATTAGAGACGCAATAACCACCACTACCTTCTACATAAAATTCAATATTTTCCCCTTCCAGATAGCGCCCAAACCAAGTTGATTTTTTAACTTCGTCACTTTCTTCCAAAAAGTCTGCTCGCAATGCTGATTTCAGCAGACTTTTTTTGCTTAAGCGAATGTCTGGCGGACGTTTTTCCAGTTCTGGAATCGGCTCATAATCCTGTAGATACCACGCTCTGAGCGCAATAATTGACATAAGGCGCTATTTAAACTGTTTCTCTTATTAAACTTAGTATAATCTTACACCAAGAGTAGTCACTATTTCAGACTTCTCTTTAAACACAACAACACCCAAACCTCTACTCGCTGAACCATCTCCTCTCATTGTTTATCATAGCCAGGGATGTACTAACTTTCATTGCTTGTGTAAACAAGTTATGAAAACCAGTCACAGCGCCCCCTAATCTTCCATATTTGAGGAAATAGCAGTTTTCGCGTTGGGTGTTGCTGTTTTTTGACGAGACAGATGTAAGTTAAACAGCGTCTTTTACCTCTTATTACATTCCATACGCAGCTGTTATATCTGCCAGGGAAGCTTATTTAGTAGCTTCAATAATTAAAATATCACTTTATAGATAGGAGGGATTCTTTTTGCAACTAAACTTTACGATGGGTGAGGAAGGTAAGTTTACTAGAATCCCTTTGATTCAAGAATCCCACGGCTTTCTTTCTAAATGAGGCTTGCGCTATATTTGGGCAGTCGTGGGAATGTCAATTGTGTAAATTCTAGCTAAGAACTTGGTTGTGATTGTTGAACAAAGGAGATTGACGTATTCTTTGTTCACTGCCCACGCAAGTAAATTCAGGAATTGTTATAGGATGAGATAATGACTCTGTGGAACTGGAATACTGATCACAGTCAAATAAACAAAAGACTTGACCGATTTAATGATGCGATGAATCTTGCTTGGTCACAGATTAAACAGAGGTAATTATTGTGCCACTAAAAGCTCGAATGACTGTCGTTTTTAGATTTGAAGTTGATAAGCAATCCACAATCCACTGATGTTATATAGACGATTTGGACGTACAGAATTACAGATGCCAGTGTTTTCCTGCGGTGGCATGAGATATCAGTTTAAATGGCAGGATGTTCCCAATGATGAAATTCCTGCCGATAACCAGGCGAATCTCGAAGCGACTATTAGAAGGGCTGTCGAGGTTGGGATTAATCATATTGAAACTGCTCGTGGTTATGGCACTTCCGAAATGCAATTGGGAAGGGTTTTACCTCAATTTCCCCGTGAAAAATTGATTGTTCAGACGAAAATCAGTCCAACGGCAGATGCGAAAGAATTTCGCCAGACGTTTGAACAATCATTGAAAAATCTCCAGCTAGATTATGTTGACCTTTTAGGGTTACACGGCATCAATCATGCGGAGTCGTTAGATTATAGCATTCGTCCTGGAGGTTGTTTAGAAGTAGCGCAGCAGTTGCAAGCTGAGGGAAAAGTTAGATTTATTGGTTTTTCTACACATGGCTCAACAGAGTTAATTGTGGAGACAATTAATACCAATCTATTTGATTACGTTAACCTGCACTGGTACTACATAAATCAATGGAATTGGGCGGCAATTGAAGCAGCTAAACGCCACGATATGGGGGTATTTATCATTAGCCCATCGAATAAAGGAGGTTTGTTGTATGAACCTCCACAAAAATTAGTAAATCTTTGCGCTCCTTTGAGTCCAATGGTGTTTAATGATTTGTTTTGTTTGAGTCATCAAGAGGTGCATACTCTAAGTTTGGGAGCAGCCAAACCACAAGATTTTGATGAACATCTGAAGACTTTAGAATTAATAGATCAGGCATCGTCAATTTTGCCACCAATTTTAGCAAGGTTGGAGTCAGAAGCGATCGCGACTTTGGGAGAAGATTGGGTAAAATCTTGGGAGACAAATCTACCAACCTTTAAGGAAACCCCTGGTGAGATAAATATTCGGGTGATTTTGTGGCTACGGAATCTAGCGATCGCTTACGACCTGGTAGATTATGCTAAAATGCGCTACAACCTGCTTGGCAACGGCAATCACTGGTTTCCTGGCAATAAAGCTGAAGGACTAGAAGAATTAGACTTGCGGCAATCTCTCGCCCGCAATCCCCACGCTGATAAAATACCAAAAGTTTTGGCACAAGCCCATCAGATGTTAGTGGGTGAAGAAGTGCGGCGTTTATCTCAGCAGTAAGTGTGAAGTTAGGGACTTTGAATGTTTTTATGCAATTCTATCCCTAACTTGACGGCTCATTACTGTACCTATCAATTAAATTGAGATTGTAGGTGGATTTACATCAATTATGCAAGACAAACACATCTAACTCTAGATGTGTTTGTCTTATTGGCAAAGCTTATAAATTATGCAGTCGAGAATAAACCAGACTAAGCAAAGTTTGATAAATATTTTCTAAGGTTAAATTGTTTTATTAACCCTTAGATAACTCAATCTTTACTTATTGCCATAACAGAATATGGTAAACACTTATCCTGTAATACCTTAGTTTAAGCTTGCTATTATTTAGTATGGAATCTCATCACCCATTAAAGCTAAACCGTCGTCAGTTTTTGCTACGTTCGGCTATCACAGCCGGTGGAATTATTTCCACAAATCTTGTATCAAAATCACCAGTTTTTGCCCAAGCACCTGCAATTATCACTTCTGATAAAATGCGTCCTGCCATACCTTATGGCGTAGCTAGCGGAGATATATCTAAGGATAGCATCGTCATTTGGAGTAGGAGCGATCGCCCTGCAAAAATGATCGTAGAATATTCTACCAGCGAATCTTTTCGCAATGTGCAGCGAGTTGTGGGGCCCAATGCTTTAAAAAATAGCGACTTTACAGCACGACTTTATCTGAAGAATCTACCCCCAGACCAAAAATTATTTTATCGGGTGATTTTCCAAGATTTAGATTATCAAGGTACTTACAGCGCTCCCTTTTATGGCACTTTCCGAACTCCCCCCAAATATGGACGAGATATATTCTTTGTTTGGGGTGGCGACACAGCCGGTCAAGGATGGGGGATTAATCCTGATTTTGGTGGGATGAAAATTTATGAAACTATGCGCCAACTTAATCCCGACTTTTTTATCCATTCTGGCGATAATATTTATGCCGATGGTCCAATTCAATCAGAAGTTATCCTAGACGACGGCACTATTTGGAGAAATATCACTACACCAGAAAAATCAAAAGTAGCAGAAACTCTCACCGAATTTCGTGGAAACTATATTTACAATTTGCTGGATGAAAACATCAAGCGTTTCAACGCTGAAGTTCCCATCTTGGCACAGTGGGACGACCACGAAACCACAAATAACTGGTATCCTGGTGAATTTCTTTTAAACGATAATCGCTACACAGTTAAGGATGTTAACTTGCTAGCCCAAAGAGGAAGACAAGCATTTTTAGAATATTTACCTATTGGGTATCCAACCAATAATCCAGAGCAAGCAAGAATTTATCGCTCTTTCAACTATGGCCCATTATTAGACATTTTCATGCTGGATGAGCGCACCTATCGGGGCCCAAATACTCCCAATCGTCAGCCAGTACCAAGTGAAGAAACAGAATTTTTAAGCAGAAAACAATTGCAATGGTTGAAAAGGCAATTGCTGTCATCAAAAGCAACATGGAAAGTGATTGCTAGTGATATGCCTTTGGGTTTGATAATTCGAGACGGTAGCACTGATTTTGAAGCTTGGGCGAATGGAGACGGCCCGGCTTTAGGAAGAGAATTAGAACTTGCCGATTTATTACGATTTATCAAAAACAAAAATATCCAGAATGTTGTTTGGTTAACTGCTGATGTACATTACGCAGCAGCCCACTATTACAACCCCGCCAAAGCACAGTTTACCGACTTCAAGCCTTTTTGGGAGTTCGTCGCTGGGCCTCTTAACTCTGGCACATTTGGCCCCAACCAATTGGAAAATACTTTTGGCCCACAATTAGTATTTCAAAGCCTTCCTCCAGGTACGAAAGCAAATCGACCTCCAAGTGAAGGTTTGCAATTTTTTGGAGGAGTCAAGATTAATGCAAATACAAAGGTGATGACGGTAACATTGCGTAACTTGGCAGGCGAAATTGTTTACAGCCTAGATTTACCGCCAGAAAAATAAATCGTCAAAATCACAGCAAAATATAGCCAGTTGGATAGAGTAATTACGCAATTTTTTACTCTGTCTGCTGGCTTTGCTGTTTTTTTCGGACATATTGAGGGATGAAAAGACTTTGTGCGATGCCTGGGGCGGGCTTTGCCAACGCCATTGATAGGAGGTAAATTTAAGTAGTTAGAGTTTTGGAGTTGATCATGCTTAAGCAACTCATCTTAGAAAATTGGAAAAGTTTCCGTTATGCCGAGCTTCCACTTGACCCATTGACTGTTTTGATTGGGACAAATGCGAGTGGTAAGTCTAATGTAGTTGAAGCTTTAGAATTTTTACAAATAACCTTTACAAGGCAGGACGTTAAACCAGCTTTAGTAGGTGATTCAATACTCACTTCAATTCGAGGAGGTGTAGAATGGGCTGCATTTAAACCTGAAAAAAAATTTACATTAAAGGCTGTTATACAAGGTCAAGATATTAATACTGATTATATTTATGCTATCACAGTAAAAACAAAACCTTCCCTTCAAGTTTTAGAAGAATCTATAATTTATCAAGAATATAAAATTAATTTCGAGGAAAATATTGTCAGAGATTTTGTCAAAGCTTTCTATTTGAACAAGAAAGAAATAGGTATTAATAACAGTTATAAAAATTATATTTCAATGGGTAACTTTTTGCCTACTCAAACATACCTAACTGATGTTCTATCTGTTGAGGCAGATATGAATTCATTTGAAATGAAACGTGAAAATATATATGATTTTTATCATTTTATTAGAAATATTTTTATTTTAAACCCCATTCCCTCTAAAATGCGATCTTACTCCCCAATTGGGGAAAAGCTAGAAACTGATGCTTCAAATATAGCTGGTATACTAGCTGGATTATCTAAGAAACGGAAAGCAGAAGTTGAAGCAGCTCTATCCAACTACATTAAAGAGCTACCAGAAGGTGATATACAAAAAGTCTGGGCGCAAAAAGTAGGTAGATTTCGTACTGATGCAATGCTCTACTCTCAAGAAGAATGGAAACCTGGTCACATTACAGAAATAGATGCTAGAAGTATGTCAGATGGAACTCTCCGCTTTCTAGCAATTATTACAGCATTACTTACTAGACCAGAAGGTAGTCAAATAGTAATTGAAGAAATAGATAATGGTCTTCATCCCTCGCGTGCAGGATTGCTGGTAAGAATACTACGAGAAATTGGTCAGAAAAGAAAAATTGATATTTTACTTACTACCCATAACCCAGCTTTACTTGATGCTTTAGGCCCAGAGATAGTTCCTTTTGTAGTTGTCGCGCACCGCGATAAAGAAACTGGAGAAAGCAAGCTTACTCTTTTAGAAGATATTGATAATTTTTCTAAGTTATTCGCATCATATTCTTTGGGTGATATGACAACTAAGGGTGCAATTGAAAGAAGCCTTTCTCATAATGAATAGTTACTAATATGAGAAAGGTGCTACTCATCGATACATCGCTTTTATGCGTTTGGTTAAAAGTTCCAGGTAGAGAAACTGCTGGTAATAATGAATGGAATTTTGAGCGTGTCGAACAAACAATTGAGTCAGAAAAGACCAAAGGAACAACGCTGGTACTTCCTTTAGCTGCTGTTATAGAAACAGGTAATCACACTGCACAGGCTAAAACAGCAAATTCAGAAAGTAAACGTATAGCGGCTCAAAAATTTGCCGAAATCATAACTTATGCCGCTGATGAAACAACACCTTGGGCTAAGTTTCGTGAGCAAATTGTTCTTTGGGAAGAGGAAGAATTGAAACAGTTAGCCGCTAAATTTCCCAATCAAGCTGTAGAAAAGACTTCTATGGGTGATGCCAGTATTGTAATCTTGGGTTGGCACTACCACCAAAAAGGTTTCTATGTGGAGTTTTTGACTGACGATGATAAGCTAAAATCTCAAGAACCGCCTCCACCACAGCCGCCTACACGTCGTAGCAGCCGAACAAAAGGGTAAAATATCCTTATTCATCTCTATTTAACCAATCAAAATAGAGCTTTTTCAACTAACTTGTGATGAATTAATTTGGACAGGAATTGTGATAATAAACTCAGTTCCTTCTTTTGCAGTAGATATACATTGCAGTTGACCACAATGTTTTTCTACAACAATTTGATAGCTGATAGATAGCCCCAATCCAGTACCCTTCCCGACGGGTTTTGTAGTGAAAAAGGGATCAAATAATCGCTTTTGTATATCCTTGGGAATTCCCATACCGTTATCGGCAATGCGAATAACTACTTGCTGATTATCTGTGACTTCAGTCTGAATACGAATTAAGGGTAATTTGAGAGTTGAAGAAGCTGATTCAGAACTCAAGCTTGACTCATCATCGCTCTCAAATATAGCATCAATTGCATTTGCTAAAATATTCATAAATACTTGATTTATTAATCCAGCGTAGCATTCTACTGGGGGGATATTTCCATATTGTTTATCAACAGTAATTTTTTGACCTGTTTGCTGATTTATTAAACGGCTTTGTAATATTATTAGAGTACTATCAATACCTTCATGAATATCAACTATTTTTTTCTCAGATTCATCGAGACGAGAAAAATTACGTAAAGAAAGAACTATCTCTTGGATACGCTCAGTACCAAATTTCATAGAATTAAGAAGGTTGAGGAAATCAGTAGTTAAAAAATCTAGTTCTATTTCTGCGATCGCAGCTTTAATTTCTGCTACTGGTGTAGGATAATGGTATTGGTATAGGCTAACTAATTCCAGTAAATCTTGAGTGTAGTTGATTGCATAAACAAGGTTGCCAGCAATAAAATTGACAGGGTTATTTATTTCATGTGCAATGCCAGCAACGAGTTGTCCCAAAGCAGCCATTTTTTCATTTTGAATTAATCGGGTATAGTTATTCTTAAGGTTACGAAAACCTTTTTTAGCAATTTTAGATTGTTCTTCTACTTGCTCTAATTGAGCTAGTGTTAAAATATGAATTTGGGAGTGGGCTAAAAGTAACTGATGAAAATCTAATAGTTTATAGGTACCTAACTGAGTTTCTATCAAAATTGGCTCATATACAAATTGAGGTTCTCGTTGCAAGGCTACTTTATTTGCTTCTACAATGAGCGTGTCTTCAGAAATTACACACACATCTGCCTGAAGAAAGTTAATCAAATTGATCACAGGTCGTTTAGAAAATAGTGGGAAACTATAGGGACGGCTCATGTGTTCAAAAAATCTTTGCCGGGAAATCATCCCTACATAGTTATGATTTTTCACCAGGATAATACCTGGTAGTAAAGGCTCTTGCTTAAAAAGTTTATTCAAATCATTTGCTGGACTATTTGCATCGAAGTAAACAGACCAGAGTGGTAATTCTTGCAAAGTAGACTCTAATCGCAAGTTCAGATTATTAGCATTTGTCATGCTATGTATAGCCAACATATTTTCAACCCTTAACCTTTAAATAACCTTTCTGCTAACACCCCGAATAAGCATTGCAATAATTACAAAGTCAACCAAACTTATATTTCCCTGATTACTGCTTAAAATCACAGTTGTGCTATAAAAATATTGGTATTAGGGCATCTCATAGTTTTCTAGACTGGAGAAGTGATACCAATTAAGAATTATGCAAAAATTGCTAAAAAGCTTTATTTATCAGCTTGAAAGGAAGTTTATGCACAGTTGAAGGAGGTTACAGAGGATAAACATTAAGGCACAAGCTTAGAAAAAAATATCCCACAGGATATTTTATTTTGTACAATGGAAATTATTACGATAATTGCTATTTTATACTTGTTTAATCGGGAGTCTAATATCGATTTTAGTTTCCTGGTTTACAATGGAAGTACATTTGATAGAGCCACCATGTTGCTCAACGATAATTTGATAGCTAATAGACAAACCTAAACCAGTTCCTTGCCCAACGGGCTTAGTAGTAAAAAAAGGTTTGAAAATACTCCGGCAAATCTCTTCACTCATGCCACAACCATTATCAACGATTGAGATAGTGATTTGATTTTCCTGAGAATGAAATGTGCGAATCAGAATAGTTGGTATTTCATCTGTAGTTTGACTGAGAGTAGCTGCTTTTTTAATCAATGCATCAATTGCATTATTAATTAAATTTAGAAATACTTGATTTAAACTACGAGGATTACAAAAAATCTTAGGAATATTTCCGTACTCTTTAATCACTGAAATAGGTTTGCTATCACTAGCAGAAGCATTAAGCCGATGCTGCAAAATCACTAGTGTACTATCAATCCCCTGATGAATGTCAGCTTTTTTATAGTCAGCTTCATTCAAACGTGAGAAATTTGAGAGCAATTCTACAATATCCCCAATACGAGTAGTGCCAACCTGCATCGAGTTCAGTAGCTTTGGCAAGTCACTCTGGATAAAGTTCAGGTCGCTGTTAGCAAGAGCTTTGACTATTTTTACATCTGGATTTGGATACACAGAAGCATAAGTTTCTAGAAGGTTTAGTAAGTCATGGCTATACTGATGCAGATATTTTAAATTCCCATGAATAAAACTCACTGGATTATTAATTTCGTGGGCAACTCCAGAAACCATTGTTCCCAAAGCTAACATAGTTTCGCGTTGAATTAATTGCATTTGAGCTTGCTGAGTTTCTTGTAATTTAAATAAAGCTGACTCTGCATTTTCTTTTGCTGTGCGGTATTTTTCCTGTATTAGAAACAATCGTTGCAGTGTGAGGTAGTAGATGGTAACGCTAAAAAAGACGAATAATGATCCGAAAAAGAAAACCATGCCAGTGAGCAATGGTATCCATTCAATCAGCCTCTCAATTGTTAAATAGATGCATAACAAATAACCACCAAGAAAAAACATCATTAGTAAAAACATGATTCTCCAACTCAGCTTCTCTGGTTCTGTCTTGAATAATTGGAGAATTTGTTGAGTCTTGAGAATTGATAGTCCCATTATCCAAGCACCAAGAGTAATCAGGATGATAATCAAAGATAGAAAAATTGGAGAACTTAACATGGTATTGAGCCAAAATAGACGTAAAAACTGATAAATGGTCTATAAAATGTTGCTATATCTACGTTTTATCATTTTTTGTGTCACAATTATTTTGTGCATTCATGCGCTGCCTCTTTTCACTCTATAATTGCTTTTTGTCTAGAAAGCAGAAGCCAACATACTGTTGAGTTGAATCTCTTGTACTTTTGAGGCATTCCATGCTTTTCTAGACTGGGTAAGTGTTACCAATTAAAAATTATGCAAAATTGCCAAAAAGCTTAGTTTGTTAATTTGTAAAGTGTGCATAAATCTTATATCAATTCTTTATGAACACTCATAAAAAGCTGACTTTTTACGGTATCTGGAAAACCTCTCTCTAAATCTCTCTCCTAAAAGGAGAGAGACTTTGAAATTTTTCCCCTTCCCTCTCTTCTCTACGAGAGGCTTCGCCAACGAGACGCTGCGCGAACGTAGGGAAGGGGGTTAGGTTTTTCGTGGCTTTTCCACATAACGTGAAAAGTCAGGAGAGGTTGGGAGGGGTGAAAATAAATAATATACAGCTTCATATAGAATTGCTATTAGTCCTAGCAATGTTAGGCAAATGTCTCAGCGCCATTTTTAAGATCAAGGTAAAATATCCTTGAGCGATCGCAATTCAACTTTCACATCACGTTATCATCGGATATTGTGGAATTTCTGTGCGTAACTCGATAGCATCTATGACCGCCTCTCACTCCGAAACTCCATCTACCAAGCCCGATGCAAGTACTTTTATTTCTGACCATCAACAGGTGGATCGCAGTAAGCTAAGTCAAATGTACTTGCATTATGTCGAGACGAAGGATAAATATCCTCACGCCGTATTGCTGTATCGGGTAGGAGATTTCTTTGAATGCTATTTCCAAGATGCTGTAAAACTCGCGCAAGAATTGGAATTAGTCCTCACTAGCAAGCAAGCTGGGGAACAGGGACGGGTGGCGATGTCTGGTGTTCCGCATCATGCTTGGGAACGCTACGCGACGATGCTGGTAGAAAAAGGCTACGCGGTGGTAATTTGCGACCAAGTGGAAGATGCTTCTGAAGCTGCTGGGAGATTGGTGCGGCGAGAAGTAACGCGCATTCTGACACCCGGCACTTTGCTAGAAGAAGGAATGCTCAAATCCAGTCGCAATAATTACTTAGCAGCAGTGGTAATTGCCGCAAATCATTGGGGTTTAGCCTATGCAGACATCTCTACAGGGGAATTTCTTACTACTCAAGGTAGTGATTTAGAACATTTGACACAGGAATTAATGCGTTTGCAACCATCAGAGGTGCTGGTTCCGACAAATGCGCCCGATTTGGGTAGTTTGCTGCGTCCGGGAGAAAGTTCGCCCCATCTCCCCCAGTGTTTACCACCATCATTTTGTTATAGTTTGCGATCGCAACTTCCATTTTCTCAAGGCGAAGCTAGACCTAGATTATTGCAGAAATTTAAGGTGCGATCGCTCGAAGGACTCGGTTGCGATCATCTTCCCCTCGCTGTCCGCGCCGCTGGTGGTCTTCTAGAATACTTGGAAGATACTCAAAAAGAAAACCCTGTCACCCTTCAAAGACTCCGCAGCTACACTGTCACCGACTACCTAATTGTTGACAATCAAACCCGCCGTAACCTAGAAATTACTCAAACCGTCCGGGATGGCACTTTTCACGGTTCCCTACTTTGGGCGTTAGATAAAACTAGTACAGCAATGGGTGGGCGGGCTTTACGGCGGTGGTTATTGCAACCGCTACTCGATATTAAAGGCATTCGGGCGCGGCAAGATACCATTCAAGAATTGATGGAAAATACGCCCCTGCGTCAAGATTTACGGCAGTTATTACGCCAAATTTATGATTTGGAACGCCTCACCGGAAGGGCGGGTTCTGGTACAGCTAATGCTAGAGATTTAGTAGCTTTGGCAGACTCCCTCTCACGCTTACCAGAATTATCCAATTTAGTAACTGAGACGCGTTCACCTTTCCTGAAAGCTTTGCAGAAAGTCCCAAGTGTATTGGAAGAATTGGCACAAAAGTTACACGCACATCTTGTAGAGTCGCCACCCATACTAATTAAAGAAGGCGGATTAATTCGCCCCAGTGTAAATCCCTTGTTGGATGAAAGGAAGGCGACTGTAGAAGCAGACCAGCAGTGGATTGCCAACTTGGAAGTTGATGAAAGAGCTAAGACGGGAATTTCCACACTGAAGGTAGGATTTAACAAAACTTTTGGTTATTATATCAGTATTTCCCGCAGTAAAGCTGACCAAGTACCCGCTAATTATATCCGCAAGCAAACCCTGACCAATGAGGAACGTTACATCACCCCAGATTTGAAGGAACGAGAAGCCCGGATTTTGACGGCGCGAGATGATTTAAATCAGTTGGAATATGAGATTTTTACGGCGTTGCGGGAAGAGGTAGCACAAGAGGCGGAAGTAATTCGCAATTTATCTCGTGCAGTGGCGGCGGCGGATGTGTTGTGTGGTTTGGCTGAGTTGGCGGTGCATCAAGGTTACTGTCGTCCAGAAATGTTGTCAGGACGAGAGATAAATATTGTTGACGGTCGTCATCCGGTGGTGGAACAGTCTTTACCTGCGGGTTTCTTTGTGCCGAATTCGACTCAATTAGGGAGTAGGGAATCGGGAGTAGGCAGTAGTGAAGAAGAAATTCCCCCACTCCCCACTCCCCACTCCCAATTCCCTGACTTAATCATCCTCACCGGGCCAAACGCAAGTGGCAAAAGTTGTTATTTGCGTCAGGTGGGATTGATTCAGTTAATGGCGCAGATTGGTAGTTTTGTACCAGCGAGGTTTGCTAGATTGGGAATATGCGATCGCATTTTCACCCGTGTCGGTGCAGTAGATGACCTTGCAACTGGTCAATCTACGTTCATGGTAGAAATGAATGAAACGGCAAATATTCTCAACCATGCCACATCTAGGTCATTAGTATTATTAGATGAAATTGGTCGCGGCACAGCGACATTTGATGGTCTTTCTATAGCTTGGGCGGTGGCGGAATATATAGCAGTTGATATTCGGTCACGCACAATTTTTGCCACCCATTACCACGAGTTAAATGAACTGGCTAGCATTATACCGAATGTGGCTAACTATCAGGTGACGGTGAAAGAATTACCCGACCAAATTATCTTTTTGCACCAAGTTCAACCAGGAGGTGCTGATAAGTCCTATGGAATTGAAGCGGGAAGATTGGCGGGTTTACCAGCCGTAGTTATTCAACGCGCAAAACAAGTTATGGGGCAAATTGAAAAACACAGCAAGATTGCGATGGGACTACAAAATCTTGATGGTTAAGCAAGTTCGTAGTAAGGACTTTAGTCCTTATTTTCTAAGAAGATGTTTTAAAAGTAGTTAGCTGTGATTTTAACCGAATTATTACCCCCCTTAGTCCCCCTTATAAAGGGGGGAAATAAGAAATCTCGTTCCCTCCCCTTTATAAGGGGGGAGGGTTAGGGTGGGGTAAAACTGACGCGAAAAAGCAGGTGAGTAAACTATTTCAGACTTGTGTATACACCGTAAATACATACGGGGAGGGTTAGGGAGGGGTATTTTTGTACTTCATTAACTTGCAATCTGTTGTATAAGAACTAAAGTCTTCACTACAAACCGAGATGTTAATTACTGGCGAAAAATTTCTACTTTTTGTAAAACTACCTCTTGATTCGGACGATCTCTAGTTGTACGCACATTAGCGATCTTGCTGACTATATCTAGACCTTCGACAACTTCACCAAAAACACTGTGTTTGTTGTCAAGGTGAGGCGTTGGTGCTTCTGTTATAAACCATTGCGAACCATTAGTACCGCGTCCAGCATTAGCCATCGACAGGATACCTGCACGAGTGTGTCTCAATTCAGGATGAAACTCATCCTCAAATTGATATCCTGGGCCACCAGTACCCCATCGGCTGGCTGTATCTAGATAACGACTTAGAGGATCGCCACACTGAATCATAAAATCAGGGATGACGCGGTGAAAACGAACCCCATCGTAAGCTGGAGTTCCCTTGCCAGATTCACCAGTTTTAGGGTCTTTCCAGTCGATTGTTCCGGTTGCTAGACCGACAAAGTTTTTAACGGTATTAGGAGTTCGTTCTTCCTCCAAACGAACTACAATTTCACCCAAGGAAGTAATTAAACGAGCGTGCAGCTTGCCATCACCGGGAATATTAATTTCTGGAAAGTTCATTAGATATCCTACTTTTAACAAGTGCCAGTATTTGAACTATATAAGTTTATCAGCATTCAAGTTACCGCCTTTAGACATAACAAAAAATCTGAAGTCAGGAAACTTGAGCCAACAAATATTTTATTCAGGCAAATTTATCGCTGGATTCCGGCTAAAGAATCCTCTAGGGACTAGCTTAAAGCCAACTCGGTGAACGGGCATCACCGGCCAATCTTCCGATCGCGGAATATGAGTTACGCCCATTGTGTACCACAGTACGATATCTTCACCCATCAAGGCTTCATCGTCTGCAATATATTTTGGTAAACCCTGCCCTGGTTGAGTTTGGTTGGGATAATCTCCCCCAGCATAAAGTTCAGTAGGTTTATATTTTGTTACCCAAACGTGATGAGTCGCAAATTCTGCCCTTTCCCGGATTTTCGAGCCTTCCACAGGGAAAAATATCGAATTTCCTTCAGGCATCAGCATATATCCAGGTGTAGCATCCAGAACATTCTTTTTGTCTGCACTAACAATCATCCATTCCCGACTGCTTTTCATATCCAAATCGCGCACAGCAGCCGTTTCTTTGGCTAATGGGGTTTCTGTAACTGCGATCGCATTTCCTAAAGGATTTTTCTCATCCATCGGCAAAGCTTTCACATTCATTTCCATCACAGAATTAGCCTGACCATCAACATCGAAATCTAGGCGATAGTTAAAAAAGTGTTGGTGATTTACTCCGAAGATATTCTTAGCAAGTAGCCGACCAGATGAATCATCGTCAGATTGCTTTTGGGAAGCCGTTCCCTGCGCCAATACGATACCCGTTAACTCATTTTGGACTTCCAAAGTCCCATCCTGGTGAAAGATCCAATTGATGCTGTAATCATAGTTATCAATGGCCGCATTCATCGTCATGATTAATTCTCGACTGCGACGGACATCATTACGCTGCGTACCATAGTCATAGTGCTTCCAGAGCATACCGTTATTTCGCTCGTATATGCCGATCGCTCCTGGCATCACATAAGGTTCTCCGTCACCATTAGCAAACACAGCATCCAGCAAAAGACCATTTTCAGGAATTTCTTTACCTAACTGCATCGTCGTTGCTAGGGAACCAAAATTGTATTCCCCAACATCAAAGGCATTTCTGAATGACCAAGTGGGATCTGGATCGCCGTAAGGTACTACCGTCTCTGATAGGCTAGCGCGGTACAGCACTGGTCGGATATTTTCCCCGTCGCTGTGTGTCACTTGGTACAACACTAATCCACTGCGGGGATGCATTACATAGCGAAATTGCCAACCTTGCCAGCTAATTTCATTGCCTTTGATCTGGAAACTTGCACCATTTGGTTGAAGAATTTTTAATGCTTTAAGTGGTGAAAGTAATTTACCCAAGGATTTTACATCATAGTTCCAGTTCTCTTGAGAAAAAGGAACTATCCCTCTATCCACGAAACTAGAAATTTTACCTGTGTTCAAATTAACAGTTGCCAGTATTCCTTCAATTGGACTGCCGTAAGAATTCCAGTGTTCGCCTTTGTAGTAAAATAAGCCCCGACAAAGACGGTTTCCTGCTGCTTCTTCCTGTTTACTCAGGATTCCGGGGGCCCAACAACTAATTTTGACTTGGTTGAAGTCTGTAATTCCCCGTTTTTGCATCGCTGTTTGCCATCGGGGATCGGATTTAAAAGCTTCAGTTGCCAATTGATATTCTGAAGCGACGATCGCAGGTTGAACAGAGGGTATTTCTTTCCAAGAACTTAAGGTATTGCTTGTCAGGTCAACGATACCCTCATAAGTTTTGTTTTGCGATCGCTCATAAATTACCAAAAAAGCTTTTCGCTGGAAAACTTTACCAGGTGTAAAATTTAGAACTTCTTTTTTATCTGGTTCTTGTAAAGCAATCAGTGGAAAAGCTGCCATTTCGCTCAAAGTTTTTTCTCTTTGGATGACCGAAACAGCTGTATTAATTTCTGCCTCAGTTAGCGAAGTGAGAGGATGGGAAATAGAAGGCTGTTGAGCCGTCAATGTTTCTATTAATCCGATTGAAATAGAAATGATGGAAATGATCGCAATAGATAGCCACAAAAAACGCTTTAGCCGCTTAATCATCTTTTACATTTTTACAAAAGACTTATAGTTATCTATTTCCAAGCCTAAGATTGAAAACCGATAAATTAAGAGGCTAAAGCTAAATTAATTTGTTAATCGTTGGGGACTGGGGACTGGGGACTGGGGAAGAGTTTTTCTAAAATTCAATTCCCAATCCCCAATTCCCAATATCCAATTTACGCAGAAACCAAACGGCGTAAAGACTCAGCACGACGTTTAGCAATAGGGTTATTTGGAGACAATTTGAGTGCTTCTTCGTAACTTTGTAACGCCTGAGTAGTTAATTTTTTCTTTTCGTAGGCGTGACCGAGATTATTCAATCCTGTCACGTAGTCTGGTTTCGATTTTAGAGCTTCTTTATACTGACGAATTGCTAAGTCATATTGCTCTTGGATAAAATAAATATAGCCCAGCCCGTTGTAAATGGGGGCGATATCTTCTTCTTCCTCTTCTTCAGCAGCTTTGAGAGCTTTTTGAAATAGCGCGGTCGCTTGGGAATACATTTTTTTTTCTGAATAAATACTGGCTAACTCATAATATTCTTGAGTCGTACCCTTTTCTTTCTCTAACTTCTTTCGCAACCTTGCAAAAGCGCCTTCAATCTTGCGAGTTTTGAAAATCTGGCGAAAAACACTCACGGCTGCAATTGTGAGTATAACCACCAAAATTGAGAGATAAACAACGGCTAGACTGTTATCCATTGGTGCAAATACAAATATTATAAAGTTTGTTATTTGTCATTTGTCATTTGTTATTCGTTAATGACCAATGACCAATGACTAATTTATGGTAAACCCCAGTATTGAGAGCGTTGCTGGAGCCAACCTTCTTCTAAATAACGAGCGATCGCTTGATTCACATTTCGTCTAAACTCATCGTACTGCAATCCCTTGGGCATTACTACAGACAATGGTTCAGTTGATAGCTTAGTTGGCAGTAGCCGATATTGAGGATATTGTTGCACCCAACCGCTTAGAACGCTAGCATCTGCGGCAAAGGCGGCGGCGGCATTATTTTCTATTTGCTCTCGCGCTTCTTGATATGAATTCACTCCTACTAACTCGGCATTTGGCACATAGTACCGTACTTGAGCAATAGTACTGGAGTTGTTGAGTACGGCAATTTTTTGTTTTGCCAAATCACTCAATTTCTGTACAGAGGCATCTTTTGTAACTAATACAGTGCCATCCAAATAGTAGGGAACACTGAAACTAACTATGCGGCTGCGAGATTCGGTTGCGGTGACTCTAGCGATCGCAAAATCAACTTTCTTGTCTAAGACTACAGATAGGCGATCGCGATTCGCTACAGGTTTTAATCTGATAGCCTCGGCTTTACCAACCAAGTCAGTTGCCAAACGCTTTGCCAAGTCAATTTCTAAGCCTTGCAAATCTCCGTTGGCATCTTTAAATCCCAAGGGACGCAAGTTATCTTTCACGGCAATATTTAAATATCCCCGCTGCTGAATTTCTGACATTTCGGCAGCAGATGCAGTTAATCCCGTCCCCACTATGGAAAAGCAAAAAATCAAAAAAATAGTGGCGGATAATACCAGATGTAACCGAGTAATTACTTGCCATCTGTTACATCTGTTATACATCCCTTACCACCTTTATCCTTTAGCTTGATTTGCCAATTCAGCAACTTTGCCGAAGCTAGCTGGATCGAGGACTGCCAATTGCGCCAACATCTTGCGATTTAGTTGGATATCAGCTTTTTTCAAGTTACCGATCAACTGGCTGTAGCTCAAGCCGTGTTGTCTTGAAGCAGCGTTGATGCGGGTGATCCAGAGGCGACGAAAATCGCGCTTTTTCTTTTTGCGATCGCGGTAGGCACTCCGTAGCGCCTTCATCACTTGTTGGTTGGCAGTTCTAAACAGAGTTGAATGGGAACCGCGAAAACCTTTAGCTAGTTTGAGAATTTTATTGCGGCGCTTCCGAGCTACATTACCGCGTTTTACCCGAGTCATATCTTAATTTCCTAAAATACTTACAAATATGGGAGCATCAAGCGAACGTTAAGTTCATCACGTTCATGTACAAGCGCACTTTGGCGCATACCACGCTTTTTGTCAGAAGATTTGTGTTCTAAAAGGTGGCTTTTGAACGCTTTACGACGGACGATTTTACCGGTGCCGGTGGCACGGAATCGCTTTGCCGCAGCTTTACGAGTCTTTAGTTTAGGCATGGGTCTAGCTTTGATTCGACACGATCCATTATTATATACTATTAAAATTGCTATAACTGCAATTAAATAAAGGATTTAATCAATCGCGATCGCTATTCAGGAGTCAGAATTCAGGAGTCAGAATTCAGGAGTCAGAATTTTGTACAAATGGTGGATACCGTAGCATAAAGCCTCTCTTCTCCTTTGGAGACGCTAGCGCGTAGCTTGCTTCTCCGTAGGAGTACGCTTAGAGTTAAGTCCGCGATCGCCTGAATAATCGGGTTTAAAATTTCACCAAATTTACGATTTGGTGTTACAACAATTCCCTGGCGAGTCTGAATACCCGACTGCTAGCGCAAACGTCTTGATTCTGAATTCTGAATTCTGAATTCTGAATTCTTCTTCAATAACTTTTTCCAGTGGCGCTGACTTTAGGATCTAAAACAATTTGCGAACCGGATTTATTCACATGGTAAGTCCAAGATTGCTCTTTAACCTTGACAATCACTTCCCAGCCTTCAACAGGGTCGTACTGCTGGGTGCAGACTTCGCCAAAGTTAAATTGACAGGGGTTTCCAAAGGTTTTTGATGTAGCTTGAGTGATTTTTAAATCGGAAATCCTCACCCCAGAACGCTTTGAGGCATCCTTTAAAACTGCATCTGCGATCGCTTTCGGCAATGTCTGTAAAGCACTCACCTGCGGATCTAAAACGATTTGCTTTCCAGATTTATCTACACGGTAAGTCCACGAATCTTTGCGGACTCTGACAACTACTTCCCAACCTTCAACGGGGTTATATTCCCTAGTACAAATTTCTCCAAAATTGAACTCACAAGGATTACCAAAGGTTTTCGATGTAACTTGAGTAATCCGTAATTGCCGTTTAGGTATGCCGGAACGCTTGGAAGCATCCTGTAAAATTTGATTAGCGATCGCCTTCGGTAACTTATTTCCTTGCGATTGGGGTCTTTGGGACAATTGAGTACTGTCTGGGCGAGGAATAGCCCCAGCGAAGTTGTTTTCAGCAAGCCCAAACCCACAAGAGAGCAAGCTTGTCAACGCCAGCGTCAATAAAACTCCTCTGGGTGACTGAAAGGTGCTTTTGAGTAAAGCAGATGCTTGGATGATTGATTTCATATATTTTTTTAAATTGAACAGTTTGTTTGACGTTGCACTCTCAATTCAGTTTCTTTGTAACAAGTGGGGACAAGGGGAACACCAAAGATTTCTTCCCAATGCCCAATGCCCCATGCCCCATGCCCAATCCCTATTTGATCATTGCCGCTAAATTCATCACACATTCAGGAAACTGGCGTTTTAATGCCGGAAACACGGGACAAGGCGCTTGTTCTTGTAAATTATCTGGTTTACTCCAAGTAAAGGGCGCTTTCTGCGCCGCAGACATCCACAAAAGAAGCTTCGCTCGTGTCATGGCAACATAGAGTAAACGATATTCTTCAGATGTTTTCAAATTCTTTGCCACCTCCCATGCCTGACTAACATCCGGTATGGTAGATTCTTCGTGGAGAGTAGCGCGAATTTGAGCGCGGGCTACTTCTGATAAGGTAAAGTCGCCTAAAAATTGACTTTGGGGAGGAACCCAAAACCTGCCAGGAATCAAGTTTTCGTGGAGAAAGGGAAGAAACACATAGTCCCAATCCAGCCCTTTGGCTTTGTGCATGGTAATAATTGTCAGTTGACCGCGACGAGTGTAACGTTCTTCCGAATCCTCGGTTTCCACTGGTTCAAACCGTTCAGAACTGACGATTTCACTTAAGGCTGAAAGCATCCCACTCATTGAACTATTGCCAGCTATCTGCTGGTTAACCCGTTCTGCGAGTTTGTCAGCAGTTGCCAATTCTGCTTGGTCGTAATTTAAGGTCAAGGCGAGAAAGGAAATTAGCTGATAAAGAGGCAGTTCTAGGCGAGCGCGAAGTAAATTGCGACACAAACGAGCAGCTTTTTGTACTGTTTCTGATTGGGGTGCTGCTAGTGGACTAGGATACAAAAATTCTTCTGGTAGACTAGCAAGGGCGTTGAGGTCTTGGGTAGGAATTAATTGGCGCTGGACTAAGGCTTCTAGGGCGGCTTTGAGATAATCGGGGGAGTGGGGGCGATCGCAAAATTGCAATAATGCCAAAATTTCTTGGGGGACATGGGAACGGCGATCGCGTTCTCCCACATCGTAAAGTGTAATATTATGCTCTTTGCACACAGGTGCTAAAGCCTCTCCTAGCCAGCGTCCTTGACGATTTTCTCTGACTAAAATCGCTGCACTATTTTTTGTTGGGTCTTCGCCAAATAACTCAATCACCCTTTGAGATAACAATTCAACGGTCTGATGAATATCACGCGGTGTATAAAGTTCTAAACCTCGTCCTACTGGTGCGGGGTTGGCGTTAGTTTGCGGATCACCAGCATTAACAGGGCGAATTGTCTGCAAGCGAAATGGGACTTGTCGGTTGTCAGGAATCTGTTGTCCGTTATTGGTTTTTGCTAACCACTGATTATTGATCCATGTGAGGGCAAAGTTAGCAGCTTCAATGATAATTCTAGTACTGCGACCAGCTTGATCCATCGTTGCCAATCGTTCGATGCGATCGCACTCTTCGCAAAATTGCCGGAAATAAATCGGATCGGCTGGAGTAAAGGTAGAGTTAATCGCCTGATTAGGGTCGCCAACTCGGACTAAGTTGAGTGGGGAGTTAGGAGAGACGCGATGAATCGCGTCTGTACAAGAGTCACCAGTAGAGACGCGATTCATCGCGTCTGTTAGGAGTGAAGAATTATCCGCATCACTCGCCAAAATTTCTAATAACTGCGTTTGAAGCGGGCTAGAATCTTGGGCTTCGTCTTCAAAGACGGCGAATACTTGATTTTGCTCGATGCGACGGGCGCTGTCATTTTCTAAAACCCGCAGTGCGGCTAAAATCATATCGTCGTAATCAATGAAGTCACGCGATCGCATTAAGTTTTGATATTGCTCATACAATCCCGCCGCTATACTCAAAATTGCATATTCGTCTGTGGTTTGTTGACTCCACTTCCGCAACAATTCTGGCGATATTCCAGAACTTTTGGCTTCATGAATTACCGTATTCGCTAATTCTGGCAAGACTTCTGTTCGCAGCACTGATTGACGACGTAACCTTTCTGTCTCTTCTCCGTCAAATTGATGACCTTCCAATAACCGCAAATATCTATCTTGATTATTTCCAATCCATTGTTCTACAGCAGTTCTGATAAAACGATGACTTTGGGTTGGTGTAATTAATGTGACATTTTCTAACTGCAAACCCGACAAATCAGAATGGCGGCTGGCAATGTTCAATGCTAGACCATGTAAGGTATAGACAAAAAAGCCCATCTGAGGTAGGGATAAATCATCTCGTAAGAATTTACGAATCTTGGCTTTAATATTGGCAGCAGCAGAGCGAGTAAAAGTAACGACTACCAATTGACGGCGCGAGGATGAACGTTCATATTGACGGGCGATCGCGATCGCTGCCGCCGCCGCCATACCTGTAGATTTTCCTGCACCAGGAACGGCGGAAATCGCCAAAGGGCCAGATTGCCAGTCAGCCATTTGCTGTTGTCCTGGGCGTAAACTGTCGCGGATTGCGAGAATTTTCTCTTTTAAAGAAGGAACTGGCGATCGCTCAGACAATTCTGAGTCAAGTAATTCTTGAACAACAGGAATAGTAAATTTAGAGTCGGACATATAAAATTTGAGATTTGAGATTTTGGATTTAATTCAAAAATCACATACATAAATAATTTTAGGTGATTATTAATCTCAAATTACTAAATTGTTGATAGTAGTCTGTCTAGTTTTATTGGATTAGTAAGTTATTTCGTAGTTAGAAGTTCAGGCATTATTTTTTAACTATAGAAATCCGCTTTGATTTCTGAACGAATTTGCGTAGACAGGCAATAGGCAATAGGCAATCTTGGTACAGTCAATAAGGCTTCTTAGTTGTACTGAGTTTTTTCAGAAATCAAATATTAGTCCTATACTAAAGTGCTTACTACAAACCCTGGAAAAAAATTTTGTAAATATTCGATTACAGTAATTCATCAGGGAAAACATTTTCCAAAAGCCTGAAGTAAACGTAACGATCCTCGAACGCGGATCTTCCTCCTGATTAGCGCCCAAACAATATTCTGTTCCTTGGCTAGAAACTGAAGCCAGGTGTGGCTGTCGGCAGAAATGTGAATATTGGCTGTTCCAATATGACTATTTTCCACCTGAATTGTCTTATCTTTAATTATGACTGTCGCCTGACATTGTTCCTTTCCAGTGAATGTGAAGTGGTAAATAGCATCCAGTCCTACTGATTGATTCCTTTGAAATACCAGAGGCAACCCGAAAAGAAACCCTTGAATAGAATTAGGGCGAAGGCTGTTGCTAACTTGCTTAACTTTTTTGTGTGGAAATCTTCTCGCTACGTAGTCTTGGGCATCGGAACCTGGAACAACATAAATAGTTTCTTCTTTATCTTGTAAGGGTCGGACTACTTCTTTAACAAAGCCTTTCTTATTCCTCAAAAATTGACCAATTACATCTTCCCCAGCTGGACAAGCAGCTACACAATAAGCTGCTTTATAGTTTGATTTGAAAGCAAGACTCTGCCACATTGATGCTGATTCCGAATCATTCACTTTTTGACGGTAGTCATGGGCACTTTTACTTTCGGCAATATCTTCTACCCAATCGGTGAATCCTCCCAAAAACTCTCGATAATTGTGAGTGTAACAAGCTGAGAAGTTGAAATGTCCATCACCACCAATAGCTCCTACTGGACAAGCTACTACACATAATTTGCACTCCAGGCAGGGGTTATAGTCAATTGGTTTGTTATATTTAATTACTTCAGCTTCGATCAAAATCGTCCCAAGTAAAATAAAGTTGCCAAATTTGGGATGAATAACGTTGCGGTGAATCCCCATGTGACCTAAACCTGCGGCTACAGCTACAGGTTTGTGGGAAACAACCCAAATTTTCCCTGGAAAGCGATCCATTTCCATTGGAAAACCCATTGCTGGATTTAAAGCTCGAATTCCTTTTTGTTCAAGGGTAGCAACAATCTCATGAGCAATTTGGTTGACTTCATCGCCTGTAGTGTGAAATTCTACGTTAGCTAGCGATCGCTCTGAACTACGAACATTCTCCCGATTCATGCGACACACAAAACTAACTAGTGTCTTCGTCGGTGGAAAAGCTACAAGAATATCCTGGCGTTGAGCAGCAATCTCTGGGCGATCAATCTCTACAAAGCCAACATCATCCGCTCCTAGCTCCAAGCACAGACTACGTAGCCAATCAGCATCTAAAGGAGAAGCGATCGTGGAATCATCGATAGTCCTTTGCTCGCGATACTGTCTGACTGTTGGATGATCGTCAAATTTAGACATAGAGGTTTCCTAATTCAGAAATATGTGTATATACACCTTTTTGAGAAAAAAAATTAGCCTTTATGCAGCAAGGATACAGTATCAGACAAACCTGATAACAAAGTACTCCATCGTTCTTGCCCTAATTGTTCTAATACACGAGTTTGGGCTACCTCCCATAAAGGTAAAGCCTCGGTCAAAGCGGCTTGTCCTTTATCTGTTAAACTGATCACCCGCATCCGTTGATCCTGTCCTGGCTGAATCTGGAGCAATCCCTGCTTTTCTAGTGGTTTGAGGTTACGTGTCAGAGTGGTTCGATCCATAACTAATTCTTGAGCTAGGCGCGTGATTGTTACTGAGCCAGCTAAGTTGATTGCAGTCAGCAAGGTAAACTGGTTAGCCAAAACCCCACTTGGTTGCAAAATCTCATCAAAAAGTTGTGTAACTGTGCGAGATGCTTTGCGGAGATTAAAACAGGTACAGGTAGCTGCAACTTTTTTAAGTAGAGCTAATTGAGTAGTTTGGTCTTGCATAAATTAAGTGTATATACACTTAATTATCCTGTCAAGCACTAAGACGGCGATCTAAGCGTTTCTGCTAGAAATAAAATTAATAATCCCCCGACAAAACAAACTTTGCTTGGTTCATTTGCTCTCTAAGTCGGAGGATTATTAAGGAATCTCAAAACGAAATGTCAACAAACAGGGACTAGGGAACAGGGAGTAGGGAGTAGGGAAGACGGCATTGGTCGGGGCTTGAAACCACAGGCCTTTGCTCTCGTCTTGAAAGACGGGGCTTGTAACGAAGCTGGTTGTTGGGGCTAGTTTTTCCCCTACTCCCTACTCCCTACTCCCGCCCCAACGGGGCTTGGTCACCCGCCAGGGAATAAATTTTCAAGCTAATAGCTTAAGTCTGCTGAAGTAGACTGGAGATTTTTGGCGATATTTAGTCATCTTCAGATGACTTTATCTATGAGGCGGGAAGTTCAATTTCCGACGGACGAGTTGTTTCGCGTTAAGTTGACACCAATATAATGTGGATTGCACCTACGCAACTTCAACTGAACATTGATGAACTGCCGATAAAAGCTAGAAATACCGGGGCAAATTGTACAGAAAATGACTTTTACACTAGTTCTTTGATAGTTTGCCGTTCATCCACAGTTGATTCACTAAAAACAGCTACATACAACCATCCGGCTAAAATCGCCCCCAAAATCGGAGCTATCCAGAACAGCCAGACTTGCGAAAAAAGTTTTACACCTGCAAATATAGCAACTCCCGTACTACGGGCGGGATTAACCGAGGTGTTGGTTACAGGAATGCTAATTAAGTGAATCAAGGTGAGTCCAAAACCAATTGCTAATGGTGCAAATCCTTTAGGAGCGCGGCTATCAGTCACACCCAGAATAATTAGCAGAAACATGAAAGTCATTACAACTTCTGTAATCAGGCAAGAAAATAGCGTGTAACCACCTGGAGAATGAGTACCGTAACCGTTGGTAGCCAATGGGTTGGAGCCACTTAGGGTAAATCCAGTTTTGCCGCTAGCAATCAGGTAGATAATGCCCGCAGCAACAACTGCACCGATTACTTGAGAGACGATGTAAGGTAGTAAGTCAGAGGCCGGAAAGCGCCTACCTGCCCACAATCCAAAAGAAACAGCTGGATTGAAATGCCCACCAGAAATATGACCAAGAGCATAAGCTCCGGTGAGGACGGTAAGCCCAAACGCCAAAGATACACCGACTAATCCAATACCCAATGGAAAAGAAGTATTTTCACTGATTTTTGCAGCATCCGCTGTATAGGCTGCGGCTAGAACAGCGCTACCACAACCACCTAAAACAAGCCAGAATGTACCAATAAATTCAGCCAAGCAACGTTTAGTGAGAGACATTTTCGGAAAACTCCTTGTTCAGCTACAAACGAGCGATCGCTATGTTGGGCAATGCTTGAGTTATTAATTTCAACAGGAAATGCATCGTGTTTGTTTCGTTATCAAACTAAATCGAAACAATAGGAAATTGTTTTTAATTCAATAATTGGGGTGATAAAATATGAAGATAGCGGAAAAGCGAAAATAACAAAAAAAATACTTAATTTCTTAAGAATTTTGCTTCCCTGATATATTGATTTATTAAGATTCTTGTTCTAGCTAATATAATCTTCAAGACTCCCACACCTTGCGGGTGCGGGAGTCTAAAAATTGAATCAATAGGGTTCGGTTAAGGTTTTTTGATGAAAATTATAAATCGCAAAGACGCGATAAATCGCCGTCAAGACAAAGGACTGAATTCTTGTAAAGACAGCGATTCATCGCGTCTCTTTCCTTAACCGAACAGTATTGAAAATTGAATTTATTCGTCAATCTGCCAGGAATCTTTAGTTAATTCTTCATCCAGAATTTTCTTAGGACGCACAATAATGATAATTTGTCCTAATAAAGGAATTTCTGGTTCAGTTTCAAACCACTGAAAATCTAATTCACCACCATTTTCAACAACAAAGTAGCTGGAGGCATCCCATTCTCGTTGGGCACGATCTATCACTACTACGACTGGCCCTATTTGGCTTTGAGTTTGGATGGGGAAGCGATCGCTATTCGCTAAAATCACAACTGGATCTTCTGCCGCTAACAGCACTTGCCAACCTGGTAAGGGAACCCAAGCTTGTTCTCCAGAAAACTTGACTAGGCGAAATGGTTCAATTTCTGTGAGTATAGGCACTGCTTGCAAGTCTTGGCGTGACAATGGCAACTCACCGACTACAGGCAAGATTCGGGGTAATTGTTCTTCAAACTCCAGGCGGTAAAAGGGTAAAATTGGCGCTGGACGTTGGGGAACAGTAGTAAAATCAGTCAGTAGTTGTTCAATTTTTTGCCTTGCTGCTGGCGTGTGAGCAAAACGCAAACCTTTGGCAATTAGGCGCGATCGTTGTTGTAAATCTGCATTTTGGCGTGCCAGTTTCCAAACTTGATGAGCAACAGCATCCCCAGGATGGGCAGAAAACCCTTCTGGTAAACTGCGGTAATAAGAGAACTCTTTCAGGGCTTTGGCTATTTCCCGTGCCTCATCGGCATCAACATTGTGGACGAAGATGAGTTCGGCGGCGGCGGCGCGTTCTTCTTGGGTGAGCAAACGCAGTTCGTATAAAACATCACTTCCACGTGTGGCGTAGTGCGATCGCGTTGCTTCCGATACTCCAAACTTTTCTAAAGAATTGTAAACTTGAGAACCAACAACCACCTGATTTTGTTGAATTGGCTCAAATCCAGTCGCCTCAAAAATGTCTTGGGGATTGTAACCGGCTTTTAGCAACGAGGCGATCGCCGTTCCCCATTCCACCCAGTTGCCTTGTTTTTGCCTCAGCCTTCGCAGTAACTCTTGTGCTACATCGTTAGTAGCATTGTCTTCGGGATTCTGAGCGTTGGGTGGTAGATCAGTCATAATCGGAGTGCGAACTTCAACTTGAGAGGTTGGTTAATACCTCATGAGCAAGTCTTATTCTAATCTATGAACTACCCCAGACAGACTGCCTTAAGTTCATCTGTGGAAACTTACAGCAGTTTTCTTTGACATGAAGTACAAAGCTACGGGTTTTGAGGCAGGAGGTGGGAGATAGGAAGCAGAAAGAAAGAATTCCGCAGCAAATTTACTCTGTAGCGCCCACTATTAGCGTTTTAAAATATGCAAAATAACTCCGTATAAACCCTTGGCAATTTTCGGCTATTCTCAACTAAACTTGGTATGGAATATAACAAGAGAGTAAATATTTAAAGGAAATATCTTATGGATAATCCCAGTGTTGAAATTGATAAAGTCCAATATCAAGTAATGACTCTCGAACGACCAAAAAAGCTGAAAATCCTGGTAGTTGACGATGAGCCAGATAATCTCGATCTGCTTTATCGCACATTTCGACGCGACTTTAATGTTCTAAAAGCTGATAGTGGAGTGAACGCCCTACAAGTTTTGGCAACAGAAGGGGAGGTAGCGGTAATTATCTCCGATCAACGGATGCCAGAGATGAAAGGGACTGAGTTTCTCAGTAAGACTGTACCTCAGTTTCCCGATACGGTGAGAATAATTCTCACTGGATTTACTGATATTGAAGACTTGGTAGAAGCGATTAATGCGGGGCAAGTCTACAAATATATCACCAAGCCTTGGGACCCAGGGGAACTGAAGGCAGTGGTGCAAAGAGCAGCAGAAACTTACGACTTGCTCAAGCAACGTACAGAAGAATTACGCCGCGCTCATGCTCAAATGGCGCTGCTGAGTGTTTTGGTACAGGTAACTCAAGCTGCTTCTAGCTTAGAGGAAACACTTGCTCCCATTGCTAGGGCTGTGAGTGAGACTTTTGGGGCAGAAGGCTGTATTTTACAACTTACAGATGGAAATACTCTGGTTGCGACTCAAGGAACTTACAGCGAAACAGGTACAATAGAAAATTGGTTATCTGAAGACCCGCTAACAAAAGAAGCGATCGCCACTGGGCAAATCCAAGTTTCTTTAAATGTAGTTAAAGACACTAAATTAGTTGATGCTATTCACTACCAAAATACGGGTGTGCAAGCACATTTAGTGATCCCGATTAGCTACCGGAACGAACTTTTGGGCGTATTATCACTACAGTGGAAGCAACCCTGCACTTTGCGGGAAGATGAATTAACCCTAATTAATTTATCAGCGCAACTGGTAGCGATCGCTCTCACTAGTAGCCGCTCTCATTAAACCATTGTGTAATTGTCATTAGTCATTAGTCAAAAACCAATGCCCAATGCCCAATGCCCAATGCCCCATGTCCAATGACCAATGACTAATGACTAACGAAATTAAGTCCATTTTTAACCGTATTGCTCCAGTTTATGACCAGTTGAACGATTGGTTGAGTCTGGGACAGCATCGAATCTGGAAGGAAATGGCAGTAAAATGGAGTGCAGTTAAACCGGGCGATACTGCATTAGATTTGTGTTGCGGCAGCGGTGATTTAGCCTTACGTTTGGCGAGGCGTGTGGGAGCGACAGGCAAGGTGTATGGAGTAGATTTTTCCCCAAACCTGCTAGAAACTGCTTCATTACGTTCCCAAAAGCAGTATCCCCAACCTGCGATCGCCTGGGTAGAAGCCGATGTGCTAAACTTACCCTTTGAAGATAACCAATTTGATGCCGCAACAATGGGCTATGGTTTAAGGAACGTTAAAGATATTCCTCGCAGTCTCCAAGAGTTACACCGCGTTTTGAAGCCGGGTGCTAAAGCCGCAATTTTAGACTTTCATCGACCGAGCAATCCTCAGCTACGCGCCTTTCAGCAGTTGTATCTGGACGGTTTCGTGGTGCCAGTTGCCAATTATTTAGGCTTAAAAGAAGAATATGCTTACATCAGTCCCAGCTTAGACCGTTTTCCCATCGGCAAAGAGCAAATAGAGTTAGCTCATCAAGTTGGTTTTGCTATTGCCACACACTACCCCATTGTGAACGGTATGATGGGAATGCTGGTAGTCAGCAAATTTTAGATTTGGGATTTTGGATTGGGGACTGCGGAATCGTTAATGGCTAATGGAAAATCGTTAGTAGTTAGTGGAAAAATAAATCATAACTAATAACCGCCAATTACCAATCCCCAATCCCTAATTTCTAATCTAAAATCCAAAATCCGTCTTGGTGCAGTCGCCTGCGGAGGGAAACCCGTCCGCAGCGCTGCACCGCAAAATCCAAAATCCAAAATCCTGTGGACTGGTTTCATCTTTGGTTTTATGTCGCTCCCCCGGTACTGGGTGGAATTATTGGCTATTTCACAAATGATATAGCCATTAAAATGTTGTTCCGTCCTTACCGAGCAATTTATATTGCTGGACGAAGAGTACCCTTCACCCCTGGATTGATTCCCCGCAACCAGGAACGTCTAGCTAAGAACATTTCCAATACAATCATGGGGTCACTGCTGACACCACAAGAATTGCAAAATCTGGCCCGGCGTTTGTTGCAAACAGAACGCGTGCAAGCAGCAATTATCTGGTTGTTGCGGCTGGCGATTGAACAAATCAAAACAGATAAAAATCAGAAAAGTACCAAAATTGTAGCCGGAATTTTGCGGGATTTACTAGGGGAATCCTTACCACGGTTACTCAAGGTTTTGGCGCGACGTGAAGACTTTTTAGAAGCGCAAATAAATCAGATTTTTGACCAGATATTGCTGGAATTTCAACTGAGTGAAGAACAAGCCACGCGGCTTGTTGATTGGTTGTTGGAGGTAGTTTTACCACCGGATCTGCTGCGCCAAGCGATAGTTGATTTTTTGACCGATCGCACGATTCAAATTATTGATGAAGGATTCCGCGAAAAAACCAGTGGGACTTATTGGGTAGTAGCAAATTTGTTTGGCTTACGTAACACTCTTACACGGCTACGGACTTTTTGCTTGGATGAAAAGGAGGCTACCAATACTCGCTTGCAGGAATTGACTCAAGAATTGCAGGTGCGCGATCGCATTCGGAAATTCTTGCAAAATTTATCATTACAAAACTTGCCAATTGGTACGGTGCGCCAACTAAGAAAAACCACCCGCGAAAGTGTCCGTCATTACCTGCAAAACAGTGGTAGCGATTTTTTACAAGGATTAACTGATTCTGTTGATTGGGAAAATATTGCTGTAGTACTGCTGAATCGCCTTAGTACTTCACCAGTTGTCAATACTTCTTTAGAAGTAATGAGTCAAGAATTGGCTCTAATTTTAGAGAAATATTTGGAAAAAGATTTAGAAGCAATTGTGGCACAGGTAATTCCAATTTTGTCAATAGATGAAGTGATAGTTGACCGTGTGAAATCAACTTCACCAGCTGATTTAGAAAATGCGATTGAGGGAATTGTCAAAAATGAATTGCAGGCAATTGTGACTTTAGGTGGTGTCCTGGGTTTTGTTATAGGGTTATTGCAGACAGTGTTTTTAATATTAAGTCAATCTTAATTGTCTGTTTTTGTCTGTAAATTTATCAAATTATAGTGAGAAATTACTTATATTTTGAAGCAACTGAAATTGAGCGATCGCCTTCTGAGAAAAGGTGTAAACCAACGAGAGTTCAGAAGGACTTAACTCCGTAAGGGAAATGGGTTCTCCCAACAGCCAAGTGGCAAAGTCAGTGGAAAAGTTTTCGGCGAGGAATTTGCAGATGTTATCAAACATCCAAAAATCCTACCATTCCAAAACTTCAAATTGGGTCATAGTCACTAAAAAACATTTTAATAACGTGGATTATTCAAGCCAGGGTTTACCAAAAGTAATATTACGTTAGCTTTTAAACCTCAAAGTGAATGTGCTTTAACTGAATTTACAACTGTTTAAATAATTAAATATCATCTTATGCTAACTATTATTGGTTGCGGAAATCTCAATCGCAGTGACGACGCAGTAGGTGTAATCATCGCCCAACGCTTACAAAAATATCTAGCTGAAAACCCTCACCCTGATGTGCGAGTTTATGACTGTGGCACCGCAGGGATGGAAGTAATGTTTCAAGCTAGAGGTAGTAAACAATTAGTAATTATTGATGCAAGTTCAACTGGTTCTGAACCTGGTGCTGTGTTTAAAGTTCCAGGAAAAGAACTGGAAGCTTTGCCCGAACCTAGTTATAACTTGCACGATTTTCGTTGGGATAATGCTTTAGCCGCCGGACGGAAAATCTTTCAAAATGACTTTCCCGAAGATGTGACAGTTTATTTAATTGAGGCGGCAAATCTTAGTTTGGGACTAGAGTTAAGTCCTGCTATTAAACATTCTGCTGATTTGGTTTTTGAAGATGTAGCTGCACTTATCAAACAGAATATTAACTAATCCAAAATCCAAAATCCAAAATTTAATTATGCCCAATCCCGATAAACAGAAAGTTCATCTACCCTCATTTCAAAAGGTATACCTTGACTTTCTGGGGGACAAACACGGATTTTCGCACTGCTGACAATTCCGTAGAGTAATGTCCCCATTGGCACAATTTTTTGTAAAATACGCCAATTAGTAACCTGATCGGGACATTCAATTACCAATGTTAGAGCATTAGCATGGGTTGTCACATACCACCGGCAATCAGATAGAAGATTTTGAATCGTGCGATCGCAAGCGTCATAAAAGTATCTGCTAATAGAATACTCTAGTTGCTGCCGCAGTATAATATCCGCAGATGTCGGTTGCATAGGATGTGAGTCATCACCATTTAAGTAATACATCTTTCTAGCCATCTCTCTTTAGCTTCCTGCTTATATTCCAATCACCATTCCATAAAGTACATCTTTATTTGTTTCTAATAATTCTTGGGTTTCATCATCATAATAAGCACCAATTCCACTACACTGAATTCCCAAATAATTACTAGTTAAATAAAGTCTCTGTCCGAGAAAACCAGCTATTTGCATAGCAGTTTGATAATTTAAATAATCTGACACAAAAAATAAAGTTACAGCGCTATCTTTAGCAATAGCCTGATTAATACATAAGTAACCTGTCTTTTCACTAAAATTACCTGTCTTAATCAGATTTGTTCCTTTATATAACCCAGGTGTCATTCCATTAACTCGATGCACCACTGAGTAAATTTCTATTTCTTCATAGTTTTCTGTCGGTATTGACTGTTGAAGTTGTTGCACTACATATAAATAATCTTCTTGAGAAATAGCCTCTTTCCGGAAACGTCTAATAGAACGTCTATCCCAAACAGTTTGATAAAATTTATCCTTGTCAAAATCAAATTGAGGATACTCTAATTTTTGCTGGCGACTCTTTTGTAGAGTAGTTGCTTGATAGGCATCTTCAATGAATTGATTGGATTCAAAATAATCAGTACCACAGACAAAAGGAATTTTCAGCCTTAAGTGTCTGATTTTCTTGTCTTGTACTTCTCCTGACACCACACAAGCGGTGATAAACTCTTTATTCTCAAATCCCAAATCGGAATTGAGGGTAAGTTTATCAAAGTCAAAAATTAGTTGTATATCTCGTTTGTGGAGAAAAGCTGAAGCTGCGATCGCACCTAAATGGTGTCCGCTATCTAATAAGCAATATCTTATGCTTCTGTTTTGATATTTCCAGCTAGACCTATAATAAACACAACTAATTAAAAAGATGAATCCGTTGATACTTTTACCCGGTATAATATAACTCTCTAACCCATCATCAATTAATTCATAGATGAGAGTTAGACAATTATTCTCAACTTCTAGATGGTATATACCATTTACTATTCCCTCAATGCCGCGAACCTGTACGTAAACTTCTGTAGGATACAGAGCGCCTGCTGATGGATTCACCCGTAATTTGTAAGGGCCATCTTTATATACTTTTTCCAGGGTTATCGCACTGGTTAATGAGATAAAAGAATGAACAGGATTATTGAGATTTAATTTCACTCTCCGATAAAACTTGGGATAAATTTTAAATGAAGATGGCTGTGTTGAAGCATCTACATAATTTGGATCAAGTTGTACCGATAAGTAAGAATGCTTGGTAGCGTTATGATAAGCTTTGCCCGATATCTGACTTGATGGCATTTTTAAGTAACCTTAAAACTTCTACGTTGCTAGCAAAATCTATCGCTTTATAATCGTCTAAGTTTTTTAAATATAAATTAGGATGGTGTTGCAAAAGTAACTTGACGACTTCTGTCTTTCCGGCTGATGCTGCGTACATTAAAACAGTTGCACCATTATCATTTTGATTATCAATGTTAATGTTGACAGCCAGCAGCAAATTAATTAAATCGTAGTGATTACCAAAACAAGCAAACCACAAAGCATTATTGCGATCGCTATTTCGAGCATTGATATCCACACCTGCATCAATTAGTTCTTTGACGACTACATAAACTCCTTCTCTTGTAGCTTTCATCAAAGCTGTATCGCCATTTTCACCTGTCTGATTTAAATCACCAGGATGATAGCCTTTTTCTATTAGCCATTGGGTTGTTACGTCACTCAATTTTTGACTGTTGCTTCGATTCATAACTACTCCTCAGTTAACTTTTTTACTAATATAAATTTGCTTGGCAAATAGAATGGTGAGCAATGCTCACCATTTTTGCAAAAATGTTATTTAAATCATTTTAACTTACATATATGCTATCAATTTTATAAGTTTAAATTATGAATCATTTATAAAGAACAGCAAACATTCTTCTTAAAAAAGCTTGAAAAATAATGGAAAAGCAGTAATTTTTACAGTTTTCTTCCATAAGATAGATTAATAGCAGATATAGATGGATTTAGATCCCCTACTTCTTCAAGAAGTCGGGGATCTGCACTTGGAGATTAAGTGCGTATATTTTAATATTTACTGGCAATGATAAGAATATAAAATATTGTCTACATCTTCGATGGTAAGACTTTGTTTATCAGCTAAAGCTTTCAACCTATGAGTAATATCTTTAAGCTGGGATAAATTAAAGGAAAGTCCTAATTCATTAGCTCGGTGATTAATCGCTTGTTTACCAGCTAATTTATGATTGATTAAAATTGAGCGAGTTACACCAAAACTCCGGGGGTTAATAGCTTCATAAGTCTCAGAACTATTGAGCATAGCTTTAGTATGAATACCAGCTTTATGACTAAAAGCACTCTCCCCAAAAATACAGTGATTAAAAGGAATAGAAATTCCAACTTTTCTCGCAACTAATTCATGCAAGTAAGCCAGTTCTTCCAAGCGATATTTACACTTAATCTGCTCCGGATTTGCAGCATATAACCTAGCGATAAATCCGGCTAGTGAGGTAATACCATTGCGTTCACCAATACCAAGCACACAAGTATCGATATGAGTTGCTCCTGCTTCCAGTGCTGTATAACTGTTAGCATTTGCACATTCTGTATCATTATGACCATGAAACTCAATATCTAAATTGGTGAATTGGCGCAAAGTCTTCACTAATTCAAATACTTGCATTGGGGTACTAATTCCTACTGTATCGGCAATTCCTATGCGTTTGACAACTCCTAATTTCTCAATCGCCGAGTAAATTTTTATTAAATCTTCTGTGGAAGTGCGTGACGAATCCTCAGCAGAAAAACGTAACTCAATATTGGGAGCTTGCTGATGAATAAAAGTTAAGACTTCCGATGCTAAATCAATAATTTGATTAATATTTTTACCATGACTGAACTGACGCATCAAAGAAGAACTACCTATAGTTAAATTAATCCCAGCTACACCTGTAGCTAAAGCAACTTTAGCATCTTCTAAGTGACAGCGAATGTGAGTTAAGATTTTGGAAGGTAATCCTAACCCAGCCAATCGTTCACAGTCTTGTCTAGATTGAGGTGAAGCAATTGGTGAAGTTAGCTCTATATATTCAACTCCAAATGCACCAAGCGCCTCAGCAATTTCGACTTTATCATCTGAGGAAAAATTGGCTTTTATAAATTGTTCACCTTCACGGAGAGTACTTTCTACAATTGCAAATTCAGATAGCGACATCGAGCAATCCTTGTGTTAATTATTGCTAAGGATATTTACTTGTTAATTTTTATATTAACAGATTTACATAATCGAGAAATAATTACTTTGGCTGATTATTGGGGACTGGCTATAGTATCAATTATAAGATAGCGATCGCTTGTATCCATCGCTTCTAAAATCTGTTTCCTAGGAACTGAATCATAATAATAACAGCTATACTAATATTGATAATAAGATCCATCAATATTAGTTTTGTTTAAATTGTTTTATTTTATGCTTTGCAGTAAATGACCACGCATTTTTGTAATACTCGTCAAGTAGAGGCATCAACATTAGATAAATGATAATTATTTCAAAAATATTAAGATATCTTAAAGAAAGCTAGTTTTAAAATCAAAGCTTGCTACTTTACTATAGTTAAGTTTGGTAAGTAAAAACATGGAAATTAGCGCTCGTAATTCTCTTAAGGGTACTGTCAAACAAGTTGTACATGGTTCAGTTAATACTGAGATAACTTTAGAACTAGCACCAGGAGTAGAGCTAGTGTCAATCATCACAAAATCATCGGCAGAAAAGCTAGGGCTTGCAGAAGGGAAACAAGCTTATGCCGTAATTAAAGCATCAGATGTAATAGTTGCTGTTGATTGAAAAATAGAGTGGCTTGTAGAGTAAGCCACTCTATTTTTAATATCCAAATGTTAATTAATTGTATTATCAACAATACGAACGTAAATGGCGCGAACACTTCCTATATCTAGTGCCAAATCTGTGTTTCCAATTGTGATAATCAAAGAGGGTAAGTTTTGTTTTAAAGTGATAGTAGCCCCTGATATTATTCCCATTGATATAAGTTGGCTTAAGATTTTTTTATCCTGACTTTTACAGAAAGTGACGATTCCTTGCTCTCCTATTCTTAATAATTCTAATGAACAGCCAGTTACACTAAAACGAGTAAACATTTTAATTATAAATTAGGAATTGGGAAGGGAAGAAGGAAGTATATTTTCATCCTTCATCCTTCATTTTTCTTTGGTCGCTAAAGGCAGCAACCAAAGTAATACTTTATACGAGATACGCTTCTTGATGTGTTTTGATTGTGCAATTAGAACGAGGATAAGTTACACAAAGTAGAGCGTATCCTTTAGAAACCTGATCGTCATCTAAAAAATTTTGATCGTCTTGATTCACTTCACCTTCGACAACTTTACCAACACAGCTAGAGCAGGAACCTGCATGACATGAAAAGGGCAACTCAATACCATTTTCTTCTGCTGCTTCCAAGATTGTCGTTTCTTCGTCAACTTCAATTGTGGTGTCGATGTCTTCTTTTTTGTTGATTAATCTAACTTGGTAGGAAGCCATTTTCCGATTCTCCTCAAACGTTATACAGTTGGTGTAATTTCTGAAGTTTTTGAGCAACCTATCCTACTTTTTGCTTCCCTTCTTCTTACAGAGATACTAAGTTTAGTCGGCTTCTCTATATGGGTAAGGGATACAATGCGAACTAGAAGCTACCTCAAGAGCATTGAAACTCTGCGGAGTGTGTCTATGAAAAATCTCTACAATTGACTTAGCACTAACGAAATGATATTAGCTTTAGCTGCAAGGTACACCAGTAGGCGTACCGTCGTCTGTTTTGAAGGATTTTCCACAACCGCAGGTATCAGTTGCATTGGGGTTGATGAATTTAAAACCGCTTTCCATCACTCCCTCAACGAAGTCAACAATAACTCCATCTAATAAGGGCGCACTTTTGGCATCAACGTAAACTAGCACTTTGCCTTGCTGGCTTACCAAATCATCTGGTTGGGGCTTGCTGGTGATATCGATCGCATATTCGTAGCCACTGCAACCACCATCTCTTACCGAGATGCGGACACCTTTAGTTGCGCCATTAGCGTCGGGTGCTGAACCTTTGAGGAATGCCCGCAGATGGAATTCTGCTTTTTCTGATAAGATAACGGCCATGAAGTCTCCTGATTTGTAGCGATTAGTTGTTCTGATTTCAGGTGGGGGTTGTCATTTGTCAGTTGTTATTTGTCCTTTGTTATTCACTAATACTTCGGCTTCGCTCAGTACAAGTGACCAATGACTAATGACTATTCTGTGTAATACCTGTGGGTTCCATCGAATTAGCTTGTGCGTGTCTCCAAGGCGCACTATTGCCGCATACTGGACAAGAGCGATCGCGGTGAGAACGGCGTTTAGCAAATTCCATCCGATTTAGGTCGATTGTCAGCAATTGCGATAATAGAGGCTGACTAAACCCGGTGATCAACTTGATAGCTTCCAGTGCTGTTAGACAAGCTAGGGTTCCAGAAACAGCGCCTAGAACTGAAAAGCCGCGCTGATCCCAATCAGGCTTTTCTGGAAACAGACAGGATAAACAAGGAGTCACACCAGGAATAATCGTTGTTAGGTAAGCCTCCATCCCATTCATTGCAGCTTCCACCATTGGCTTGCGCGATCGCACACAGGCTTCATTTAACAAATTGCGCTCTGTAAAATTGTGGGCGCAATCAAGAGCCATATCAGCAGATTGCACTAACGAATCTACATTTTCCGGGGTGATGTAATCATGAACAATTTCCACTTGGACATCAGGATTAATCGCATCCAGAGTTTCTTTAGCTTTGAATACCCTTGGCTTACCTACCCAATCATCAGTCATGAGAACCTGACGATTCATATCATCTAGCCGCAAGTCACCACCCCGGACTAGGATTAGCCGCCCAACGCCCGCTACTGCTAAGTAAAGCGCCGCTGTACCGCCTAATCCTCCCACACCTGTAACCAAAACTGTCGCTGACTTTAGGCGTTTCTGTGCTGTTTCGCCAAAATTTGGAAGCATCATTTGGCGACGATAGCGTTCTAATTCGGTAGGCGTTAGGTTAACCAATTTATACCTCCTAATCAGAAGTGATTTCTGTCAGTGTGACTACATTTTTCGGCTTGTCGTTAAACACTTTGAACAGCTTTTGTTCATAAGCTGTCGATTCGATAAATAGCTGATAAGCTTTTTGCAAAGCCAAAGAATATTGATTTAGTCTCTCTTCTTGACTCAAGTCAGGAGAATTATCATCAATTTCCTGCATGTGTTGAGAAAACTTTTTCAGAATATGTAGACGATGTACATTTACAACTTCTAAGTCGTAGGACATATTAAAGAATTGAAAAAATTCTTCTGCATCTACGAGCTTCTTGAATTCATCAATAGTTCCAGTCATTTAGCATTCTCCAATTGTTTAAGATGTTGCTTAAGTTCATCTAACTGGCGATAGATTTCATAAGTTGCGGCGGCAACATCCATTAGTTGTTTGTAATCTGTTGGCAGACCTTCAGCTAAATCATGCAGATCCATTTTCATTTGACCTGCTTTACTGTTGAGGCGTCTGATTTTTGCTTGTAGTTCCTCAATACTCGTTTCTTCTGCTTGCACAATCAGCCACTCCACATTGGATTTTGGACTTCGGCTACGCTCAGTCGAACGATTTTAAATTTTAGATTTTGGATTGGATGATATTGTTTTAATCAAATGGTGAAGAAGCTAATGATTAAAACTTGAATCCAAAATCCAAAATCCAAAATCTAAAATTGTTAGATTTTTCCAACTTCAGGAAAACGTTTCGCCAAATCAAGACCTTTTTTGACGTAGTTTTCTCCCTCTTCTGCTAATTTCTCTACTGAGTCAAAGCCAAAGCGATGGGCATCTCGCAGGGTTTTCACGGTTAGCAAAAGACGACCAGAAAAGACTAGCGCCCAGCCAAATCCTTCATGGCTCAAATCAACTACAACCTGGGATATTAAACCTGTTTCTTGTTCAATCCCAGCCGCTACAGCCCGAAAAAATGCCATAATCCGGGCTTGAGTTACCGGATCAACTTCGCCCTCAACGGAGATTTCCCGTTTCTTTTGTTTGGTGACAATAAAGGGTTTGAGAATCAACTCATCCGACCAAGTACGATAAACTCCATAACTGTCTTGACCACGGATTTGTTTGATTAATACCTTAAGAAAAGGTGAGTTCAAGACTTCAGTTGTAGCGGTTCCGTTCACACTGTTATTTGCGGTCATACTGTTGCTTCGTCTTCAATTTCATCAGCAAAGTTTGTGGTTTTGGGCTGCAAAGCTTTACGCAACCAAGGTGGAGGATTACCTTTGAGGGTTTTCACTAGCTTATTTAGCACTTCACTAATTTCTTCTTCTTCCGATCGCGCCTTCACTGGGGTGACACCTTTCTTGATTAACCGAGCGGCGGCACTACCACCAATTGCTGTTACGTAAATAATCGTACAGTCGCCTATTGACTCAAGTTTTGGGGTGATTTTGTCTTCGTTACCATCTTCTTTGAGTTCACCTTCAAAGGTGAGGGTTTCTACGAAGTGATATCCCTCATCGGTAATTTCGTAAACATCAATCATTTTTGCCCATCCGAAGTGAGCATTAATATGAACTCGGTCGCTCGTCGTGAAGGCTATTTTCATTGTAATTCTCCTCTCTAAAGTTTTGAATTTTGAAGCAATACGGTTCAGTTAGTGATATTTAGCCTCGGAAGATCCCCCTTGAAAAGCTACGATATACAAATCTGAAATAGCTGATTAACCAAGGTTTTACCCCACCCTAACCCTCCCCTTATAAAGGGGAGGGAACTAGATTTGATTTATTGTTTCCCCCTTTTATAAGGGGGGATTAAGGGGGGTAATTCGACTTGTATATACACGCCTTAAAAAGGAGGGTTAGGGAGGATCAACTCTTAACTGAACTGTTTTGAATTTCAAGTGTGAATTCAAAACTCTGCGCTCACAGTTCCGAACTCTTGGAACTGTTTAACTCTCGCTTCTTCTGCCTCTAAAAACAGGTTGCCTATGCCAAACAAAAGTTCCATCGTGCCTCGATAGCCAACTTTAGTAAATTGGCCGTTACCTAAGCGGTCATAAATGGGCAATCCTAGACGATAAAGAGGAATCGAGAGGCGTTTTGCGATCGCACCCACATTCGAGTTACCAATCAGCAAATCAGAACCACCCGCTAGACTCTCAAAGTCTTCCAAGTCGCCAATGGTGATGCTTTTAACCGGGAGTTTTTCTAAGAGAGGCGATCGCGTGGTTGTCACCACAGCATGAATTTGACTACCCATCGATTGCAGGAAATGCACTGTTGACCACAACAAGTCTGGTTCCAATGCTAAAGAAACTCGTTTTGCACCGAAGTAAAAGTGGGTGTCCAGCATCGCATCTTGCAACTGACGACGTTGGCGGCGGTATTTTTCGGGTACGCTGTTACCGCTCAGAATCGCCAATGCTTGGATAAATTCATCTACTGGTTCTAATCCAGTCAGTTCGCCAAACACCTCATAAGGTGTACCAAAGCGTTCTTCCAGAATCTTGGCAGCCCCCCGCATACTTTCACCCAATGCCAGGGTAAAGGCAGAACTACCGACTTCTCGTAGCTGTTTTAAGGTAGTTCCACTGACTGTAACCGCACTATAATTATCCTCTAAATGACCATCTAGAGAAGCGCCAAGGTCAGGTACAAAGATCGGCACTAATCCAAAGGACGTTACCATTTCCTTGATTTCCTGTACATCCCCAGGTGTGAAAGCAGAACCCGCCAAAATTGTGACTTGTTCAGTTCTGAGTCCACCCGCGCGAGGAATTTCCTTAACTATGCTTTCTACAGCAACGGCAAAGCCATCTTGCAACGCACCTTTAAAATCTGGGGTAGGTGCAAAAACGATCGCTAAATCATTCAATTCGGGATGGCGATCGCGGATTTCCTTCAGAAAACCCTCAATGTCATCGCCTCTGGTTTCAGTTAACCCAGTACTACATAAACCAATAATTTCTGGGTTAGCCTTTTCCACCAGAGTCAGAATTGCTTGCTCCACATTCTCTTCACCACCCAAAATAGTAGTGACTTCCGTCATCGCCGTCGTAGCTAGGGGAATCGCTTCCCGGAAATGCCGCACTAGGACAACTTTGGCGAAAGCAGTACAACCTTGAGAACCGTGGAATAAGGGCATTGTCCCTTTCAATCCCAAAAAGGCTAAGGTTGCGCCCAAAGCTTGACTTTGCTTGAGGGGATTAACTGTCAGTGCTTTGTTAGAAGCGGTAACGATCGCCATTAAACTTCCTCCTCATTCCACAGGGCGGACTTTCTCGTTCCCTGGCTCCGCCGGGGAATGCTGACAGTGAGGCTCTGCCTCATCTGCTCTATAAAGAAGGCAGAGCCTTCAGGAGTGCGTTCCCAGCCTGAGTCTGGGAACGAGGGTACAGCCGCCATTTAAACTTCCTCCTCTTCTTCCCAAGGAGCGGGTTTGCGTATTTGTTCCCAAATCGGGCTATACAAAGCTTCGTAAAGTTCCCGCGCCATCTCAATCATTCCCACATAACCTGCATAAGGATGATGGCGTTCTTGGTTGATATCAAGGAAAGGAATTCGAGCTTTCAAAGCCGTGTATTGGTTACGTCCACCAGCAATCAGCATATCTGCGCGAGTGTCTTTAACCAGTTGTAGCAATTCTTGAGCGTTGCCTTTCTCCAGCATGATGCCATCGTTGCCAATCAACTTCTTGATTTTGGCTTTATCTTCCTCAGTACTTTTCCGAGTACTGGTAGCAACAACTTCAATGCCTAAGTCTCTAGCAGCCGAGATAATCGACCAACTCTTGACACCACCTGTATACAACACAACCCGCTTACCTTTGAGTCGAGCGCGATAGGGAGCCAATGCCAAATCTAAAGCAGCCGTTTCTTCTGCAATTAGTTTTTCTGTCCGCTCCTGTAAATCAGGATCGCCTAATTTAGCGGCGATGTTTCGCAGACAGCGATTCATATCATCGATGCCGTAGAAAGACTCTTCAATGTAAGGGATGTTGTAACGCTCCTCCATCTTTCTCGCCATATTCAGCAACGCTCGTGAGCAGATCATGACGTTGAGCTTGGCGCGGTGGGCATAGCGAATTTCATCGTAGCGAGCATCGCCCGTAATTTTAGACAGAATACGGATGCCTAATTTTTCTAGCAGTGGTGTTACTCCCCACATTTCCCCGGCGATGTTGTATTCGCCGATTAAGTTAATATCATAGGGCGTTGTATGTTCCGGTTCTGCTGTTCCGACAACATATTCTAATAAAGCTTCACCACCGAAACGGTTGCCCAGATTTTTACTGCCAATGAATCCTGGGGCAATAACGGGAATAACAGGAATACCAATTTTCTCAGCCGCCGCTTTGCAGACAGCATCCATATCATCGCCAATTAAGGCTGTAACGCAAGTGGCGTAAACGAATACTGCTGCTGGTTGGTAACGCTCTTTGAGTTCTAGAATCGCTTTGTAGAGTTTCTTTTCGCCACCAAAGATAACATCATTTTCACCCAAGTCAGTCGTAAAGCCCATTTTGTAGAGTTGCGGGCCAGACGACAGACTACCACGACTGCCCCAGGAATTACCAGCACAGGCGATCGGCCCGTGGACTAGATGCGCTGCATCTGCGATCGGCACTAAAGCAATCATTGCACCATCAAAGGCACAGCCCCCTTGAGCCGCGCCAGGTTGTGCCTGTTGAGCGCATGATTTGTTTTTCTTTTCTGCTTGTTTGTGCTGATTATGTTCGCATCCTGTCTCAGTCAGCAGCTCGTTGATTTTGCCTTGGGTGCTTTTCATCTCTCTTCTCTTAATTGTTAATTGTCCTTTGTCATTTGTCATTTGTCCTTTGAATAACTAACAACTAATGACTATTGTACAGACGCGATTCATCGCGTCTCTACCAATGACTAACAAATGTATTTTGTGACATCCTCTCCACATACATCAGCGAGGTAAGATAGAGCGCGAAAACGCAATCCTACAAATTCGTCATATAAAGGATTGAGTTTACATAGTGGTGGGATATCAATAGTCTTCCCAAATAATTTAATTTGTCGCTCAAAGGGACAACAACAAGGAATTGTTTGACAAATTAGATGAGCGATGCGATTATTTTTAACCTGAATTCCATCCACTACACTACGCAACGGATTAAGAAGATTGTGGAACCATCCTGGTTTTTTTTGATTAGGTGGATGGTAATTAGGATGAGGATGAGTGTGAGTATGTTCGTGAGTGTGATTGATGGTTTCCATCTATAAATTCCTTGGGTAAATGCTATCAAGAAAAAGGGGAGTTGGGGATTGGGAATTGGGAATTGGGCATTGGGCATTGGGCATTGGGCATTGGGTGTTTTCCCAGTCTCCAGTCCCTATTCCCTATTCCCTATTCCCTATTCCCTATTCCCCTTCTTTACCCTTTAATTAACACGTTGTGTTTCTACGCAATTTCTAACGAATCAAGTCGTAGGAAATATCTGTCTTAGAAGGAATGTTGGTGTTGCGATCGATTTCTTCAAACAGGGTGTTTACAGTCCAGTTGAGGAGGTTGATCACACCTTGATAACCAATAGTGGCATAGCGGTGTAGGTGGTGGCGATCCATGATGGGGTAGCCGATTCTCACGAGGGGAATCTTGGTGTCGCGCCACAGGTACTTACCGTAGGTGTTACCAACTAAGAAGTCTACTGGTTCGGTGAACAACAATGAACGCATGTGCCACAAGTCTTTACCAGGCCAAATAGTTGCATGTTGACCGAAGGGGCTAGAAGCAAGCAGTTCTCTCATTTCTGCTTCAAATACTTCGTTGCTGTTGTGAACCAAGACATGCACAGGTTCAGCACCCATTTCTAGCATAAAGCCAACTACGCTGTATACTAAATCTGGTTCGCCGTAGATAGCGAAGCGCTTGCCGTGAATCCATGAGTGAGAGTCAGTCATGGCATCAACTGCACGACCGCGTTCGATTTCCAATTCTTCAGGAATGGGGATACCGCTCAATTCGCTGAGTTTCATCAAGAATTCATCAGTACCCTTAATGCCCCAAGGACGGGAAACTGAGGTTGGTTGCTTCCACTCTTTTTCGATGTATTCGCGGGTTTTGGGTGTAGAGTGTGCTTGCAGAGCGATCGTAGCTTTCGCATTGATTGAATCTGCTGCATCTTCTAACTTTGTACCACCTGGGTACATATCGAATTCACCTGTGTTTGGTGAATCGAGGTAGTCGCTGTTGTCGGCTAGAATTGTGTAGTCAAAGCCGAACAAGGAAGCAATCCGCTTGATTTCGCGGTTGTTACCTACGTAGGTGTCAAAACCTGGGATGAAGTTGATTTTACCATTGCTGGTTTCTTTCTTATGACCTGCGGTCAAGTTAGAAAGAATTCCCTTCATCATGTTGTCGTAACCAGTGATGTGGGAACCGACAAAGCTAGGGGTGTGAGCGTAAGGTACTGGGAAATCTTGAGGAACTGAACCAGCTTGCTTAGAGTTGTTGATGAAGGCTTGTAAGTCATCACCAATTACTTCTGCCATACAGGTGGTGCAGACAGCGATCATTTTGGGCTTGTAGAGTTGGTAAGAGTTCGCCAAGCCGTCAATCATGTTTTGCAGACCACCAAACACGGCTGCATCTTCAGTCATTGAAGAAGATACACCAGAGAATGGCTCTTTGTAGTGACGGGTTAAGTGGGTGCGGAAGTAAGCAACGCAACCTTGAGAACCTTGAACGAAAGGTAGAGTACCTTCAAAACCAACAGCAGCAAAGATTGCTCCCAATGGTTGACAACCTTTAGCAGGGTTAACGGTTAAAGCTTCACGAGCGAAGTTCTTTTCACGATAATCCCAACCCTTTGTCCACTCTGCAACCCGTGTTACTTCTTCGGGGTCGTGACCGTTTTCAAACTGCTTTTTGTTTTCAAATAGCTGTTGGTACTCAGGTTGGTGGAATAACTCTACGTGGTCTTGAATTTTTTCTGGATTCTGAGGCATTTCTGGATCTCCAAGCTTACTGAATTCTTTACTAATTGAGGTGTGAGTGGGATAGAGACGCGATTAATTTGTTACAGACGCGATGAATCGCGTCTCTACAAGGGAGTGGGAATATGATTCAAAATTCAAAATGCAAAAATCAAAATAAATTTTTAATCTTTCAATTTTGAATTTTGGATTCCCAACTCCCCCCTGGGGTTTTAGCCCCAGGTTATCCTTACTTATCTCACTCTCCCATTTCCCTAAACGGCAGCCTTAGCCTTAGCTTCAGCCTTCTTAGCCTGAGCTTTTTCATTCCAAGGAGCGCCAATTAATGACCAAGTTGGGCTGTTGAGTGCCAAGTCCATATCACGAGCGAAGATGGCAAAGCCGTCATAACCGTGATAAGGGCCGGAGTAATCCTTTTGGTGGTTTAATTCTTTTTAACTGTCTAATGTTTGCAGTAAACAGTGTCAGCGATAAGCATTGTTCGTTGATAACACATTTATTTTTAGCCTAAATATAGGCTAAAAACACAGCGATGCATAATCAGGTTCAGGACTCATATCATGTCCGCTAAATTACCCATAAAAAAAGAACCTCACCCCTTAATCCCCTCTCCGCTTGCGGCTACGGTTGTTCACACAAGTCGAATTACCCCCCTTAATCCCCCCGATGCATTGGGGGGAAACATAAAAATCCAGTTCCCTCCCCTTTGCAAGGGGAGGGTTAGGGTGGGGTAAAACCTTGGTTGATCAGCTATTTCAGACTTGTGTATACACCGTAGCGCAAGCGGGGAGGGGAAACAAGGCGTAGCTTTGGCGGGGTGGGGTTCTTCGGGTTTAATAAGCAATCAAGCGGATATGATATTACGCATCATCTAAATGTTGTCCTGAGCCAAGGCGATTAAACAATCGCCCGTTTTTTTGCTCATCTCTGCAAGCACAGCAGCAAAAAGAACACATGAGAACGAAAGTACTATTGGAATTAGAGAAAGTTAATCTGCGTTTGAAGTCTGCAAAGGCAAAGGTGACAATTAGAGAATCGAATGGAAGTCTGCAATTACGGGCGACGTTACCAATTAAACCGGGAGACAAAGATAGTAATGGTACTGGGAGAAAACAATATAATCTCAGTTTGAATATTCCCGCTAACTTGGATGGACTCAAGACGGCTGAGGAAGAAGCCTATGAATTAGGGAAGTTAATCGCTCGTAAAAGTTTTGAATGGAATGATAAATATTTAGGAAATGAAGCGATTAAAAAAGAATTTAAGACTATAGGAGAATTACTCGAAAAATTTGAAGAAGAGTATTTTAAGACTCATAAACGAACTACTAAAAGCGAACATACTTTTTTTTATTACTTTTCCCGAACTAAACGATTTACGAATCCCAAAGATTTAGCGATCGCTGAAAATCTTATAAGCTCAATTGAGCAAATAGATAAGGAATGGGCTAAGTATAATGCAGCTAGAGCGATCGCAGCATTTTGTGTGACATTCAATATCGAAATTGATTTATCTAAATATTCCAAAATGCCTGAGAATAACTCCCGCACTATCCCTACAGATGTGGAAATAGCTGATGGAATTCTCAAGTTTGAAGATTATCTGAATAATAGAGGGAATCAAGTTAATCAAAATCTTCAAGATAGCTGGCAACTTTGGCGCTGGACGTATGGAATGTTAGCAGCTTTTGGTTTACGTCCACGGGAACTTTTTATTAATCCCAATATTGATTGGTGGTTGAGTGAAGATAATGCTGATTTGACATGGAAAGTTCATAAGGATTGTAAGACTGGTGAGAGAGAAGCCTTACCTTTATATAGACAATGGATTGATGACTTTGATTTGAGAAATCCTAAATATTTAGAGATGTTAAAGGGTGCGATCGCTAAAAAAGATAACACAAATCATGCTGAGATAACGGCATTAACACAGCGAGTTAGTTGGTGGTTTCGTAAGATAGGATTGGATTTTAAACCATATGATTTACGTCATGCTTGGGCAATTCGGGCGCATATTTTGGGAATACCAATTAAAGCGGCGGCTGATAATTTAGGGCATAGTGTGCAAGTTCACACGCAAACTTATCAGCGTTGGTTTTCGCTAGATATGCGGAAGTTAGCGATTAATCAGGCTTTGAGTAAGAGAAATGAAGTTGAGTTGATTAGAGAGGAGAATGCTAAATTGAGAATGGAGAATGACAAGTTGAGATTAGAGATTGAGAAGTTGAGAATGGAAATGGTTTATAAACAAAGTTAAACTTGCCCAAATACTGTTTATTAGGAGAGGGATAAGGTAATGTCATCCACCTCATGTCTGCCAGTATACAGAATTTTCTGTAGGGTAACTTTGAAGCATCAATTTACATATCTGTGTCAAAAGCAGTCAAAATAGATGAGTTGGTATAAAAGCAGCCGAAACAAAGATGGTAGAAACAACAAACATCGAAATTAACACTTGCTATGTCAAAGTACCCAACAATGACTTAGAAATCGATGCTTACTTAGCTCAACCAGCACAAAAGGGAACCTTTGGCGCAGTTATAGTTTTTCCAGAAATTTTTGGAATCAACAGTAATATTCGAGATATCACCGAACTAATTGCTAAACAAGGTTATGTAGCGATCGCACCCGCGCTGTATCAACGTATTGCTCCCGGTTTTGAGGTTGACTATAGCGAAGAAGATGCTGGCTATAGTCCAGAAGGCTATCAGCTTGGTTTACAATACTATCAACAAGTTAAGTATCAGGAAATTTTAAGCGATATTCAAGCTGCGATCGCATACTTGAAAACTTTACCCAATGTCAAAGATGATGCGATCGGTGTGATTGGTTTCTGTTTTGGCGGTCATGTTGCTTACATGGCTGCAACTTTACCCGATATCAAAGCCACAGCTTCGTTTTACGGTGGCGGCATTACCAGTTCCAGTTATGGTGAAGAAACTCCAACCGTCAATCGCACCTCGCAAATTCAAGGTACTATTTATGCATTTTTTGGTACAAGAGATGCATTAATTTCCCAAGAGGAAAATCAACAGATAGAGGCAGAATTAAAGAAATATAACATTAATCATCGTGTATTTCGATACGACGCAGGACACGGATTCTTCCACGGATTTTTCAAAGACAAGTACCCATTCATCACCCAGAATCCAAGTTACAATCCCGCAGCGGCCCCTGATGCTTGGAAACATGTTCTAGAACTGTTTCAAAATCACTTGTAAAACCTAAAAATTCAGGAGTAATAATTCAGAATGTTTAGAAAATTAAGGATGCTATCGCTTTTTAATTATTAAGCTTTAGCCTCAAAATCTTCTGATTGTTTCTGTAAAACTAAATGATATAGATTGTGGTGTCTTGTCGCCAAGTCAATACACCACAATTTTAGAGATAATTCGTAAATAAAATCTAAAGACAACTGAATCTGATTTTACTCATAATATAGACTAAATCAGTGCATTTATACAGTTATGGCTGCCATAAGAGTTCATAAATTTAATAAACATTATATGGTCGATAGACATTTTCAAATACTCTAAAAAAGGATTTATAAATGATTTATTCTCTTATTGTATTCTTTCTATTATTGCTAACTATTCCTTTTGTTATTGCTCAGATTATGCCTAACAAAAAGTGGCTAATAGCTTATACTATTTTTTTTGGAACCTTAGCTATTGCGCTGTATTATAATCACTTAACAACGCCAACCTATCGGCAAGGAAATGGTTTCTCCTACGCGTTTGGAATAGCTGGTGCTTGTTTATTTGATACATCAATAATTGTAGGAATTATTAATAGAGCTATTGTATTATACTTTCGGTCAATAGGTTATACAATCAAAATCTGGTTTATAATTAGCTTATTTTTCCTTGATCTAATGCTTATTGCACTTATTTTTCCTGCATTGTTAACAGTCTATTGATAAAGTAAATATTAAGTAGAGTATGTTACGGCTATGCAAGGATTTGAGAGTTTGAGAAAGTCATGATTAGCCGTAACACACTAAATATGTTGGTGCGTTAAGCGTTGCTATATGGCGTTTACCAGTCTAATAAAGTACACTAATTAAGATAAATTCAGTGCATCTACTCAAGGGTAAAAATGAAACCATATTCCCTCGACTTTCGCCAAAAAATATTGGATACATACTTGTCAGGTGGAATATCACAACGTCAATTAGCAAAGAGATTTTGTGTGAGTTTAGGTTTTATTGAGAAAATACTAAAGCAATATAGAGAAA
>NZ_KV757592.1 GCF_001712795.1 Nostoc sp. KVJ20
AAAATTAATCGAATCTGTTGGAGCTAAATTAATTTATTTGCCACCATATTCTCCTGATTTTTCACCAATTGAAAACTGTTGGTCAAAAATTAAAACTTCACTACGTTCTATTGGAGCTAGAAGTTATCCAGACTTAGCAAAAGCAATTGAAACTGCTTTTACTCAAGTCTCGTTAACTGATATTTATAATTGGTTTACCCATTCTTGTTACTGTACTTCACCAGACTGAGAAATGCTATAAAGGCACATCTACACCGCCAGAAATTAATGCACCTACAGTGCTATCTCTACCTGTAGAAATTGCAACACCACCACCGATATAAGGGGCTATACTCAACTGGGTCACTTCCAAATTTTCTACAGGAAAATCTACAGTGAGTGGCACGAGAAAAACTGTATTATCTCCAACTAGAGCCGCAGGACGAAAAGACAAATTTTGTGTAAGTCCTATTTTGCTAATTACAGCAAATGAACCTTCACCTACCCGTGTATTGCCCGTTAAACCAATGTTACCAGCAACACCAAAATAGCTAGAACCCGAACGGGTGGCTCTACCAGGTTCAAAAGTTTGAGCTACCTTCTCAGATTGAATGGCTGAGGAAGGCTGTGTTGATTCTATAACTAAGTCAGATGCAGAATTAAGATTAGCCGCAGGAGTTTCACTTACTTGTTCTGCCTGATTTGTAAGAGCATTAGTAGAGGGAGAATTTGTATTTTCAGCACTAGCTGGTAAGATACTACCAATAATAGCCACAGTAGCACTCGCTAGCAGAATAGAAGTGCGCTGGAAAAGAGTTGTAATCATAAATATTCCTTGCTTTTTATCTTCTTATTTCTAGTATTTGCAACAAATGTGAAGAGAAAGTGACAGATATTAGATATTAACTTTTTGCTAATAATTTGGTGAAAATTGTTTGATTTTGTGATGGCTTTACTCAAGTAGAAAACATAGTTAAAATTAAAATGCCTAACTTATTAAATAATTCATCTATCTGGATACTGCAAATGTGTAATTCTTTAGGCACAAATTAACCAGAAAGAAAATTTATATCTTTTGATAGTTGGCTTATAATTTATATAATTTGATTTGGATGAAATAAAGAAAGATTTTATCGAGAATGCTTGTGTCTGCGTTGATTATTATCTCTATCCGAATTAGGTTCTTGAGATTCTGGATATTCGTTGTGATTTTTGCCGGAAGTATGGATAGCATATTCTTCTGGCACAATCGGAGAGCCGTCTATTTTAGCGTAAATTTTAGTAAATTCTGCTCCTAGAAATAAGATGTGAGCGGCATAATAAATCCATGTATTTATAATTACAAACGAGCCAGCGACACCATAGGCAGAAACAATGTCAGTCTGACTGAGAAATAACCCAAAGAAAAACTGACCAATCATAAATAAGATGGTGGTAATTGCCGCACCCACTCCAGCACACCGCCATGCAACTTGAGCGTCGGGTAAAATGGTATATATTGCGGCAAATAGAAATGTCAAAATACCAAATGAAAGTAAAAAGCTGAGAAATTGCCACAGAAAACTTAAGCCAGGTAATAAATCGCTTAAGTAATTAACTGTGACGAATAAAAGGTTTCTGACTATATAAGAAACAAATAGTAAAAAAGCAATGACTAACACCATTGCAAAAGATAAAACTCGTTTCCGTAAGAAATGAAAGATTTGTCGTTTGGGTTCTGGTTTGACTTCCCAAATTTTATCGAGCGCATACTGAATTTGGGCAAAAACTCCAGAAGCACCAAAAATAAGAAAGCCAATACTAAAAATTAGTTGTAACAATCCCCCCCTAGCATCTTCTCTTAAATTTGCGATCGCAGTAGCAAGTAATTGTGCAGCTTCTTTACCAACTATTTCTGTCATTTGCTCAACAATCTGCTGTTCGGCTGTGGCTTCTCCATAAATTGCGCCAAGGATTTTTATAATAATCACCATCAAAGGTGCAATAGAAAATACTGTGTAATAAGCTAAGGATAATGCTAAAAGAGATACTTCGTTAACTTGCCACTCGGAGAATGTTTCTTTTAAGAGTCTCCAAACTTGTCTTAAGCGCATAATGAAAATTGTTTGGCTGGCGGCCTACTCATATTTGTAAAATGACCCTTGCTATCATTAAATAGATAAACACTCCTAAAACATCTACCGCAGTAGTAATAAATGGGGCTGACATTAAGGCTGGATCTAAGCCGAGCGAACCAAATAAAAACGGTAAACCAGAACCAGAGAAAGCCGCAATGATAGTAATTGCTACCAAACTTATCCCCACAGTAATGGCGATTGGCAAACTGCCTTCCAGGAAGTAAGCCCAGATAATGACTGCTACTCCTAACATCACTCCCAATAGCGCCCCTGTAATTGTTTCCCGTGTCACTATTTGCAAAGCTTTTTTGATCCCAACTTCCTTTAGATTAAGGCCTCGAATCACCACCGTTGAAGATTGCGCTCCGACATTTCCACCTGCGTCAATCAACAAGGGAATAAAGGCAGCTAAAGCAACAACTTGTTTTAAAACATCTTCTTGAGAGCTAATGACAGTCGCAGTGCCAGTATTGGCAATTAAGAGAACAAATAGCCAAAGAACCCGTTTACGCGCTGCTGTTAATATATTTGTCTGGAAATAGCGATCGCCTCCAGCTTCCAACCCGCCTAAAGTATAAATATCCTCAGTGGTTTCTTGCTCCAAGACATCTAGCACGTCATCAACAGTGACAATGCCAACTAGACGCTGTTCTGTATCCACTACAGGCACAGCTACTAAGTCGTAGTCTTGGATGACTCGCGCTACTTCTTCTTGATCTGTATCTGTGTGGACGAAAACTACATCGCGAGTCATAATTTCACCCAGCCTTTGCTCTGGCTGGGCAATCACTAAATCTCTAAAGGAAAGAGTTCCGGTAAGGTGGCGTTCTCTATCAGTCACGTAAAGGTAGTAGATAGTTTCAGCCGCACTAGCGAAAACACGAACCCGCTCGATAGCTTGACTAATCGTTAAATCCTCCTTTACAGAAAGATATTCTGTAGTCATAATCCGCCCAGCTGTGCCCTCTTTGTAGCCTAGAAGTAGGGCAGTGGCTTCGCGTTCATCTGGACTGAGTTGTTCCAGTAGTCGGCGGACGACTTTAGCAGGTAATTCGTCAAATAGTCGCGCTCGGTCATCGGGCGACATCTTATCTATAATGTCGAGAACTTCTTGATGCCTCAACTCTGCAATCAAGGATTGTTGCACACTAGAGTCAAGATATTCATAGACTTCGATTGCCTCTTGTTTTGAAAGTAAGCGAAAAGCTATAGCTTGCATAGCTTTTGGCAAATCTTCAATAGCTTGGGCAATATCTACAGGTTGTACAGGTACTAACAGAGCTTTCGCTCCCTGGAAGTTTTCTTGTTGTAGTAATGCTTCGAGTTGCGATCGCACTAACTCCACAAGTTCTTGTCGAGATACATTACAGCGCCGTGCAGAAGAAGGTGGATTATCAGTCAAAGATGCCTCCTTGATGAAGATTGGCAGCGAACAATCTTAAGTTACATTTCTGACTAAAATTCCTAGTACGGTAGAAACAATTGTCAGAACAACTGAAGCTAACAATGCAGGTAAGAAACCAGCAACAATAAATCCAGGAACGAGGAACCCTACTATCAAAAGCATGAGCGCATTAACAACAAAGAGAAACAGACCCAGCGTGACAATAGTAAAAGGAAGTGTCAAAATAACCAAAACAGGTCGAACAATTGCATTGACTAACCCTAAAATCAACGCAGCAATTGCGGCTGTGCCAAAAGTGTTAAACTCAAAGCCGGGTACAAAATAGGCTGTAAGCAATAGCGATAAAGCAGCAACTAGCCAAGTTAATAAGAAGTTTACTATCAACATTGGTAACCTCTTTCTCTATAGGAATCCGCTTTGATTTATGAACGAATTTGCGTAGACAGGCAATAGGCAATCTTGCTACAGTCAAGAAGGCTTCTTAGTTGTACTGAGTTTTTTCAGGAATCAAATATGAGTCCTATAGCAATCTTCAGTATTACCAAAAAATGTGAACAAAAAGTGACAGCACCAACTACTGCTGCTGCTACTTGACTTGCAACAAAATTTGAAAAATTTACCAAAATAATTACTAATTCGTAATTCGTAATGACGCGCCTGCGTCGCTAACGCTGCGCTAACGTAATTCGTAATTAAAAGAGAGAAAAATAATTGCTATAAACGATTTTGGCGTTTTTGAATAAAAGGATGAAATTAAAAAAATCAGTGTTTTAAAACTCTTGCTCTCTATATATGTGCGTGAGCTTTTCATCTTTTTCATTTGGTAATGCGGAGAATTTTATCCTGCTGTGAAGGGCAACTCCCTCGTCCATCACAGTTACTAGTTGTGACATACAACTCGCCATCTGGCCCCATAATTGCCTCTCGGAGTCGTCCGTATTTACCTTGCAAATACACTTCATGACGCTCGACTTTCTGGGGTGATTGTGGGTTGAAAACGACACGCTGCAAGTGTTCGGAACGAAGGGTAGGAATGATTAAACTACCCTTCCATTCAGGAATAGAATTTCCAGTATAAATTGCTGCTCCACCTGGAGGTAAAGCTTGACGCCAAACAATGGACGGAGTGATAAGTCCTTCTCCTGATTCACAACGGTAGATGGTAGGCCAGCCAAGGTTGTCTCCTGCTCTGGCGACACTGACTTTATCGTGACCACTTCTACCTAACTCACCACTGGGGCCGTGGTCTGTTACCCATAGTGTTGATGCATCATGCCAATCAAACCCTTGAGTGTTGCGAATACCAGAGATATATACAGGATTTTTGGGAAAGGGATTGTCTTGCGGCACTTGTCCGTCTGGCGTCACACGCAAGATTTTCCCAGCAAGGCTATTAACATCCTGGGAACTTTGCGGGTCTCGCGCATCGCCAGTCCCAATATAGAGCATTCCATCAGCACCAAAGCGAATGCGACCACCATTGTGATACACTGCTACGGGAATGTTGTCGAGAATTATTCTATCTGACGAGGCACTGAGTCCATTTTCGGATAATTGCCATCGTTCAACGCGATTCACCTGCGACCCATTTCTATCAGCAGTATAGTACACGTAAAAAAGTCGGTTCTCGGCAAAGTTGGGATGAGTCGCAATGCCAAGTAAACCACCTTCACCGCTATCTGTAACATTAATAGTGGCTACAGGTTTTTGGACAAGTTTACTATCCCGCACGAGGCGAACGCGTCCAGGCCGTTCACTGACTAACATATCTTGGTTTGGGAGAAAGGCAATTCCCCAAGGAACTTCAAGACCCGTTACCACTTCTTCAGCCTGTACATTTACCTCCCCTTGTGAACCAAAGCCATTGTCAACGAGAGTACACACTTGATTGTTGGTAGAAGTTTTTTGACTGACTGGTTCAGTTGTTTCTATTTCTTGATTGTTAGTGTTTGCCGACTCAGATGTTGGTGAAGCACAAGAAGAAATTCCCAGTGCAAACATGGCAACAAGTAGTTTTCCTGCAACAATTCTTGTCATGTTCATAAGTATATTTTTCCAAAAATTTCTGCTTGTGTAGCCTTTCAAATAGCTAATTGAAGAAGACTTAAAAATTCAAAATTTAGGAACAAAGGCAAAGACTCCGTTCCTAACTCCTGAATTCTGATTTATCCATTAGATAACAGTGTTATAGAAACATTCTGTAAATTTACTAGGGATAGAAGTGGTGTTTTGACTATCCAGTTACTATTATAAATATACTCAACCTCATAGCCTCTATCCACAGACCTACTTCAAGCCTAACAGAGTCGAAGGCAAGTAGTTTCTCGGAAAGAGGTTGGAAAACTTAGTGGTGGGTGTCAAATCGATACCCACCACTAAATTTTCGGAGTTGCTGATTGCGGTATGAAAAATAATTTTGTGTGATTTCAAAATCCTTGTAGAGACGTTGCATTGCAACGTCTCTACATCCAAATTCATACTTGATTCAGCAACGCCAAATTTTCTTTACGTCAAATAAAAATCATCACATGCAGCAATGTAACGCCAATATCCAACATCCAAAATCCGAAACTGACTATGGTGTTGGGGAGTTTTTTTTTGCGGGTTTGGCTCCTTTAATATCCAGTAATTGTGCCAATTCGGTTGTACTTAATGACTTGACAAGACTCAACCCAAGCGATTTACTAGAAATACTTTGAGCGTAGCCTGCATTCAGGTAAGGGATGTATTGTGACCTTCCTGCAACGTAGGTTTGGAAGAAAGGTAAACTTAAAACATTCATGTAACGACGTGCTTGGGAAGCATCACCAATCATATCGGCAGGTAATGCTACTTGTTGATTTGCAGGGTTTCCATTGCCAATGGTGGAAAAGTGAGTACCACCTTCAAGCATGACGAGATACTTTTGTGAATTCGCCAACCAGGAAAAAGGTAAAATTTGCTCGGATAAAGCTGGTGCAACTGTATCATCACTACTGCTGACAATCATCACTGGAGTTTGGATGTGACTTAAGCCAGCTTTGCCGAAAATAGAACTAGTAATGGGATTAACTGCGATCGCAGCTTTCACTCTCTCATCCCGCAGGTTATAATCCTTGCCAGACTTGCTGATGCTCAATTCCAAAGCCCGACACTGAAGCAGTAAAGACATATTCCAGGTATTTTGCAGTGCTGCTGGTTCACAGTCTTGTTTTAGCTGCTTGAAGTTGATTTTAGCGCCTGCTAGAGCTAAGGCTGTATAGCCTCCCAAAGATTGACCAAGTACTCCGACTTGTTGCAGATTTAACCGACCTTTAAACCGTGAATCAGATTGATTACCTTTTTCCAATTGATTCAGTATATATGTTACGTCCATTGGTCGGTCTTGAAATTCACTTGGTTCTGCTACTTCAACGGCGCGTCCATTTAACAGCGAACGCAATTGTTTAGTATCACTACCAGGATGATTGGGAACGGCAACGGCAAATCCGTGGGAAGCTAGATGAGTGGCTAAATATTGAAAGTTGCTGCTGTCTAAACCCAAGCCGTGAGAAATTACAATTATGGGTGCAACATTCTGAACATTGGGAATGTAAACATCAGTTAATAGAAGCCGATTGCGCGTTGAGTCGAAAAACTTCAGAGTGTATTTTTGCGACTTCAACTTTCCCGGAACCTTTAAATCCGGTAATTGCGAGAAATTTGGTTGTGAAATGGTATCAGCTTCTATTTTAGACTTTTGGGAAACTGCTGCGATCGCAAGATGGGTTTGGCTAACAAGTCTCTCCAATTCTGTAGCTATTGCCAGAGTCTCGGCGACATCAAGACGAATGCTGCTGCTAGGGTATTTACGCAACACATTCAAAAGTGTCAAGCCTCCCGATTCAGCAGAGGCTAAAATTAGCGCCGAACGCAAAGCACCAAATCCTGGTTCTGACTGATTGGTTTTAATGACTTGCGCCAACCGATGCAGTAAAAATTCTCCTTGTGGTGTGTAAAGAAGTTGTGAAACTACTACCGGACTAACTTTCACACGATTGAGTAAAATCCGCCGCAATTCTTGAAGCTGTTGTAGAGGGAGATATTGCTGATATCCTGCCAAGTCTTCGTTAATTACGCCTGTTTTGGCGTAGTTTTCTAAAGTCGTGACTGAAATGGAAAGCTCTAAAGCTGAATAAGATGCATAAATCCGCTCTGCTGCCAAGACAGAATTGCTAATTCCAAACGTTGGCAGCACCATTGAAAGAACCAGCAATAGAGAATTTTTTCTTAGGGTGCTGGCCCAATTACCAAACAAACTATTCATCGCTCAACTTTTTCGGTGGTCTGGTTTTATCAGGTGTTGGCTTTGGTAGTTATTCGGGCGCCCTGCTTGGTTTACTTAAAGTTCTTAGCCTCAATTTTATCAGAACAGAATTTAGGAGTCAGGAGTGATAATTCAGGATGAATTATGTATGACTTGCGAATGTAGCTTGCTTAAGATAATGGGTATAAATCGGTTTCAAATCCCTACCAAACTTAGTTTCTGGTAGTAAACAAAAAAGTAGTGATTCCCAATGCCTAGTAATAGATTCTGACTCCTAAATTCTGATTTCTGAATTATTATTCAAGGATTTTTTCGGTTATCAGGTCAACAATTAAACACTACAGAGTCATAGAGATAAGTAAAGTATCCAGATGATTTCAGTAGTTTGCCTTCACTATTAAATCATAACAAATAAAAAATATTCTGCCTCAGTATTTATGTTGTAGCTTTGAATCTTGCACGAATTTACTAGATGAAAAACCCAGTAAAAATCCGGAAAAATATTCTAATTAATCAGCTTTTCCCAAGGCGATCGCTACTGAACCTGTGACTACTAAACCCGCTCCTAATATTGCTATGAGAGTGAAGTGTTCTGATGGTATCCAATTAGGTGCAATAACTGATACAACTGCGACTGATATTAATGTCACAATGGGAGCTAAAGCTATTACCGCACTTACTCGTGATGCTTCCCAATGTTCTAAGGATTCGGCAAAAGCACCGTAAGCAATTAAAGTATTCAACGCACAAAAAATCAACATTCCCAAATGGAAGCTGTTAAGTATAAAAAGTGATTTTACTCTGGCTAGAGGAGTGAATAATAAAGCACATCCTCCATAAATAATCAACATGATACTAGGGGAAGATAAAGATTGTAATAACTGCTTTTGTGCCAAAGCATAAATCGCCCATGCTACTGCTCCTAGCGCAATCAAAACACTACCTAGTATGTATGTGTTTTGGGCTGTAATCAAATTTGTTAGTTGTTCACGAAAGAATAAAAGATAACCACAAATCATTACACTTACACCAATCCATTGATACAGCCTGTAACGTTCTTTAAAAATCACTAACCCTCCTAAACCTAATAAAAGGGTAGATAATTGAATGAGAACTTCAGCATTAGCAGGTGATGTTAGTGCTAAACCTTGCATGAACAGAAAGTAATTAATCCCTAAGAAAAGTGTAGCGATCGCTAATAATTTCCAAGAAGCAGAGCGTAGTTGTTCTAACTTTGGTAATTTACCGCGTATTCCTAAATACAAAGCAAGTAGTATAAATGATGTCAAAAAGCGAAACCAAATAACGGTATAGACATCAAGTGCTTGCAGAGCTATCGTCAAAGCAATAGGTAAAATTCCCCACAATAAAACCGTCAATAGCGATAACGCTAGCCCTAAGCGCCAGCGGCCAGAACTTTGATGTAGTGACATTTAAATATCCTACTCAAAGTAGGGCTGACAATAAATTAAAACGTATCTAATTTGCATATCTAGATTTTACAACTTCTTACTGATAAAATATCTTAATAGCTTAGTTAATATAAATTCAATATATAGGACTCATATTTGATTTGGTGAAAAAACTCAGTACAACTAAGAAGCCTTCTTGAATGTTGCCTTCTTGACTATTGCCTTCTTGCCTATTGCCTATTGACTATTACCTATTGCCTATTGCCTGCCTACGCAAATTAGTTCAGAAATCAAAGCGGATTCCTATAGAACAACTTATCTACTCTACTGAATTTATTTTGAGCCAGAAGATGGCATTTTCTATTCACATAAAATTAGTAAATTGCGTAATTACTTTACATGAATATTAAATTTCAGACCTTCACGTAAGTGTATAATTTGTTTCGGCGTACTTTTAGTATAAAAAACTATGGGGTTTTTACCCATCGTAAGCCTAGTAATATTTATTACGGGCTTATCCATTTACTTGCTACTGACCTCAAAAGGTCGATTTTGGCTTAAATCTGTGGTGATGAAAATAAAGCACCAAAAGTGGAGATTCAGATATGGCCAGCTTAACTATTTGAGATCAAGATTTTCAAAGACTATAACAATTGCTGTCATTATTATGGCAGCAGTAATAGCTGGAAATAGTGTATCAGCACAGGTTACGCCGCCACCTCTAGCTTCGCTCAAGAGCATATCAGTTCCAGAGCCTAACAATCTTGGAGACTTCGTAAAAGACAAAGTAGCTGCAATCAAGTTAGGAAAAACTCTTTTTTGGGATATGCAGGTTGGGAGCGACGGAGTGACCGCCTGTGCTAGTTGTCACTTCCATGCTGGAGCCGACAATAGATCCAAAAATCAGATTGCTCCGGGACTTTTGCGGATTAACCCTAATGGTACAGAGAATCCAGATACAGTTTTTGATGTCGGTGGTCTAGCAAATTACCAACTAAAACCAGAAGATTTTCCCTTCCACAGTGACCGTAACGATGTCAGTTCCTCTCAGGGGGTTTTCAATACAAAGTTTGTGGATGTCACACCTGGTAATGCGGAAGACCAAGTGAAAAATGAGCCAGATCCGGTTTTTAACGTAGGAGGTGTAAATGTGCGCCGCGTCGAACCGCGCAACACCCCAACCGTGATTAATACAGCATTCAACTTTCGTAACTTCTGGGATGGAAGGGCACAAAACATCTTTAATGGGGTGAATCCTTTCGGTTTAAGAGATCCTAATGCTGCTGTCGTCAAAGCACTAACCCCAAATAATCTAAAATTTGTGAAAGTTAGCCTGAAGAACTCGTCTTTGGCATCCCAAGCGGTCGGCCCGCCACTAAGTTCCTTTGAGTCTTCCGCAGATGGTCGCACTTTTCAAGAAATTGGTGATAAGTTCGGGCGAACTGCTAGGGTTAGGGGTAAAAAGCTCCCCCGCAAACTTGCGAAAAAGTTATTACCTCTCAGACCGCTAGGTAAACAGATTGTGCATCCACAAGACAGCGTTTTAGGCGCAGATAGTAGATCGCCCAAACCCGGACTCAAAGATAAAACTTATGAGCAGATGATTCAAGATGCCTTCAAGTCGGAGTGGTGGAAGTCTAATCAACTCATCCAAGTTGACGCTGAAGGTAGACGGACTTTTGTCAAAAAGCCCGATCGCTCCTTGGAGACTAATGAGTACACATTAACTGAGTACAACTTCTCGCTATTCTTTGGGCTGGCAGTTCAGTTGTACGAGTCTACACTCATTTCCGATAATACGCCTTTTGATCGCTTTTTAGAAGGAAACACTACTGCCCTAACCCCTCAACAGCAACAAGGAAAACGACTGTTTGAGGGCAAAGCTTTGTGTATTGGTTGTCACGTTGGATCAGAATTAACAGCTGCTTCAGTGAGCAACGTGGCCAAAGACGGACGAATCAAACGTGCGCCGTTCGGCCCAAGATCCCCTGAAGACACTGGCTTCTTCAATATCGGCGTCAGACGTGCTACGGAAGATCCAAGTTTGGGTGGTAATGACGCTTTCGGTAATCCGCTTTCAGAAGCACGATTGGCTCAGTTGAACAAATTTCAGCTTCTTCTCGGCGAAAACCCCCCAATCCTCAATCCACCGTTGAGTTCTAGTGAAACTGTGTTTGCAGACGGAGCTTTCAAAGCACCTGGACTTCGCAATGTGGAACTCACTGCTCCCTACTTTCACAATGGAGGTCACGCGACTTTAGAGCAAGTGATTGATTTTTACAATCGCGGTGGTGATTTTGGACTTCTTCCCCCACTGAATCTCTCACCAGAAGAGAAACAGCAATTGGTCGCCTTTTTAAAGGGACTGACTGATGAGCGAGTTCGGTATGACAAAGCGCCTTTTGACCATCCGCAACTGTTCATCCCCAATGGACACCCAGGTGGGCCTACATACGTTAATGATGACGGTACTGGCAAAGCCACAGATGATCTACTGCAAATTCCTGCTGTTGGTAAGAATGGTGGTAGTGGTACCCCAAATTTCCTGAGTTAATCCCCACGAAATATCTTATACAGATAAATTTAGGGGCGTACACCTGTACGTCCCTAAATTTAAAATTTCAGAAATTATGGTTGTTAGGATCAATTGACTGATGAGGGCTGGCAGTATTGCTAACTCTGGTTTGGCTTAGGTAATTGTAGACTCTGCGAGAAACTTCACGGACAAAATCTCCAGCTCTGCGATCGTGGTTTGGTCTTTGCACCAAAATGCCTGCTAAATAGCTTTTCCCGTTGGGCATTTCAATAATACCTGCATCACCAATAATAAATCTCAGTGTACCAGTTTTGTGGGCAATGGTAGCTCCTTTACCAATACCAGCCGGTAGCAAACTATTAGTTTTGACACGGCGCATGATCCCTAAAACTTGATTCCGGCTGTTTGGAGATAGCAAACGATTGTTAGAAACTAACGCCGCCAATCTGACCAAATCTTTGGAACTGGTTGTATTTTTGCCAGGAATGTCTGGAAGTAAATTCTGCATTGCTGTATTTTGCAATCCCCAGCCACGAAAACGTTGGTTAACTTTTGCTACACCACCCAAACGATCAAGAACCATATTTGTGGCGGTATTATCGCTAATGGTCATCATCAAGGTAGCGGTTTGGAGGACGCTAAATTTAGTTCCAACGGGTTTGTATTTCATAGTTCCAGCTTCACCAACCCTTAAATCGCGCCGCATCACTAATTTATCTGTTAGCTTAATTCTACCAGCGTCTATTTCTTGGAAAAGGGCTACTAACAAAGGAAATTTTATTGTACTGGCAGCAGCAAATCTTTTTTCGCCATTAATATCTATATAGTTACCTGTATCTAAATCTAAGAAAAATATTCCAGGGTTTAATGATTTATAAGTTGCTAACAATGCCCGAATCTGAGAACTGATACCCGGCATTTCTTGACCAAGATTTACAACTCCTGCAAATGTTGAAGCATCTGTGGAATTAATGGCAATATCTTGTCTATTTTCCCCAGGGATGTTATTGCTTTGGCGGTCAAATGAATTAAATTTTACAATCCAATGAGAACGAGAATCTCCCTTGATGGATAGATTACGGGAATCAATATGATAGCCTGGAGCTAATTCTACGACAAAACGAGTTGTTTTACTATCTAGTTTTCCAATACGAATTTCTTTGACTGCATTACCAAAAGCTTTTTTAACACTATCTGAATTAAAACTAGTTCCAGGTAAGTCAATTACCAATCGATTAGGATTATCTAATAAAAAGGCTTTTGGTTGGATTCCAGAAGTTGTAGTTAGGTGTAATTGATTTTGCTTAGAATCAAAATACCAAGACTGTAATCGTGAAGCTTTAGCCTGTCCTGCAACTAGAAGCAAACTGCTTAAACCGATCGCAAGTAAATGTGATTTCATTTTGTGATTGTAGGTATGCAACTATGTAGCAACTAATCAACTTTACCTTAGATTGTTTTCTGATGATCATACTGAAATTCCGGACAAAAAGCATAAATTCCATTGACTTATTTTTTTTGATGATAAATAAGTAGAAAACATCCAAATTTCTGGTTCGGAGTTTGCGTTATTCTCGCTCAAATGCAAACTACAAACCTTATGGCGTTTACCAGTCTAAT
>NZ_KV757593.1:0-41719 GCF_001712795.1 Nostoc sp. KVJ20
AAAGGATCATGTTTTCCAAACGAAATTCCCATAGAGCAACTGTATATCTAAGCGAAATTTTCAAAATCGGAAAAGGGATTGGGGACGAGGAATAGGGGTAGTGGAGAGCGGGGGAACAGGGGAGCAGGGGGAGCAGGGAGAGCAGGGGGAGAATAATAATGCCCAATGCCCAATGCCCAATAACAAATGACCAATGACCAATGACAAATGACCAATGACCAATGACAAAAATCTTACTAGTTGAAGATGATGAATTATTTCGGCTTGGTCTGCGGATGCGGTTGCAACAAGAAACCAGTTTGGAGATTGTCGCAGAAGCAGAAGATGGGGAACAAGCTGTAGAATTGGCAAATCGCTATCCTCTGGATTTGGTCTTACTGGATATAGGTTTACCAGGTATTGGCGGAATTGAGGCTTGTCGCCAAATCAAGCAGAAGCACCCAAATTTACCAATTCTCGTTTTAACATCTCGTTCTGAAAAACCCCTGATTTCGCGGTTAATTGCCGCCGGTGCCCAAGGTTACTGCCTTAAAGGTATTCCTGCTGAGTCTTTAATATTGGCTGTGCGATCGGTTGCAGCGGGCGCTTCTTGGTGGGATCAAACAGCAACAACAGAAATTAGAGCCGCTTTTGAGGGTAATTCTCTGGCGGTGCAGTCTACAAAAACTGACGGAGCTTTAGAAAATCCCTTAACCAAGCGGGAACAAGAAATTTTGGCACTGGTAGCAGCTGGCAAAAGCAATCAAGAAATTGCTGAGATACTCTACATTGCCCCTGGTACAGTACGGGTTCATGTCCATGCTATTTTACAGAAACTAGAAGTACGCGATCGCACTCAAGCCGCAGTCTTAGCTATCCAAAAAGGATTGGTAGCACCAGAATTGTTGATTAATTAGATTTATTGGTTATTTGTCATTTGTCATTTGTCATTTGTCATTTGTTATTGGGCATTGGGCATTGGGCATTATTATTCTCCCCCTGCTCCCCCTGCTCCCCCTGCTCCCCTGCTCCCCTGCTCTCCATCTCCCTAATCCCTAGTCCCCAATCCCTTTTCCGATTTTGAAAATTGCGATGAGATATCAGGTTGCTCTATGGGAATTTCGATCGCAAACTCTGCTCCTTTGCCAACATCTGAGGTACAAGTAATATTTCCTCGGTGTTTTTGCACGATAATCTGATAGCTAATGGATAATCCTAGTCCACTACCTTTACCCACAGGTTTTGTTGTAAAAAATGGGTCAAATAAACGCGATCGCAACGACTCTTCTATACCAAGACCATTATCAGCGATCGCAATTTTGACCATATTCAAGTCTGTCACCTCTGTATGAATCCGAATTTGGGGAGGCGTGAGTAGTGAGTAGGGAGTAAAAGATTGATTCCCCATTTCCCACTCCCCATTCACCATTCCCTCTTCTATTGCATCAATAGCATTATTCAACAGATGCATAAATACTTGGTTTAGTTCACTTGCATAACAAGTGACTAGGGGCAAGTTACCATAATCTTTGACTACAAGAATTGCCGGACGATCGGCTGCTTCCCTGAGTCGATGTTGTAACATCACTAAAGTATTTTCGATGTCTTCATGGATATTTACCCGCTTCATCTCTGCTTCATCATGTCGAGAGAAGTGTTGTAGGGCCAATACAATTTCCCGAATGCGATCGGAACCCCTATACATTGCACCTATCAGGCTTTGTAGATCCTTAATCATAAAATTCAGGTCTACGTCTTTGGCTATTTGCTGAATTTTTGGTGTGGGTTTGGGATATTCCTGTTGATAAACCTCAATAATATTCACTAGGTCTTGCACATATTGGCCAGCATATTGGAGATTCCCATAAATAAAACTGATAGGGTTATTAATCTCATGAGCCAGTCCAGACACTAACTGTCCCAAGGCCACCATCTTTTCGTTCTGAATTTGTTGAACTTGAGAGGCTTTCAAGTCGTCAAGGGCCTGTTGGAGTAAAAAGTTTTTTTCTTGTAGTTTAACTTGGAGCAAACGTAAATTAATCTGATTTTCAATTCGCAATACCACCTCTGCCCCATGAAAAGGTTTTGCAATATAATCTACACCACCAACATCAAAGGCTTTTACCTTATCTACAACATCATCCAGGGCGCTAATAAAAATTACTGGGACTTCACAAGTTTTATCATCAGCTTTCAGTTGTTGACAAACTTGATAGCCATCCATATCTGGCATATTGATATCCAGCAAAATCACATCAGGCAAAACCATTTGACACGCAGTTAGTGCCATTTTACCATTTAAGGCTTTGCGAACTTCAAAGCCTTGTGCAGTCAACATTGCCGATAAAAGCCGCAAATTATCTGGGGTATCATCGACCACCAAAACATTTCTTTTATTATGGTTAGTTTGATTAAAATGCATTATTATCAAAAGCTAGGCGTATTATTATTGAGCTTAGTAAATGCTTCTTTGAAATCCCCTGAAGTTTGTTGACCAATTTCACCGAAATATTTATATTTATAGTTTAACTCCCACGGTGTCTGGAGAGTTTTACAGACTATCAAATCTATGATCTAATTAGAGAGCGTTGTGAACCGAATAATCTGCTTACAGAAGTATAGTAGATAGCACGCGCAGATTATCTAACCGAGCGTCAACAATGGAATTTTTCTCAGGTGGTACTTGATAGCTACCATTGAGGTGCTGAGGCAATAAACTTAAGAACTAATTGTTGTTCCATAGGTTCAGAAAACAGATATCCTTGAGCAAAATTGCAGTTTAAACTTCTCAATTGGGTTAACTGTTCTTCTGTTTCGACACCTTCAGCGATCGCACTCATCCCCATTGAGTTGGCAATGCCAATCATTGCTGGTACTAACCCCATATTCTCTTTGTTCTCCTGCATACGTTTGACGAAAGATTTATCAATTTTTAGTGCATTTAAAGGAAAGCTGTGCAGATAACTCAAAGAGGAATATCCTGTACCAAAATCATCCATAATCAACTTGATTTTTCGTTGCTTTAGTTGCTTAAGAATTATTTTAATAGCATTAGTATTTTCCATAATTACACTTTCGGTAATTTCTAATTCTAAATATGCAGGATTTATTTTATTTTCATAAATTATTCGGTCAATTTGTTCTACTAAATTGGGCTGTAAAAATAACCTAGCACTCAAATTGACACTCATAGTTAGGGGTTCTGGTGTCACTGGATGATGTTGCCAGATGCTTAATTGACGACAAGCTGACTGTAATACCCAAGTATTGATGGCATTAATTAAACCTGTTTCTTCTGCCACAGGAATAAATTCTGTGGGAGAAATCAGACCACGAATCGGATGTTGCCAGCGTACCAAAGCTTCAAATCCAGAGATTCTGCCTGTAGTGAGAGAAATAATTGGTTGATAATAAACAAGAAATTCTTGTCTTTCGACAGCCCTTCGCAGGTCATTTTCTAACTCTAGAAGCTGAATAGCTTCCTGATGCATTGCTGGATTAAAAACGTGATATTTTGCTCTCCCTTGTGCCTTAGCCCGATACATTGCCGTATCAGCATCCCGCAGCAAATACTCTGGGCGATCGTAATCTTTATTGCCCCAACTAATACCAATACTGGCATTCATAAATACTTCATATCTTGACAGATTAAAAGCAAGTGATAGCTGTTGCATAATCCGTTCTGCAACTTGGATTGCTATGTTAATATCTGTGATATTTTCTAGGAGAATTCCAAATTCGTCCCCGCCCAATCGTGCTAAAGTATCAATAGGTATCAGACATGCTTGCAGGCGACGAGCGATGGCAATCAGCAATTCGTCTCCCACCAAATGACCAAGGGAATCGTTAACAACTTTGAAGCGATCGCAGTCCAAAAAAAGTACCGCAAACTGATAATTAGATTCTCGCTTGGCTCGATTGAGAGCATTTTCTAGTCGCCTGATAAATAAAACTCGGTTGGGTAATCCAGTCAGCGAATCATGCAGCGCTATATCTAACAGTTGACTTTGCAACTTTTGGCGGGAATTGATTTCTTGTTGGAGTTTTTGTAGAGTTTTTTCTAGCTCTCCAGTCCGCTGTTTTACCCGATGTTCCAGTTCAACATTTAGTTTCAATATTTCTAATCGCGCCGACCTCAATGCCAGTTGATTTTGCACGCGCACTAAAACTTCTTGAAACTCAAAAGGTTTGGTGATGTAGTCTACACCACCCACTTTAAATGCTTTAACTTTATCAAAAACATCATCTAAAGCACTAATAAAAATTACCGGAATATCTGCTGTTTGCTCCCAAGCTTTAAAAGTCTGACAAATTTCATAGCCATCTACTTCTGGCATCATAATATCGAGTAGAATCAAATCCGGTAATAGTGTTTGAGTGGCTGTCATTGCCATTTGCCAATTCAAGGCTTTACGAACGTTATACCCTTCCCTTGTCAATATGGAGGATAAAACCCGGAGGTTATCCGCCATATCGTCAATGATCAAAATATCTTTTTTATCAGGGTCTAAATGCTCGTAATTCATTCTACGTTTGTTCTAGTCAATTCCATGATTTTCTCAAACTGGTAGTTATTTGCTAAATCCTTAAGAACTTGGAAAACTTGACCACTATCTGATGGAGTTTGCTTGAGTAACTCTAAAATCAGTTCATCGCTACAGCTGGCTGCGGCATAATGGATCTTTTGAAGCCACTCAGGTGGCATTTGTGATAAATGGCTCAGAAGTTCGGCAACACTGACAAACATCTGTGTAGCTTGATCGACAACTGCTGTGTTTGTAGTTTCTATTTGGTTGGTATACTTTACACCCAGATGTTGGCTCAGTTTTTCCAATAATACTTCCTGTGTGAATGGCTTGCGAATAAAATCATCGCAACCAATGGACAAAATTTTCTGGCGTTCTTCCTCAAAGGCGCTAGCAGTTAGGGCAATAATGATCGTATCTGTATTGGAGCAACCCTGCGTTGCTCCAGAGAAGTCGCAAGGGGAAGCCAAGACTGTTGGCGTTGGCGTCCACGATCGCAAATTGGACACACCAGTAGCCTCTTCTGTGTGAGACGCTTTGCGTACAACTTGAAGAATCTCGCAGTCGCCTGAATCGGTTAATCCTGCCGCAAGTCCCTGGCTGCCCGATGACGCCAGTTGTTTCAATTTTGGGAACTTTCGCAACTTACTGGCTCCCCGATGCCCTATTTGTTTAGCTTTAATCATTCTTGTCGCTTCATAACCGTCCATAACCGGCATTCGCATATCCATAAAAATCAAGTGTGGTTGCCAAGATTCCCAATTAGCGATCGCTTCACTCCCATTTGTAGCTTCTTTAACTTCAAAGCCCAAAGATGTGAGAATTTTAAGCAGCAACAGACGGCTTTCTTGGGAGTCGTCAACTACTAAGATCCGGTATGCTTTTTCAGTAGATGCTAAAGCTAGAATTCTCGATTTAATATGGTTTGTCGGAATTTCTCTTGGGCAAGTTAGAGCAATCTGAATATCAAAGGCAAATGTACTACCGATACCAGGCAGACTGCTGACAGTAATATCTCCTCCCATTAGTTGCACATATTTGCGGCTAATTGCTAAACCTAGTCCCGTCCCTTGCTGTGATTTTTTGCCGATTTCGGTTTGCTCAAAAGCCTCAAACAGCAAGTCAATTTCTTGTGGGGTAATACCACAGCCAGTGTCTTGAACCTCGAAGATTAGGGATTGGGAAGAGACTTCTTCAATAATTCCCCCTTGTGCTTGATTCCCAGTCCCCAGTCCCCAATCCCCAGCCCCCAGTTTCACCCGTAGTATCACCATCCCTATATCAGTAAATTTGATGGCATTTCCCAAGAGGTTGATCAAAACTTGACACAGTTTATTTTCGTCAGTTTCTATATATTTAGGAATGTCTTGTGTATATTCAAACCGTAATTCTAAATTTTTAGACGCAGCACGCAAGTGAAACAACTCTTCTAAGTTCTTCAACAGATGAATTAAGTCAAAGCTGCTGCAATTTAATGTGATTCTGCCAGCTTCGATTTTGGACATTTCTAGAATGTCGTTAATTAAGTTGAGTAGGTGTTCGCCAGCACGATTAATAATTGCCAAGTTTTCTTGATGTTCACCAGATAGCGAATAATCCCGGCTCATGAATTGGGTGAAACCAAGAATGGCGTTGAGTGGGGTACGCAGTTCGTGGCTCATGTTAGCCAGAAATTCGCTTTTGGCGAGGTTAGCAGCAGCGCTGCGAGCCGCTTCCCGAATGGCTGCTTGTTGTTCCTGTGCGGCAATTTCTTGCGATTGAATCAGTTCTTCTTGGGTAGTTTGCAGTTGCTCAATAACTTGCTGAAACTCTTCAGTACGTTTTTTTACTTGAGCCTCTAAGGTGCGATTGTATTCTGCTAATAACTTTTCTGTTTGTTTGCGTTGGGTGATATCAAAAAATGTAGCCATCGCAAAAGCCAGATTTCCCGATTCATCATAGATGGGTTTTCCCAAAACTTCAATGGGAATAATCTTGTCACAACAGCGAATTTCCATATCATCAACCCTGGTGCTTTCCCCAAGCAATGCTCTCAAAATCGGCATGTGCTCGCTGGGGTAAAGTTGATCTGTCCCGGTAAGATAAGCTTGATATACCTCTGATAATTCTCCGGTGCTAACTTCTGCGATCGCTCCTTGACCAAGAATTTGCTGCCCAATTTGATTTGTATAATAAGGTTCCCCTTCAGCATCTATGATAAATACACCGACCGGCATGGCTTCTAAAAATTGAGTCAGCCGGCTTTGACTGTGAGATAGCGCCTCATTTAAAACTTGCATCTGAGCATTCTTGGCTTCCAAAGCACTAAAAGATGCTTGGAGTTGCTTTGCCATAGTTTCAAATGACTTGGCTAGTTCCCCAAGTTCATCGGAACGCTGAATTACTGGGGTTTGCTCCCATTCACCTTTAGCAATTTTCTTCGCTGATGTGTTTAATTGTAAAATCGGTTTAATTACCCAGCGAGCAGTCAAAATTCCAATTCTTGTAGCTACTACAAAAGCAATTATGCACAGCAAAATAGTGATTCGGGTGTTGGCGTTAATTTGTTCCATAAATTCGCCTTCAGGAATCACCGCCACGATTAGCCAATCTAAACCCAGTTCGTCCTTCCAGCTTTTTACCTGCACAAAATAATGTATTCCATCGGCGCTAAAGGTTAACTGTTGTTTTCCCACAACGAATCCAAGGCTGTCAAAGCGTTTGATCAAAGATTGTGTTGTGAGTCTAATTAAAGAATTTTGACTATCTAATGCTGATCGACGTTTTACTTCACCATTAATAATGGTATATGGTGGCTCACGAGTAGAAGAAGCCACTATATACCCGGAACGCTCTAAAATAAAAGTCCTACCTGACCGATTGGCATTTAATTTAGCTAAAAAAGTACCGATTTGTGACAATATCAAATCGACACCAATCACCCCAACAAGTTGGTTAGTTTTATCGTAAATAGGATAGCTGGAAGATATTGATAAAACTTCTGGTTTATCTTCCCATTGATAAATTTTACTCCAGACGGGTTTGCCACTCTTGACTGCATCTGCATACCACGCTTCTACACGAGGATCATAATTTTTGACTTGCTGAAGCTGGCGGCGATTCCCTTTCCGGTCTGAATTGTAAATATAAAGTTTCCCGATACCACGCTTTTCGGTAACTTCATTAATTAAGAGCGTGCCATTATCTAAACGTTCAATACCGATAAATTCACCTTTGGGGTTGGCAAAGTTGTTATAGCCAACATTAAAAACCTGCATTTGTTTCCAAAAGTAATTTCCGGTGGTTTCAAAATCAGAAAGGTTGAGCAAACCTAGCTCAACCGCATCTAAGTTAATTTGATTTATTTGTTTCGGAGTTGTTAAATAACTATCAAGATGTTGTTCAATGCGATCGCAGATTTCATTTTCTAATTGAGTAGCAAGCTCCTTTACCGCTTTTTGACCGTTTTGATACGAAAGATAGCCCACAAGTCCTACCGCCCCAAAAATTTGCAATATAAAGGGCACAATTAGAACATACCTCAGAGGCATCTTGGCATAAACTTTGCCAACTAAGCGATTAATAGATTTGACTGGCTGAAGTTTGGATAACATTGTTGTTTAATTCTTCCCCAACATATACTAGGGGCATTTTTGCCATATCAGCTACATTTTCAACTCAGCATAATTACGCCATATCTTCGCTTTAGCGATGACATATCTTTGCATTTTATAGTATAATAAAGCACTAAAACCCTAGTCTATACTTATTTTACTGGCTAAGTACCTCCAACGCTTAATTTTTAAACTTTGCGTAGGCATAGCCCATCGTAGACATCGACTAAGTTGGGCGGATACGCCATCGCACCTGAATTTGCTCAGTTTTATCTGGCAATGTGTCAACAGATTTTTTCGGATTAACTGAAATTTAACCGATAAGCTACAGTATGCCATTCTAAAACTCAGGTCGCCATTAGCACTCAATCCTAAATTTAATTTTTAATTGCTGATGTTTTGATTTCCCGGTCTTAAAACCTCTGGACTAGTACAAAAACTTATATTTAACTACAACAATTTTAAAATTTTCATGCAAACGCACACTATAAACAAAAAAAATCCAAGAAAATTTACTTTGTATTTTTTATTATGAAGAAATGTTAACTTTGTTATGGAAGTATGTCAATCTCATCGCCGATTTGTAAAATTTTTCCAGTTGAGGATGGGGATAATTGGGTATTGACACTCAATCTGTAAAAATGATTAAAAGGCGATGAAGCAACCCAATTTGGCAGAGTTGCTTGTCGCTGGGTTGCAAAGATTTTTTGAAAGTTTGGGTAAGCTTCTCCTAAGTAAGAATCGCGTGTTGGGACTATACAACGCTGACATGGGTTAATCCCAAGAAGGTGAACATCTCCCACTCGAAAGGAGACAACATTACCTTGTTCACCAAATAGCTGATCTTCCCAAAATGCTGGTACACCACCAATCTCGATATTGGCACGCATTCGACGGCGCATTTCATCTACACTTAAACCGGGAAACCAAGAAGCTACTTCTGCCAAAGTTGCTGTACTAATTACCGTTGGGCCTAATGAGTGTGTATCGTCAGGAAAACCCATCAGAGAGTTTTGTCTCAAGATGACAGAAAACTCAAAAAAATCACTCAAAGTTGCTTCTAATGCTTGCCGTTCCTCATCCAGATGAAAATTTTGTTGTGAGTCGCCGCCTGGAATTTGCAACGAGATGGTTCTATTTAAGAGTGCAAATTGCGCCCTTAGTAAATGGATTTTAGCATGACGCTTGCCATTGACAAATCTACCCTGTTCGTCAAAAATGGCAAACTCGCGGTCATGCTGTAATGCGCCACTGGCAAGAACTCTAGCGTTTTGAACTTCAACACCATCCAGTGACTTAACTGGATACAGTAAAATCTTTGCTAGGTAAGGCATCATAGCAATTTTGGATTTTAGATTTTGGACTTCGGCTTCTTTATGAGACGCTACGCTAATGCTCAGTCGAACGATTTTGGATTAAAGATTGGTGATTTAGTAGCCCCCAATCTAAAATCTAAAATTCTTTTGTGACTTATAGCGTTTCCTGCTCCGGAACGAAAGCTATTACTAGATAAGAGTTTTTGTGTATCTTATGCGAGTGAGAACCACTATATCCATTTGAGCAATATTGCTAATTATGGATATACTGGCGATTTATCTATTCCGCCAACATGATTTAGAGGCCAGAAGCGAACTACAGCACGTCCAATAATATTCTGGCGGGGGACAACACCCCAGCAGCGGCTATCGTAACTACTGTTACGATTATCACCTAGTACTAAATATGAATCTGCTGGTATGGTCTGGGGTTTTGCTAAAAAAGGTGGCTGCGGCCCTGATTGGCAAACATCAATGACTGTGCTTTGGTCAGAACTGAGGTAATTTGCTTCTGGGAGGGGTTTGTCGTTGATATAGACTTTGCCATTCCTAAGTTGGATTTTTTCTCCAGGTAAGGCGATTATGCGTTTAATAAAAGCATCGTGATATTGTTCTTTTTGGAGTTCTGCCGTAGGTGAAAATACTACGATATCCCCCCGTTGCGGGTCAGCAAATTTATACTTCAACTTATCGACAATGATTTTGTCTGCCTCCCACTGGTTTGGCGTACCATGCAGAGTTGGTTCCATCGATCCAGAAGGAATCCAGCGTGCTTCCGCAACAAAGGTACGAATTCCCAGAGCTAGAACAATGCTCAAGACAATTGTTCTACCTAGCTCTGCGATCCAGGAATTATCGGGTTGTTGACTAGAGTTGTTATCAGACACTTGATTTTGCATGAAATTACTGAACTGAACGAAAAATGTAGGTAATTAACTCGCCTAGTGAAACTTTATCTGTTAATCTTAACGGGAAAATTTTAATTTCCTATTCATGTTTGCATCCTGACTACCAATTTTAGATTGGAGATTTTAGATTGGGGCGTTTCTTCTGGGTTATGACTCGCCTCTAGTGGGTGGAACCAATGTAAAATACCCAAGCCGTATCCTGGAAAGGATACGGTCAATCCAAAATCTAAAATCCAAAATTGATTGACGGGGTTCTTCATAAATTAAAAATAAACTTTTTTTTTAACGCGCGGCAAAAATTGGTTACTCCGATCGCGAATAAGTTTAACCTAAAAGCATAGTTCTCTGTAATACATAGCTCCCTGTTTAAACAAAGTTAATCCTATGTCATCTCCAAAAAGTTTACTGATTCGCCGCGCTCGCATAATCTTACCCAATGGTGAACTGATGATTGGGGACGTGTTGACGCGCGATCGCCAAATAGTCGAAGTTGCGCCAGAAATCTCCGAAATACCACTAGCCACTGAAGTTGACGCAGAAGGGTTAACTTTGTTGCCAGGAGTTATTGATCCGCAAGTGCATTTCCGGGAACCTGGACTAGAATACAAGGAAGATTTATTCACCGCCAGTTGTGCTTGTGCTAAAGGGGGAGTCACTTCCTTTTTGGAAATGCCCAATACGCGTCCCCTGACAACGACACAGCAGGCTTTAGATGACAAGCTAGAACGTGCCTCACAAAAGTGCTTGGTTAATTATGGGTTTTTTATTGGGGCAACACCAGAGAATTTACCAGATTTGCTGTTAGCAAAACCAACACCAGGAATTAAGATTTTCATGGGGTCGATGCATGGTCAATTGCTAGTTGATGGTGAAACAGCCCTCTCTGCGATATTTGCCAAAGGCGATCGCTTGATTGCCGTTCATGCCGAAGACCAAGCTAGAATTAACCAACGCCGCCAAGAATTTGCCAACATTCACGATCCAGCTGTTCACTCGCAAATTCAAGATAATCAAGCGGCGCTGTTGGCGACTCAATTAGCATTAAAACTTTCTCAAAAATATCAACGTCGGTTGCATATTCTGCACATGTCAACTGCCGAAGAAGCAGATTTGCTGCGTCAGGAAAAACCTAGTTGGGTAACAGCAGAGGTAACGCCACAGCATTTGTTGTTAAATACCAGTGCATATCAGGAGATTGGTACCTTAGCACAGATGAATCCACCTTTGCGATCGCCCCACGATAACGAAGTTCTCTGGCAAGCTTTGCGCGATGGTGTGATTGATTTCATCGCTACAGATCATGCACCCCACACCTTAGAAGAAAAAGCTCAAGAATACCCCAATACTCCTTCGGGAATGCCTGGGGTGGAAACTTCCCTCGCGTTGATGTTAACTGCGGCAATGGAGGGAAAATGTACTGTTGCTCAAGTTGTGAACTGGATGTCTAAGAATGTGGCTGTAGCTTATGGTATTCCCAATAAAGGAGCGATCGCACCTGGTTACGATGCCGATTTAGTGCTTGTAGATTTAAACACATACCGCCCAGTCCGGCGTGAAGAACTTTTAACCAAATGCCGTTGGAGTCCCTTTGAAGGCTGGAACCTTACCGGCTGGGCTAAAACCACCATAGTCGGCGGTGAGATTGTTTATGACAAAGGCGAGGTAAATACGCAAGTGCGGGGTCAAGCTTTAACTTTCTTGTAGTAAATATTTATTTAAGCTTACGTAGTAGACAAATAAATATACGTCAAAGCCATACTTGAACTGGCAAGATTTTCATCTATCCAAAGTTAAGACTAGACCAATGGGTTTGGTTCAAGCTAAAAGACGAAAATCCTTGTTTTTCCTGCTTTACTCTTTTCACCAAAGGGTATTGACTTATTGCTGTATCAAAAATTGCAACTTGAAACCCTGAATTTATTCAGTGTCTCAAGTCAAATCTTCATTCATTGAAGAAGAATTCAAAAGCCAGAATTCAGGAGTAAAGCCGGAGACGTTTCTGTTAGCTCCGGTCAGAATCAAGACGCTCTCTACGAACGCGTTAGCGTCTCCAGACCAAAACACTTGTAGAGACGGCGATTTATCGCGTCTCAAAACCCACGATTTTGTATAAGTAGCGCTTAACCCAAGCGTATTGCGACAGGAGAAGAGAAGGCTTTACGCTGCGCTATCCGCTAGTCATACAGAATACCCGCCTGAATTCTGACTCCTGACTCCTGAATTCTGTTCGATAAGCATAGAAATAATCAAGGAGAATTGCTATGTCCTTCAAAATTTTGGCTTTAGACGGTGGCGGTATTCGTGGAGTCGTTGCAGCACGAATACTTCAACAAGTAGAACAAGAAATTAGAAATCAGGGTAAAGGAAACTTCTTACACGAATACTTTGACCTGATTGCTGGCACTTCTACCGGTTCAATATTAGCAGGAGGGATTGCTGTAGGAAAAGGGAGTGATGAGCTAATTAAACTGTATAGAGATCGGGGTAAAGATATATTCCCACCGGATAGAAAAGATCGCTACAAAAACTTTCCGTCCATCATCAAATCAATTATTGATGTATTTTCCGAATCTAAATATTCTCATGATGGAATTACTAATGTCCTCAAAGATGCCTATAAATCCACAAGAATAAAGGATATTGAAAACCCCATTATTTTGATTCTTGCTTACGATACGCTATATCGAAATACAACCTTTTTTACAAATTGTCATCCCGATTTAGGAGACAGATGGTACGATGACTGTTTTTTATGGGAAATATGTACCGCTTCTGCCTCAGCGCCCACTTTTTTCCCACCATATAAATTAGAACCTGTAGATAAACAAAAATTTGGTAATTGGGAATTCCCACATATTGATGGAGGAATTTCTGCTAATAACCCGGCTCTCGCAGCTTTGAGTCTAGTTATGAGGATTAGTCAGTCTTCAGTCCTTCCAACAATCAAGCAAAAATATAAGCTAGATAATCTCCGATTGGAAGATATTTCTATCCTTTCTATTGGTACAGGTCAAACTGGTGAACCATATCAATATAACCAAATAAGCAAATGGAGAGGCTTCGACTGGGTAAAAAATCTGACTAACATCTTTATGGAACCTACATCTGAGATTGATAGTACGATTTGCCGACAAATCATGGGTGGATACGATTCTAAACGTTATTTACGTCTTCAGTTTGACTTAAATGAGACATTTAAACCCAAGCCAAAAGAGACTTATAAAGATCCTCGCATTGTATTACCTCCAGAAGATCGAAAAAATCGATTTACAGGAGAAAAAGTCAGTGAAGAAATAGACAACACTAATTCCGAGATTCTTCAGCAGTTAATAGATACTACCTCTGCATTTATTGATCAAGGTCTTACGTACTATACCAGAGACAACTCCGGTTCTCCGATCAAAAAAGCGATCGCCTCTTTCATTAGAGATAACTAGTGCATCCACGTAGGCATATTAAGGTTAATTAATTTAGGAGAAAACATCTCGTATTTTTACAGAAATTATCGTAAAAATACGAGATGTTTTAGTTAATATTTTCTTCACATCAGTGCTAATTACAGATGTGAATACAAGAATTTGTTGCTAGTTAAAATTATTAAAATTAGTTTTACAGATTTATAAACTAGTTTCTTTTTTGTATAGATTACTAACCTAAGTTGGGAATACTAAGTGTAAGGGAAGTTAGAGGACTTATACAGAATTGATTATTGTTTAACTTTTCTCTGCTAGCTTTCGCTGCTAAATAATTCAGATTGCTTCTCCAAATGACAGTAGGGAAATAATCTGTTTAACCAAACTGACTAAATTCTGTAAAAACTCTCATTTAACCCAACAACAGTTTATTGACACTTGCTTGATTCGTACACAAACCATCTAAATCAGTTTTTAACTGCTTATTACAGCAATAAAGCTACTAGATGCTAATCCTGAATATATATCCCGTTTAGTTAAGAATTACTGTAGGTTCAATACTATTCGGATAAGATTCCCCCCTGGATTGACTCCCTTTTTAAAGAGAGCCAGGGCGTTGCAAACTTTCCCAAATTTATAGTAACCGGCGTCGGCTTTGCTGACTGCCAATTTTAGATTGAAGAAAAACTGATTTGAGATTTTTGGGTTGAGATAACAATGTTAGTGACTTATAGTGGTGAGCGTGGTAGTGGCAGATAGGACGAGTGTGGAATTCTCCCTCAACTATTTGCAGAAATTTTTTAGTGTTGCGATCAAAAAATTAAATCGCGGCTATGACTTTGCTAATGGCACAATTGAATGGTATTAGTTCGACTTGACGAGTGCCCCCATGCTCATAAGTCAAACTTACGCTTAGATAACTATCTGGCTTGTAGGGCAATCGTTCCGCCCATTCAACTGCCACAATTCCTGGTATGACTTCAACACCTTCCCAGTAAATTTCTAAATTCAGGGCTGCAACTTCTTGTGGTTCTAAGCGATATAAATCCAGATGGTAAAGGGGGAGGCGTCCTTCTGTGTACTCATTAATTAGCGTGAAAGTTGGACTAACAATGGGTTCAGCAATTCCCAAACCTTTGCCAATGCCTTGAACTAGGGTAGTTTTACCAGCGCCTAAATCACCTTCTAGTAGAATTACAGTGCCAGGGGTCAGGGATTCACCAAGAGTAATACCTAAGCGTAGCGTCGCCTCTGTATCTGCAAGAAAAGTTTTCATAATTAGTCATTGGTCATTGGTCATTGGTCATTGGTCATTGGTCATTGGTCATTTAACTAATTTTCATTTTCCGTGATGGCCTCTACCGTACCACCGCAATAACACTTGTGCTAGTTTCTGGAGATTGTGACGTACAGAACCCATTTTATCTTCATACAAAACATTAGCTGGAACAATTCTTCGCCCTAGCTGAATTACGGAGAGGCGGGTTTTTTAACCCAAGATAGATGTAATAGTATTTAATATGTGCTAGTAACTCAATACTGCCAACCGTAGGATTGAAAATTAGTATTTTTCTACATAAAATGAAAAATCTAAAATTAAAAATTGGACACACTGATGGTTAGGAGTGTTAGAGTTTCAGGAAATTCACCGGAACTTTTCAGCGGGTATTCATGCTGAAGAAACTACAAAAAAAGCAGATTTCGATAATTGCGGGTGCGGCACTGTTTGCCTTTTTAGCCGGGGCAATGGTATCAGCACCAGAGATTGGCAAATCCCTTGGACAATGGCTCAAACTGAGTCAGAATCAAGCAGAGTCAACATCAGAGGCTAGCATTGCCCAATCAGCGGTCTTTCCACTGATATCACAATCGCTGCCAGAACGGGCGGCAAAACTAGCAGCGATCGCCCAAGAATCGCGATCGCCAGACCGGAATCGCGCTCGTTATCTTTTGGCGAGTGATTACATTGAAAGAACCCAAGCGCAAAAAGCCTTAGCTTTACTCCAAGGATTAGAGAAAGAATATCCTGTTCTCGCGCCTTATATTTTGCTCAAACAAGCCCAGGCAGAGGATATGCTGGGCGAGGATGGCAAAGCTTCGGATCTGAGGCAAAGTGTGCTGAGACTGTATCCCAAAGAAGCGGCTACAGTAAAAGCGCTATATCTGATTGCCCAGCCAAAGCAACAAGAAACAGCGATCGCTCAATTTCCTTCCAATCCTCTAACTTGGGAAATTATCCGCAAACGCTTACAAGAAAATCCCAATCAGCCACAATTACAATTAATTTTGGCTAAATATGCCTACGATCAACCAGGCATAGTAGGCGTTTTAGATCAGCTAGTAAAACAGCCGAATCTCAAACCCGAAGACTGGGAAATCATTGGTACAAGCTATTGGGAAAATAGTCAATTTCTCAAAGCAGGTAATGCTTATGCCAAAGCACCTAAAACACCGCGCAACCTCTACCGTACTGCACGGGGGTTACAAGTAGGAGGCAAAGATCGAGAAAAAGCGATCGCTACCTATAAACAATTAGTCCAGCAATTTCCAGATACCGAAGAAGCTGGAACTGCCCTACTGCGGTTAGCAGAAACCGCAAAAACAGGTAAAGAAGGCTTACCCTATCTTGACCAGGTAATTAGGAAATTTCCGAAACAAGCTGGTACTGCACTGGTACAAAAAGCTAAAACTCTCCAAACTCTCAAAGACCAAAAATCAGCTAGCGCGGCGTGGCAATTACTCATAGCCAAATACGGCAATTCTGATGAAGCCGCAGAATACCGCTGGAAAATAGCCACAGATAAAGCCAAAGCCAAAGATTACGTCGGGGCTTGGCAATGGGCAGAACCAATTGTCACCAACAACCCCAACAGTATTTTGGCTCCAAGAGCCGGCTTTTGGGTAGGGAAATGGGCAGCTTCCCTAGGCAAACAGCAAGAGTCTAAAACTGCTTATGAGTATGTGATTAGTCAATTTCCTTACTCTTACTATGCATGGCGATCGGCGACGATGCTGGGGTTGAATGTCGGCAACTTTGACAATGTGCGCGTCATGAACCCAGAAGTAATCACACCCCAGCGCCCATTACCGCCTGCTGGTTCTGAAACTTTCAAAGAATTGTATCTGCTGGGTCAAGACCGTGATGCCTGGTTACAATGGCAAACAGAATTTCAAAACAAAGTTCAGCCAACGGTAGCAGAGCAATTTACTGAAGGGTTGATGCGGCTGGCCAGGGGAGAAAATCTCATCGGAATTGACAAAATTTCTAAATTGGAAGACCGGGAAATACCAGCTGAACAAACCCAATACGAGACTCTAAGTAAACAAATCATCTACTGGCAAGCCCGTTATCCATTTCCCTATTTTCGAGAAATTCAAAAGTGGTCTACCGAGCGTCAACTCAATCCTCTGCTAGTAACTGCTCTGATGCGTCAAGAGTCACGGTTTGAACCAAAAATCAAATCTGTGGCTGATGCTACTGGCTTAATGCAGGTGTTGCCGAGTACAGCTAAATGGATCGCTCCACAAATTAAAGTGGATTTCAAAACAATAAGTCTAGAAAATCCCAACGATAACATCATGATGGGTACATGGTATTTGGATCATACCCATGAGCAATATAACAATAATTCCTTGCTCGCGATCGCTAGTTACAATGCTGGCCCCGGTAATGTCTCCAAATGGCTGCAAACTCTAACGACACAAGATCCAGATGAGTTTGTGGAAGAAATTCCCTTTGATGAAACCAAAAATTATGTGCGTCAAGTATTTGGCAACTACTGGAATTATCTGAGGCTTTACAACCCTGAGATTTCTGGCATCGTAGCAAAATATTCGACTACACACCCGAAACTACCGACGCAGTGATTTTGCTGTTTGACGGTAGAAAGGAGGAGAGGGCCTGGGGGAGATTAATAACTCCCTACCAGTACCCAGCACTCCTGAATTCTGTTTGATAAATTTCTTCATTGCTAATCAGCGACTCATTGCAAAAATCTGTTCAGCCGTTAAGGGAATGTTCGGAAACAATCTAGAATCAATTCGATCATGCCCTCGAAACACCTTCGGGGGTAAATACTCTGCATCTTCAAGTTGGTAGATTGTAATGGTTGGCTGCTTGGGAGAGCCAATGAACCGAATGCCACCAAAAGCAGCATAGTCCACAATGATGTACTCGAAAACGCCCAAGTCCTCATATTCAGCAAGTTTTGTCAGATAGTAGTCTTTCCAGTTGTTGCTAACAACCTCAATGATTCCGGGTGGTGGAATATATGCAGCAGCAGAACTAGAGATCGTTTTCATCCTCTGCCATTCAACTCTTGCAAATATGACAATATCTGCTTTCCGGCTTTTTTCCTTTTCGCCTGGTGCTGTTTTGAGCCGAACCTGCTTGGACTGGCGCGATACGTAAGGCAGGTCATTTTCTTGGCAGTGATTTTCTAAGTAAGCACACAGTCGCTCGATCAAATCCTCATGATTTGCATTTGATTCTGATAATGGCACGGGAATCCCATCCAATAGTTCAAACTCTCTGCCTGAACCATCGTCCCAGGAAAGAAATTCTTCAAAAGTCAGTGGTTGTGTGACGGTTGCGTACATCGCCCTTGCTCTCTTGCTGACGGGTACTTTACTCAATGCTACCAAGATGTATAGCTTTGTCTATAAGTCCTGCTTGATTTTCCTGCCGTAGTTCTGAAACAACGGCTTGAGGTTGGGTAATGGAAGGCGATGTCTATGACGGGCTACGCCTACGCAATTGGTGAGTGTAGGTTTGGTTCTAATGAAAAGAGGAAAAAGAGAAATGCAGCGAAGCTATTAGCCAAACACTTCGATCTTAATATAAGAACATAAGAACGCTTGAACAACAAACACACGATGCGGATTACACCTGACGGTCAGATTACCATCCCTCCTGAAATCCGAGAGGTGCTAAACATTTCTCCTGACGTAGAATTAGCATTTGAAATCGAAGGTGATCGTCTCTACCTCAAGAAAATACAACCTACCGATAAAATCTCAACGTGGATTGACACTATGCGGGGTTGCGCTGCTGGAAACCTCACTACCGAACAAATTATAACCCTCACCCGTAGCGACAAAAATCCATGACCGTCTTGGTAGACAGCAACGTTATCCTCGACATTCTGACCAACGATCCCAACTGGTTTGATTGGTCAGCCTTTCAACTAACAACCTATGCCCGTCAAGACCAACTTGCCATCAATCCCATCATCTACGCTGAGATTGCCATCGGCTTTCCTAGAGAACAGGAACTCATCACTGCGTTGCCAGAAGATATGTTTCAACGTCTCTCTTTACCTTGGGATGCGGCATTCCTAGCAGGTCAAAGTTTTCTTAACTACCGTCGTCGTGGTGGCGCCAGAACCTCCCCATTGCCTGATTTTTACATTGGTGCCCATGCTAGTACTGCTAATTTGCCTCTCATTACCCGCGATGTCAATCGCTATTGCACCTACTTTCCCGACGTTAGGCTCATTTCACCTGAATAGCCATCCGCAAATTTCTCCATCATCTACCAGAACATAAGGCGCGTTCGCCCCTGGCGTTGGCGGAGCCATCGCTTTTCATTAGCTTCTGATTAGTCTGCAAATAATCATGCAGCAAATCGCAACCCCGTGCTAGTAATTTTTCCAGTTGGATATCTGCTAAATTCTGGAAAATCACTGTACCATTACCACTACCCGCAGCCAGAGTCTTTCCGTCAGGACTGAAACTAACGCTGGTTAACTCTTGCTTATCACCTTTCAAAGCAATCAGTAATGTCCCTTCTCGGTTCCAAATCCTCACTTTGTCATCACTGCTAGCTGCTAGAGTCTTGCCGTCGGGGCTAAAACTGACACTGATGAAACTATCACCATCGCCTGTAAGGTTACTTAGCAAATTACCGTCTCGATTCCAAATCTTCACCGTGCTATCAATACTAACTGAGGCAATGCTTTGACTATCAGGCGACCAAGCAACCCCATTTACTCGGCGGCTATGACCAGCTAATGTGTATAGTAATTTACCCTCTACACTCCAGATTTTCACGTTTTTATCATCACTGGCTGAGGCTAACAATTTCCCATCAGGGCTAAAACTTACCCAATTCACTGCATCTTGATGTCCTTGCAGGGTGTTAAGTAGTATACCGTTTCGACTCCAAAGTTTTACTGTTTTATCTTTACTAGCCGAGGCAATTATTTGACCATTAGGCGACCAAGCTACACTCAAGACGGTATCATTATGACCCTGTAATGTCTTGAGCAGTTTACCGTTGCGGCTCCAAAGCTTCACTGTTTTATCTTTACTAGCCGAAGCGATCGCTTTACCATCAGGACTGAAACTAACTCCCCAAACTTGACCCTGATGCCCCGTAAAACTACGGAGAAGTTTACCCTCTCGATTGAAAAGTTTTACAGTTTTGTCTCGACTGGCTGCGGCTAAAGTGCGACCTCCAGGGCTAAAACTGATGCTAGTAACCCAGTCATCATTAGCTTTGGGCTTTCGCAGTAACACATCGTCCCAACGCCAGAGTTTTACAGTTTTATCCCGACTGGCAGAAGCCAAGGTACGACCATCTGGGCTGAAACTGACACTGTTAACCCAATTATTATGTCCCTTCAGGGTTCCCAGCAGGACACCTTGAGAACTCCAAAGTCTGATTGTCTCGTCAGTACTTGCAGAAGCGATCGTGTTACCATCACGGCTAAAACTGACGCTGGTAACTCCAGCACTATGCCCCGACAAGGTTCGCACTAGCTTACCCTCTAGATTCCACAGTTTAATTGTTTGGTCTAAACTAGCAGAAGCAATAGTTTGACCATCAGTTGACCAAGCTAGACTCAAGACTGCATCATTATGCCCTGAGAAGGTTTTGAGCAACTCACCATTCCGACTCCAAAGCTTAATGGTGTTGTCAGCACTCCCGGAAGCAATAGTTTGACCATCAGTTGACCAAGCAACGCTCAAAACTGCACCATTATGTCCCTGCAAGGTTTTGAGTAATTTACCGTCCTGACTCCAAATTTTTACTGTCTTATCTGTACTCGCTGAAGCAATGAGTTGACCATCTTTACTGAAACTAACACTATTCACTACACCCTGATGCCCTAAAAGAGTAGCAAGCAGTTGACCCTCTCGACTCCAAAGTTTTACTGTCTTATCTTGGCTAGCGGAAGCAATGATTTGACTATCAGGGCTGAAACTGACGCTATTAACTACATCTTGATGCCCCGACAAGGTTTTGACCAAGCTGCCATCGGGACGCCAGAGATTGATTGTAGTGTCTGCACTAGCTGAGGCAATTAAAGACCGATGGCTTTGCCAACCCCAAGGGGGAACGCTACTAAACGTAGCACTATTTACCCCAGATATATGCCCGTCGAAACGATTATATTCTCTCAACCCGGAAACTGCTTGATAAAGCGCGGTCTGTACTTGCTCTTTTGTATAGGAATCTACCCAGACTGTTTGTTGTAATTTTCTCCCCGCTTTTAAACCTTCCTTTAAAGCATCAATACCTTTTTGGGATGCAAAGAGGGCTTCACTGGATGCACTAAGGGTTTTAATTTCGCTATCAACTGCTGTCACTATAGAAACACTCAATCCTAATATGGCCAGAACGGAAGCAGTTAGGGCTATTTTCAACGAACGATTTAATTGAGCTTCACTGAGTCTTTGTTTCTTTTGACTTTCTGCTAGTTTTGCTGTTAACTCTTTTTCTTTGAGTTCAGCTCGTAATTGCTCAATTTCTAATTGACTCAATTCTTCCCGCTTGTGTAATTCCCGCAATTCTGTTAATAAATCTAATCCCTGTTGGGGATGAGAATCTACCAATTTGGATCGCTGCTTATTTTGGCTAAGTTCGCTCTTAAGTCTCTCAATCTCAGCTTTACTTTGTTCTACTTTATAACGCAACTGATTTAGTTGTACTTGTAAGCTAGATTCTTGTTGTTGCAGGTAACGAATCAAGTCTACTAAATAATCATGAATCAATTGATAGCGTTCTGGTACATCTGGAAATAGAACCACTAAACCAGAGCGCACTAAAATGTCTAATACTAACTCTAATTTGCCAGCATCTTCTAACTCTGCTAGCTGCGCCGCTAATTCAGCACGAGTTTTAAAAGGTCGGTTGTTACTTTCATCTGTTAATAAGTATAAGACGAGTAACGCGGCTCGTTCATTTTCTGGGCCACAGTCTTTAATCAGTTCCTTAAGATATCGCTCAATGAGTTTGTTCGGTCTATACGGCTGATATTCTTCTAGTGTAGTAATGCGTTCATCTTGAATTTGCGCTCCCACAACTTGCAACTCAATGGGGCGAACTTCACCAAATTCTGTAGATAAATCTTCGATTAAAGCATCAATTAAAGCAGGTTCTAAATTAAACTGCGATCGCTCGGTCAATTTTCGGATAATTGCTTTGGCATATTCTGGCGAAAAATTATTTAACTGATAGCGGATATGCTTGTCGAGAATATTGTTATTAATCGCTTCTAGTGCCGAAAGATGTTTAAAGTCTAATAACCGATGTAAATAATCTTCTCGCAAGGAAAGGATGACTTTGACAAATGGTATTTTGAGGCAATCGCTAATAAATTTATCAAACTCTTGCTTCTGATTGCGATCGCTATAACCAAAGAAAAATTCTTCAAACTGGTCAAAAATGATAACTGTGATCAGATGGTTATCAGCATTTTCTTTGAGTTGTTGTAAAATTCTGACAATGGTAATAGGTGTTTCAGAGTAGGGCAAAGCCTCTGCTTCAATGGCTGCTTCTGGCTTGATATCAGCGTAAACGGCAAGGGATGCGTCACTAGACATCGCCTCACTCAAAGATTTGCCTAATTCCCGTGCCCAATCGGTATAAACTTGTAGTACCACAGGCACAGCTATTTGATCGCCAATGGCTCGATTTTGCAGGGCTGGAACTAAACCCGCTGTGACGGTAGAACTTTTACCCACCCCTGATTGACCATGAATCACCGTCAACTTTTGATCGGCGCGGCTAATTCTGCCAATTAAGTTATTAATATCACGCTCTCGACCAGAAGCCGCAATTTCTAAAGCGACGCTGCTGCTACCAGAATGTGACATCAATGCTGGGTTTGTCGCCTGTCTTTGGGGTTGCAAGCGACCTGCACCGATAAAAGCCCGAAAACCGTACTGCTGCTCAACAGAACGCCGTTTCTGTCGAATGTAATAGGCTTCCAAATAGCGCCCTTCTTCAAAGTATAGCGATCGCAGTGTCCGCAATAAGCGAATATAACGATGGGCATCGTATTGATGGGCACTACTTTCTAATGCTGATGACAGTTCTTTTGTTGCCTTGTCTAAATATTCACGAGCGACTTCTAGCTCACCTAAATTTCGCTGTGCTTTCGCCAATACTAAATAAGAAATTTGCCCCAGCAGTAAGGGAAATAAGCAGTTATAAGGGTCATTGTGCTTTTGCGCTTCACCTAATTTCAGCAGTGATACGTGTGCTAAGATACTCGCCTGTACCCACCGCGACTGCTGCACAGCCACTTGCGCGAGAAAACCGTAGTCACAAGCTAATTGGATTTGACTACCATAAGTTTGATGTAACTCCAAAGACTTTTGAGCAACAGTCTGCAACTCTTCCCACTCTTGCAGATATTGCAAAACCTCTGCAAGTTGATTAATAAATCCAGCAACTATATCTAAACGTCCAGCCACCTGCAAGATATTTAAGCATTGCTGAAAATAAGATTTTGCTGTGTACCAATGGCGGCGATTTTCTGTTTGATTTTGTTCTGCAAAACGGCAATAACACAGCCCAATATAAAATAGCAAAATTCCCTGTCGCAGAAGTAGAGGAGATGGGCGATTAGGAGGCATAGGGAAAGAAAATACTCCCTCTCCCTCCCCTGCTCCCCCTGCTTCCCCTGCTCTCTTATCCCCTATCTCCGCAAGCTTTTGCCAAACTTGCAAGCTTTGCTGAAAATGGCTTAAAGCTGTATTGATGCGATCACTAATATAATTATCTAGACCAAAAACAAATTCTAAACTAGCGTATAATTCTGGCTCTAAGGTAATACCACGATTGTGCAACTCTTTAATGGCAAAGTGCAGTTCATAACTATGTTTCCAGACTTGCTCCACAGTGGAATAATGCTTTGCAACTTGAGGAGGTTGGTGTTGTGCAGTATCGGTTGGTAATACCGTAGCAAATAAAGAGTCAGTTTCCTGTTGCAGAAATTGCCGCAATGATTGAGTTGTCATTTCAAACCGAATCGGTGTAGCCGCCCAACTAGCAAAATCTGGTGCTAAACGGACTACCTTTTGCAACACTTCTTCATTCACCCACAAAATCATTGGAAATGGGTGACGCTTGCGAAATTCATCCCGAATATGATTGATAGACCTCAGTAAATCATCGATTCCATCTACTGACTCTAAACCCAAAATCATCAACGCCGATGGCGGATTAGCTTCAGTTACCAGTTGTAAATGAATACTTGTGTAAAGGCTTCTAGCATTATGCGGCAGAACTACCTTTTGAATTTGGTGTACTCCTGAAGAGAGTTCTTCGAGTCGTTGCAGCATAAGTTCTTGCAAAACTCGATAATTGCAGCACACCAAAACCAGGGAGAATTGACCGCTAGAAAGGGCAATTGCTCTCCCCAAACTTCGCAAAGCTCGCTCGTTAGCTACTCTTACATCTACTTGTGGGTGTCGTTCAACCATGATTTAAATTTTTCCGTCTCTGCTAAAACTGGGTTGACGGCAAACCAAGCTCCCTGATGATCGCGGTATTCAAATACAAATAAACTTCGCAATAGAGTGTGGTATTCTATATCACCTCTAACCCTCTGCTGCTGCACTACCTGAAAGATTAATTCCCACTCATGGGGATCGATGGCGTTGGCTCGGTAATCTCGCTGTCTTTGAATCACCAAATCGACACATTCCCGTTCAAATGGTGGATCTTGTTCTCGCAGACAGTCAAATAACAACCCCAGTAAGTCGCGGACATGACCACCACTAATCAGGCATAACCGATCTAGGGTTTCCAGACTATCAAACACTTCTGTAATTAAGCCTAACCGATCGCTTGGCAAAATGTCTGGAAAAGCTCTAGCTAGCACCATTTGCCGCAACATTGTTAGCCCTTGCGGAAAAATCTCGCCAGAGCGTAGACGCACGGGTATCATCGGTAATACTTTTGGTGCGACTCCTCCCCCTAAACGATGCTGAAGTTCGGCGCTATCGTTGGAGAAAGTCAGAGCTAAAGGAATAGTATAGACTACATGACAATTTAGTTTGCGTAACTGTTCGCCACGCTGAATAAACAAGTATTCTGGTAGCGATCGCCCCGATGGTAAAGGTCGAATTGCAACTCTATCCAAGTTATCAACAATTACCACCAATCCTTTTTTTCCCCTGGTTTTCAGTTCCTTGGTGGCACGTTCTAGCAATTCTTGATTAATTGCCTGTAAAATATTTGCTGTTCGGGGTTCTAGATAATCTCTTAACCGCCGCCGCAATTGGGGACTTTCTTTAGTTTTAGCGGTAATTTTGGCAATCCCCACAGACAACTCTGCTTCTACTCCAAAGTCAATTGGTGTTTGCAGAAAATCCACAAGTTCACCAAATAACTTGGTAAAGTAGGTAGGCTTGAGACTGATTCTCATAGCTTCTAAGCTTTCACTTACCTGACCTGCGATCGCCAACAAAATATCAGTCACATCCACATCGGCCATTTCTAAGACATGGGTAGACTCAAAGTATACTACATGAAATTGCTGCACTTCTAATTCAGCTTTGAGGCGCAACAACTCCGTTGATTTACCACAGCCGAGATGTCCGGTAAATAGCTGACAAGTTGGTATATCCGGCGAAATTCTCGCGATCGTCCGCTGTAAAGCTTCGATGATTTTACCACCCCGCACCGCAGCAAAATCGATATAGTATCGGCGATCGCTAGGGTTTCCTATGATTAGAGGTCTGCTCGGATTGCAAGCCTGATAAAATCTTTCTAAATCTAGGAGCATAACTAATCTAGTTCACTCAGGAATAGGGATGACAAAATCTGCTGAATAAATATATTGATTTTAGGGAATTTATCTCTTAATTTAAGTACATTTCAATCAAACTACTAACTAAACTAGCAGCATTCCGGATAATTGTTCATATCTGAAGTTTGATATGACACATAATAATCCTGATATTTTAGTTGAAGTAAGCAGAAATACTACTATAAGTACAAATAGCAAAAATCCCTAATATTAAATAAGTTACTCTTATGAATATTAAAAATATCCAGCACAAAAAAAGGTACGTCAAGTACAATTTTGTAACGCTATTAAATATATAGCGGTACAAAATTGCATGTAATATAGACCATAAGCGGGATAAAAACACGCTAGCGCCAGAAAACGAAGCGATGCCTGTGGCAAACTTCTCTAGGAGAGGCTACACCAATACTAACGCCGCGCAGATGGAGGAGCTATTAACATTACTAATATAAAATAAACCGTCGTATTCCCAGCAGTTAGAACTACGCGACCGGATTCTGGGTTTACTTCTAAAAGGATGTTTTAAAAGTGGTTGGCTGTAATTTTAGGCACTTTTAGATCCCTCCAACCCCCTTAAAAAGGCTACGGTGTACATACAAGTCTAATTACCCCCCTTAATCCCCCCGATGCATTGGGGGGAAATAGAAAATCCAGTTCCCTCCCCTTTGCAAGGGGAGGGTTAGGGTGGGGTAAAAACTTGGTTAATCCGCTATTTCAGACTTGTGTGTACACCGTAGCCTTAAAAAGGGGGAAAATCTCTAAAAGTCCCCCTTTTTAAGGGGGATTTAGGGGGATCTAAAACATTTTGCTACCGACTAGAAGACTTTTTAAACATCCTCTAAAAGACTTGTGTACACTGTAATCTCTAATAGACAATTATTGCTTACTTTAATAATCTCTTATTTATAACCCCCGACTGAATGCGAGGGTTGTTAATGCTGAAAAATTGATTTGTAATTTTGATTTTATTGGGATGCTGCTAATGGGGGTTCAGCTTCTAAATGCAGCCATAATCGTCTTCCCACGATTCGTGATTCAGTAGATCGATAATTCTATCTCTGAGTAGAAATTCGTTTTTTTCTAACTCAAGTTCAAAATTAACCCAGTCACGATGAGGAATATATTTACAGAGGGTATAAATTGGCTGCTGACGGTTAATAAGTCCCTTTTTGACAAGTTGAAGTGCTTCTTCCTTGATAACCTCGATGTCGTATGTAATGGTAGTTTTCATAGGTCGTTCCTTTGTTTTCAATCAAGGAATTAAGAATCAAAACAATAGCTGCTTTGACTCTCCCTTAAACTTATCAAATAAAATTGGCGAGAATTGTGAAGAATCAAGACATTAATCCTTGCTGGAAGTTAGATATGTAAGTAGTATACTCTTTGGGGTTCCAAGTATACCCTCTCTAGATAGATTGTTACAGAGCAAGAAGGCTGGCACATCTAGGCAACTTGCCAAAAGCTAGGCTAGGGTAAAGAACATTCTCTAGAGGACTTATAATAGTATGCTCCTGAATCTTGATAAAGTCCGTCAATATTTTCCTGCTCTAGCTGGTGAATGGACTTTTTTTGATAATGCTGGCGGGTCACAAACTCTGAAAAAAGTAGTAGATAGAATTAGTGAATTTCTCTTAAGTTCTGATGTCCAGTTGGGAGCTTCGTATGGGGTTTCTCAACTTGCAGGAGAACGATTAGCCCTAGCAACTAGGGGAATGGCTAGTTTCATTAATGCCAATTCTTCTAAAGAAGTGGTCATGGGCCCATCTACTACAATGATGTTGAGAGTTCTCTCAATTTGTTTGGGTCAAACCTTCACACCTGGCGATGAGATTATTGTTACTAATTGTGACCATGAGGCTAATATTGGTGCTTGGGTCGCTCTTGAAAAACAAGGAATGAAGGTGAAAGTGTGGCAAGTTCGCCCAGATAGCTTGGAACTTCATTTAGCAGATTTAGAACCATTGATGAGTCAGCGTACCAAACTAGTAGCCTTGACTCATGCTTCTAATGTTCTGGGAACCATCAACCCAATTAAAGAAATCGCTGCATTTGTACACGATCGCAACGCGATGATTTGTGTGGATGGTGTAGCTTATGCACCCCACAGATTAGTTGATGTTCAAGATTTGGATGTAGATTTTTATGCTTTGAGTTGTTATAAAGTCTATGGGCCACATCATGCCTTACTTTATGGCAAAGAAGAACATTTATTAAGATTGCCTGGTCTTAACCATTATTTTATTGAACAGACAGATATACCTTACAAATTTCAGTTAGGGAATGTAAATTTTGAATTAAGTTATGGAATGTTAGGTTTATGTGATTACTTGAGTGAATTAGCACAACTGCACTATGGCAATGAAACTGCACCTGATTTGAGAAATCAAATGGTGCAGGCGTTTGATTTAATTAGCCTACATGAAGAAAAGATTAGCGATCGCCTCCTAAATTACCTCAACAGCAAGTCTAATGTACGAGTGATTGGTCAATCGAAGGCTGATCGTCAATGCCGTGTGCCGACTATATCTTTTATAGTAGATGGAATACATAGTTCAAGCATTCCAGAAAAAATTGACCAACATTTTATTGGAATTCGCTACGGAGACTTTTATGCCAAACGGCTAATTGAATACTTGGGGTTAGCATCCCAAGGTGGAATAGTCCGGGTGAGTATGGTACATTACAACACCCTGGAGGAAGTTAACAGCTTGATTGAGGCTTTTGAGCAGATATTTTAACAGTTACTAAGCTGCAAAACTTGTACCTCTTCTTGTGGGTAAATTAGTGTTTTACCCACCGGAAGAACAGCTAAGGCATTGGTTTGAGCTAAATTAATTAAATTGCCAGAACTATGACTACCACCAGCTTTGTGAAATTGGTAAACTCCATCAATTAAATGCAATTTACCCCAAAGGTAAGTTTCACGCTTACCGTCAGATCGCAATTCATCATGCGATCGCACTTTTAAAAACACTGGTTTCCAATTTTCAGTAATTCCCGAAACTTTCTTAATTGCTGGTAGCACAAACCGCCAAAATGTCACCAGCACAGCCGCAGGGTTTCCTGGTAAACCAAAATAAAGTGGGGAGTTTGTAGAGACGCGATTCATCGCGTCTGTAGGATTAATCGCGTTTCTACTGGGGAAAGTGGCGACAGTTATGGGTTTCCCTGGCCTCATTGCCACAGCCCGAATGTGAATTTTTGCTCCTAGCGATTCGAGAATTTTGTCAACATAGTCATAATCTCCCACTGAGACGCCACCAGAAGAGAGAACTATATCAGCGATCGCAACTGCGTGGGTAATGACTTTCTCCAGAGCAACTGGATTATCTTTCACAATGCCTAAAATTAACGGTTCTGCGCCACTTTGTCTCACCAAAGCTGCCAGTGCATATTGATTAGAATCCACAATTTGCCCTGATTGCAGCGGTTGATCAACTGTCACCAACTCATCACCAGTAGAAAAAATTGCTACACGTGGACGGCGGTAAACACTTAATTGCGGACATTGTGCTGCTGCCAATACGGCAATTTCTGGGGCATTTAACCTAATTCCTGCTGGTAATAGTTGTGTTCCAGCTTGGTAAAAAGATGCTTTGTGTCTGACAAATTCTTGTGGTTTTGGTGCATACAGGATGAATACGCGGTTTTCCTCCCGACGCGTCTTCTCTTGGATAACTATAGTATCTGCACCTGCTGGGATCACCGCACCTGTAAAAATTCGCGCGGCTTGACCTGTTTGAATCGTACACTTGGGCTGATACCCAGCCGGAATATCTTCAACAATTTCTAAAACGGCTGGTTGTTCAGCGTTAGAGTGCTGTACATCTTCGTAGCGAACTGCGTAGCCATCCATTGCCGAATTATCCCAATGGGGAAAATCTAACGGACTGGTGACAGGTGTTGCCAAAATCCGACTATCGGCTGCAAATAAATCTACAACTTCAGTATCCCGCTGATGATCTAACGGCTGCACCAAATTTAAAATAATTGCTTCTGCATCGCTGACTGATAACATAGCGATCGCCTCCGACTTTTTACCTTTATTCCCTGTAAAGTAACACTGACCAATTTTAGATTTTAGATTTTAAATTTTGGATTGAATTTCTGCTTGAGAGTAAATCCCAAACTACACATTGCTAGTAAACCTACAATTATGCTTCCTTCGGGGACTTTGGATACCCGAACCGAATTGTTGCTTAAATCTAGTATTTGCTTTGTGCCTGATACATCTCTATTGTTAAAACCAAATTCTTTAGTTAGAACCTCATCACTAAAACCTTCATCTATGAGTGCAAGATTATTATTAAGCCATGTGTCGCCAGGTAGCTCATCATCCTTGCCAACATCAAAAGGGCCAAAGATTTTCTCAGTCGTGTTATCAAACTTGAATCTCAAATAGCCGTAGTTGGATACACCACTAAGCACTGGAGTGAAACTATTTATGAGATTACTCAAGGGATCAAAGAAGGAAACTGATAGAGATTGCAAGTTCTTCGTAGCTCCCAAACCTGCTTCAGAAATAACGCTGGGAGCAGTTGTTGTATCGTAGTTAAATGAACCTTTAGCTGAATAACCAGTGTCTCCTTCCCAGCTAAAGTTGAACTCAGCAGCATTAGCTAGGTCGTTAGTAGGTATGGCGATCGCTAACGCTAAAGCAGTAGTCGTCACCATACCAATAGCTATTTTAGCAAATAAATGTGTCATAGTAAAACTTCCAAAATAATTAAGATTGAGTTGCCATAACAATATAATATGGCGGTTATCAGCTGAGTAAGGTACAAGAACCCCAACCCCATAAGAGCAAGCGATGAGCAGGGGTGATTCTATACAGGCAGAGAGAAACTAAAACCGGGTTTCAAAATCTCTCTCACCGTGGGTGAGAGGTTTGAAGAGCGGGAAAAAGCCATGCCACAAAAAGAGAAATCAAGACTTATATGTTTTTCTTTTTTTGTATAAAATTACCCAGCTAAGAGTAAGCAATGAGGGGACTATAGCGGTGTACATTCAGTGGGATACAAAAAGTTTGCTGAAATGATTTGACAGCAAGGACTTTGGTGTTCTCATCCAATCGATAACCGCTATATAATGTACATCATTTGATTAAGAAACGCGATACAGTAATTCTGTCTAATTTGTGATCAGGATTTTAGATAAAATCCTGATCACACGGGCTTCTCAGCTTCAGGATATTTTCAAAAATAAAATCGCAATTCTTCCCAAACCTACAATTATACCCCCTACAACTAGTCCAGCACGGCGGAAATGAACCACCCATTTCAAATCAATGAAAGCCTCGCGATATAAAAATTACAAATTACATAAAGCCTACAGTATAGTTCCGCTTAGAGCGCAGCCCATTACGAATTACGAATTCCCCCCTGCGGTACTAATCTAGACAAAAGTTTTACCTTTTATCAGTGTCATTCTAGTAAGTATGGTAATATTACTGTTGTTAACCGATACAGGTTTAACTTTTAAAAAATGAAAAACTAGTTAAAAACTGAAAAATCAGAATCTGCAATTATTTGGGCTAACTGCTACTTCATATCTAGCGGTAAATCGTAATTTACATTTATCAATTTCATGAATGTTACCCCTGCTCAAATTTATATTCTGGGTGGTGGATTTGGTGGACTATATACTGCTTTACAGTTAGATAGATTCTCCTGGAAGACATCGCTAAAACCTCAGATTATTCTGATTGATAAAAACGACCGTTTTCTATTTACACCCTTTCTTTATAAATTTGTTACGCAAGAACTCCAGCAGTGGGAAATCGCACCTCCCTATCTCAAGTTACTGGCAGGTACTCATATTCGGTTTTGTCGAGGTCAGTAGAGCAAGTTTATCTCGACAATCGTCAGTTACGATTGCAAACAGGGCAGTTATTAAACTACGATCAATTAGTTTTGGCAGTAGGAAGAGAGACTTCGCTAGACATTGTTCCTGGTGCTGCCACCTATGCTTTACCCTTTCGCACACTCGCTGATGCAAACCGACTTAAAAAAAAACTGCGATATCTAGAAACTTCTGAACAGTCTATTAGCTCAGTCTGCTTGTCAACAGGCTAATTGTGCTGTTTATAACCTCCGAGCTTCTCTTGCCAAGCATTCTCTGCGCCATTTTCACTATCTACATTTAGGAGAAATGCTCACCTTATGTATAAACACAGCGATTGTTTCTAGTCTCGGCTTTATTAATCTGAATGGATATATAGGACATCTAACTCGCCGATTAGTTTATCTGCTACTGCGAATGCCAACTCTTAGACATCGCATACAAGTAGGCAAGCATTGGTTATTCAAATTCTTTCAGATGTGGTTGTCTGGAAACAGAGCAAAGCGCAGAGTAAGCAAAAATCGCTGGCAGTCAGCTACTGATGCTGACGAAGACTCACACAAAAATGTAAATAACAGTTAAGTTAACCAACAGAAGTAGGCATTACAACTATTGAAGAAGAATGCAGAATTCAGAAGTAAAAGACCGATTTGCACAGAATTCAATTCCGAATTCTGGCAACTGATATTGTGTCTGCTTAAAGACTTAGCATCAAAACCGCACAGGGCAGAGGGGAAGGGAAGGGTTTTTGGGCTTTCTGCATGATTCGGGAATTATAAATTAGCCGGATATAATATTACTCCTGAGTTCTTGCTTGTTAAACCATTAAGGTAGGAAATTTATGATATATGACGTATCTTTAAAATTAAAAATAGAGAGATTTTATAAACAGCATAAAACTCTTTTACTGATTCATTCATCACTTGCTATTCTGTGGGCCATAGCCATTTGGTTGACGTACGTCCTTTTACCCAATGAACTGAAAATTAGAATACTGCTTTCAAGAGCCATCTTCAGCGGCATTTGCATCCAACTCCTTGTGCTGGCAGTTCAAAAACGCGATTACGCACTCAAAACAATTAGGGAGTTTTTTGCAGGAGCAACATATCCCATTAACCTAGCTATATTTCGGATTATTCATTTTGAAATAATATTTAGTTCCGATATTTCACAAGTTGTATGGTTTAGCCAATTACCTAAAGAGCTTCTATTTCCGCCCGCTGGCTTAGAATGGCTAATTAATTTTATTCCAATAAATGCAACAATAGCTCAGATAGCTAGTTTACTATTAAAAATCTGTTCATTTACAGCCATGATAGGACTTTTTACCCGTACCTCTGCATGGCTAACCGTAATCCTCTGTTTCTACGTTCTTGGTATCCCCCAGTTTTATGGAAAGGTAGATCACTACCATCATTTATTATGGTTTGCTGCCATTTTAGCTGCTAGTCGATGTGCCGATGTTCTATCATTAGATGCTATTCTTATGGCCTGGAAACGGGCTGATCGCGGTCAATTAGAGCCTCCTGGTTTATCTAGAGCCTATGCACTACCGTTACGTTTTATCTGGCTTTTACTAGGTATAATTTATCTTTTTCCAGGACTTTACAAATTATTTGTTGGTGGTTTTGATTGGGCATTCAGCGAGAATCTAAAGTATCGACTCTATGAAAAATGGCTGGAACTAGACGGGTGGACACCAGCATTTAGATTAGATCAATATCCGGTCTTGTATCAACTGTCAGCCTTTGGGTCAATCTTTTTTGAATTGTCTTTTATTATTCTAATATTCTTTCCTCGAACTCGATATGTAGCGTCTTTTTCAGGAATAGCTTTTCATTCTATGATTTATCAGTTAATGAACATTAACTTCGTAAGTCTTATGAAAGTTTACGTGACATTCTTTGATTTAAATGCTATTTTTCATGGGATTGGGCATCGACTTTTCCCCAAAGATATGTATGTTGTCTACGACGGAAACTGCCAACTCTGTCGTCGAACAATTGCTACTTTAAGAGTATTTGATATTTTTGGACGGTTAACATTTGTCAATGCTTTGGATAATCAAGCTCTAAGCACCCACAATCTCCTTTGGTTAGACTCCCAGGCACTGATGGCTGATATGCACACAGTTCTCGAAACAAAGTCTTGGAAGGGTTTTTTAGCCTATCGTGTCTTATTACAGAGAATGCCGATTCTGTGGCCAATCTTACCTTTGCTGTATGTTTGGCCTATACCAATAATTGCCAAAGGAATTTATCGGCGTGTTGCTGATTCTCGTACTTGTAGTCTGCATCAGGCAGAGATTTCTAAGATTTCAAGACCAAATTACCAACCACGAACTTCTTCGGCAGTACTTATGGTAGTTGGCATTTCATTGTGTATCGGCAATCTTCTAACTGGGTTTGCTGGGGTTTACACTGGTTGGCCCTTTTCCGCTTATCCCCCATTTGCCAAACTTTCAGGCCCCCAAGCAGTAATTCTTGAAATTGTCCCTCTAAGCTCAACTGCTATACCTATTCCTTTTAATCTAAAAGATGTAAAAACAGAATTCGCGCCTCATAAATTTACCGGTTTGACTAAATCCATTCTTGAAAAAACTCACGACCCAATTAAGAAACAGCAAAAACTCAGCGCACTTTGGCAGGCGCTTACCCGTAGTTACCCCGACTTCCAGCAAGCCAAGTCAGTTCAATTTTATGAAAACACAATATGGAAAGCTCCTCAAAAGCGACTAGAAAAGCCGATTAAGCGATCGCTAATATTTGAACTAACTTTAAACTCATCTGAGTAAGTTGGCGGGAAAATTTTACAAGTAGGCAACGAAATGTTAAGCAGAGCTATTGAATGCATTAGCGCTGCAAGTAGCCAAGTCATCACCTTAATATTAAAAACAGGAGCAATTATTTCCCAACCCCTAACTAAAAATACCTATTTTGTATGACTATCGAACGACTTCCCCAAAAACACTATCCCAAGGCTGAAATTGGGCGGCGAGGTATGGCATTGGGACTTGATTTCCTTGGTGTCTGGTTAGTCAGTTCCCTACTGGGAGGCGGTGATATCGGTATTCAATTTGTGCAAATCCTAGTTTTTGTCATACTTTGGCTATTTTTGCGGGTGTTAGTGGTATACAACAATCAAGGGCAAAGTTTAGGGCGTTGGGCATTCGACTTAAAGGTGTTGGAAGTCGAAGATGGGGAAATAATGGGCAGAATTCCAGCTTTACTCTCGCTGATGAAGCGAGAGACAATCATCGGCTTGGGTGCGCTTTTAGTATCAATTGCCCTGAGCAATATTAGAGCCAATCCCACTGCTATACTGCTAGTACTTCCCCTAGCAATTGATTGTGGGACTGCCTTATCTGATGCTCAGATGCGGCAGGCTTTACACGATCGCTATTGTGGAACTTTCATCGTTTCGTCGCGTCGTGGCTACTCGCTCGATATAAAAATCAAAAGATTAGTTGAAAATATGCGGCAGAATGTGAGAAGATAGTCATTTGTGTTAATTCTCTTCAGGCTTCACTGTTTGTAAGATTATGGCTAAGAGTAAAGGTGCCCGCATTATTATCACACTAGAGTGTACTGAGTGCCGGACAAATCCAGATAAGCGTTCTGCTGGTGTTAACCGTTATACCAGTACCAAGAATCGCCGCAACACCACTAATCGGCTAGAACTGAAAAAGTTCTGCACCCACTGCAACAAACATACTGTTCACAAGGAAATTAAGTAGAGATGAGTTATTTCCGTCGTCGCCTTTCTCCAATCAAACCAGGAGAACCAATCGATTATAAAGATGTTGATTTATTGCGTAAGTTTGTCACCGAGCGGGGTAAAATATTGCCACGTCGGATTACTGGGCTTACATCTCAGCAACAGCGAGAGTTGACATTAGCAATTAAGCGTTCGCGGATTGTGGCCTTGTTGCCATTTATCAATGCGGAAGGCTAAAACAATTTTAGATTTGGGATTTTAGATTTTGGATTATATAAGAGAAGCTGTATCTCAAGAAATATTTAGCTTTGTCTGTGTGAGTCCAAAATCTCAAATCTGAATCAAAGAGTGTAAAATAGTTGCTGCATGAAAAACGGATGGATTTAGGATTTAACACCAGTTATAAAATCCAAAATCCAAAATCTAAAATCTAAAATTATTAGAGTGCGAGAGTTGTGGAGAAGGGGACGCTAGTTGAATTTAGGGTTCAAGGCGATCGCCGTCTGGGCATCGTAGAACGTCCAGACGGTAAAACCCGCTGGTTTGTGGTAGACGAACGTGGTCAATCCCACAGCCTCGCGCCTAGACAAATAACTTATACAGTTACCGGACAGACTTACAAGCCCTCTGACATTGCCAGTTTTTTGGAACAGGTCAAGCCTTATGTAGACCCATCTAGCTTAGAGGTAGCTTGGGAATTACTGGTTGAAGATGGGGAAACAGTCACCCCAAACCTGATGGCGAATCTGCTATTTTCGGAATCAGCCGCGCCTCATTGTTACGCCGCCTACTGCTTGTTATCAGACGACAAACTTTATTTCAAGCAAAAAGGAGACGCTTATGAAGCCCGAACTGCTTCTCAAGTGGCAGAACGCAAGCACCAACTGGAAGTAGAGGCATTAAAAGCTAAGGGACAGCAGGAATTTTTAATTCGTGTAGAGCAGGCGCTCAAAGGTGAAGCAGTAGAATGGCAGCGCCACGATCGCCAGCGCTTAGAAGGACTAGAAAAATACGCAGCGCTACTTGCTGACACCGTGCGGACGGGAGTAAATTATGACTCCTTGGCTCGTGCTTATCCGCCAAGCGCTCCAGTATTAGAAACTATGACCATGCTGGGACGACCCACAACACCCCAAGGAGCCTTTCAATTATTGGTAGATTTGGGTTGGTGGAGTCCTTATGAAAACTTGTTCCTGCGTCGTTCTTCAATTCCGATTCAGTTTCCTAATAAGGTATTAGAAGTGGCGCAACAGCGTTTGGATTTCCCACCGATTGACTCAGATGCAAACCGCCTGGATCTGACTCACCTGAAGGTCTACACCATTGATGATGAAACTACCACAGAGATCGACGATGGTCTAAGTTGGGAAGTACTCCCCGATGGACGGGAACGGATTTGGGCGCATATCGCCGATCCTACTAGATGGTTAGTGCCGGAAGATGAATTAGATTTGGAAGCTAGAAAGCGGGGTAGTACAGTCTATTTACCTACGGGGATGATTCCCATGTTTCCAGAGGTATTGGCAACTGGGCCAATGAGTCTGATACAGGGAAAGGTTTGTTGCGCCCTCAGTTTCGGGATTATTTTAGGTAGTACTGGGGTAGTAGAAGATTACAGCATTCATACCAGCTTGATTAAGCCGACTTATCGCCTCACCTACGAAGATGTAGATGAAATGCTGCAATTACGAGTACAAGCAGAACCAGAAATTGCAGCGATCGCTACTTGGGCACAGCGGCGCAAAGCTTGGCGCTACGCCCAAGGGGCAATTAGCATCACCATGCCCGAAGCAACGATCAAAGTCAAAGGTGACGAGATCAACATTGACATTTTGGACGATTCCCCGTCGCGGCAACTGGTAGCAGAAATGATGATTGTTGCCGGTGAAGTTGCGGCTCGTTATGGTAAAGCTCACAACATTCCTTTGCCATTTCGCGGTCAGCCGCAACCGGAATTACCCCCAGACGAAGAATTACTCCTACTTCCGGCTGGATTCGTTCGCGCCTGCGCCATGCGTCGTTGTATGCCCAAGAGTGAAATGAGCATTACGCCTCTGCGTCATGCTGGTTTGGGTTTGGATACTTATACCCAAGCAACCTCTCCCATTCGTCGCTACAGTGACTTGCTTACCCACTTCCAACTGAAAGCTCATTTGCGGGGTGAAGTTTTACCATTTTCCGCAGAACAACTTAAAGAAGTGATGATGACTGTCACCAGCATCACCCAAGAGTTGACGATGGTGGAACGGCAAACTAATAGATATTATGCTCTAGAATACTTACGTCGTCATCCAGAGGAAACTTGGGATGTCACAGTGTTGATGTGGTTGCGGGAAGACAGCAACTTAGCCCTAATTTTGTTAGAAGATTTGGGCTTGCAGTTACCAATGACTTTCAAACGTTCTGTGAACTTAGGCGAACAGATAGTAGTGAAAGTTAGCCACGCCGATCCACAAAAAGATATGATCCAGTTTCAAGAAATAATTTATCAAGAAGCCCAAACAGCGGCGAATTAACCTTGCTGCAAATCCTTTGAGTTAACATATAGCCCTCTTTCAAGAAACACATTCCGTGGAGTGAGAAATAGGGATAGAAAATCACACTTCAGTAACTTTGCTAGGTATTGCAGACCGGTTTTGTAATTATTTTCCGTCAAGAATAGCTCTCAAAAGACATATTCAGGAAATCATAGAGGAAGTGCAAACTTTTAAGCACTGCTTATCTGAATATGGAATATCCAATTTTATCTATAGGAATCCGCTTTTATTTCTGAACTAATTTGCATAGACAGGCAATAGGCAATAGGCAATAGGCAACAGTCAAGAAGGCTTCTTAGTTGTACTGAGTTTTTTCAGAAATAAAATATGAGTCCCAATACTTTTCGGTTAAGGGGGAAAGGGGAAGGAGAAAAGGAGAAAGAAAAACCTTTAACCCAAACCCAGTAACCTTTTCCCAAAACCCAATTCCAAGTTAAAAATGCTTAACCGAACAGTATTGATATGAGTCCTATATCTCTGTAAATATGTGAAAATTGAGTTAACAAAAACAGAAAAAGAGCTACTCCAATACAATACTTGTCGGTTAAGGGGAAGGGGAAAGAAAAAACCTTTAACCTTTTCCCAAACCCTATTCCGAGTTAAAAATGCACAAAGCGTGCAGTATTGTACTCCAATATGATTGGAGCATCTCAATTTTGCAAAGTGATTCCCGAATATTTGATGTTGAGTAAAACCAATGGCAGGAATGCGACAATGAAAGCATTTCGTGCGTGGACAAGCCAGCAAATAAGAGCCATTTAGAGATATTTTCAGCTTTTGGTAATCAATGACGTGCTGACTAAGAGAGAGAGAGCAAAAGGTATAAAAGCAACAAATTGCCCCATCCACGATTAAAATCAATTTGTTAGGGTACTCAGCCAAATTTAAATTCTGGAGTTTTGTGACTTTGTGCTTACTCAGTTATCGACTATCAACGCCCTAAAACAGCCCACAAGCTCTGCTTGGGTTGAACAAGCGATCGCTAACTTAGACATCATCTTACTCGACCACTCCCACTGTGAACGCAAAGCAGCGGGCGTGGCCTTAAATATGATGTTTCGTTACCCTTCCAATACTAAGATGGTACGGGAACTAACTGCGATCGCCCGCGAAGAACTAGAACACTTTGAGCTAGTTAACCAATGGTTAGAACGCCGAAATATTCCCCTAGCTCCCCTACCACCGCCTCCCTACGGTGCAGGTTTAAAAGCTCAAGTCCGCCCCAAAGAACCTGAGCGATTTCTGGATTCCTTACTAGTAACTGGTTTAATAGAAGCTCGCTCTCACGAACGCCTGGGATTATTAGCTGCTCACTGTCCAGAGCCAGAGTTAGCAAAATTTTATCGTGGGCTAATGGCATCCGAAGCGCGACACTACGGTATATATTGGGTTTTAGCTGCTACTTATTTCGACCGAGAAATTGTCATGCAACGGCTTGATGAATTGGCAATTGTCGAAAGCGAGTTGCTAGCGACTTTGCATCCAGAACCTAGAATTCACAGTTAGTAGACTAAGGTAACAGATATGAAGCTTCAGTTAACACACCTGAGACTGCTTGTCTCCAACTATAAAGATTCTTTTCTGTTCTACCGGGATCTGCTGAAATTTGATGTCGATTGGGGCGATGAAGATAGCGGATATGCTGAGTTTAATACCGGATATCTCAAGCTGGGTTTGTTCAAAAAAGAATTAATGGCTGAAGTAGTCCCCAGAATCGAACAACCTTCGTATGTTGTCAATCGAGATAAAACTGTCTTGATTTTCGCAGTCGATAACGTGGATGAGGTTTATGAACAAGTAAAAACGCAGAATGCGATCGTTGTAACAGAACCACAAGATCGCCCAGACTGGGGAATCCGCACAGCTTATTTTCGCGATCCTGATGGCAATCTCATCGAAATATACAACAATCTAGGAATTGTTAGTTAAAAGTTCGCTACTAACAACTATGGCAATCCCAAATCATTCGTGAGAAACAAGATCCCCAGTTTTGCACCCTTTTACCTTGCTTTAAACGTCAAAAATGCGATCGCTCCACTGCAACATATTTTGTTTCCATTTTTACCCCTAGGAAATTATATAATTTTTCGTTTCCTGGATTTGACAGATAACACAATTCAGGAAACTCTTCCCTTTATTCTAATTAACAAAATACATAAGCCTTAAAGAGTACTGCATTCCTGGCAGAACTTGAAAACGAGAAAAAACCCTTTCCTGTGTCGGGGAGAAGTTTGGAAAGGGGTCAAATTTGACATAAAGCAAAGAGGCAAAGTATGACTCAAGCCTTAACCAAACAAGTAACATTTGATGAATTTATCGCTTGGTATCCAGAAAACTCACAACGACGCTATGAACTGCATGACGGAGTAATTGTAGAAATGGCTCCTCCCACAGGTGATCATGAACAGATTGTTGGATTTTTAGTTGGGGAAATAGTTACAGAATACAAACGTTTAAAACTACCTTATTTCATCCCCAAAACAGCATTCGTTAAACCGAATCAGAGCGAAGCAGCTTACTCACCAGATGTACTGTTGTTGAATAACTCTAATTTAGTCAATGAACCTCTGTGGAAAAAAGAATCTACTGTAAGCCAAGCGGCATCAATTCCTTTAGTAATTGAGGTGGTAAGTACCAACTGGCGAGACGACTATTTTACCAAAGCAGGTAAATATGAAGAGGTTGGAATACCTGAATACTGGATTGTAGACTATCTAGGTTTAGGTGGTAGGCGCTTTATTGGCAATCCTAAACAACCAACTATCTCGATTTACCAATTGATTGAAGGTGAGTATCAAGTTAGGCAATTTAGGGGAAGCGATGCCTGCGGCAACCCCTGCGGGGAACGCATTCAATCCCCAGCGTTCCCAGAGTTGAATTTAACTGCTGAACAGATTTTTCGGGCTGGAGAAGTCGTGTAAAAAACGGCTAAAGAAGTAAAAGAACTATCAAAGACTCGTCCGCGAGTATTAAAGACTCATCCGCGAGTATCAAAGGCTCGTCCACGAGTATCAAAGACTCGTCCACGAGTATCAAAGACTCATCCACGAGTGTCAAAGACTCGTCCGCGAGTATCAAAGACTCATCCACGAGTATCAAAGGCTCATCGGCGAGTATCAAAGGCTCATCGGCGAGTATCAAAGACTCATTAATGGAGTTCCAAACCTCATTAATGAGTATCAAAGACTCGTTGACAAGCCAATCTGAACCATTGGTAATGATAAATTCTTTTTAGATTCAGTAAAAATTATTAGGACTCATGTAGTACTACACAGAATAGTAAATTGCTTTGATATCTTGCAGCATTCTTAATTAACACCCACCTTTGCCTGGAACTCGAATTTCCTTTCTCATAGCCAAAGTCCACTCAATGTGGACTAAAACCCAAACCTGGAAAGAATTTAGCCCTCTTAAGAGGACTTTTGCTATCAACCAGAGGTTTCTAACCTTTGGCGATTGTTGGGATTAGTGCAAAATATTAATGGTTGCGAAATTGTCCAGCGAATCAGGGGCATTACATGTAGTTTTCGTTAACAGGTGAACCTCAGTATGGTAAACACGCCTCAACGTTTCCTTGAAAAAATCCGAGAAGCGAAAAATAAACAGCTTAAAGAATTAGATTTAAGTAATCATTGGTTTATTTATGACAAGGAAAAATTAACAGAGATTCCTGTTGAGGTGTTTGAACTGGAATGGTTGGAGGTTTTGGATTTAAGCGGCAACAAATTAACGACGCTGCCAGAAGCGATCGCCCGCCTGCAACAACTCACTTCTCTGGATTTAAGCAGCAACCAATTAACGACACTGCCAGAAGCGATCGCCAGTCTCCAACAACTCACCTC
>NZ_KV757593.1:41733-50235 GCF_001712795.1 Nostoc sp. KVJ20
CGATCGCCCGCCTGCAAAAACTCACTTCTCTGGATTTAAGCAGCAACAAATTAACGACACTGCCAGAAGCGATCGCCAAACTGCAACAACTCACTACCCTGAATTTAAGCGGCAACCAATTAACGACGCTGCCAGAAGCGATCGGCCGCCTGCAACAACTCACTTACCTGAATTTAAGCCGCAACAAATTAACGACACTGCCAGAAGCGATCGCCCACCTACAAAACCTCACCTGGCTGGATTTAAACAATAACCTAATAATGATTATGCCAGACGGAATTTTTCGCATGCAAAAACTCCTTTGGCTATATTTAAGGTTCAACAGATTAACGACGCTCCCAGAAGAAGGGATAATTCAGCTAAAAAACCTTACTAGGCTGCATTTAACTTGCAACCAATTAACAACAGTGCCAGATGCGATTTTTCGCCTGCAAAACCTGATCTGGCTGGATTTAGGTGGCAACCAATTAACGACAGTGCCAGACGCAATTGTTCGCCTGCAAAACCTCACTGATTTGAATTTAAACGACAACCAATTAACGACACTGCCAGAAGCGATCGCCCACCTCCAACAACTCACTTCTCTGTATTTAAACGGCAACCGTATTGAAAAGCCACCACCAGAAGTTGTTGCAAATGGTATTAAGGCGATTCAGAATTATTTCCGACAACTGAAAGCTGAAGGTACAGATTATCTTTGTGAAGCAAAGTTATTAATTGTCGGTGAAGGAGGAGCAGGGAAAACAACACTGGCCAAGAAAATCGAAAATCAAAATTATCAACTTCAAGAGGAAGACACTACAAAGGGAATTGAGGTGATTCGGTGGAGTTTCCCAATGGAAAATGGGCGAGAATTTCGAGTCAACATCTGGGACTTTGGGGGGCAAGAGATTTACCATGCAACTCACCAGTTTTTTCTCACCAAGCGCTCCCTCTACGTTTTAGTGGTAGATAATCGCAAGGAAGATACAGATTTTGATTACTGGCTGAATGTAGTAGAACTGTTGAGTGATAACAGTCCGTTGCTAATCATCAAAAATGAGAAGCAAAACCGCCACCGAGAAATCAATGAACGTGAGTTACGGGGGCAGTTTACTAATTTGAAAGAGACTTTACCAACAAACCTTGCTACCAACAGGGGTTTAGAACAAGTTTTACAACAAATCAAGCATTACGTTCAAAACCTGCCCCATATTGGCAGTCCGCTCCCAAAAACCTGGGTTAGAGTCAGGGAAGCTTTAGAGAGTGACAAACGCAATTACATCGGCTTGGATGAATATCTGAATATCTGCCAAAAAAATGGGTTCACCGAAAGAAATGACAAGTTGCAGTTGAGCAGCTATCTGCACGATTTGGGAGTATGCTTGCACTTCCAGCAAGACCCACTTTTGAACAAGACCGTTATCCTCAAACCCAAGTGGGGAACTGATGCAGTCTACAAAGTGCTGGATAATGAAGAAGTGATCCGCAACCTGGGCACTTTCACCCGGACTGACTTGGCAAACATCTGGTGTGAAGATAAATACGCCACGATGCATGATGAACTCTTGCGGCTGATGATCAACTTCAAGCTGTGCTACGAAATTCCTAGAAGCCAAGGAAAGTATATTGCCCCACAACTGCTATCTGCTAACCAACCCCCTTATAACTGGGATGAAATCAACAACCTGATTCTGCGTTACACTTACGAGTTCATGCCCAAGGGCATCATCACCCAGTTCATCGTCGCTATGCATGAGTTGATGAATGAACAACAATGTGTTTGGAAAAGCGGCGTTGTTCTCAGCAAAGACCAGACGAAGGCAGAGGTGATTGAATATTACGGCAAGCGGGAGATTAAGATTCGAGTTTCAGGTCGTCATAAAAGAGATTTGATGACCATAGTTACACATGAACTCGATAAAATTCATGACTCGTACAAGCGACTAAAGTACAACAAGTTAATTCCCTGTAATTGTGTCACTTGCAAAGATAACCAAGAGCCACACTTTTACCCCTTTGAGATATTGCGACAGTTTGTATACGATAAGCAAAAATGCATTCAATGCCAAAAAAGCTATCAAATGGTTGATGTCTTGGGTTTAATTGATGATGTGATAGATAAAGATAAAGAGAGGTTGCTTGTAGAGCAGTTAGGGGTTGAAGTTTTCATCAGCTATAGTCATCAAGATCAGGAATCGCTTACCAAACTTCAGAAACACCTCAAACCAATAATTCGCAACCAAAATCTGCTTGTGTGGGACGATACCCAAATCAGACCTGGTGCTGAGTGGAGTAAAGAAATTGAAAATGCTTTAGCAGCAGCAAAAGTAGCAGTATTGTTGGTTAGCCCTAACTTTCTAGCATCAGACTTTATTCACGAGAATGAGTTACCCCCATTATTGAATGCGGCACAAGCTAAAGGACTCACGATTATTTGGATACCGTTAAGTTTTAGCAGCTATGAAGAAACAGAAATTGAAAAATATCAATCAGCGCACCCTCCCAATCAACCTTTAGACAGCCTGAACCCATCAGAAGAGAATAAAGCTTGGGTGAATATCTGTAAGAAGATCAAAGCAGCAGCAATCCCTCAGTAAAAGATAGAAAAGGTTTTCTCTCGGTAGTGATGTGTGAAAACGGTGTCTTTGCTCTTAGATGCAAGGTTTGTCTTGATTAGGGATGCTGAAAGCAAAGTTTTTTGGTGTGCAAGCGATCGCACCACTACAACATATTACTGTTCTTCGCTCTTTTCCTGAAGGAGCGATCGCCAATCTGCGATCGCCTTCTCTGTCCACAGCCAATTTTTAGCTAATTTATCTACCTGGAAATTGACTGGATCAGACTTGAGAACCATTTGCCGCAACTTGATCGCTTCATTCAAATATTGTGTCTGCTTACCACTAGATTGACTAAGTGCAGATTTATACAGTCCAAGAGCTAAACCAGCATAAGAAGTTAACGCATCTTGAGGGACTGCTGTATTTGTAGATGTTCCGGCGCTAGAGTCTGAGTTCTGTTCTTTAAGAGCTAAATTCAAAGCCTTGAACCAAGAATCATTAGCTCGATTCAGATTGCCTTCTGTGTAGTAGGCAAATCCCAAAGCGTTATTATACAAAAGCGATTCGGGTTTAGCTTTGGCAGCAGTTTCCCAGTAACGGCGGGCATCATCAACGCTATAGTTATTGTCTCCAGTTTGGATAGACTGCCACGCTAATCGTCCCTTGAAAAAGTTCACAGATGGATCGTCAGCTTGTTTAGGGGGAATTACTTTCAGGGCAGTTTCAGCCGCAGCTAATGCGCCACGATTGAGTAGTTCTTCTACAGCCAATAACCCACCTTGCAAGTCGCCCTGGCTCAATTTTTCCGTAGCGCTGGCGGTGACAATTCCAGTGGTTGCTGTTTCTAAATCAATATTTTGCTGCTTTTGAATAGGTAAAGACTGGGTGGGAATTGCTGGTATGTTAGGCAAATTTGCTTGGGGCCGATTTTGCCACCACCAATTTAAAGCGATCGCAGCTGCTAACGCACTGATTCCGACAACACCCACAATCGGCCACAGCTTGCGGCGATGGGTACGAGGTCTTAGCGGGGCTGGTTGCGATGCCTGCGACGGGCTATGCCGACGCGAAAACTCAGATTTTTGCCGATTTCCTTCAAAGTTCCCTACAACTTGAGGTGGCGGTGGTGGAACTTCTCCCCACAAATCGGCTTCCTCTTCTGGGGAAGTCATTTCCTCTGAAACCTGGCTTTGGTGAAAACTATCTTCACTAATTTGTTGATCAGTTTCAGTTGAAACTTTTTGGTTATCCAGCTGACGAAACAAATCCGAAACTATCGCAGAATCTTCTTCATAGCTTGGGTCATCATACTCAATTTCATCAACCAAATCGCCCCAAGTATCTTCACCTAGCCAGTCTAACCCAGAAGAGTCACGCGCCAAACCAGAAGGAATCATTTCTTCCATTCCTAAAGGCATCTCGGAATCATCTCCCAGAGCAGAGTACATCGTGGAAGTTATACCTAAAGGCGAACCATACTGATTCAGCGACTCCGCACTTTCGGATACCTCACCTTCCTCACTCAGAAAACCGTCAAACTCTGGCTGGAGATACAAAATCGGTAATGCCCAGTACATCTGGTGAGAACTATATGCAGAAATTAATCCTTGGCGCATCCGACTTACGCACAAATCGACTGGATATCCCTGACTCAAGTTACGGTAAAACAATTGTGTGAGGGTCAACGCCACTTCATCAGGAATACGTTCTGACATAGCCAAAACGCTTCTAATTCCACGCTTCACCAAACTTTCTGCCAGGTTACGTTCGCCAGTATCTCCAGAGGGATCGGACGCAGCAGTGTACGCGCCTAAGCAGGAGTTAAACACTGCCATTTGAATATTATTGTTGACGAGCAAACCTGCCAAATCGTCCCCAGTTAATATTTCTGTTAAGCCAGTTCTGCGGCTAGCAAGATAAATTTCTCCACCATTGACGCCTAAGTTACTATGACCAGAGTAGTGGAGAACGTGGTATCTGCCTTGTTCTAGAGCTTGCGTTAGTTCTTCCCGTCCTGGTTGGTCTAATACAGTCAGTTCAATTTCTGGAAACCGATTGCTACCTTCAGTCAGTCGTGATGTTTGACGGTGAAGTTCTGCTTGCAGTTTGATAGCTTCTTGTTTCTGTAAATCAAGGCGGACTTGATCTGAAGGGGAAGCAATTACCATCAATACTTTGACACTACCTTGTTCACGCAGTGTGGACATATTTCGCGTAGGCGTAGTCCCCCGCAGGGATCGCAAAGGAGAAGCCCCTAAAATTCCACTTTGGAAGCGAGAAAAAGCCACATAAGGCCCAGTAGCCAGAGGGCGATCGCCTGCGTGCATTACTTCCCAAGGCAGACGAGCTAACCTAGTATCTTTTAGCCCCAAGCGCAAACGTAGCACTTGTTGATGGTTTTGGGCAATACCTTGGGCAGTAATCCAACTATCTCTGAGAGTGCCTTGAAATAGGGCATTATAAAATTGTTGACCCAACGCTACCAAATTCACAGAGTTTCTGGCGATATCGCTTTCATGCCCACCAGAAGCGAACGGATCTCCTTGCAACACCGACTTCAACGGATCATTCATCAAATGACTAGCAGCCATCAACCAATCAGCTATAGGCCAAGTCACCAATTCTTCTGCCAATGGTACCCCAGGCGCGACTTGTTCCGTCCGCACCAAGTAGTCATTTTGCCCTACTGGGGTTACGGAAATATGGAATTCCTGGGTCACAACTTCTCCTGTCCGCCTCCTAAATCTGGTTTGAAACGCAAAAGTTTCAAGTCGATTTTCCGCTCCCTCTAATAACTTAGATGCATCCCACCCCTGAATGTTTCTGATTCGGTGCTGTTTTGGTTTTTCTGCCTTTACAACTTTATCCGGATCGGATTACTTGGATCTAGAACACTTAATTGGTAGATGCACCTTGATCTTCAACTCCCCTAGTTGGCTAACACCCACTGGGGGTTTTTTTATTTTGGCAAACAACAGCAACTTCTGACGCAGATATTCTCTACCAGAAAATAGTGCTTAATCCTAGAATACTTGATTAGTAGATGGATGTCCCTTGATCTTTAACTCCCCTAATGTAGTTAATATCCACTCTTGTTTTTTTTGACACACAACAATAATCAATTTTCTCAAAAATTTATCCGGAGCGTGGTGGTTAAACCTAGAACATTTAATTGGTAGATGCACCCTGATAACTAGCTCCCCTGGTCGGCTAACGCCCACTGGGGGTTTTTTTATGAATAGGACTTACGCAAACAATAGCCGAAACCCTGATTTTACCGTAGGGGCAATTCATGAATTGCCCCTACCGCGTGTAGTTTTGCGTAAGTCCTAATGAAGGAAGTAAGCTAATCCACCTTTAACTTGGTAGGTCTGTCCTGATAACTAACCCCTCTGAGGTTTTTCTCTGATAAACAAACAGTAATCACTTCAACCTTTGCTAATTTATCCGGTAGCGACCCATTTACGTTAGAACATTTAATTGGTAGATGCACCCTGATAACTAACTCCCCTGGTTGGCTAACGCTCACTGGGGGTTTTTTCTAGTTGTGTAGGCGTCGCCATCAACCCTGATTTTTACCATTTTCCCCGGAAGATACTGGCTAACCCTAGAAAAGATTATTGGTAGATGCACCCTGATAACTCACTCCCCTAGTAGGTTAACACCAACTGGGGTTTTTTTATTTTAAAAAATAAATGAACCTGATAACTCGCTCCCCTGGTTGGCTAACGCTCACTGGGGGTTTTTTCGGCGTAGACGTTGCCATCACCCTTGATTTTTACCATTTTCCCCGGAAGATGCTGGCTGCCCCTAGAAAAGATTATTGGTAGATGCACCCTGATAACTCACTCCCCTAGTAGGTTAACACCAACTGGGGTTTTTTTATTTTAAAAAATAACTGACCCTGATAACTCGCTCCCTTGGCTGGCTAACGCTCACTGGGGGTTTTTTCAGCGTAGACATTGCCATCACCCTTGATTTTTACCATTTTCCCCGGAAGACGCTATCTGCCCCTAGTAAAAATTATTAGTAGATGCACCCTGATAAATCACTCCCCTAGTAGGCTAACACCAACTGGGGTTTTTTATTTTAAAAAATAACTGACCTTTCTACAAATTTATCCGGAGTATGGTGTTTAACCTGAGAACATTTAATTGGTAGATGCACCCTGATAACTAACTCCCCTGGTTGGCTAACGCTCACTGGGGGTTTTTTTTGGCGATAGTCCCAGGATTTTCTACCCATATTGGATGGAGCGCACCGCTATTCTTGTTGATACTGCTGGTAGACCTTCAGTATCCTCCTATCGTCAGGATAGAGCATAACTGTCTCACTCAATCCCTGAATCGCTTTCTTTTTATTATTGTGAGATAGATATGCCACTCCAAATGATTGCTATGATATTTAATCACATTCTTAATTTTTTTTCTATATTTTGACCTTTAACTGTTTGTCTGCTAGCAATCCTCCTGTCAGAGAAGAGAAAAGGGAGCAGTGGAGAGAACCCCATAAATACCCAAATACATGATTCTGCTGCTGAATGAATGGGGTTACACCAAGGGGAGGGGAGAAAATTCAAGCCAATGTTTCCTCCAAATACCCAAGTTTAGTGGTGAAAGGTCAGACATGATCTACCAAATTTTTAGCTTAAACGAAAAGAAGCCCCACAACTCACCCGCAGGGGAGTGTGTGGAGTATGTCACCTGAGATTAGACGGTATTTGTCTACTGAAAAAGCGGTCTAAAATTTCTGATTTCTGCTCGGAACTGAAGTTTTCATACCAATTTCCATGCTTCTCAAATAGTGCGGAATTTCTGAAAGTCTCTAAATTAGAATCTGGTTTTTCATTTAGAGGTCTTTGTCTATTCTGGGAATAAGTAAGCATTTCTACTGTATGGTTGTTCTTTCGATGCATAAGTTGCATCAATAAATCCATTGCGACAGTTGGCAAAACGCGGCAGGTATAATTCACAAAAAAATCAAAAGTCATATTGCCTAGACGAATGCGATCGCCATCTTTGAGCTTGATCGGCCCAACAGCGCGATCGCCATTCACAAAGGAACCATTGGTACTGTTGAAATCTATTAAGTAAAAGCCTTGCTCGTCAATATGTTGAATAGCAGCGTGGCGACGAGACATATAACTATCAGCAATGTAAATACCGCTGGTACGATTCCGACCTATCGTCCAGATCCGCTGTGGCTGTCGTAAACTTTGAGTCTGATTGTCGCACAAGTTGGTCATCAAATAAACAGCACTAGTATCCACTACACCATGTACGTAACATGCCTTTACTCTCGTCAAGGACGGTTGAGATAGGTTTTCTAGCTGGAGAATTTCATCTAGAAGGCTGCTGTGGTGTTCATACAACTTGAGGAATACCTGATATAAAGTTAATCGCCGTTCTATTTCCGTTTGTGCAAAGTCAGCCATTATACGTAAACCTTGTACTACCTGATTTCGGTTTTGGATATTTTACTTCAGCCTACAATCAGGGATAATTGATTTTTCACTTCCCGCTGCCATCTGAAAACTTGAGTGGCTTAATAACGTTATGTTTTACAACTTTTAGGTGCGAGATTCCCTGTTGTTTCTAGCTATAAAAAGCATGAGAATATTTATCAAAAATTCTTATGATGCTTTATTGTTTATTGTAAATAATCATTTGTTATTTGTAACAGATAGAAATCATAAAGATTTCCTTAAGAATTAACAATTGCCTGGGTGTTTTTGCTATAGAACTGGATATTTCTTAACATTTATGAGGGTGATGACTATCGATCAACCCAAACATTTATATATTGGGTCAATTCTGAATAAATATGAGTTTTTATCAAGAATAATCAGGGCTAAACTTTTCAAGTCAGGGAGAAAATGGAAGCCTTGCGATCCTAATATAGCAGGAGGCAGAAGGCAGTTCTTGCTGGAGGCAGGAGGTCAAAGTATTACTATTCCTAGCCT
>NZ_KV757594.1 GCF_001712795.1 Nostoc sp. KVJ20
ATCGCTCAATGGGACTTGTTAAAGCTGTTCGCAAACGGCATAGGGATAATGCCAAAAGGTCACTTGACATTTGGGAACCAGCCTTAACTTGACACCTATGGCAAGATGCCCATTCCACAAAACTAGCAAAATCATCCCGCAAATATGCAACGTCTCATTTCAAATATACTTTCGTAGAGAATCATATTTCCCCACCCTCAGACCGTGGCGAGACATCATCAGCATCAGTGTATAATCACGGTGAGAATAACGGGCTTTGCGATCGAGTGCGGCATTGAAGAGCGATCGCACTTGATCGGTGTAAGGTATTCTTTAGACCTGTAATGCTTGTTTGGTAGACAAACTTGGGGCGGTTGTATGCGATATGTGGACAGTCTACTACGCCAAGATCCCAATTTTCGCACGTAGATATTTTGACCACTTGCTCGAATTTGCGATCGCCTCTGGAGTTAGAAAAGTCTATTTAACAAAGGGAAGCTTTAGTTCTATGCCTAATTTGCTCCCTATCTCCTTAACATTTAAGTTGAATTTAGTCAATGTTGAAATAGGTTCTATTTCATTGCCTTTTCGACTTCTTCGCAAATTTTCACCCAAGCTTGATTACGTTCTGGCTTATTTAGAGTGTCGAGGGGTTTACCTGGAGGGTGAGCAGCTTGGTATTTTTCGATATCGGTTTTTCTGTATGCGCTTGCACTAATTGGAATCCAGAAAATGGTTAGTCCCTCTTGTTCGGCTGCGTTGAGTAAGGGGGGAAGCTCATGTCTGTCGATGAAATCAGAGTTTATAAAGTCAGGGCTGACTAGCAGGATAGCAACCTTAGCCGTGGCTAATGCTTTTTCAATCTCGGCTTTCCATTTTGCGCCAGGTTTGATTTTGGTGTCATCCCAAACGATCAAACCTTCTGCACGAATATAGGGTTTTAGTTGTTTTTGCAGTTCTGTTAACCATTCTGCATCTTCATGACTGTAGCTAACAAATATTTGGTTTCTGATGCTTTCGGACATAATTGGTTCCTTAATGGGGAATGATTCAATAATTTCTTTTTTTAATTGTTGTCTTTGTCGAGTTCTTATATCTTCATACCCATCAAGTAGTTGACGCAAATCGAGTTTTAATTTTAGTTTACCGATAGTGATTGTGCTTTCACCCATTGATTCGAGTCCGAGGAGTTCTTGGTAATCGAGGGGCGGATGTTTGGGATAGTTGGGGACGGGAACCCATTCGGTGATTTCGAGATTGGGAAGACTTTTGTGGATTTTTTGGAAGACATCGCGGAGAATACCGAGAAATAAGCGCCGTGTTTCTTTACGTCCGCTAATGGTGATGAAGATTTTTTTGTCTTCGGGATCGGCTTTGATGCGAGCGATATTGTAGATTTCGTTGTTTTCTTGATATTGCAGCATTACGCCACTGCGCCAATAGATTTGGTTATGAATTTTTTCGTGGGTGTTAACGATGAAGCGGGAGATAATGCTTTCGGGGAGAACTTTGTAATGGTATTGAAATTCCAGGGTTTCGCCGTGGAGTTCTGTTTTGTCTGGTTGGTCTTTAGGCAAAAGTCCCGCAATCAGAAATTGTGGTGGTTGACATTCTAGTGCAAAGCAAAGCTCAAATTCTTTCATCAGCCCGATCAGATAACTGTGACGCTCGGTAGGGTAGCGTTCTGGATTGAGGATGCGGGTGAGATCGGCGGAGGTGAAAATGCCTTTGGTTTTAGTTTTGAGGTTTTCATCGCTCAGTAGCGCGTAAATGCCTTCTGTCACCCAGTTGGGTTTGAGGACTTTGGTAGATTTGAGGATGGGATGATCGCGGAAGTTGAGAACTAAGCCGAGTCGATGGAGGAGATCGATCAGTTGCTCGCGGTCTTGTTGTTGGCGAATCTGTTTGTCGTAGCAGATGCACATATAATCGTCGTAGTCGATGAAGTCTTCAGTCATGGATTCGAGTTTTTGTTTAACCTCAAACCATGAGAGTGGTAGAAGGTCGTAGACTTCTTTGAGTTTGCTGACTTGCTGCAAAATTGCGGTGCGAAGTTCATCAATGCCGATATTGTCTTGGCAGGAGGTTTCGATTATCGCTTGGATGTTAGGATATTTTTCGCCTAATGCTTTGCGGTTGATGTCGAGGGGTTGTTCGTCTTTTTTGTTGCCAACGATAATTACGGGGGACTGTCCGCCAAAGCTTTCGATTAGTTTCAGCCAATATTCGATGCGGTTTTCTTCTTCGCTGGTGCGACAATTACAAACGAGGAGATAGAGGCTGCGCTTAGTCAGAAAAAACTGATGGGTGGCATGATAAATTTCCTGTCCGCCAAAGTCCCAAACATTGAGGCGGATGTCTTTGCTATTGACCTGCACGTTCCAAGTTTCCACATTGAGTCCGTCGGTTTGGGGTTGATTTTTATCATATTTATTGTGGATTAGTCGCTGGATGAGGGATGTTTTGCCGACGCTACCTTGTCCGATGAGCAAGAGTTTGGCTTCGTTGAGTGGACGTACTTCATTGCTTCGGAGTAATTGCAAGTAATTGAAAATATCTTTAACTGAACCAACACGATCAAAAGATCCTAAAATCTCTGGTGAAATAGGCAGCGGATTTCCCCGTAAATCTAGTTTTTCCAATTTCGGCAAACTTTCAATCGCCTCTGGAATTTGGGTTATTTGGTTCTTAAAGAGGACAAGCTGCGTCAGATTGGTTAATTTAGCGATCGCCTCTGGAATCTCGGTTATTTGGTTGATACTGAGGTCAAGCTGCGTCAGATTGGTTAATTTAGCGATCGCCTCTGGAATCTGGGTTATTTGGTTGTTATGGAGGTAAAGCTGCGTCAGATTGGTTAAATTAGCGATCGCCTCTGGAATCTGGGTTATTTGGTTGTCACTGAGGATAAGCTCCCTCAGATTGGTTAAATGAGCGAGCGCCTCTGGAATCTGAGTTATTTGGTTGTTATGGAGGATAAGCAGCGTCAGATTGGTTAAATTAGCGATTGCCTCTGGTATCTGGATTATTTGGTTGCCACTGAGGATAAGCAGCGTCAGATTGGTTAATTTAGCGATCGCCTCTGGTATCTGGGTTATTTGGTTGCCATTGAGGTCAAGGTGCGTCAGATTGGTTAAATTAGCGAGCGCCTCTGGTATCTGGGTTATTTGGTTGTCACTGAGGTCAAGGTGCGTCAGATTGGTTAAATTAGCGAGCGCCTCTGGTATCTGGGTTATTTGGTTGCCATTGAGCATAAGCAGCCTCAGATTGGTTAAATTAGCGAGCGCCTCTGGAATCTCAGTTATTTGGTTGTTATGGAGGATAAGCAGCGTCAGATTGGTTAATTTAGCGATCGCCTCTGGTATCTGGGTTATTTGGTTGCCACTGAGATGAAGCTGCGTCAGATTGGTTAATTTAGCGATCGCCTCTGGAATCTCGGTTATTTTGTTGTCATTGAGGTGAAGCAGCCTCAGATTGGTTAAACTAGCGATCGCCTCTGGAATCTCAGTTATTTGGTTGCCATCGAGGTGAAGCTCCCTCAGATTGGTTAAACTAGCGATCGCCTCTGGAATCTCGGTTATTTGGTTGTTACGGAGGTGAAGCTGCGTCAGATTGGTTAATTTAGCGATCGCCTCAGGTATTTCAGTTAGCTCTACTCGAATTAAGATAAGTTCCTCTAAATGTAGTATTTGCGTTACCACATCGGGAATGCTCTCTAAAGGATTGCCACTAATATCCAACTTACGCAAATTAGGCAAATCCAATAGTTCGAGTGGAAGCGTTTTTAAATTGTTGCCTGAAACCTTTTCGAGAAAGCGGCCTCCTACTGGTTCATAACCTTCAACCTTCTTTCCCAAAATCAAAGACTCAAGCTGCTGCAACTTACCAATTTCTACAGGTAACTCAGTCAACTCTTGCCCAGACAAGTCTAACTCTCGCCAACCCTCAGCCACGGCGCGATCTATCAGTACCAATAACTCATCCTGCGTCATAATTCCAACGAGAAGGGTAAAAGGAAAGAAGATTGAGAAGATTAAGTAGTCTGACAAAAATATTTACAGTCATTGCGAGCGAAGCAATCCCAGCCCTTGCGATTGCTTCATTCCGCTTCGCTCCATTCGCAATGACATCGTGTAATTAACGCCGTGTGCGACTTTCTCTCAGACCTAACCCCCAACCCCTTCCCTACAAGGGAAGGGGAGCAAGAATCAAAGCCTCTCTCTGTTTCGGGGAGAGGTTTGGAGAGGGGTTTCAAGAATAAGTCGCACACGGCGTTAATTAATTCTGTCTGACTACTTATTTTAACTGATTAGGGAAAAATACCAGATTATCTGGATGCCTAAGCCAGGAAATCACCCTCCTGACTTAGGCATCCAGTAGTTATCGGTGCATTATGAGTCCTAAATATGGCCAATACGGTTCGGATAAGGTTTTTTGATGACATGCCCTAGATCATAAAGACGCGATAAATCGCCGTCTCTACAATAATCAGTCCTTTGTAGAGACGGCGATTTATCGCGTCTCGAAAACCCAAAATTTTTGCCAGTAGCTCTTAAATGAACTGTATTGATTTTTAAGTACGAACAATAAGCTCAATCCCACAATAATATTGAAGGCAAATTATTGTTCGCCAGACGCAGCAATTGATAACCAATTCCAGATATACCGGGTAAAAAGCCAGGATTAAATACAGAATTGGGTAAGTTGGGGAACAGTTGATAAGCTCCAGTTCGCTTGGCTCTAGCCACAACATTTGTTACATTCTGGTAAGCAATTTGATGCCAATCAGGACGGGAACAGATTTTTGCACCGACTAACAGCACTTCCGCGCGACCGAAGTTGCCACAGCACAAGTGATCGATCGCTTGTAAGCCAAAATTTTGAGTAGTTTGGAGAGCAATTTCAATTTCTTGTTGAATTTCCGGCGTTTCTACAATTCTCAAACTGCCTAAGCGTCCCAAACCAATGCCGGCTGCACCATGACACCACTTATTTGCAAAGTCAAGTTGTCCTGGTTGTCCCATTCTGCGGAAGTCGGGCCAGTTGGCAGTGGACTGGCAAAAGACGCTACGCTCATACTCAATTCCTGCTAAACCTGCTTCTAAGTACTTGCCCTCTGAGGTGGCGGCATAAAGTCTGAGCAAGGCATAGGAGATACCTGCGGCTCCATGAGAGAAGCCAGTTAAGGGCTTATCCCAATAAGTATGCCAAGCTTTGGGCGCACCGTTGTGGCTAACTTGACGGTTGATTAAATGTTGTCCACAGGCGATCGCTTTTTCTAAAACGGTTGCTTCTCCTGTGGCTTGATGCAGTGACAATAGACCTAAAATTGCCCCAGCTGCTCCGCTCATAATATCCAAGTGTTCGTCGGCAGCAATTAGTTCTGGTGTCATCAACTCGGCTAATACTTGAGCGTCTAGCAATAGCGTTGCATCGTTGAGGAGTTGACTAATTTTCACCAGGCTATAGATCATCGATCCTAAACCTGTTGCACCCCCAACGCCCATGAAACGAGCCATGCGTTCCCAAGTTTCTGGCTCAACGGTGTGGATTTGGCGACGCAGAGATTGCACTGTCCTCAATGCTAAATCACGGTAACGGGAATCACCAGTTACTTGACTCAGTGCAGCTAAAAACAAAGCAACTCCACAGCGTCCATCACAAAGAGAGTTGTTTAATACTTGCAGTTGATATCGTTCGGCGCGAGGTATAAAGTCTAAGCCAATCCAGTTAACGCTGCCATCAGGGTCAGAAATGGCTCTGGTTTCTAGTTGAGTGGCGATTTCTTTGGCTTCGGCAATCAATTGTTCCGAATTCAGCAACGGTAATGATTCGCCTTGCCATTGCCCACCTTGGCGGCTGAAAGTGGTTGCAATCTTGGCATCGAAGGAGCCTTGAATAATCGCTACTTGTCGAGCTAAGTCGGTTTCATCTAGAGATTGTAACTGGTTGAGCAGGTCTTGGTAACTGGATTGCTTGAAGTAGTTGGGAATGGAAGAAGAACCGTTTAAACTCAGTTCATCAACCACCGCGCTAGCCGTGAAAAAGGGAATATCCAATTGTTCCATTGCTCGGAGTTCTGCACTCAAAACAGGAAAGGCATTTGGTTTATCGTGAGCAACTAGAAAAGCACGGCTGAGAACATCGAGTTGAATGCTGTAATCTGCGCCATGTTTGAGGTAATCGGGTGCTAAAGCTTTTTGAAGGATAATGCCATAGATGCGGGTGTTGCGGAAGATAAAGCGCACCTGCTGATTTTGCATAGCAGATAGCAAACTTTGGCTTGAAATTAAGAAATCTTTGTGCGCCATCAAAAAGCAATACATCTGCTCAAACCCAGTGGTGATTTGCAGTTGATAATCGTTTGGAGACAGAGCAACTTCACCCAAGAACGGCACATTTTTCCCAATTGGCAAGGTTACAGGCTCAGACAACAGATGCATATTATCTGTATTAATGTTCTGCCAGCGCGGCACTTTGCGGGGAGATAATCGGGGATCTGTGCTGCCTAGCCCGCTAATATCATAAGCGACACTGCGATCGCCACTAAAGTCCCAACGCGGTAAAAGTCCGGTGCGGAGTACGGAATCCCAAAATTGTCGTGTGGCGGTTGTTTCCAAATCTTGGGTAAGCGGTGAGTCTTCAATGAGATTTGGTTCATGGTGCAGCAGCGTTTCCATGTCAATCAGCACCAGATGTTCGCCATTAGCAATTAAATTTTCGTAATGGCAATCTGTTCCCCGCAAAGCGTAAAGCACACACAACAACATCCCAGAACGCTGATAGAATCGTTTCGCAGCTGCTTCATCAACACAAGGCAACTGTTCAACATATTCCACCCAACCATAACCATTGCGCTCCAGCACTTGAATGACTTTAAAATCTAAAAGATTGCTGTGTTGATTGCACCAATCCAAAAATTGGTTAAAAACAACCTCTAATCCTAAATCTTTGGGTTTATAAACAAGTTTAAGTCCAGACTCAAAGGTGAGCGAAATCACCGTTCGTCCGCGTTTGTGTGCATCGGAAATGGATGTGTGAATTTCAACAACTTTGTTTTGAGAAAATGGGGCAATTCTTTCATCAAAAGTTCGTTGAATATCTTTCTTGTCTGCAACTAAACGTTCGAGAAATTCAGCAGTGAACTCAACCCAAAAATTGACTGCTGTTGCCACTAACCGACCGAGAACTGGATACTTCTGGAAAAAGGTCAGCATTCCATCTTCTAGGAGTTGATTGATAAACTTGGTGTAGTGAGTGTTATTATTTTGTGTTTCCAGCCCTAGTAAGCCAAGCAAGCTTTGACCAAAGGGACGCACCTGAGAAAATTCAAAATCTAATGTCTTTGTGCAAATTCCTGCTAATCGTTTCAGTAGACCACGTTCTAGAGAACTGTAAGCAGTTTGGGAAAGAATCGATAAGGGAAGACAATCTTGGGTGAATTGACTGTCGCAGCGAGTCAGTAATTGCTGTCTGGCTACTAAGATAGCAGGCAAAAGGATATCTTCAAAGGTAATCGGATTTTGTGAATCTATTGGTAGAAATACTTCGGTTGCAGAATTGAATCCTGTAGCGGTTTGGATGATTTGCTGCAAGGTTTCTGCCCACTCAGGCAAAGGTTGATCGGCAAGTAACTCAATGGTTCCCAATTTGGAACTAACAGTATCGAGGTCTAGTCCTTCCCACTGTAAACGTTTATGCAATGTATCCAATTTACCTTCTGCTGCAACTTCGCACCAACGATGTCTACGACGGTTAATTTCTTGTTCGTTGACTTGCTCGACTGCAAATCTGCTTTCATCAAGCCGTTCCCAGATAAAGCTAGCGTTGGCTGCGATCGCTCTTAAATCGTCTGATGTTTTCTGTTGGGATAAGCGAACAAGTTGTTGAACCATAGCTGGATTTCTCATAGTTGGAGTTAAAAGGTAAGTATCAGTTCTGGTCTACGTTTTAATAGTTGGCATTAACAACAATAGCGTTTGTCTGAGAGGATGTTTGAAAAGTGTTTGATTGTGATTTTAATTGCGTTGTTACCCCCCTTAGTCCCCCCTTGTAAAGCAGGGTGGTTTCATACA
>NZ_KV757595.1 GCF_001712795.1 Nostoc sp. KVJ20
AGACTCAATGAATGCATTTCCATACAGAGTATGGGAACGAGGAAAACGAGGAAAGGTTCGTCAAGATAGGTTTTTAGGACTTGTGTGTACACCGTAGCCCCAAAACGGAGAGAGGTTTTTTAGTACAGTTTAAAACTGTCCAAATATCTTCTCAGAGAGATTATTTTTGCTTTTCACTTGTTAACAAGTCATGTGTTAATAATGTATCAGCAGCATATTTAATCACATCAAATGGCATTCCCGACCTTTCTGCAATATCTAGAAGAGTATGGTGACCATCAGATAAATTTAAAACCCACAAGATTGCCATTTCATTTAGTTCGCTATTTTTGTGACCACCAGCTGCCCGATATATTCCTCTTTTACCTAACTGTGGTTCACATTTGGAATTTTTGTTGTAGTAGATTTCGTTATTATTGAGGATATCCAATATCGAATTACATTGGAAGAATGACTCGGCAAGATATTGGGGTTGAACAAAATTTAAATCATCTGCTGAGGTGTGGTATTCAGGAAAAGTCCCATGAGGCGATCGCATCATGCAACCTACAGCTAAATTAAATCCAGGTGAGCAATATTGTCGCTCATCATAGCCATAGGGTAAAAAATCTATAATTTCGCAATTTTGTTTTGAGTTTCTGAGTACATAAGCAGCAACTTTATCAATTTCCGCGTCACCTATACGGCTTGTTTTGTAAGTAAAATTTCCTGAATCTCCTAAACAAGACAATACCAAGCCATGTTTGATATTATTTACTTTAGCCTCGTTGAGAGCTAACCATGTAATTGAGCCAATGGTTCCTGGAATCCAGAGAAATCGATAGGAATATCTTGGTGTAGTTTGACTTAAATATTTAGCGATAAAAGTAGCGATCGCAATTCCCGAAAGATTATCATTACACAGTGAAGGATGACAGGCATGGCAAGAAATTAAGACTTCATCAGTACTGTCTCCTGGAATATAATACTCACCATAGCTCAGATGACCTGGTTCAAGGGAGGAATCAATAAAAACTTCATACTCTTCATCCTTTAGTTCTAAATATTGATTGTGACTCAGACAAAAGCCCCAAGTTTCTTGATAGTAGGAAGTCCGGTAGGGAATCCAATTAGGATAATCGGCAAGTGTAAATAAATGTGCTTTGAGTTCTTGAAGAGATAGCTTTTGATGTACTGGAATACTATAATTAACAATGTGTAGATTCGAGTTAGCAAAATCTACAATTTTCTTACCTTGAGAGTTTTTAATGTAGGCCTCTTTAATATTCCATTCTTTCGGAACTATCCAATCAAATACCTCAGTTCCCGTCGGTACTTCCTGGATTGATAAAGGAATATATTGCTGGATAATTTTCAGGGTATCTCTAAGTCCATTACCTGTAATGCTACGACAGATAGGATATAGTTTAGTTATCAGTTGATATATATCTTCAGCAATATCACTTGTTGTGAAAGTAGTTTGCATCTTGTAATCAATTACAGATTGATTATTGTTTAGCATTATATTTCCCTCATTTATATATATTTAAGAATGTAAGAAAGACTTATGTAGAACTAATGTTTAATTTTTGAAAGATAGGTAGGGTGTGTTAACGATAGCGTAACGCACTTTACAAAACTCATGAGATTTTTTCAAAAGCATCTTATGAATATTAACTATTCTCATCAACAATATTTCCTAAATACAGGTTTTACTGAACGACCAATCAAATACTTTTCAATTCCAGATTCTAGAGCTTTGCGATAAACCTTTAAAGATTCACTGATAGCATCAATTGTGAGATCAATATCCTGATTACTATGAGAAAAGCTGACAACTAAAGAAGGCAGGAGCAATCCTCGTTTGATGGTTTCTTGCAGGAATAGAGTTCTAAATGCTTGAGATGATTGTTTTTTTTCGTCAAGAGTTACGTAAATTAAATTGCAAGCTTTGCCAACAACTTGGAAGTAATCTTGAAGTTCATTGGCTGCGATCGCCTGATTAATTCCCTGGCGTAATCTTTCTCCTTGTTGATATAGATACTCAATTACTCCTTGTTGTCGGAAAATTTTCATCGTGGCGATCGCAGCAGCTAGTCCATGATTTTCTGCTCCATGAGTAGTTGAGAGTAAAAATACTCGCTCTTGATCGTGATAAATTCCACCTAACTCCATAATCTCTCGTTTACCAACTAATGCCGAAACAGCAAAACCGTTTCCCATACTTTTCCCAAATGTTGATAAGTCAGGAACAACACCGTAGTAAGTTTGGGCATTCCCACTAGACCAACGGAATCCAGTAATCATCTCATCAAAGATAAAAATTGCTCCATTTTCTTGGCAGAGTTTTTGTATCTCATGAAGAAAATTATGGGATGGGTCTTCATATTTAGCTGGTTCTAAAATGACACAAGCAATCTTCCCTGGATGATCAGCAAAAACCTTTTTTAAACTTTCAACATCATTAAAATTAAATTTCACCGTTAAATCTTGAATCACTTGGGGAATACCAGCAGACATAGGAGTACTGCCAATAAACCAGTCATTGTATGAAAAGAAAGGATGATCAGCACAAATGGCAACCATTTCTCTTCCCGTATAAGCTCTTGCAAGGGTAATGGCTGCGGTAGTTACCGTTGAGCCATCTTTGGCAAATTTAACCATGTCTGCACCAGGAATCCAACTGAGTAGTTCCTCAGCACATTCCACTTCAATAGTTGCCGGTCGAGTAAAATTATTGCCAAGGAGCATTTGCCGATAAGCTGCTTCCACGACGGGTGGGTAAGCGTGTCCTAAAGTGACAGCACGTAGCCCCATTCCATATTCAATAAATTCATTGCCATCTAAATCCCACGCATGACAACCTTCACCTCTAACAATAAAGCCTGGTGCCGTTTCTGGAAATTGGTCATCACCCTTAGCATAAGTATGGGAACCACCAGGAATCAGAGAATGACTTTTTTGTTGTAACGCCTGCGATTCTTCAAAAGACTGTTTCTTTAAAGCATTAAAGCTAATCAAAGACATAGGTTTTCTCCTTGACTAAGATTTCATGTCAAACACAGAATGGCCGATCGTCAAAGATTTAGAAGCGATCGCTTCTGTTGGTACTTGGCTGTCATAGAGAGTCACCAAATATTCAGGTATACGGCAAAAGTCTGTACCCCGTAAGAAGTCGCCTAAAGAAGTTCCCGTGCAGGCTGAATCAATATTTGGTGCGCCCTGTTGAGCAATCACGTCATCTAGATGCACAGTTCTAAAGTCGATACTGAAGCGTGTATAGCCTGAAGTGTTGGGTACTGTTGAGTGCATCTGCGCCCCTGAGAAGAGAATCATACCACCAACTTTTGTAACCAATCGCAATTGTGGCTCTAATTCTAAAGTTTCTTCTGGAAAAGGTTGCTGGCGCGTATCTGTTTTAATGTGTTTGGCAGCAGTTTTGCGACTTTCTTTGTTCCATTGAGTGTAGTTATAATCACTTGAACTATTCTTAACTGGCTGACTCCAATAGCGAGGATGAAACGCCATGACATTTTCTGACGTAATATCGTAGATGGGAAGCCACCAGTTGATTTGACAGGGAGGAGCCGAGTACCAGGTATCACGATGAGGATGAAAAGCGTAAGCAATACCGGATGTCAGATAGCCATCACTAGTTGCAGTTCTCAGGCGAGGTACATCAAAGTAAGTTTTCCTTAAGTCACATCCAGTTTCCTTCAAGATATCTTGAATGAATTGTTTCGATGCAGGGTGGTGAATAAAGACTGGCTTGAGTTCCGCTAAAATTTCAACGTATGCTTCTATAGGCAAATTATGCTGTGCTGTTCTAGGATCTAGCGGTGCAAAGGCCTCCTCGACCATTTGACGAGCAAATTCGCAAAATGCGATCGCGCTGGGACAGGGAGAAAAAACAAATAGCTGTCCCTTGTAAAGATAATCTCTTCTCACATCGTCATTGACAGTGGCATCGAAATAGATTGTATTCACTGTTTTTATACTCCCCGATGTGTCTCGATCTTTTTCTGTTCAAATAAAGTCCAAGCCCTATCTTTCTCAGATATTTCACTTATTGGTAACGGCCATTCAATTCCAAAAGCTGGATCATCATAACGATAACCAGAGGCATATTCTGGGGCGTAGAAGTCACCCATTTGATAAGTCACTTCAGTTTCGTCGGTGAGCGTTTGGAACCCATGAGCACACCTATCGGGGATATAGAGAGCAAGACGATTTTCGGCGGTCAACTCTATACCAATATGGGATAAATAGCTAGGAGATTCTAGACGTAAATCAATAATTACATCATAAATAGCTCCTTTGATGCAACGTACCAATTTTGTTTCTTGAGAAGGAGGCTTTTGATAATGCATACCCCGCAACGTTCCTTTTTTATAGTTAAAAGATAAATTGCATTGGGTAATAGTTGGTTTTAAACCATGATCCCTAAATTCCTGAATACAGAAAGTCCGAGCAAAAAAGCCCCGAATATCTCGTTGCAACTCTAAATCAATAATAAATGCCCCTTTGATTTTAGTTTCGGTGAATATCATGAATTTACAAATTTCAGAGAAAAATTAAACATCTAATTTTTTAGAAAAATATTTTTCGACAGTAAAATGCCTCAGCATATTTACTGGGCGAATTTGATTCAATTCCACGAATTCTGAGAATTGAACGAAAAGTATCTTCCATAAACCACTGCTTATTATTTTGGGTAGGAAATGCCTCTAAAATATATTGTATTTTTCGACGGCAAAGTGACTCATCTAAATGGACGAAGAAATTAGGAATACCTAAATCACCATCATATTTAGGTATCTCATATTCCAAAATTAAATGATTTCTAAAGGTATTCCAAGTCATATCGGAAATTAAGCGGTGATCTTGATGGCGATCGTCTCGATGGTGAGTAAAGATTATATCTGGTGCAAATTCCTGCTTCAACTGCTCAAAGCATTCCTTCACCTCTATCCCTTGAAAAGGTAGAAAACCATCTCGAAAATTTTTAATGATAATTTTCTTGACCGGAATTTCTTTTAAAAAAAGATTGGCACTTGTCGTTGCTTCCTGTGCTCTTTGTTCGTTGGAACTAAAGACAACCCAATAGACGACAATATGCTGATAATTCTCTATCAGCTTTAAGATTGTGCCTCCACAACCAATCTCAATATCATCGCAATGAGAACCTAGACAAAGGATTTTGTACTCAGATTCTTCTGGCTTGTTGAAGCTAAGTTGGATCATACATGAGTTACTTCTAGTTGTTTATCTCTCCATACTTCCCAAGGTCTTTCGCCTTGACCATACATATCATCCAACTGTTGCTTCTCTTTAAACGTATCCATAACCCCAAAAAAACCAGTGTATTTATATGCAATCAGTTCTTCTTTGGCAATCAGTCTTTGAAAAGGTTCAAGGACAAGTTCTTCCCCTTTCTCAATATAGTTAAAAATTTCTTTTTTAAAGATAAAATATCCTCCATTAATCCAAATATCACGTTGTTTGACATCTTTGAGATCCCTGACTAAGCCATCCTGATCCATGTCAACTAGGTGAAAACTTTGGCTTGGTCTGACACACAAAAAACTACCGATTTTATCACGTTGATAAAAATGCTTAATGTGCGTTGGTAGATGTAAGTCTGTCAAACCATCGCTGTAGTTAGCTAAAAATACTTCTTCTCCTTCTAGATACTTTTCTACTGCCTTGAATCTTTGACCAATATTGGCAGTTAAACCTGTATCTACAAATGTAATATTCCAGTCTTGAATATCACGGTTAAACAACTGAATTTGGCTACCTTGTGAAAGGCTAAAATTATTAGATAGCCATTCATTGTAATTCAAAAAGTAGCTTTTAATGAGATCAGCCTTGTAACCAAGACATAAGATAAAATCTTTGTGCCCATAGTGAGCGTAGTATTTCATTACATGCCATAAGATTGGTCTATAACCAATATTCACCATTGGCTTAGGAATACTTTCTGAATACTCTCTCATTCTAGTTCCTAAACCACCACAAAATAAAACTACTTTCATGTTACTTACCCCTTTTTAATGATGAAAAAAATATTAAATACTTAAGAGTAGACATTAACTTCAGGAATTGGTACAACAAATTGACCTCCCCAATCCCGAATGTAAGATATTTGTGCCATAATCTCATTTTTCAAATTCCAGGGCAAAATGAGTACATAGTCAGGCTTGGTTTCTGCAATTTTGTCTGGATGGAAAATTGGAATATGAGTTCCTGGTAAAAATTGACCCTGTTTGTAAGGGTTACGGTCTACTGTGTAGTCAAGAAAATCTGTGCGGATACCACAGTAGTTTAAGAGAGTATTTCCCTTACCTGGAGCACCATAACCAACAATCGATTTTCCCTCTCGTTTGACTTTGATCAAGAAATCTAATAACTTGCGTTTAGTTTCTTTGACTTGTTCACCAAAGGAAAAATAGTATTCTAATTGTGTAAACCCAGCCGCTTCTTCTCTATATTTAAGTTCTGATACTTGATGGCTAATTGCTTTAGAAGAATCTTCACTATGGCGAGCATAAATTCTCAAAGAGCCGCCATGAGTAGTTAATTCTTCTACATCAAAAATTGTCAACCCGTGAGCAGCAAAAATCTTTTCGACGGTGAGGAAAGAAAAATAAGAGAAATGCTCATGGTAAATAGTATCAAACTGATTTTCCTCGATTAACCGCATCAGGTGGGGAAATTCCATAGTAATTACACCATGCGGTTTGAGGATAATTTTCATCCCTTTAACAAAATCATTGAGATAAGGTGTGTGAGCAAGGACGTTATTTCCTAATAATAAATCTGCCTGTTTGCCCTTTGCAACCTGTTCTTTGGCTGTCTCCTGTCCAAAAAATTTGACAACTGTAGGAATGCCTTTTTTAATTGCTACCTCAGCAACATTTGCTGCTGGCTCTATTCCCAGCGCTGGGATGTCTTTACCAACAAAGTATTGCAGCAAGTAGCCATCATTACTAGCAATTTCTATTACCTGACTTTCCTGATTTAATTGGAAACGTTCTACTATGAAATCAACGTATTTCTTGGCATGTTGTAACCAGCTATCAGAGTAAGAAGAGAAATAAGCGTAGTCGCTAAAAATATTTTCTGGGCTAATGTATTCTTGGAGTTGAACTAAAAAACACTCTTCGCAAACATAGACATGGAGAGGATAAAAAGGCTCAACTTCATTAAGTTGTTTGAGACTGCGATAACTTTCACAGGGAGGAGACATACCTAAATCGACAAAGGTATGGTGCAACCCTGTCCCACAAAACATACAATTACCAGTTATTGGTTTGGGTAAATTCATAATTTATATTTTTTTGCCAAAATCAGATTTTGAATTTAAACAGTCCGCCAGAAGAAATCTTGATCGATTTGCTGAGTGCGAATGAGATACTCCAGTTGTTTCAGGCGAGTAAAGCCTCTAGACTCAAATGTTTCTCTATCCATGTCAATTTGCTGGAAGACATTATAGAGTTGTTGGGCACCGCGTTGGGCATCCCACTCACATTTGAATCCTGGTAAATTTTGGTTGATTTTATCAAACGAAACTCGATAGCTACGGTTGTCAGGATCGTGTTTACCAAAGCTCAATTGACAACCTGTAAATATATCTGCAACTATCTGAGCAATTTGTTTGACTTGGTAGTTACTATTTGTATCACCGACATTAAAAATTTGGTTATGAATTACATCACGCGGAGCTTCTAAGGTACAGATAATTGCTTTGCAGATATCTAACAGATGCACTAGGGGTCGCCAAGGTGTACCATCGCTGTTCATCTTGATTTCTTTAATTGTCCATGCCCAACCTGCTAGATTGTTCAAAACAATATCAAAGCGCATCCTGGGAGAGGCTCCATAGGCTGTGGCATTTCGGAGAAAGGTGGGTGAAAAACCATCATCAGCAAGGAGTTTCACATCCTGTTCGACAAGCGCTTTGCATTTAGCATAAGCTGTTTGGGGATTGATGGTAGACTCTTCGTGAACATAATCTTCAGTAGCAAAACCATAGACACTGCATGAAGAGGTGTAGATAAAGCGGCGGATTCCAGCCGCTTTCGCCAACTTGGCCAAATGTACTGAGCCTTTATGATTAATATCGTAGGTGATATTAGGGGCTAACTGACCTAGAGGATCGTTGGAGAGTTCTGCCATGTGAACTACTGCTTCTACCCCTTGCAGGTCTTCTGTTGTGATGTGACGGATATCTTTGTTGAGGGTTTTGGCAGTTACCTGGGTGCCGTTATATAGCCAACCTACTTTATAAAAGCCAGTATCTAAACCAATAACTTCATGACCTTGTTGGATTAAGAGGGGAGCTAATAACGAGCCGATATAACCTTCGGTTCCAGTTACAAGTATTTTCATATCCTATGGTGCGATCGCAGTTTGTGGGGGTTTTAATTGAGTAGGGATACTATCTGAAATATTTTCTCCAGAAATAGCAAATAATTTAGTAGCAATCTCATCCCGGAGGGGAGCTGCTTCATCTTGAGTCAACCAAGTGAATAACTTTGCTAGTGCTTGTGGAGAACGATCAAGTTTGAGAATTTCTTGAAGCATATGCAAAGCCCCTGTAACATTGCCAGCTTTTAGAGGGATTGCCATGCGTGTCAGACAATAATTGAAGTTATAGCTACGAGCTTGGGTTGTAATTTCTGCGCGATACATAGCTGGAAGATAACTTTCAGAAATTTCTATACCTTGGCGAATTGAGGTCGCTAGAATACCAGATGATAAATCATCAGCTGTCAGTCTGTGGGAATGTACGCGGTAACGAGCTAAACTTCCCGGTTCATACCACCAATCATAAGAAACAGCAATGCGTTTATAGAGTTCCCATTCAGAAGCGCAAATTAACTGCGGATAATAACCTCCTATTTGTTCATGAGTAAGGCGACGAATGACAACCGCAGGCACCTGCAACGGACATGTCACACCAATTCGGGGCAAAAAATTTCGAGGGATACCTTTATGGTTTTTAAACCAGGAAATTACTTCTCCTTTTGCAATTATTTTCCCTTCTTCATTGAAATATTCAAAATTTGTAAAAGCTGCTCCTACGGAATCTGGAGACTCTTGAAGACTTTGCTGGAGTTGTGTATAAAAGCCGGGAAGAACACAGTCATCATCATGCAGAACATGAATCCAGTGACCACGACTGAGGGAAATACCTGCATTGTGATTTGACTCGCCTCCAATATTTTGTGGATGGCGGTAATAACGGATTACTCCTCCCCCAATACTGTTCGCTAAATCAAACAAGGGTGGCGTACTGGCATTATCCATCACCAGAATTTCCATCTGCTCTGCTCCTGGCCATTGGATTAACACACTAGCCAGAGATTCGAGCAGATAATCGGTGCGGTTATAAACCGGAATCACCACAGTCCAAAACGGTCGGGGTTTCTCTGGGTCTGCTACACGTGGAATCGCTGGAAACTGATAAGCTCCAATAGTCACCTCGCCTTGGGAAATGGGGGGAGTAATGAGCATTTCTGGGGTGGTTTCAGCATTCTGGTAAGCGGCTACCGCTTTGGCGTAGTGAGGATTGAGTAAAGTTAATCCTTGACGATATACAGAAATCGCCTCTGCGATCTTGTTTTGAGCTTGGTAAACCTGACCCAAATGAGTGTAGATTTCCCAGTTTTGGGGATTGAGTTTTAAGGCTTGATGATAGGATGCGATCGCTTCTTCCCACTCACCATGTTCTTGCAGGATTTTCCCTAAGTTATAATATATCTCTTGCAAGTCTGGTCTTAGAGCGATCGCTTGTCGATAATAAGTAAGCGCTGTCTGGATATAGCCTGCTTCCTGAAGGGGAGTTGCTTCTTCCCGTGTTAACCAACTGAACAACTTTGCTACCGCTTTCGAGCTACAATCTATTTTTAGAGCCTCTTCTAACACTTGCCAAGCTCCAGCCAGATTCCCAGCCCGTAAAGGAATTAGGGCAAATTGTAGACAAGAAAGAAAATGATGACTCCGGGATTTGGCCGTAATCTCAGCAGATTGTTCAGTGGGAAAATAACTCTCTGAAATTTCAATTGCACGGCGGATAGATAGCATCTGCTTCCCAGTCAATAAGAGTTCGCTGGTCACGTTGTTAGCATGTTGGCGATAACGAGCTAAGATTTCCGGCTCATACCACCAATCGTAAACAGCAGCAATACGTTTATAAACTTCCCAATCACTTGTATAGGTCAATTCGGGATGATATAAGCCCAATTGTTCGTGTACCTCTCGACGAATTACCACCGCAGGCATATTCAATGAGTTACTTACTCCAATGCGTTGCAGCCAATTTTTAGCAATCCCTCGCTGCTCTCCATACACTTGTTGGCGAAAAATTACTTCTCCTTTCTCGTTAATATTTTGATAACCCGTAAAAGCTGCTCCCACAGAATCTAAACACGCTTCTAGACTCTCTTGCAGTCGGGAATAAAAACCTGGGAGAATATAATCATCGTCGTGAAGTAAATGAACCCACCGACCACGAGTTAGAGCAACTCCAGCATTCCAATTTCCTGGCAGACCGAGGTTTTGCGGATTGCGGTAGTAGTGAATTATTCCTTGTCCAATACTATTCACCAGTTCAAATACTGACGTTCTACTAGCATCGTCCATAACGATGATTTCCATCTGCTCTTTCCCCTGCCATTGTGCTAACACACTGGCAAGGCATTCGAGTAGATAATCGATCCGATTATATACAGTTACTACTACACTCCAGAAAGGCCGCTTGTCTGTACTATCTGCTACGCTCGGAATAGCGGGAAACCTATGGTTGCCTACAATTATTTCTCTTAAAGGAATTAGAGGTGTTATTGTTACTTGTTGAGGGATTTTAGCCTCGTCGCTAGCTTCTACAGCTTTGGCATAGTGAGGATTAATCAGCTTTAAGCCTTGCCGAAAAGCTGCTGCTGCCTCATTTAGTTGTTTTTGTGTTTGGTAAATCTCTCCCAAACCCATATAAACTTCTCCATAGTTGGGGTTGAGTTCTAGGGCTTTTTGCCAGTAAGCTTCGGCAGTCTTCAAATCACCCGCATTTTTCCGCCCAAAACCCAATTTGTAATTCAATTGTGCATAATGGGCTTGTTTATCTGGGGAGAGTTTCCCTTGGATCTGGAGGGCATTCCCTAAGTTGACATCTGCTTCTATGCAGTTAGGTTGAACTTCCAGAGCTTTTTGATAGCAGGCAACTGCTTCGTCAAGCTTGCCTTGTTCTTGCAAGGTGTAGCCCAGATTATTATAAATCGGCGCTGCATCTGGGCGTAGAGCGATCGCTTGTTTGTAAGCTAACTCTGCTTCTGGTAACTGTCCCTGACCTTGACGCAGATTACCTAAACTAAACCAAGTTTTCACAGAGTCCGGTTGAACTTGTGCAGCCTGACTCAGGAATTTTTCAGCTTCTAGGAATTTTCCTGTTTGCTGCGCCAGCATTCCTATGCCATACAAAGCCTCAGAGTAGTTTGATTGTATTTGATCTTTACCTTCTAAAGAGTCTGATTCACCTCCACATTCGGATTGAATTTGTAATGCCTGTTTGTATAGCGATTTAGCTTCATCCAATTGACCTGATTGATGCTTCTTAATCGCCATTTCAATGAGAGATTTAACATTAGATGTAGAAGTAATTTTAGTATTCATAGCTATAATAACTTTGGATAACAACAGCGTAATTAGTTGATATTAAAAATATTGCGATCCAATCATCAATATTTTATTATTTTGTATACTTTGCAGTTGGTTAACTATAGTATTTACTACTTGTATTTAATTGCTGTAGAGGGTAAATGCACCTAATTAATGAAACACTTACTGAACAAAGATTTTGGTGATAAGATAGCAGTGATTTTCCAATAATGAGACTATTGTGGGAAAAGTATTTCTCTAATTTAGATACATTTGCCCTGCAATAATTCCTAAATAAACGTTATTGAGTCAGAGGTAATTAGGTTAGAAGTCACATCTGAAAGTAGTAATTTTCCTTGAGTTATTCCAGTATTAAAATCGAAAAGAACACCATCATTTGTATCGCTTATTCGTCCTTGAGAGAACATCTGATTTAACCAGTGGTCAGTATTCACCTTACCCCAACCCTGAAATACAATCTTATCGATACCAACCTCGAAATCTTGAATGATATCAAATTCACCTTTGAACAAGCTATCGCCACGGTTGAAAACAAATTTGTCATTACCTTCGCCACCAACCAAGACATCACTACCACGACCGCCAATTAAAGTATCATTGTCCCAACCGCCATGAAGTTTATCATTACCCTCATCACCATATAGCCAATCATTACCTTGACCACCTTCGAGGATATCATTACCTTTCTTTCCATCTAGGTAATCATTACCTAAGCTGCCATAAATCTTATCTGCAAATTTGCTTCCTTTCAGCTTATCATTTTTAATTGTGCCATAAATAACGTCTTGTCCCAAGTTGTCAATTAAAGTGTCTCCCAAAAATTTAACTTCACTGACGTTAATTTCTACTATCGTTATGTTGGTACTTTTCTTAAACCTATTGTGATAACGACCAATAGCATTTCCTGTTAGCGAGTCTTGTCCATTGTCACCATCAATATCAGAAGTTTTATCACGATCGATTAGAGTAACATTCCGACTACCAGCAAGCCTCAAATTCGCAATTTCTTTAGAGGAAACTAAGTTACCCTCAATACCAAAATAATCTAAGACTTTTGGCTTATTGGGATTTGTGGTATCTAGTACCAAGAAAGAGGTTTTTGACCTAGCTTGGTTATATTCAGCATCACGATTTTCAATTTCTTTAGCTGATAGTGATAAATCTGCGGAAAAATCGAAAGAGAAAGTTTGGTTAGCGCCAACGGCAAAATTAGCGACAACCTTTGTTTTGCTATTGGCACTTCCCGAAAAAGAACCATCTAACCCAATGCCATTACTATCAGTAAATAGTGTTGAAAAAGCTGGATCATTGTCAAAAAAAGTTGCTCCAGCTTCAGCAATAGCTAAAGTCACACCACCTTTAACTAATGTGTCAGTCTGAGCTTGAGTTAAAGTTCCTGAAGGACTTTGACTATAGTTGAAGAAAACAGCAGATCCTTGAGCGTTAGCAAAATTAGGGTTTGGGTTTGGATTTGTAGCAGTTGATTGTAAAAATATAGTTTCTGATGACATAAAACCTCTGCTTATCCTATTATGTGGGTTTTCTGTAATAGGCTACTACATTAACGTGTTACAAATATTTGACTTCATCAAAGTTTCACAGTTATCTTCGGTATTACTTAGCTCTCCAGACTTTAAAATTAATAATTTATATTTGCTTTATATAGCTGGATTTATAACTTAACAAAATTTAGTAGCTATTAAACTTTAGTTAAAAAGACTATTGACTAGGGACTAAGGATTTGGCGACTTAGTTTTTACTCCTCAAAATTCTGGAAGAGGCTTTGAATAAAGAACATATTTTTCACAATTTACTATTATCTAGTAAAGAGTACTACCAATAATTTTAGTAAGGAGTGCGATCGCTGCGACTAATTGACTTATAAGCTTGTAAATCAGAGCTTTTTAGCAAAAGAAACAGCCCTACTTTATTAAGAGATAATCATCCAGGATAGAAGTAGTTTTCCTAGAAATTAATTAGCTTTAACTAAATGTTATTGATTGAGAGTTAATCTGACTAGCACTCACACCTGAGATTAGTATTGTTTCTTGATTCAAGAGAGAATTTAATTTGAGGACAGCACCATTTTCAGTATCTATTATATTACCTAGTTTTAACCATAGGCTAGTATTAATGTAACCCCAATCATTGAATACAATCTTATCAATACCAACCTGGAAATCTTTAATAACATCAAAGTCATTTCTCAGCAAGGTATCGTCACGTTTGAAAGTAAATGTGTCATTACCATCACCACCAACTAAGACATCATTACCACTACCACCAATCAGGATATCATTGCCCAAACCGCCATAGAGTGAATCATTGCCATCGCCGCCATCTAGCCAATCATTACCTTGACCGGCATCGAGGTTATCATTACCATTTTTTCCATATAACTTATCATTCCCCAAGCTGGCATAAATTTTGTCCGCACCGTTGGTTCCTGTTAGATTATCGTTCCAAATCGTTCCATAGATAACATCTTTACCCAGATTGCCAATTAAAGTATCTCCTGCCAATTCAACGGCACTGATATTAATTTCGACTACAGTTATATTGGTATTGCTAGTAAAATTCCGCCGATAAGTCCCAATAGCAGTACCATTGAGGAAGTCAGTACCATTGTTGCCATTAATATCGGAACTTTTATCACGACTGTTAATCGTAATATTGCGACTATTACCAAGGATCAGATCGCCGATTTGATTAGAAGATATTAAGCTACCCTGGATGCCAAAATAATCTAAAAGTTTGGGCTTATTAATATCTGTGGTGTCTAACACTAAAAAAGTACTTTTAGACTGAGCTTTATTATATTCAACTCTGGAATTTTCAATTTCTTTAGCCGTCAGTGCAAAATCTGCTGAAAAATCAAAAGAGAAGCTTTGATTAGCACCAACTGTAAAACTAGCAAGTACCCTTGTTTCACTGTCGGCACTACCTGTAAACTGACCACTTAATCCAGTAATACTAGTATCAGTAAAGAGGGCTGAAAAAGTTAGATCATTGTTTAAAAAAATCGCTTGAGCTTCAGCAATAGCTAAAGCAACGCCACCTTGAACTAATGTGTCCGTTTGGGCAGTAGTCAAAATCGCTGAAGGACTCTGACTGTAATTGGAAAAAATAGTCCCCCCTTGAGCGGTAACAAAATTAGGACTGGGATTAGGATCGGGATTTCGATAGGAACTGAGAGTGAGAGTGGAATCGACATCGAGATTGAGACTGGGAGTCAATAAGTCCGAAAGTGTAGCTATTGTTGACATATAATTCTCTGTTTATCTTATTAATAAACAATTTAATGTGTAAATATTTAGGGAGTAATTATTTTGTAGTTTTCGAGACGCGATAAATCGCCGTCTCTACAAGTGTTTTGGTCTTATCTAAACTGTATTGATTTATCGAGGACTTGCTTCGCTTTTAACAGCACTTTTAAATAAGTTAATTGACTATTCCAAGCTGAACGTGGAAGCAGGGGTATTTTCTCTAAGTCTTCAGATGGTGATAAATCTAGGTCTGTTGTTTTTTCTGAATTTTCTGCCATGATTTATTGCCTCACTAGTGAGTAAGAAACTTCGGGTTGTTGCTGCCAACTTTCAGGCCACTGAATGCTGTCAGCGCTAAATCGTAATGGGTCATTTGCTGGCAAAGGAGTGTTTATAGGCTCGACAATTAGCTCAAATTCACCATTATCAAAAGGTAGACCTTTAGCTTTCACCTTGGGAATTACACGCTCCCGCAAATCTTGTGCCTCATGAACAAGGGCACGATGATGACAGTAAGGATTATTACCTCTCTTGTCAAAGAAAACATGGGCAGTCCAACTGCAACCCCCACGACAAAGCTCGGCGTATTCGCAGGTTTTGCAGAAACCCCACAAGTGTTTTGTGCCTTCAGGTGTTCCTGCTCCGAGATTCAAGCGCAATTCGGCTGTATTTTCAATAATGTCATGCAGCGATCGCTCTCGAATATTACCACCTGTGTAAGCGGTAGTTGGCAACGAAGGACAACCTTTAATCGCTCCGTCAGCTTCTATTCCCAAAGTTGAGAGTCCTGCACCGCAACCTTGCCAAAATGAAAATTCATGCTCCTTACCCCGTCCGCGCAACAGCCGTTCATAAGGGCCGTAATAACCAATATTATTTCCCGCCTGGAGTTGTACACCCTCTTGGTAAGCACGCCCCGCGACACGGGCGATCATCGGATAGATATCCAACAGTTCATAGGGTTGGAGAAGGATGTCTGCGTTGTCGGCTGCATTCCCCATTGGTACAGTCAGCTGAATTTGCCAAGCACGAGCACCTGCATCACGAATGCACTCATAAATGCGCGGAAACTCTGGTGCTGACAAGCGGTTAATTTGAGTATTGCAACCGAAGGAAATACCTACTTCTCGTAGATGACTCATGGTTTTAAATGCATATTTCCAAGAGCCTTTTTTTCCCCGCAGACGATCATGAGTTGCTTCCAAGCCATCAATAGAAACAGAGACAGTCCGAATCCCTGCTTCTTTCATTTTCTGTGCAGTTTCTAACGAAATGCCATAACCGCCGGTAGTCATACCGCATAGCATCCCTGCATCATTGATAGCTTTGGCAATCTCTAGCCAATCTGGACGCAGAAATGCCTCACCACCGATGAGAGTAACTTCTTTAATTCCAACTTCTGCCATTTGCTTGACAAGATCCAAAGCTTCCTCTGTGGAGAGTTCCTTGGTGCGTTCATGTCCGGCGCGGGAACCACAGTGACTACAAGCTAGATTGCATTTTAAGGTAATTTCCCAAACTGCGTAGCTTTTGCGATGATATGTCATAAGTTAACTCTCAATTTCGGTTTTAGAAGTTGACTTGAACCGACGGAAAATCAGGACTTAGAAAATTCTCAAAATAAATTTTTCCACAAGTCGTAAAAAGTTAGCTTGGAGGGCAAACTAATCACGGTTACAAAACCACTTTCAACAGCAGTATTTTGCAACAAGTTAGAGGATGTTTTCTCAATTACCGGATTACCATCAACTGCGACTGTTACAGTAGCTATAGCATTATCGCCAAATGCTCCAGCTACTCCTGTAGCATTTTTTGTAAAATCACCGTCTGAACCAGATGTAGCACTACTATTTGCACTAACAAAAAGGTAACTTGTTGAACCAAAAGCGAATGCCTCAGATGTCACGCTCACTCCAGCAGAACCTAGAATTAACTCGTCTTTGGGAACACTCTCTAAATAGGGTAAATCAACTATTAGCATACTTAGACAATGAACTTTTTTGACATTACTTTAAACTTTGCACCCTGAAATTTCATTCTTTGATTAGGCTATGCTAGTTCTTCTGGAATAACTACTCCATACATTGGTTGTAGAGGCGGATCAAGCGGGTCAATTACTATGCCATACATTGGCTGCGGATCAATTGGCTTTGGTTTTGGCCATGGTTGTGGATGATCGTCTTCGGGAGGCCAGTGTATTACCCCATATAGTGGCTGGACAATTCTATCACTGATTCTTGTCAAGCCACCAAAAGCTCCTAACAATTCCTCTTCGCTGAGATCGTGAAATTCGCCTAGCTCTTTTAATTCTAATATTTGGATGGCGGCTGTTTCAAATTCTTTTTGAGAAAAATTATAGCCACCATTTTCTAAAGCTTTTTTCACTTCTTCAGCTTTCTCGCTCATTAGTTGACTGCGGAAAGCTTCGTCTTTGACTATTCTGACAAGGAACTCTTTAACTTTCTCAAAAATTGCTAAGGACATATTTTTGCTGTCTCCTTTGATATCAGTTTTGGGGTGTAAAAGTCAGCTAGTATTTCCAGTAATCATCAAGTTTGCAAATATATAGAAGGATCTGCTGCTTGACGTAACTGCTCAGATGAAGAATAGTTATCTGTGATGATTTGCGGACATCGCATACAGGCTGCTTTACCTTCTTGCTGCCACCAGCGACAATCTCGGCGGATAGAACAAGGTGGTAGTTGCTCTACTACTGCGGGCAATTTCTCTACAATTCGCATTGCGAGACGACAGTCTTTGCCATTAAAATGCTGACAACCCGATTCCGCGCAGGATGCGGCCGTGCGAAAAATTTCGGCGGGTGTAACTGGGCTAGCTTTTGCCATCACTTCATCTGTGATGGGTAGAGGCTGTTTGAGATAAGTTACACGAGGTGCTGCGATCGCTCCAGCAACTATACCAAAGACAACACCATCCACAGATTCGGGTCTAGCACTTGGGCAAAGGGTAGTCTGAGCAGCAGTAATGTCTTCCATGAATTGTCCCTCCACCGAAAGAGTATTTTTAAAATTTGCAGGCTAAGAGTTAGGAAAGTGGATAGTTTTCGTCATCGGGTAATGCAATCAGCCCAACTACAAGAGGGGGACAAATCCCCTTCACTGGAAGTTTAGTTGTTGGATAAACAACTGGTTCATCATCAGGTAATGCAATCAGCCCAACTACAGTTGGTGGACACAATAGGTCAATTTTCTTCAACTCTGTATCTGTAATCTGCGAGGTTAAGCCACCCATAATCCCTGCGGATTCTTCTTCAGATAAACCTAACAAAGCCTCTTCTGTTTCTAATAACCCTCTTCGTGTCACCGCATTAGTAACGGCATCAGCAATTAGGTCATTTATTTCCATTTGTTGGTTGGCTTTTTTGCTTGTTTCCATTTTTTCCTCTTAATTTATGACTAAATGTTGTCTAAGTCTTATTGCAGATCCTTAATCTAGTTGAACCATTGGATAACTGGAACACCTCCACTAGTAGCTTGATTAAGAAATGTGAGATTAGCGTTAGTCTGATCTCGTAAAGTACCTGCGACTTCATTGATGGAGGTTCCAACTACAACTCCTATTAAATCAAGGAAAGATGGTGATGTACTAACAGCATTAGTCCCGAAAATATAAGTGTCGGTAATTGAAGTAGTGGGGTTAAATACGTTCTGGATTCTATAAATTAAGCCTTTTTGCACTTGAATCAAATCACCTGCATTAAAGTCTCTTGCAAAGATTCCAGCCGTACTGGTTTCTTGACCGATAATGGCAATGTCGGCACCAGTTGTACCACTGCCTAAGTAGTAAAATTCATTACTACCTCCCAGAATAAATCGATCATTATTGGTTCCACCAGTTAAGACATCAACCTCTTGGAATCCTCGATTACCAAAACTACCGATAGTAATTGCAGAAGCATTTCTGCTACTAGCACCGACACCAATGAGGACATCATTGCCAGCACCGCCAATTAGGGTGTCATTGCCAGCATCTCCAATTAAGATGTTATTGCCAGCGTCGCCAGTTATCCTATCTGCAAAGGTCGAGCCAGCCACATTTTCAATGTTGGCGAGTGTATCCGTACCACCAAGTCCGTCGCTAGCAGTTCCGGTTCCCAAATCAACGACAATACCTGCTGTGCTGGATAAATAATCCACCTGATCGGTACCAAGTCCGCCATCAATAATGTCATTGCCAGCACCTCCAATCAAGAGGTTATTGCCTGCATTGCCGGTGAGGGTGTCGTTGAAACTTGAACCTGCAACTTCTTCAATGCTAGTTAGTGTGTCAGTACCACCAAGTCCATCGTTAGCTGTACCAGTGGCTAAGTCAACAATCACTCCCCCTAAACTGGAGGAATAATCTGCTCGGTCACTTCCAATACCACCATTTAAGGTATCATTACCAGCGCCTCCCACAACGGTGTCATTGCCAGCACCCCCATCCAGGCTGTCATTACCAGACCCGCCACTGAGGAAGTTATTGGCTGTATTCCCGGTGAGGGTGTCGTTGAAACTTGAACCGGAAGCTTCTTCTATTTCGATTAGGGTATCAGTACCGCCTAGTCCATCACTGGCTGTACCTGCTGTGAGGTCAACGTTAACTGCTGAGGTACTAGAGGCATAATCAGTGCGATCGCTACCAGCACCACCAGTAAGTGTATCATTACCAGCACCACCATTCAGCGTATCATTGCCAGTGCCACCATTGAGCAAGTTAGCAGCAGCATTTCCAGTCAAATTGTCGTTGAAATTGGAACCAACTACGTTTTCTAGGTTGGACAACGTATCAGTATCATCGAATCCATCACTAGCGTTACCTGAACTCAAGTTAACGGTGACACCTGCAAAACTGGAAGAATAATCAATTTGGTCAGTACCAGCACCACCATCAATGGTGTCATTACCAACCCCTCCCACAAAGAGGTTATTTGCAGTATTTCCGATCAGACTATCATTAAAGCTAGAACCAACGACTTCTTCAATATTAGTCAGGCTATCTGTTCCCCCAAACCCATCGCTAGCAGTACCAGTTGCTAAGTTAACGGTGACACCTGCAATGCTGGAGGAATAATCAACCCGGTCAGTACCATCGCCACCATCAATGGTGTCATTACCAGGCCCGCCGACGAAGATGTTATTTGCAGTATTTCCAGTCAGGTTATCGTTGAATGTGGAACCGATGACATCTTCAATATTAATTAGGGTATCAGTACCAACACTTGTCCCCCCGGTGGCGATGCCAGTTGCCAGGTTAACAACAACTGCCCCTGCACTCCCGGAATAATCCACACGGTCAGTACCAGCACCGCCATCAATGGAGTCATCGCCAGCCCCTCCAACAAAGACGTTATTCCCTGCATTGCCAATTAAGGTGTCGTTGAAACTAGAACCAGTCACATCTTCAATATTGAGCAGCGTATCGGTGCCACCCAAGCCATCAGTGGCGATGCCAGTCGTCAGATTAACAACAACTGCCCCTGTACTGGAAGAATAATTTACCCGGTCAGTACCAGCACCGCCATCAATGCTGTCATTGCCAGTCCCACCGATAAAGAAGTTATTGCCCGTATTGCCAATTAAAAGATCGTTGAAAGCAGAACCGACAACTTCTTCAATGTTAAGTAGCCTATCACTGCCACCCAGCCCATCACTGGCGATACCAGTGGCAAGGTTAACGTTGACAGCTGCCGTACTGGAGGAATAATCTACCCGATCAAAACCGGCACCTCCATTGAGGGTGTCATTACCCGCTCCACCAATTAGAATATCGTTACCAGAACCTCCATCCAGACTGTCATTACCAGCGTTTCCGATGAGACGGTTATTGCCCGTATTGCCAATCAAGATATCGTTGAAAGCAGAACCAGCAGCATCTTCAATGTTGATCAATGTATCGGTAGTGCCAAATCCATCGCTAGCGCTACCAGTCGCTAAGTTGACATTGACTGCGGCTGTACTGGATGAATAATCCACTAAATCAGTACCACTGTTACCATTTAGGTTGTCAGCACCAGCTCCACCAGCCAGAGTGTCATTGCCAATATTGCCATCAAGGGAGTCATCGCCGCTGCCGCCATCAAGGAGGTCATTATCTCCACCGCCATCGAGGAAGTCATTACCATCCTCGCCGTAGAGCAGGTCACTCTGTCCATTACCCAAGATGGTATCTTCTCCTGCACCGCCTCGCAGTATATCTACGCCACCGCCATTAATGTCGCTACCACTAGCCCCTTGGATAAAGTCATTACCGTCACCGCCATCGATGAAATTATTGCCACTGACTCCTGAGAGGACATCATTGCCTGTCCCACCGCGAATCGTATCATTACCTTGGCCACCCTGAATGGTGTCATCGTCATCGCCACCCTCTAGACTATCGTTGCCACTTCCTCCATCCAAGAAGTCATTACCCGTGCCGCCAACTAAGGTGTCACTACCACTATCAAGGCCACCAAAGAGGAGATCATTACCAGCGCCACCATCTAAGGAATCGTTTCCTTGGTCGCCCTGAAGTAAATCATTTCCTCCTAACCCTAATAAAGTATCGTTCCCAAAACTTCCATAGAGCTGATCGTCTACAGCAGTTCCTTCAAGTAAGTTATTGCTACTATTTCCTCGTCTGAAAACCATAAGTTTTATCTCCTTAATTTTTCACTTTAAATTTTTCGAGTTTTCCTATTAAGTTGAACTAATTGTCTGATCCAAATTTATAGTGACTTAGATTGGATAAGTTCTTGGTGCTGAGTTTGGTAAATCTGTTCTAAATTCATGTTGGCTTCCCCATATTGAGGATTGAACTCTAAAGCTTTTTGAGGGCTACGCCTACGCTGCTTTTATCTCTCCTTGTTTTTGCAGTACCACCCCTAAGTTATAATGAGCTTCTACCAAATCTGGCTGTAGTGCGATCGCAGCTCGATAGTAAAGAGCAGCAGTTTTCCAATCAGCTGCTTGTTGGCGAGCAATGCCAAACTTATAGTTGAGTTGAGCATAGTAAGTTTGTTTCTCGATTGAAAGCTTTCCTTGGGCAAAAAGCGCATTACCTAAATTGACATCTGCTTCTGTACAGTTAGGTTGAAATTCCAGAGCTTTTTGATAAGATGCGATCGCTTCTTCCCACTTACCTTGTTGTTGCAAGGTATAGCCCAAATTGTTGTAAATTGTCCCCGCATCTGGTCGGAGAGCAATAGCTTTTTTATAAGCGACTTCTGCTTCTGGCAATTGCCCTTGAGTTTGGCGAAAATTGCCTAAACTAAACCAAATTTTTACAGAGTTAGGCTGAACTTGAGAAGCTGCACTCAAGAATTTCTCTGCTTCCTCGAATGCACCTTTCTGTTGTCCCAGCATTCCTAACCCATATAGTGCTTCTGCATAATCTGGCTGTTTGTCGATAATCTGACGATATAACTGTTCTGCTTCGTCCAGGCGATTAGCTCGATGATGTTGAACTGCAAGTTTAAAAGCTTCAGTAACATCTTTGGTGTCAAATTTTCTGGATTTATTAACCAGCTGCAAAAGAAAATCTTCCAGCGCTCTGACTGGTTTTAAATCGCCATATAGTTTATGTTTATTTTCTGCGACTTGCTGGGAGATATATTGACGATATTCAGCATCTTTCCCCAGCCGAATAGCGATGTTTACGTATTCTTCTTTATTGGAGGCGATCGTTTCTTCTATACCCATCATCTTCAAGATGGCTAGAGAATGTCGTCCCCGCATCAGTTCTCCTGGTAAAGTAACAACCGGAATATTGTGGGCAATAGATTCCAAAGTAGAGTTACATCCAGACCATCCAATACTATCCAAAAAGACATCAGCTAAGGCTGTAGTACCAGCAAAAGTCTGACTCTTCATCTGAGGCAAAAATAAACAGTGATTTTGGTAATTCAGCCCTAATTCTTCAAAAGCACGGTTTAAACGCTGGCGAAATACTTCTGTAACTTCTTCACTCTCATGTTTAATAAATACAAACTTAGAATTCCCTAATTCCTTCGCAATTAGGGGGAAGACATCATCATGATTGGGCAAGTATTTATACAAAGATTGGCAACACCAGAAGAGAATTTCATCTTCTTGTAAACCTATATCTGCCTTCGTAATTGCTTGCGGTTTAATTGCCAAAGGTGTATAATGAATAGATAAATTTGGTAGTTTAACTAGCTTTTCTGTATAGTGTTCTTGAGCATTTTTTGATTCCATTAAATCACTGCTCAAGTAATAGTCAATAGTTGGTAGACCACTAGTATCAGGATGCCCCCAAGATGTCATTTGAATTGGCGCTAGTCTTAAGCAACCCATTTGTACAGTCATTGAGTCCATCCCAAACTCTGGAAAAATCAGGATGTGTAATTTATCTTCAGTTACCGCATCACACCATTGTTCAATTGAGCGAACGCCTTGAACAAATTTATCCAAAACTTGAGCGGCTCTGATTGTTGAATCATCTTTGGTTGTTCCAGTGTGATAACCAAATACTTCAAATTCACTTCTATCGAGATTTTCTACCCAACCCTTAATAGGGATTTTCCAATTAGAATGATTACAGAAAAATCTAGAGACAATACCAACCCGAACCTTTTCATTTTTATCTAAGTTCGGGAGAACAAGCGGTTTGCTCCATTGGGTATAGCGACTCGACATGATCTGACAAATCATTTGTCCGTAAGTTCGCTGTAAATCTCGGTCATTTAAACCTTGATATGCGAGATAAAAAGGCTGTAATGTGCCCACAGCTTCAGATGATTTTGCTTGTTCTTCTTGTTTAGTTAATTGATAGCTTTCAGCTAAATTTTGCAAATGCTGTTGATACTGATTACGGCTTAATTCAATTTCATCAACACTAGAATATATAATAGGTAGCTGACTGATACAAATACCTAATTTAGCAGGAGCATAATTTGGGGCAATTTTTAAAGCTTTCTCAAATGCTCTGATTGCTGACTCTAATTTACCGTTTTGTCTGAAAACAGTTGCTAAATTGTAATGGATGATATTTATATCAGGCTGAAGTTTGATTGCTTCTTGATAAGATTCAATAGCAGCATCAAATTTGTTGAGTTTCTTCCAAATATTTCCCAAATTATTATGGGTTAATGCCAAATCTGGTTTAATATTTAACGCTTTTTGATATGCTGCTATTGCTTGCTTAAGCTTACCTTTTTGCTGCAAAGTATGCCCTAAGTTGTGATAGGCATAAAAAGAGTCTGGTTGAATTTTTATTGCTTGTTGGTAAGACTTGATGGCATCATCGAAGCGTGCCTGTTTTTGAAGTACATCTCCTAAATTATTATGAGCTGATACTAAATCTGGCTGCAATGCAATAGCCTGCCGATAGTATAACTCTGCAATCCTCAAATCACCTGCGTTTTGTCTACCTAAAGCAAATTGCTGATTTAAGTCTGCATAGTAAATTTTTTCCTGCGATGACAGCTTTCCTTGGAGGTGGAGAGCATTACCGAGATTTGCTTGTACTTCTATGCAGTCGGGTAGAATTTCCAGTGCTTTTTGATAGCAAGCGATCGCATCCTCTAGCTTACCTTGCTGTTGTAAACTATACCCTAAGCTGTTGTGTACTGCCGCTATTTCTGGCTGTAATTGTAAGGTGGCTTGGAAAAATGATTCTGCATTTTGATATTCTTTTTGCTGTTGCGCCAGCATACCTAAGCCGTATAGTGCCTCCGCTTGTCTGGGATTTACCTCTATAATTTGACGATAAACCTGTTCGGCTTGGGTGAAGCGCTTGGCTTGGTAATGTTGAACAGCGAGTTCTAGAGACTCAGGAAGTGTAGTCATAACTTATACATCTGATATGTCTTTCTATTGCTACACCCACCAGGAACTTGAGTTTCTGTAACCTATAGCTGAAGTCGGTTTTAACCGATTAAAATTCTGATTTTTAGTATATTAAAACGAATCATCCTCATCTAACCTTCGGGGGGTTTACGATCAGGACGCTGTTATAGGGAAACATCGCAGACATAGCTACTACCCTAGAGTTTTAACTCAGGGCGGTCGAACTTTACATAACTATAGGTTGGGTTGAGGACTAAGCTTTGTAAAAATTTGTTGCTGAAACTATTATTTGAAATTAAACGGTGTAGTTTAAATGAATACCGAAAGCTCAAATGAGCAGAGAGCTTTCGGTAATTTATGAATCTAGTAGGCTTTCGAGCCGACTCTACTTGCAAGAGTTTATACTCATTGTAAGTGGAGTTTAATTTTTAGTTACCAGTACCAGATACGCTGAGTGCGTTAGCAGAAGCAACACCATCATTTGTGAAGGTGAAAGCGAAGGTTTCAGCAAAGCTGTTGTTACCCAATGCGGTAGCGCCTGATTCAGAAGTAGCTAGGTTGCCGCTGACGTTAACATCAACATCTACGTTCTTGTCGATATCGATGTTTTCATTGAAATCTACATCGATGTCTACGTCTTTGTCGATGTCGAAATCGCCATAACCGTAACCGTAACCAAAGCCACCGATAACTTCTTCAGAGGTGATTTCCAAGTAGTTCAAGTCTGCAATAATCATTGATTTTCTCCTGAAATGATGTAAATCTTTTTAGCTTTTTTCGGCTAGCCAAGTTGTTTTTGGCTATGTACTAACTATAGTTGTTTTACAGTGAAAGTCAATAGGTTTTTGAAAGTTTTTTTTAATTAGATTTACTTATAGAAAAAAGATAAATTTAGCCAATAATCATCATATTTAATAATTTGTTTTCTGCTCTAAAAAAGCACAGCAAAATATGGCATTGATCGCTTTAATCAATACCAGTAAAAGCTTCCAGAAATTATTCTAATTTCTGTGTATGTCAATTTTGTAATGTAGAATTTTATTTCTTAAAAGACCAAAGCTAAAAAAATAAACTATTTTTTAGCGCAGCAAATAGGCATTTCAAATATTTTATATTTCTAAGAATCAACCCTAAAAAAGGGAGATTGTCAGCCATAAAAATATTTGACACTTAATTAGCTATTGGGTGTTGGTCAATAACAGATTTAAACTTGCTCTAGTAATTCCTCCTGCGATCGCATATTTGCGTCCGAGTCTAGGCGAGTGACTATTCTCATAGCGTTGATTTGTTGCTTTAACCAACCAGCAAAGGATTCTGTAATGATTTTTTGGCGCAACTGTTCATCTAATTTGGGTTGAATGACTTCTTCCACCCAAATTAAATGCACTCCTTTGGGAGTCGTAATCGGTTTGAGAGCTTCTGGTGGTGCAGCAGCAAATACGGCGGCTGCAATCTCTGGACGAAAATCTTTTCGGTATCGAATTCCCTGGTATCCATAAGCACGGCGGGCTTCTGGCTCTGAGATATATAGACGAGCGATTTCTGGAAAATTGACTTCGCCTTCTTCTAGAGCATAAAAAAGCTCTAAAGCCAAATCTCGATCCTCTAAGACGACTTCATAAGTAACGGCACTGACATAATCCAGTTGACGTTCATAAAAGTGCTTTTCGAGTTGAGCAGAAAATAAATGATTTGCTAACTTCCGCGAAAGGACGTTGTTGTAGGCTAATTCTTCAAACTCATTCACAGACAGGTGGTGTTGTTCTAGCCATGTCCAGGTTTCTTTAGCTCTAACAAGCTTCTTAGCGAACCGTAAGTCATCTCCTTCTTGCTGTAGTTCTTCTGGTGTGACTGTAATTCCTAGCTCTTGGGCGGTTTCGGCAATAATGCTTTGCGATGCTATTGCTTCCACTAGATCAGGTATCTGACAAGAGAGTTTGAGACTGTGAATGATATCTGAACTGGAAATGTTTAGATTATGGGGCATAACATGATATCTCCAATAATTAAGGGGATTGGGAATTAGAGAAACTCTTCCTCAGTCCCGATCGCTCTGAACTAAATCTCTAAACCGCCTTTTTGCAATTTCTTGAACGGATCTAGAACAAAGTCAATCACGCGCCGTTGACGAATGATGACATCAGCATTTGCTGTCTGACCGGCACCTAATGGGATACGTTTGTTGCCATTTTCGACATACTGCTGATCTAAGGTGATTTCTAGCTCATAGATTTCGACATTCCCTTGAGGTGTTTGGCTTACTTTTGAGTCAGGAGAAATCCAAGTAACTTTCCCTGCGACAATGCCATATTCTTGGAAGGGATAGGCATCAAACTTGACCTTAACTGGCATTCCTACCTTCAAGAAACCACTATCTTGATTAGGCATACTTGCTCTGAGTACGAAGTCTGCATTTTGGGGTGCGACTTGGGCAATCCTTTGACCTGGTTGGACTACTGCTCCCGGTTTAGTGGTGGGTAATTCAAAAATCACCCCATTAATTGGCGATCGCACCACTCGTTGCTGCATTTGGAGTCTGATAGATAGAATCTGGCTCTTAGTCTGAGCAACTTCTGATTGCACTGCTGTTATTTGTGTTTGTAGGTCTTTTAGCTGTTCTTGATTTTTCATTACAGCCAGTTTGCCTGCTTGCATCACGCTTTTATAGCTACTTTGTTCCCCTTGCAGCCGGAGTTTTGCTTGTTTGATATCAGACTCCAACGTATTGATAGTGACTTGATAACGATTTAGCTCTCCTGCTAACTGCAACTGTGCTTGTTTTATATCTGATAAAGACTTGTTGTAGAGTCGTTTGCTCTCTTGTTCTTCTTTTTTGAGTTGATCAATTTGGGTGGCAGAAACCGCACCATCCTGAACGAGCTTACTAAAGCGTTCAACTTGCTTAGAATCTATACTCAAACGAGTTTTAGCCGATTCTTGATCGTTGCGAGTGGTATAAATCTGCTGCTCTGCTTGCTTCACTAATGCTTGTTTTTCTAACTTTTGGAGGTTATAGCTATTTAGTTTGGCGTCAAGGTCTTGCTGTGCCTGGTTCACTTGAGCCATTTTTTCTAAGTCTTGGGATTTACTTTGTTGCTCCAAAAGGCTAGTTGACATTAGGAGTTGATTTTTAAGTATTTCCAGTTGCGATTGCCGATTTTGTAGCCCTTGCAATTTGCTCTGGATTTGTTGCAGTTCTGTTTCTAGGACATCAGAATCGAGTTCTAGTAGAACCTGACCGGCTCTGACTGTATCTCCTTCTTTGACCCGAACGGCTTTGACACTACCACCAGTTTGAGAGTCTAATTTTTGAGTTGCACCTTTAGGTTCTATCCGCCCTCTGGCGGTGCCAGTTTCATCTACTCGCGATAGAGTTGCCCAAGGCAAGAATAGACCAGAAAATACTATGAGTAGGTACAACAAACCACGAGTCCAAATTCGAGGTAAGGCATCGAGCAATTCTTCAGTACCGTAGTACAAGTCTTGACTGTTACTTTCTGCCTCTGTCTCCTCGTTAACTTCTACAGGTTTCTCTTGCTGTGTGTAACTTTGATACTCATCCCGCTCATCTTGGGTAAGTGGGGATGATCTGTTGGGATATGGCATAGTTTTATTTCCAATAAATTGTAGATGGAGTGAAAAAACAAAGTAGTCCCAAGTCCTCAGTTCCTAGACTCAACCGGTTTGAGCAAGTTGTTGGTGATTCAGGTAGTAGTAATGACCTTTTTTGGCGATTAATTCGTCGTGGGTACCGCTTTCTACCAAAACGCCCTGGTCTAAAACTAAGATCAAGTCAGCGTTGCGGACTGTAGAGAGACGATGGGCAATGATTACACTTGTGCGTCCTTGAAGAATTGTTTTCAGGTTGTTTTGAATAATTCGTTCTGATTCGGAATCCAGGTGGCTTGTAGCTTCATCAAACAGCAATAACCGAGGATTTCCGAGCAACGCACGGGCGATCGCTAGGCGTTGGCGCTGTCCTCCAGAGAGCATACCGCCGCCTTCACCAATTTGGGATTCATAACCCATTGGTAGTTTTTGAATAAATTCATCGGCTCCGGCATATTTTGCTGCTTGGATAATTTCTTCTAAAGAGGCATCTGGATGAGCGATCGCAATGTTTTCACGAATAGTCCCACCAAAGAGAAAAGTATCTTGGTCTACAACGCCAATTTGGGAACGGAGCGATCGCAAGGCAACAGCAGTGATGTCATGATCATCAATCAATACTTTGCCGTCTGTTGGTGGATATAAACCCAAAATCAATTTACTAAGGGTTGTTTTTCCAGAACCGCTACGCCCCACCACTGCAACCATCTGTTCTGGCTGAATTTCAAAGTTGAGATTTTCTAGTACGTTAATCTCACTTTCTGGGTGATAGCGAAAGGTGACATTCTGAAAGCGAATGTTACCGTGCAGCTTACCCAAAGTCTTCCGGGGCTTAGTTTCTAAGTCTTCTTCTGGTTCCGCCTCCAACACGTCATTAATGCGTTCAGTGGAAATCACAATTTCCTGTAATTGATTCCACAACATAGACAGCCGTTGGAAAGGACTCAAGACGTTACCCACCAACATATTGAAAGCAACTAATTGTCCAATAGTCAGGTCGCCATTAATTACCTGGGTTGCTCCATACCATAGCAATGCAGTATTGACAAAAGTTTGGATGACACCACTGATAATTTGCAGGCGATTACCAATTATCTGAGCATTAAAGCCTTTTTTGACCAAATCATTCAGCAGTTCTTCCCAACGCCAGCGCACGGTCTGTTCAATTGCCAATGAACGGACGGTACGAATTCCGCTGAGGGATTCAATGAGATAGCTTTTTTCTTGAGTACCAGCAGTAAAAATCTCTCTGGACATCCGGCGCAAAATACTTGTGCTAGCCAGCGCCAAGATAAAAAATGGCGGTACTGTACACAATACAAATAATGACATTCGCCAGCTATAGGAGAACATCAAGCTCAGATAAACCACCAATGTCAGCATATCCAGCAAGATGGAGAGTGTCTGACCGGTGAGAAAGCGCTGAATTTTCTGGTTTTCTTGGATGCGCGAGATGATATCCCCAACAAAACGCGACTCGAAATAAGAAAGGGGCAAGCGGTAGGTATGTTTAATAAAACCTACGAGTAAGGAAACACTAATGCGGTTAGCAGTATGAAATAGAAGATATTGCCGTAGGGCGTTGACAGCGACACCAAACAACCCAAAAATAATCATCCCTAAACCAATGGCGTTTAAGGTTGTAACGCTACGCTGTACAAGTACTCGATCGAGCAAAAGCTGGGTGAATACTGGCGTTACCAATCCAAATAATTGGATTAATATCGAAGCTATAAAAATTTCTAGTAGTGCCCGATGGTGAGGTCTAATTAAGTCAAAAAACTTCCAAAAACTAATACTTTCGTCTTTAGCATCTTTTAGGAGAGCTGTAGGTTGCAGTAACAATGCATAACCACTCCAACCTGCTTGAAATTCAGCTTTTGTCAGGCTGCGTTGACCAAGAGCGGGATCACATACAACCACCCGCTTTTTGGTGATTTCATAGACGACAATAAAGTGTTTGCCTTCCCAATGAGCAATTGCAGGTAAAGGTTGTTCTGCCAATTTATCAAGAGTCGCTTTCACCGGACGGGTGGAAAAACCCAGGTTTTCTGCTGTTGCTGCCATGGCCTTTAGGGATGCACCACTGCGGCTGACATTGGTCATATCCCGGAGGCGATTGATACTAAAATGCTTGCCCCAATATTTACCAACCATCACCAAGCAAGCAGAGCCGCAATCGGCTGCGCTTTGTTGGGCATAAAAGGGATAGCTCTTAGTGAGGCGTTTCCACCAATGCCCCACTTGCACCTTGGGACTGGGAAAATAAAAATTTGATTTTTTTGGCTGTTGTTGTGACTGCTTCTCTCTTTGGGGAAAAGGAATAATTTTGGCTTTTGGAGATTGAGAAGTTTTTTCTCTACTCTCTACTCCCCACTCCCTACTCCCCAATCCCCACTCCCCCAACTCCGGGAAGTATTCTAGTGCTGTTTGCCTCTGGTCGTTTTTCAGAGTGTAAGCAATCGTTGGTTGCGTTGCTTGCCAATCACCTTGTTCTGGTTGGGCAAAGATAGTGCCTGGTGTCAAAGAATGGCCTTGAGAATGCCGCAGTTGACCTCTATACAATAGCCACAGTTGGGAATCTTGGGATATTTGTGGACTTATAGAGCCAGGATCTAACTGGTGTCGCTCAAAGAGAGATAAGGCTTTGAGCATCCCTGGAACTTGTGATGTATGACCCGGAATTTGTGAGGTTTGGCGACATAACAACAGCAAATCCCAAAGTTCTGCACGGGCAAATAGGCGATCGCGAATGCTGGGATACTTGTCTATTAATATTTGCAATGCCTCTTGTCTGAAATAGCCAAGTTTTAAGCTTGTCGAAGCTCTAACTACATAAGGACTAAAGTTAGCTTCGGGAAACAGAGTCAATTCCCCGAAACAAGACCATGCACCAAAGGTAGTGATTAAATTCTCGGAGCTATCTAACAGTCGAACTTTCCCTGTCAGGATCATGTAGATACCAGGATTGGTCTGTGCAGATTGCCAAAACTGCTTTGCTACTGGTGGCTCCACAATCTCCATTTCTGCCAGGAAGTTTTGTAATTCTTTTTCTGAAAGCTTTACACCCAAAGTGTGCAAAAGCTTTTCATCCAGATTTTGCTCAGAAAGCACTGGTGGCATTTTCTTGTCTCCACAACAGAATTTAGTTACTAGTCTGAATCAGATACAAAAGTTAATAAAAAATATTTTTGAATGCCGTAATTTCACTGAGGAAACCCTAAACCTCCTTAAAGTAATGTTGGGAGGAAAGAACAGGGTAAAAACCTTCTCTTAAATACAAGGTATTTTTGTTTGGTGGACAGCCTTGTTCGTTGCACCAAGCCAAGTATTGATGTAATCAATGTTGATGTGAATGCCCAAAAATTGAGCTAAAGCTTTGTTTAGCTAGACTTAGGCAAACATCAACTAATTGCATCAACAGACTCGACACCCTTATGGTTCGATCATTTTGACAATCAGCGGCGTCTGTAATTGATGATTAAGAGGATTTATCTTCAGATCAAAATTTGGTAGATGCAGCGATGGCTATGGAAATTATTCCAGTTCTCAATCACCAACTGTCAAAATTTTTTCCATATATTGATTGTCAAGAGTTTGTCCTGGCTGAAAATTAGCTTTCAGGCTCTTGAACAAGACCTAACTCGGAAATAGCCTTAAAATACCGATTTCAGGCATTCCTAATTTTTTAACAGCCTTGTCTTGACTAAAATGGTGTGACATAATTGTATAAATTGCATTGAGTCGTAAATTATGGGCAAAGTTAATCCATTGCAGTTGTGTGACCAAAGCCTGACAGCAAAAATACCACAACTACATATCTGATTAACCTTGTAGGGTTAATCAGGGATTTACACAATGTGCAATTAGTGCCCGGTGTTATTCCCCTAGGGTTTTGCGAGTCTAGGGGAGAGTATCCGGGATAGCCTCAGTTTCAAGGGTACAACCTCAACCACTCACTGAAAAGCTAGCTTTGGGTAGGCTACAGGAATCAGAGGACTATAAAAATTCTAAAGCACATCATAATTTTTAGAGATTTCACTAATCAGGAAAAATCTCACTTAAACAAGTATTGTCTAAGTTGGCTTGCAAGATTCTACAGCGAATCTTTCGGTAGCCATGTCTATTATCTTTAGGGGAACATCTAGCAAGTCATTTAAGTTTATATCATACCTCCGGTAGTGTCATAAATGCAAGTGATTAAAAAAGATTTGCAAACATCATATTTACATCATTAGACACCATTAGTCTACACCGATCAACTTGGAATTGGAAGAATTTAGGACTTTCTTAATGTATTTTTTTTGAAAATCATCTAGTAGATAGTCTCTAGCAGAAAAAATATATTTACAACCATTTATATATGAAATCTGTAAGCAGATAGGCAGCGTAGCATGATGGAAGTGATGATGGCGGATGTTGTCTTCTTAAGGCATATAGTAAGTTGTTTAAATTAGCAGTGAGGTTAGACACGTTAATACTGTGATCAAGCACACACACTAAGAAATTACCACAACCATAGCACTTTCGCCATGCGAAGATATAGCAGAAATGCATATTGCAGCTTGATATAAGTTCAAAAAAATCCCTCATATTTAAATGAGCCTATAGTTAAAAAAATGAGAATAAGTCGCAAGTTCGTTTTTTCAAAATCTAGGATTGCGATGCGATCAAGTAAAGTACTAAATGCGTAGGCAGGGAACTCTTAACAGGAAACTCTTAACAGGAAATAAGGGAATAAATAAGTCGGCACGATAAAACGTATGTATATTGAGTTTTGTAAAAAGTGTGGAATGGCCAATTTCTAAACTGTTTTTTTGATTTTACATCTCGTCACAATTGTATGCAATTTGGCGATCCGTTAAGTGGAGCGATCGCTGAATCCTCTGGTTTGTCTTGCTCTGTGAAAGCAGTTTGTGTCATTCTTACAGAAGTCATTTAACTACTAAAGCTCGACCGATTTTGCGTAGTATAAATTACTTGCGTAATGACTGATATCGAGGTCAAAAACTGACGAACAAAAGAAAGCAGGATTTAGGCTATATGTAGTTGCGATCGCTTAACTCCGATAGAAGAATCTATTAAGTTTGCAGGAAGATCAATTTTTCGCGGGATGGGATTCAGTAGTAGTAAAGCGAGTGCTTTGTATCTCGGTGTTGCTACTAGTACGCGAGACTGGCTGGCTAAGAGGTTGTTTGAAAAGTATTTGGCTGTAATTTTAGGCACTTATAGATCCCCCCTAACCCCCCTTCTACGATGTGCACACAAGTCCTAAAAACCTAGCTTGATAAGCATTTNNAGTCTCTGACTCAATATCTGACTAGAGGCAGAGCCTCTAATCAGGCATTCCTATGCTCTGCATAGGAACGAGATAAACCAACGAACAATGAGAAATTGATCTTTTTTTGACTTGTGTGTACACCGTAGCTGGTGGGGTGGGGTTCTTCGGATTTAATAAGCAATCAAGCAAACATGATATAACTTCTGCTCTGCAATTAAGTGAGAAATCTATAGGAATGCGCTTTTATTTTTGAACTTACTTGCTTAAACAGGCAATACACAATAAACAATGGGAAAGAAGCATCTTTGAGTTGTACTGAGTTTTTTCAAACATCAAATATTAAGTCATATAGTACATCACGACGTAAATCAACCAGCTATTTCAAATCAATAAAAAGCAGTTTACATATTTCTTAGATTGACATATTCGTATTTGCTGCTTACATAGCTCACTCTGGCTATATTGTGCCCGATAAATGTATCAATCATGATTAACCTTTAATTAACTAAAATTTAACTCACGCATTAACTAATCATGTCATCTTCTTGACTATGGACATTCCGTTTATTCACTAAACTTTTAACTTGAAAAAGTAGTTATTTCTTGAGGTGAATTAGCGGAAATTCAATGTCCAGCAAACTAGGAATTTTGTTATGAACAAGATGAACTTTAAGCTTAACAGCCTGACAGTATTAGGTCTAGTCTCAATAGTAACCGCTACATTTGGTCTATCAATATCTGCGGTTCATTCCCAAAGCGTCAGCACAGTTACGGTTGATGGTTCTAGCACTGTTTTCCCAATTACGGAAGCAGCAGCAGAAGACTTCCAAAAAGCGCAAAGCGGTAGAGTGAGAGTTACAGTAGGCGTTTCTGGTACTGGCGGCGGCTTCAAAAAGTTCTGTCGTGGCGAGACAGACATCTCTGGTGCATCTCGTCCCATCCTACAAAAAGAAATCGATGCTTGCAAAGCTGCGGGTATTCGTTATGTCGAACTACCAGTAGCTTATGATGCTTTAACAGTGGTGGTTCACCCCCAAAATTCCTGGGCAAAAAATCTTACAGTCGCCGAATTGAAGAAAATTTGGGAACCTGGGGCACAAGGCAAGGTCAACAACTGGAATCAGGTTCGTAACGGATTCCCCAATGCACCTCTAAAGTTGTTCGGCCCTGGTGCAAACTCTGGAACTTTTGACTACTTTACCGAAGCTGTTGTTGGCAAATCGAAGTCTAGCCGGGGTGACTTTACTGCAAGCGAAGATGACAACGTACTTGTACAAGGTGTTAGCCGTGATAAGAACGCCCTTGGTTACTTCGGTTATGCTTATTACGCAGAAAACAAAAATAAACTGAAGGCAGTGCCAGTTAACGGCGTATTGCCATCGGAAACAACAGTTAAAAATGGCACTTACAGTCCGCTATCTCGTCCCATTTTTATCTATGTTAGTTCCAAGTCTATTGACAAGCCACAAGTCAAGCAGTTTGTGCAATTTTACTTGCAAAATGCAGCTAAGTTTTCTCAAGAAGTAAAATACGTTCCCCTGCCAGCGTCAGCATACACTACCGCCCAGAATCACTTCAATAAGAAGAGATATGGCACGATTTTTGGTGGTCAAGAATCAGTTGGGCTGAAAATTGAAGAATTATTAAGCCGTGAAGCCAGAGAATAAGCCTAATTTTGATTTTTGAATTAGTTCAAAATCTGCAATTTATCAAAGGGAGGTGTAGTACCTCTCTTTGTGTATTTAAATTCATCATCCAAAGAGCGATCGCATCCCAGCATGAGTAGTGTAAAACAAACTCAACTCTCTCGAAAGCTAGTGCGTGATTTGCAAGAACGGGCAATAGAGTCTGTCTTGTTTCTAGCGGCACTTTCTTCTGTGGCAACTACAGTAGCAATTCTTGGTATCTTATTTTACGAGTCAATTCTATTTTTTCAACAAGTATCTTTATGGAAATTCCTTACAGATACTCAATGGACACCATTATTTGATGATAAACATTTCGGTATTTTGCCGTTGGTGACAGGAACATTAGTCACTACATTTGTTGCTTTATTAGTGGCAGTACCGCTAGGTACTATTATTGCTATTTACTTGAGTGAATTTGCTTCACCCATCGTTCGGGAAATTGTCAAGCCAGCTTTAGAATTGTTGGCGGGTATTCCTACAGTAGTTTACGGTTATTTTGCGCTCTTATTTCTCACACCATTGTTGCAGGTAATTTTGCCAGATTTACCTGGTTTTAGTATGTTAAGTGCGGGACTCGTCATCGGTATTATGATTATTCCTTATGTCAGTTCCCTGAGTGAAGATGCCATGCGTACAGTACCCGCACATATACGCGAGGCTTCTTATGCAATGGGGGCTACCCGTTTCCAGACAGCTTTGCGAGTCGTATTACCAGCTTCTATTTCTGGGATCTCTGCGGCTTACATTTTGGGTATTTCTCGTGCGATCGGTGAAACGATGATAGTGGCTATTGCTGCGGGTGGACAACCAAACTTGACCCTTAACCCGATGGAACCAGCCGCTACCATGACAGCCTACATTGTATCGGTGAGTCTCGGCGACCTACCTCATGGCAGCCTGGAATATCAGACTATCTTTGCAGTTGGACTGACGTTAGTCTTAATGACTTTAGTCTTCAACATCATTGGTCATTTTCTCACCAAGCGCTATCGAGAAATTTATTGATATGACAACTCTTAATATTCAAGAAGTCCGCAAGACTATTAGCCGGAATAAGCGATCGCAATATATTTTCAACATTATTGGCATCTTGTCAATGCTGTTTGGTATTGTCACATTACTGGCACTATTATTTGATTTAATCACCGATGGTTTTCCACGTCTTTCGTGGCAATTTTTGACTTCGTTTCCTAGTCGCAGGGCGGAAGAAGCAGGTATTCTCTCAGCTTGGGTGGGAACGCTCTTGGTAATGTTTGTAACGTCTTTAGTAGCCATACCCATTGGTATAGCATCAGGTATTTACTTAGAAGAGTATGCCCGAAAAAATTGGTTATCTGATGTAATTGAAATTAATGTCACCAACTTAGCTGGTGTTCCGTCGATTATTTACGGACTTTTGGCTTTGGGTGTATTTGTTTATGGGTTCAATTTCGGTCGAAGCATTATTACCGCTGGGTTTACCTTGGCGTTATTGGTTTTACCAGTGGTGATCGTTTCTACCCGTGAGGCTCTGCGTGCTATACCAAATAGTATCCGTGAAGCTGCCTACGCAACAGGGGCTTCTAAGTGGCAAATGATTTGGGATCATATTTTGCCTTACTCAACAGGCACAATTCTCACTGGGATTATTGTTGCCTTGGCAAGAGCGATTGGTGAAACTGCACCCCTAATTACCATTGGTGCGCTGACATTTATAGCCTTCTTACCAGAACCACCAATTACTGGGCAGTTTCCCTACATCTCATTCTCTTGGTTACTCGCTCCGTTTACAGTTATGCCCATTCAAATGTTCGATTGGGTATCTCGTCCCCAAGCTGAGTTTCAGGTGAATGCAGCAGCAGCAGGTATTGTTCTAATTGCCATTACTTTGGCTATGAACGCTGTGGCAATTTATATCCGCTATCGTTTACGCAAAAAAATCAAATGGTAGAAATTGCATCATCAACCCTAGAAAAATCCATCAAAGCTTCGGTCAATTATCTGAATTTCTACTACGGTGGAACAGTCCACGCTCTCAAAGACATTAATATGTCAGTGGGTGAAAAACAAGTAACGGCACTGATTGGGCCTTCTGGATGTGGTAAAACCACCCTGTTACGTTGTTTTAATCGAATGCACGACCTTTACCCTGGAAATAGCTATAAGGGGGAAATCACTCTTGAGCCAGATGGGATTAACCTGCTCAGTAATAAAGTTGACCCAATTGAGGTACGGATGCGGATTAGTATGGTGTTTCAAAGACCTAATCCCTTTCCTAAGTCCATTTATGAAAATGTAGCTTACGGTTTGAAGGTGCGGGGTGAATCGAAACGTGCAATCCTTGATGAAAAAGTAGAGAAAGCTTTGCATGAAGCAGCTTTGTGGAATGAAGTCAAGGATCGTCTAAATGATTTAGCTTTTAACCTTTCTGGTGGTCAACAGCAGCGATTGTGTATCGCCCGCGCTTTGGCGACCGACCCTGAGATTGTTCTATTTGATGAGCCGACATCAGCCTTAGACCCCATAGCTACCGCCAGCATTGAAGAGTTGATCGATCAATTGAAAGAAACGGTGACGATTTTGATTGTCACTCACAATATGCAGCAGGCCGCTCGTGTTTCTGATTACACTGCGTTTATGTATTTAGGTGAGTTGGTGGAATTTGATCGGACAGAAAAGATTTTTAATCACCCCTTGAAGCAACAAACGGCAGACTATGTGAATGGTCGTTTTGGATAAGAATATTTTATAGAAAACTCAAAGCTTGCTATATCTGGTTTCTCGCCCCTTCAAGCGATATATGGGTTGGACAGAGCGATCGCACTTTGCGAAAATAGAACCAGTTCAGCTAAGAATGATAATCACTTAAAAGTTGCGAAAAAGCGCCTGCAATCGACAGGCGCTTTATTTTTATTTTCGTAGGAAATTTAATTAGGACTTACGCAAACAATAGCCAAAATCCTGATTTGACGGTAGGGGCAATTCATGAATTGCCCCTACTGCGTGTAGTTTTGCGTAAGTCCTATTAATGGTGATTAGAGTTTTTAAGTATCTAGTGAGTCTCTGAGGCTGAGGATATAACAAAAAATCTTAAAACATAGACCATACAAGCATTTCAAACCCACATTCCGTACTTTGAACTTTCACAGATCCTACGATGGTAGTAAACTAGTACACTGTAGCGGAAGTTTGCCCTACATTTATTTAACAAGGGGATTTTGCCCGTTCCGAGATTTAGCTTAACCCAGACATAGCTTCCAAATACTGAAAATAGTTGTTGAATTTTACATATTCTTCTATATTATCTAGGACTTACGCACTGTACAAC
>NZ_KV757596.1 GCF_001712795.1 Nostoc sp. KVJ20
GCTCACAATAACCTGGGGCGAGTGCGGTACAATCAAGGGAAGTTGGAAGAAGCGATCTCCGCCTACCAAAGAGCTTTGCAAATTGACCCAAACAATGCTACTGCTCACTACAACTTGGGGAATGCGCTGTACGATCAAGGGAAAGTGAAAGAAGCGATCGCAGAACTAGAAATAGCTGTTCGTCTCGAACCTAGTAACACTCTGTTTCGTGACAACTTAGAGATTTATAGAAATAAGAAGAAGGGTTTTTGGGGACGTTTGTTTGGTGAGTAGAACATTCTCAGTCTTATTCATCTAAACGGTGTGCGAATGCCTGTTGTTTACAATGCGTTCACGAAGTGTGCCGAAGGTATCGCTCAACCTCAAAGCCTCATCTTTCCAGTCTGGAACAAGAATTGTCGAGCAAAAAGGGCGATCGCTCCACCTCTGAACTCGAAGATTGAAACTTTTTACACCAACTGTCGAGCAAAAAGGGCGATCACTCCACCTCTGAACTCGGAAGTTGCACCTTTGAACACGAATTGTCGAGTTAAAAAGGCGGTGACGCAACCCGCACTTCGGCTGCGCTCAGTGACAGCCGCAGGTATCGCTTTGTTTCCTTTGAGAATTGGCCAATAGCGATCGCACAATATCCCTGACCAAGAAATCAAAGGCGATCGCCGCCTACCAAAATCCCTTACGCCTCGACCCTAATTTTGAAATCTCTCACCATAATCTGGGATTAGCACTACAAGCTAATAGCTTCACCAATATTGATAATTCATGCTTAATCAAAATTTAAAGAAATCATAGAAGAATTTCACCTCTTTTCATAGTATATTTTTCTGCCAGCTTCATCCCCAACAAAGTATATTTTCAATGTCTATCATCGTACAGATACTTTATTTATAAATAATAGTTTAGACTTACAAAACAACAAGCTGGAATACACATCTTAACTTAGTTTTAGCAAGGATAGTAAGGTATATAGAGGCACAGCAAAAAAGGGAAATGCGAAAATATTTTTCATTTTATCTTCCTTTTTAGTCAAGACCTACACACTGGAAAATTGAAACATCGCTCCCTTAAACAAACCTTAAAAAAGGTGATTCTCTAGAGCCAACTTGTTAAGGATTTGGGAGATATTTTGTGTATAAGCCCTATTACCTTGCCATCGTCCTTATCCCTAAAACTTTCTTTCCAGTAACTAAATTTGGCTTGAGACTCTATAAGAATATGCGAAACGACTCTGGTAAAACTATTTCTATTTGGATGACAACGGCAGAAGTCCCAGATCAACTTGTGCTTACCGAAAATACTCACGCAGATGTGTGCGTTATCGGTGCTGGGATAGCGGGGATGTCAACTGCCTATATGTTAACCCGCCAAGGTAAGTCAGTAGTCGTCTTAGATGATGGCCCCATTGGTGGTGGTCAAACGGCAAGAACAACGGCACACCTATCGAACGTGCTAAGTTATCCTTACCATGAACTGGAGCAAATACACGGTAAAGAGGGCGCAAAACTTATTGCCCAAAGTCATGCAACAGCAATTAATACTATAGAGGCGATCGCAACTCAAGAAAACATTAACTGTGACTTTGAGCGACTTGACGGCTATCTTTTTCCCCCAGACCTAAAATCAATAGATGAGATTCAGCAGGAGTTAGAAGCGGTACACCGAGCTGGACTTACTGATGTTGAAATGGTGAAAAAAGCGCCGCTAACTGATTTTGATACAGGAGCGTGTCTACGCTTTCCCCAACAAGGACAATTTGACCCGCTGAAGTATCTAAGTGGACTTGCAGAAGCCATTCAACGCCGTGGCGGTAGAATTTACACAGGGACGCACGTAGAAAAAATCAAAGGTGGTTTACCCGCCCGCGTTGAGACGAGCGGTGGTAAAGTGGTAACATCTGATGCTGTGGTAGTAGCCACCAACTCACCCATCAGTAACTTGGCTACTATGCATTTTAAGCAGGCTCCATATATGACTTTTGTCATCGGTGCAAAAGTGCCTCACGATTCTGTTTTTAAAGCGCTTTACTGGGATACCCTCGATCCTTACCACTACGTGCGAACGCAAAGCATTGACGAACAGTATGATGTATTAATTGTTGGCGGCGAAGACCACAAAACCGGACAAGCTGACGATGCCTCCTCACGGTATGCCAAACTCGATACATGGACGCGAGAACGTTTCCCGATGGCACAGGAAGTTTTATTTCGCTGGTCAGGTCAGGTAATGAATTCTGATGATGGTATAGCCTACATTGGCAAAAATCCCTTTGATGAGGAAAACGTCTACATCGTCACTGGTGATACAGGCATAGGAATGACCCACGGCACGATCGCGGGCATACTCTTAACAGATTTGATTTTAGGGCGAAAAAATACCTGGGCAGAGCTTTATGACCCATCGCGTGCGAGAATTGGTGGAGTAGGTGATTTTATATCTGAGAATCTCAACGTTGCTGCCCAGTATTTAGAGTGGGTGACACCAGGGAATGTTGATTCCGTTGAAAAAGTCACTCCCGGTACAGGTGCAGTAGTGCGGCGTGGTTTGACAAAAGTCGCAGCTTATCGAGATGAAAACGGTACATTACACGAACATTCTGCAATCTGTACTCACCTCAATTGTATCGTCGCCTGGAATTCTTCAGAAAATACCTGGGATTGCCCGTGTCACGGTTCGCGGTTTAATACGCAGGGACAGGTAATCAACGGCCCAGCCATTAATGGGCTGACACCAATGGAAAACAAATGAAGTAGTGTCTGTCAATAAATAATTGATGGATAAATTCCCTGTAGAGACGGCGATTTATCGCGTCTCTCTAACCGTCAAAATGAATTTGACAGACTAGTAGGCAGAGATTTTGGTGGGAAACTTAGACCCTTGCTCCGTCTGGTTGCCGTAGGAGACAGAGGACAATATTCTTCTATTCCTCCTGCCTCCTGCCTCTCTTGTTAAACCCTTAATTCCTCTGGTCGCATCAGTTCTAGGTAAAAATATTGATAAATTTTTTGTTGAGTGGGCAAATAGCTCACTTTTTTATTGTCAATGTAGTAAATATACGGGAACTTATGGTTATGGGTTATGGTCAATATTTGATTAGCATAGACGTAGACCGTCGCAGCCCTCTGTGTCCAATTTAACTTATCTTAACTCTTCGGGAAACCGCTGTTCGCATCTCAAGGTGCGTACAAATGCTGTTATTCGTTGTCATCTGTTCCTAAATTGTCTTTATATATACAACAATTACACTTTTTTAGTCAGATTAACGCAGACTTTAAACGCTTTCAAATCCATAAAATGCATGTTTGCTCATGGAAAAATTTTGTGATATTCAGCCAAATATTACCATAATTCTTTATATCTATATTAAAAGTTTATGAAAGCTATATCAAACAACACCTCACACATTTTTGCAACCAAAAACCTATATACTGGACTAGACTTTGATCAATTTGAGAGTTTTGTTAATTGCAACACCAAAACTATTAATTTTTAGATGAAATACTAGCGTATCTTATAGTCTATAGTTTTTAAGGTTTAGTCAAAACTATATCCAGTATCATCAAAAAACTGCAAACTTCATGTGGTGCAAAAATCAAGCGGGGAGTGAAAACATGAATTTACGTAGAGATGCATTGCAAATCCTCAAAGAAACTAGCCGAACTTTTTATATACCAATTAGTCTTTTACCGCCAGGATTGCAAGAAGCAGTAGCATCAGCATATTTGTGTATGCGTGCCATTGATGAAATTGAAGATCATCCTGAATTAGATAATGTTACTAAAGCGAAGTTATTAAGAAGCATTAGCCTGACATTACAGGCAGGGGTTGATGGCTTCGCGGTAGATGCTTTCTTTGCAGGATTTAGTGGTTATGAGAATTCATTAGAAGAAGTCACTTTGAGCCTTAGAGAATGGTCGCTGCTAGCACCAGACACCATTGCACCTCGAATTTGGGATGCCACTGCTGCAATGGCAGACCGGATGGCTTATTGGGCAGAAAGAAACTGGAAAATTTACACCGAAGCCGATTTGGATCGTTATACCTTTGGGGTTGCAGGTGCAGTGGGATTGTTACTTTCGGACTTATGGGCTTGGTACGATGGAACACAAACGAACCGCACCCAGGCAATTGCATTTGGTCGGGGCTTACAAGCAGTTAATATCCTGCGTAACCATACTGAAGATTTGGGGCGTGGGGTAGAATTCTTCCCAGAAGGTTGGAATGTAGAAAATATGCAAGAGTATGCCCGGCGCAATCTAGCCCTGGCAGAAGCTTATACTAAAGACCTTCCTACTGGCCCAGCCTTAGATTTTTGCCAAATTCCCTTAACCTTGGCTAATGGAACTCTTGACGCCCTTGCTAATGGTAAAGAGAAACTCAGCCGCAGTGATGTTTTTGCCCTTATCGAACAATTGATTAGTGTGAACATGAAAGCTAGCTAAATTGCCTCCAAATTTGGGCATCCAAAATCCTACAGCGATTTTCTGTCGGAGAGCCAGTGTGGTCTTGGGGTTTCTCCAAGTAAAGCAACTGGCATTGGGCACTGCCCTCCAAATTTAACCGTGTAAGTATAATAAATTATCTTGTTCTAGCGATCGCTTTACGTAATATTAGCTAAACTTTAGCAACTCTTCAAAGGATTTCCAGCAAAAATGACCTGGCAGGAGTTGATTAATATCTAAATAATTGAAAAGGAGTATAACACTCCCCGTGATTATTCGTGCAGCGAGTTGAGAGTGCATGAGCTACTGCTTAAATCCTACCTGTCCCAATCCAGAAAATTTGGCATATAGCCAAAGGTGTCAGTCTTGTGGCTCGCAACTACTGTTGCGCGATCGCTATCAGGTGATCAAACCATTAGGTCAGGGTGGCTTTGGAGCAACCTTCTTAGCCAATGATCAAGGCCTACCAGGAGAACCGAGTTGCGTAATCAAGCAATTACGCCCATCTGGAAGCGCCCCACACGTTTTACAGATGGCCAGAGAACTCTTTGAGCGAGAAGCCAAAACTCTAGGTAAGATTGGCAATCATCCCCAAGTACCAAGATTGTTAGATTATTTTGAAGATCACGAGCAATTCTACTTAGTTCAAGAATACATCAGTGGTGATACCTTGCAGGAGGAGGTCAAACTTAACGGCATCTTGAGCGAAACTGGAGTCAAGCAATTTTTGAGCGAAGTTTTGCCACTTCTCCAATACATCCACGAGCAAAAGGTGATTCACCGTGATATCAAGCCAGCCAACTTAATTCGCCGCACTCAAGATGCCAGAATGGTACTCATCGACTTTGGTGCCGTCAAAAACCAAATCAGTCAAGGTGCGGCAAGTCCATCAGGACAGACAGCATTAACTGCTTATGCCATTGGTACTCCTGGTTTTGCACCTCCAGAGCAAATGGCTATGCGTCCAGTCTACGCCAGTGATATTTATGCACTGGGGGTGACATGCATTTATTTACTGACTAGCAAAACTCCTAAAGATTTAGATTACAATCCCAACACGGGCGAGATGATGTGGGAGCAGCTTGTGCAAGTGAGTGACCACTTGAGCAACGTCTTGCGAAAAATGTTAGACGTGTCTGTACGTAGTCGCTATCAGTCAGCAGCAGAAGTTCTCAGAGCCTTGGAAATAGAACCATACTTAGATAGTTTAGCAAAGGGTTTACTGATTAAATCTGATAGTGGATCTAAAGAGCGAACACACAACTACCTAGAAAATTCTGCTGTTTTATCTAATCACCCTTCTACTGGTGTTAGCAATACAGGAGTAGCGCAGGTAGCGGCAGCAATTCGCGCTAGACGAGCCAAGGCAGCAGAAGCGGGTGGATTGCACCAGGGTTCTGGAATGGCCAAATCAAGCACTTTAGCTAACAGCAACAGTAATGGTTCACAAGTTCAAAATTCTAGAGTTGAGCGGAAGTTAGATACCCAAAGTTTATTAACAGCCTATATGAAGGGGAGACGGGATTTTGCCCTACACAATTTAAATTTGCTGAATCTGCAAGGGGCTGACTTATCCCAAACAAATTTTCATTCTGCTCAATTGCAAAAAACCAATCTTCAGGGAGCTAATCTTCACAATAGTGACTTTGGCAGAGCCAGTCTGACTAGAGCAAATCTTAAAGATGCTAATTTGACCAAAGCATACTTTAATCATGCTGATTTAGAAGGGGCAGACCTGCGAGGCGCAGACCTCAGCAATGCTTATCTTAGTAATGCTAACCTCCGAGGAGCTAATTTGTGTGGTGCTAATCTCACCAGTGCCAAAATTTCTGATGAGCAGCTAGCACTAGCAAAAACAAATTGGATGACTGTGCGCCCCAATGGAAAACGAGGTTTATTGTAATTTGAAAGTATGAAGAGTGCTGAGTTACGTTAGCGGGAGCGGGGCTAATACCCGCATACATCATTGCTGAGTACTCTTTCTTCACTTAGCACTCGTAACTGTTAAAAACCACTTTGAGGAGTTTCTGTAGCATTAGGACTCTCTGTAGTGGCAGGTTGGTTAGTATCAGGAAGTTTTTGTTCAGTACTCTTCTGATTATCTTGAGTTTCTACTTTAGGCAATGCCTGTTTTGCTAGATTTTCGGCTGCTTGCTTAAATAATGGTTCTATTTTGTTTCGCCAATATTGAGTATTAGGCAATTTTTCTGGATGATTTCTATAATCTAAAACTTTATCCCATTTACCATCATCTATTGCTTTGTTGATCTCATTAGATAACGCCTCCGCCTTAGCCCAATCTTCCTGCCACTGGGCAATCATTTTGCCCGTCTCTTGGATACCAGAAGCAGCATTTGCCGGAATCGATCTTAAAAGTGCGATCGCTCCAACTATATCTCCTGATTCATACTTCTTTCTTGCTTGCTCTATAATATTGGCACTGTTATCACTAGGCTGCGATCGCTCTGATTTCCCACCATCGTCAGTTGAACCCTTCGGTTTTTCTGGTAACGGAGTTACTACATTCTTGGATTTTGGTTTTGCCTTGGGAATTGTTCGAGTCGCAATTAAGCTGCTATCATCTACAATCTTAGTTGCAATCCCCTTGTCGCGTAAGCAAGAACCCCATTCTTGATTATTGGTGATCACATACGAGTGTGCCCAAGCCAAACGACCAGATTTAAGTTTAACTTCTATCCAACCTCGTCTTGTCCGCTTGCCAGTCACCTCGAAATTGGTGTTATCAGCAACAGTTTGCAAAACATTATCAGAATTTATCGAACTAGGTTCAGAACGAATATTAGAATTTCCGACGACAACAGCCGAGCATTTATTTGCTAAGGCGGTATCCTTACCTGTAAGATTTAAAGCTAAATTTTTTACATTTGGATATACATTTGCTACCAAGGCAGCCGCACCACCCGCTAATAATATACCGATTAATATCGGCCAGGGGTCGGATTTACTAGAGTCTTTACGCGCAGGTTTAGCAGGGACAGGATTTGCTGGTGCAACTGCAACAGTTTGCAACCGAGATACTTGAGGCTGAGATTTGCCGGCTTGGTAACTAGAACTTTTGGCGGCTTCTTGAGGTGTGGAAAGTGTAGGTATAGGATTAATCGCGTCTTTACACGCTTGCAGTGCTTCTGTAGCGTTTTGGTAGCGGTCTTTGAAGTGATAACGCACCATCTTAGTCAAGACTGCCGCCAGCCGATGGTTCACGGTTACTGAATGCCGCCAGATGATTTCCCCCGTTTCTGGGTCTTCTTGCAATTCTGTTGGCTGTAATCCTGTTAGTGCTTGAATGGCAATGATGCCAAGGGAATAGATATCACTGTTGGGACGGGGTTTACCTTGCCCTTGTTCTGTCGGCATATAGCCAGGAGTACCGATAACTACTGTGGCAGAGGGTTGTCCGCCCACTGTTACCATCTGTGTACGCAGTTGCTTCACTGCTCCAAAATCAACTAAAACGAACTTATTATCTGAGGCGCGACGGATGATATTATCCGGTTTGATATCGCGGTGAATCACGCCTTGGCGATGGACAAATTCGAGAATTTCCAGAACTTCCTGCAATAGTTGAATTACTCGGCTTTCATTCCAGCGCTTACCAGGTATAAGTTCCTCAGCTAGGGTGTGTCCTTCAATATATTCTTGTACTAGATAGAATTCTTGGTTTTCGTCAAAATACGCTAGTAGTCTGGGTATTTGGTCATGGTTGCCCAATTTTTCTAAGGTTTCGGCTTCGCTGTTGAACAGGCGTTTAGCAGTATCAAAAACTCTGGGGTCAGTTCCGGGTTTGAGGTGCTTGACAACGCAAATAGGGTTGCCGGGCCGCCTAGTATCTTGGGCAATGTATGTTTGACCAAATCCTCCCATCGCGAGGACTCGAATTACTTGGTAACGATGGTCTAGTAGCTTGCCTATCATATTCCCTCCCCAGAGTTATTACCTAATTTTCCAGCTGGTAATAAATATCTCCAAATTTTCTTCAATGAAATCCGCTATCTTGAGAAAAGATTTAGATTAAAAACGCAGCTTTTTAATAAACGCAGACTGTTTATTTTTCTTTTAGTGCCCCTGTTTATTACCAATGCCACCTAAAATAACAAATCCAGTTGCATGGCAGCAGGCTGAAATCCTCATGCAACCTGCTTTCATTCGCGTTATCGACAACATCCGCAAGCTGCTTGATGAATCTTCCTGGACGGGAACTTACCATGATGTCCTGATTTGGCCGCCTAGCACCACTGATGAAATCAAAGCATTGGTGACTGAACTGTTGCAAGCAATGGAAACTGCAACGCCCGAAGAAGCAGATGAAATCAGAAAGACTCTGACTCGTCTGCCGATGCCCCATCCAGGATATCATCTACGTTTGCAGCGTCAACAGCAAGAAGCGAGTATCGATTTGTGGGAACTGTGTTATCAGGTGTGTTTTTTTGAATACACCCCACAGAAGGAATCTGCTGATATTGATACTAGTTTAATTGATGAACTCGGTGAAGTGGATTGGTTGCGTTTGGATGCTAAATCAAAAGAGTTAGTTGAGCAGGCGTTTGCTAGTTTACCAGAGAGTTAACAAAATTAGGTGCGATCGCGCTCTTAGTAAATGTGCCAAATAAGCGATGTCTGGCGACAAGAAGCAGAACTTCTACGCAAGTCAAATAAATAGCTTAGTAGGCATGAGGATGAATCGTGAACTTAAGAATACTGACCTGTCCAAATCAACCTGTCCCGTTCTTCTAAGCGCTCTGATTGGTTAAATTGGAGAATTGCAACAGTTACTCGCCCTTCTGCTGTCAATGGTGCAATCTCTGATCCATTCATCTGAAAGTGATCGCTCCATTTTTGAGTCCTTGGATTGAAAAAGGGTGTTAGTTTCCCTGTTTCAGGATCGATTGACCCCAAATCAGTACCCTTTGCACGATTACAGTATGGACAGGCGAGAGCTAGATTCTCTGCTTCAGTAGTGCCACGATGTTTTTCGGCAATAATATGTTCCATTTCAAAACTAAATAATGCAGCACTCTGAGGAAATAAGCAGTACTCACACCTTTGGTTCGCTCGTTCAATTACAAGTTTCCGCAACTGGGCTGATACATAAGTCATGGATGTTGGCGTAATTGCTCGAAGACATGAGCTTTTGCCATACGCACAAGATGTTCTATGGTCAGATAGCGTTCTAGTTCAGCTTCACCTTTGGCTGAAAGTGTTCCTGCTTTACTTTGTGCTAGTAAATCACTTACACGACTTTGGAATTCTGGTGAGGGCCGGATTGCCAGAATTTGTTCTGATGTAGGCTGACTAGCTAACAATCCAATAATCTCTTTCTCGTCGAGAAAATTGCCAGACTGTTCGCTCAATAACTCTTGGAGACCGCGTTCTACTATCTCTTGTAAACGGTCTTGGAACGGCTGTAATTGCTGCCCTAGCTCCTCAGATACCTCAACAGTGATTTGCATCATCTAGCTCTGTTGTTTTTTAAATCAATCTATTAGCTATAAGTCTAGCTACAAATCAATCTATTAGTTTAATTTTATAAGTACCGTGTATAACTAGTTACTGCAAGCATATTTCCTAGTTTACAAAGAAAGGCAGAGGGCAGAAGGCTTTTATGAAAGAAGTATTAATAAAAACTTTAGTTGTGGGTTATTGCCCACTAGTATAAAAAGATTTGTGTCGATAGCGCCGGCGGCAAGCGAGTCAGACGCTCCTGCGTCGCTAACGCTGCGCTATCGAGCGTCGCGGAAAGTGCCACGAAGACACAAGGCGTCCTTACTTCAATCCCGCGTTTTTAAACGTGGGTTCCCTTCTGCCTTCTGCCTCCTGCCTTCTGACTTCTGAATATGAACGATGTCTACGACGGGCTACGCCTACGCACTTTTAATGATGGGGTTAATGTGGGCAATCGTATTTCTGGTGATGTGGGCGATCGCTCACTGTGTCACAAATCAATTATATTTCTGCCATACACTTGCGGTAAAAGTTCATTTTATAACTCTTTATTGTTCGGCACTTTCTTTTGATTTGATTATATGCCAGAAGAAAACCAGAGGTAGATTGAAGCCGCAAACGCTTATTTGCTAAGATTTCCAGTGCGACAACATTGAAACAGGGCAAGTTCTCATCACCATGCCAACATCTACACTTGACGATCAAGACGCAGCAGCTATCGAAGCCGCCAGAGTTGGGGTTGCAATCTGCGATCGCACCGCTTGGGGACGCATCAAGGTATCTGGCGACGATCGCCTCAATTTTTTACACAACCAAAGTACTAACAATTTCCAAATACTCAAGCCAGGACAAGGTTGTGATACAGTTTTCGTCACTTCCACAGCCAGAACAATTGATTTAGTAACCGCCTACGTTCGAGAAGATGCGGTAATCTTGCTAGTTTCACCCAACCGCCGCCAATATCTGATGGAATGGCTGGATAAATATATTTTTTATGCCGACAAGGTGGAATTATCTGATATCACAGAATACACCAACACCTTCAGCCTCATTGGCCCAGGAAGCGATGCTGTTTTAGAAAAGTTGGGTATTGGCGAACTTATCGGGCAACCTTACGGTAGTCATCAAGTATACACGATCGCTCCGGCTGAGGGAGTGCGGGTTGCTGTGGGTAGTGGGTTAGCGGCTCCTGGATACACCTTCACTTTCCCCTATACTGATAAATCTTCGGTGTGGAACAAATTGTTAGAAGCTGGGGCGGTAGAAATGAGCGATCGCGCCTGGGATGCTTTGCGAATCTTACAAGGTCGCCCCGCCCCAGATTCGGAACTCACAGATGATTACAATCCTCTGGAAGTTGGTTTGTGGCAAACAATTTCTTTTAATAAAGGTTGCTATATTGGGCAAGAAACCATTGCTCGGTTAAATACATATAAAGGTGTAAAGCAACACTTACTTGGTATTCGTCTCAGTGGCCCTGCGGAAATTGGAAGTGCGATCGCAGTTGGAGATGAAAAGGTTGGCAAACTTACTAGTTACACCCAAACCGCTGATGGTTACTTTGGACTAGGTTATATTCGCACTAAAGCTGGTGGCGTGGGCTTAAAAGTCCAAGTGGGAGAAACTGAGGGTGAAGTAGTAGAAATCCCGTTTGTTTCTCACGAGTACCCGTAATTTGTAATTCGTAATTCGTAATTAAGAAAGAACAGAGATGCGTTAGCGTACCACGCTACGCTAACGCATCTCTGTTGGTAATTGCTTTTTGGTACTTCATCTATTGTTATGATTGTTCAAATAAAAATATCGTCTTTATCGTCCCATCTAGTACCTTGACAAAATTCATCTACCCAAGAGGCTAGACTACGGGCATTAGTGGTTGGTAAATTCACTCTACTTTTAACATCTTGTGGTTGAATATTCGGATGTTTGCCGTTGCTTTTAAGCTCAGTAGTAATTGATAGCGATCGCACTGGTTTGCCGTTGCTGTTAATCTCGGTGGTAATTGCCAGAAATGCACCTAAAGGAAGTCGCCCAGATGGCGAAGTCTGACGACTACGCACTGGTTTACTGTTGCTAGAAACCTCTGTTGCTAATACTAGAGATGGCATAATAGTTTTGGCTTTACTATTAACCTCAGTGGTCATTGTCAGCGATGCTCCTGAAGGGAGGCGTTTAAGGGGTGATTGTAGTGGCTGATATTCGTTGATAAAACCCGATGATGGAGTTTTTACTGGAGTATCTGAAGCCGTTTTAGTTGCAAATGCAACTACCAACTCAGGTTTGCGTGTGCGAACTACCTCAGTATCAGTATTAGCTGTAAATGATGGCACTAGTTGATCGGCGTGTGGCAAGTTTGAGTCTAGAATTTCAGCGAGAGAATGAGACGCAATCTTGCTATCAGTTACAACCGATGACACATCTTTATTGAAAGCGGCGGGAAACTCCATCCCCTTGTGGGTGGAGAGGGATAGCCGCCCCGCCGCTTCGGGCACTGGGCATTGGGCATTGGAAACTTCTTCCCCATGCCCCATGCCCCATTCCCCATGCCCAAAAACTCCATCCCCTTGTGGGTGGAGTTTTTCATCCTCAGAATATTTCTGGTATGGCGACTCGCTGTCAACTTGGCTTGTAGCCACAGAATGTTCTGATTTTATTAAACGTAACTCTTCATCAGGATTAAAATTAAGACCTAAAGCGATGACTATTTTATCTGGATCGTTATTCAGATCCAGCATAAAAGCAAGTATTTCATCAAACTGGGGTTCCAAAACAGACAGGGTTGCCAAAATAAAACCGGACAAAGGACGCCGCAGACCATCATAAGTCCCCCAAACTCGCATTTTTACCAGCCAGGAAATATTTTGATTGTAGTAAATCAGCCATTTGTGTTTTAAGGATTGACGCAGATTTTGGATATTCATTAGATGCCTCGCTTCAGTCAACAAGATTGCAGACATTGATATGTTTAACAAAACAGAATTTAGAAGTCAGTCGCCAGAATGGGCTAAACCTTAGCTATCCGCTAACAGAATTGAATTCTCTATTCTTCTTCAATTTTGGGGATGAAATCGATAATAAAGCATCTGTTTGACTCTTTGTCCACCTAGTAAATGATGTTCTACCAGTAGAGATACTTCATCGGGTTGAACGCCGCTATACCAGACTTCATCGGGTAATATCAGCACCATCGGCCCATTGCCACATTGTCCCAAACAGCTGCTAGCCGTCACCGCCACACCGGGGATTGGCAAAGCGGCAAAAGCTGCTAATACCTTGAGGGCACCTTGCTTTTTGCAGGTGCGATTTTGACAAACCCGTACACATCTAGGAGAAGAGGGTTGGTCTATTATTGGGAAGTTTGATGGTTGAGTTATGTTTGTCATTTGTCATTTGTCCTTTATCATTTGTCATTCGTCAGTTGTCCTTTGCTAATGACTAATGACCAATGACTAATGACTAATCTATTGAAAGTCCTTTTGAGGCTAACCATTCAGGGTTGAATATCCGCGACTGATATCGGGAGCCACTATCACATAAAATGGTGACAATGGTATGTCCTGGGCCCAACTGCTTGGCTAAGGCGACAGCAGCCCCAACATTAATACCCGTTGAACCACCCATTAATAGCCCATCTTTTCTCAGCAGTTGGTAAACTACTCGTAAAGCTTCTTGGTCATCGATTTGGATAGCATCATCAGCGGGTGCGCCTTCCATATTGGCTGTGACGCGACCGTTACCGATGCCTTCGGTGATGGAATTTCCTTCTATATTGATTTCGCCAGTTTTGACATAGCTATAAAGTGCACTACCCAGTGGATCGGCAACAACGCATTTAATTGCCGGATTTTGTTCCTTCAAGTACAACGCTACCCCAGCATAAGTACCACCAGTACCAGTTGCAGCTGTCCATGCATCTATTTTACCATCTGTCTGTGCCCAAATTTCTGGCCCTGTGGTTTCGTAGTGGGCGTGGCGATTGGCTAAGTTATCAAACTGATTCGCCCAAATGGCATTTTCTAACTCAGCAGCCACTCTACCAGATAGCTTAACGTAGTTGTTTGGGTCTTTATAGGGTACAGCAGGAACGCGACGAACTTCTGCGCCTAGTGCTGTCAGTGCGTCTATTTTTTCTTGGGACTGAGTATCGGGAATAATAATTAGGCATTTGTAGCCTTTGGCGTTGCAAATATGTGCTAATCCAATGCCAGTATTACCAGCGGTTCCTTCTACGACAGTGCCACCAGGTTTGAGTAGACCTTTCTCTTCTGCGTCTTCGATAATGTAAAGTGCGGCGCGGTCTTTGACGGAACCACCGGGATTGAGGAATTCTGCTTTAGCAAGGATTTCACAGCCTGTTTCTTCGCTAAAGCTGTTTAAGCGAATCAGAGGTGTGTTGCCAATAGCACCGACGAAACCATTTTTAATATCCATTTTGACTATACCTGTGTGAGTGTCTATAAAAATTTTGGCTTATAGTGGCCTCAGCATGTAAGCTTTATCCCATTTTTGGTTTCAGAGTACCAGTTGATTGCTTACAAAGAAAGGCAAGAGACAGGAGGCAGAAAGAACACATGTTTTTACTAAAGTTTCTAAGAATTTGAAAAGTCTAATTTATTACTAGCCCTGGCGACTGGAAGTCGCGGCTATACAGACAAAACCCACCTCCGTGGATTAAAAACTCTTGATTTTGCAAGCTTTCCACGGAGGTGGACTTGGTTTGTGTAGTAGCGAATTTTATTTGCCTAATACTTTGTACACACAAGTCTTTGAGAGTTGCCTCACAGCGTTTAGATCCCCCTTAGCCCCCCTTTTTTAAGGCTACGGTGTACACACAAGTCAAAAAAAGATCAATTTCGCATTATTCTCTCGTTTATCTCGTTCCTATGCTCTGCATAGGAATGCCTGATTAGAGG
>NZ_KV757597.1 GCF_001712795.1 Nostoc sp. KVJ20
TCTGCCACCTGAATCCTTACGTAAAACCCATCCTTGTTTGGCAATAAGTTGACCTAATATATAAGCATTTTGTAAATCATTTGCTGTCGCATTTTCTCCATGACCCATAACACCAATAATAATTCTTCGCATAAAATTTCAGATGATACTGGTTTTGGGCGACAAGTCAAAGCTTTCTCCATAAAAGGGCAATTGGCTGAGGCGTTAGGAAGATAGCAATCGCCCTCTTTTGGCAGTGAAGGGCGTTTGCCTCGCTTTAATAATTCTTTGCCTGCTCATCCAAAAAACACCATAACCACTGTTCTCCTAATTCAGCCGAGCTAATTACTGAATGTCCAGTTTCCTCGTAATGCCGTCGGGCATGTTGATGAACAGAAGAATCACAGCACAGCATCTTGCCGCAACTTTGACAAATACGGAGATGCACCCAACGACTGTTTATTAGGATACACTCTTCACAACGAAATACTGGGTAGTTTGCTTTAGAAATCAGAGTTTCCGTGGTCAGATTGTCTAAATGTTCGCAGCTCATAAGGATTTGAATTACATGTTAATCAAAGTATAGATTAGTGCAGGAAAACTTCTATTTAATACAGCGATAGCTGCGCCACCGCCTGCCGCAGGATACCCGAATGCGAACAGTGCCTCAATTCTAGAGAAGGGCTGTAAGGCTTCTGCAAAGCTTTGCAATACAACCAAAATTTTAATTAGATATCAATATTTATACAACCATACAGAGTTGAACCAACAAGCGATCGCTTGGAACAGGCAATATACTGGTACTATGCCGAAACTAAAGAGAGTGCGATTGCTGTCTATTATACTCGCATAATCCTCACCTTGTCTGTACCGTTCACTCTAATGGATCAGTTGCTGACAGATGCTTGGACTTTCGAGAAAACCCCAACGCCGAACCAGTAGAACTATGGGAACCAGAAGGAGCCACTTATTACAACGGCGAGTTAATTGTGCAACCACAACAGCGGTGGACGCAACAGCAAAAGCTGGAGTTACTTGATTGGCATCCAATGTTTACTGGTAAGTGTCCCCAGTGCGGTGCATCAAATGACCGAGACTACACCTCAAGAGTGCATTGGGATTGTGAATGCGGTTGGATGGATGATTCAATTTAAGATGTTCGTATTTTCTTACTTCTTTGCGCTTAATGCCTGCTTGCTCAGTTGCATCACAATATTTTGGGGTAATGGGTCTATGACTGCATCAGTCGGCAGAGATTTAATAAAAGCTGTTACCTCTTCCCCAGTTTTGTATTTCCCCTCACTCCAAGCCGAAGCCATCTGTTTCGCTACCCGGTCAGCATCATCAGGGTTCGCATGGGCGGTAATACATTGAATATCATTACCTGTAAATGATATCCATGTCTGCCAAAGTCCAGTAACTGGATGCTGAACAATCCCTGTGGTCAGTTCATTGTCCTCAAGTACCGATTTTTTCTGACGGCGACCAAATCCTTTAAACATGATTTTCTTCAGTAAACGTTATCTTTTCAGAATGCCCAAAATAAATGCAGCGATCGCAAGAAGGCGGGCGGTTACGCCATCCCGCTTGTGTAACATCTGCAATTCAACACTCACGTTCCCTCTAACGTTGCCCCACCCTGTCTTGAGAAAAGCGAGAGTTACAGCTTTACAGTGATTGGATAGCTAGTGGCAAAGCAATTCATCTATGGCGCTACTTTTTCTCTAAACTGTTTCCCAGCAGAAAACGCAGGCACTTTGGTCGCTGGAATAGTCATTGGCTCATTGGTTTAGGGATTACGCTCTTCGCGTTAGTAGCGATGCCGAAGGCGGCAAGCTACGCATCGCTCGAATCACCCACACCCATTAAGTAGTTAGCCATTATAGGCGAATACCAAAAATTCAGTGCCTTCATAGATGAACTCTGCCATCTTGCACATACCCATCTTTTGATGTGCCTGAAGTGATGCTTTGTTGTTTGCCTTGATGAACAGTATTCCCTCCCGGTTTGGTAAAAAATCTTTCAATTTAGCAAACATTTTCGCAGCAATACCTTGCCCACGCATAGTTTCATCAACACAGATGGGGCCATATAAGTAAGCATCTTTTGTACCAGCATAGGCTTGTAACATCACCTTTATTATTGGTAAATTAGCAGTTGCCTTTGACCAACTGAGTAAGAATCCTACAACTTGCCCATCTTTGTGGGCTACAACGCTCGGCATTTTAGATATGGTCATCATCACTGCCTCTGGCTCAAGATGACCTAACAACATACCACCATGTTCTGGGTCATTGGCTTGGGATAACTTGACAATTCCAGCAACATCGCTGAGGCTGGCACGAGCAATCACGACATCATTGAGACACATACTTGATTGAAATAAGTTAGTTGGAGAAACCTCACAACCAAAGAATTTTCTTTAATTTTATAACCTCATCATTTCAATTTTTATTTTCCTGACTCACCCTGATTTCTATCTTTCCTCTGCCTAAAGTGACAAAACAGGGTTAATTTGAATTAAATATTACACTTTAATTGGCAGTGTAATTACGAACTCCGTTTTCTCGTGCGGAATGACATCTACTTCAATTATGCCGCCATGAGCTTCCACTACAATTTGACGGGCAATAGCCAATCCTAATCCCGTTCCTTTGCCCACAGCCTTGGTAGTGAACAAATGGTCAAAGATTTTCTGTTTAACTTTTTGAGGCATTCCTACACCATTGTCAGCAATCCGAATCACAACATGCTGATCTGATTGGGCTACACAGGTTTGGATAGTAATACAATTAGGTTTAGCAGCGATCTCTGCCATACTTTTCCCTAAATTAGATTCGTCTAGAGCATCAATTGCATTTGCTAACAAATTCATAAAGACTTGATTGAGTTGTCCAGCGAAGCACTCCACTAAAGGTAGTACACCATAATTTTTTTTCACTTCAATTGCTGGACGCAATTCATTAGCTTTCAAACGGTGTCTGAGAATTAAAATTGTGCTTTCAATGCCTTCATGAATGTTGAAAGGTACTTTGTAATCTCGATCGGTTCTGGAAAAAGTTCGCAAACTGTTGCTGATACTACGAATACGATTAGCACCCAAGTTCATGGAGTCGAGCAACTGCGGTAAATCTTCGCGCAGGTATTTTAAGTCAATCGCTTCAATTTCATCTTCTATTTCTGGACCAGGATCGGGAAACTTTTCTTGGTAGAGGTTGATTAACCCGAATAAATCTTGAACATAATCTTTTGCTGGTTCAATATTGCCAGCAATAAAGCCAACGGGATTGTTGATTTCATGTGCAACACCAGCCACGAGATTCCCCAAAGCTGACATTTTTTCACTTTGCACTAATTGCAACTGCATCTGCTGTAAGTCTTGCAGCGATCGCTGTAATTGTTGACTATTTTGCAATGATTTTTGATACAAACGGGCATTTTCTAGAGAAATAGCCGCTTGAGTACAAAGAAGGTTTAATATATCAACACGATCGTCAGTAAATGCACCACTAGAGTGATTATTTTCTAGATATAAAATGCCCAATAACTTCCCTTGATGCAAAATTGGACTACACAAAATACTCCTTGGCTGGTGCTGCTGAATATATGGATCATGCGTAAATCTAGGATGCACAGTTGCATCAACAATCACTAATGGTTGCAAACTCCGCTTCACAATATTGATTAAGCTCAAGGGTACTTCTTGGCTTTCTTCTATTGCTTGTGGATGGAGTAGTGTTAGAGAATTATCTATATTGGCGATCGCTTGCACTATCAAACTACCGTTTTCAGATAGTAGTAATGCACACTTATCAGCTCCAGCATTTTCTAAAGTAACGTGTAGTAAGCTAGAGACAAGTTTTTCTAATTTAATTTCACTCGAAAGAGTTTGAGAGGCTTTGAGAATTAATGCTAAATCTAAAGCAACAGAGGCACTAATATTATCTGAAGAAGAGGAATTGTGAGAACTTCCCCGACCAGAGACAATGATTGTTTCATTCCTAGAGATAGGGCAAGATCCTTTTTCGAGGATAGGGGATAAAAGTTGAGGATAACGAGTTTCTAAATCAGTAACTTTGGCTTTAGCTCCCCAACGGGTATAGCAGTAATAAGCTTCAATCATGTAGTTTTGTGCGAGTTGGTGTTTGCCCCAGTTAAGATAGAATTTGGCGGCGAGTTCATTCGCGATCGCTTCTGGTTGAATGTAGCCCTGCTGTTTAGCATTTTCTATAGCTTGGTCATACAATTCGATGGCAGAAGCTTTGTTACCTAGCACCCGGTTTCTTTCTGCTTCCACCAAATACCACAGATGTTGATAATTCATTGGCGCATGAGTTGCCCAATACTGCATCTGTGCTTGATTTTCAGCTACCTGTTGCAGATATTGCTGCTGTTCGCTGGCTGATACATCTGAGTAATGCGCCAAGAGTGATAGAGACGAATACAGGTTGAATTCTACAAAATGAACTGTATTTCTAGTACCATTTTGATGTGGTTGGGCTAGTCGCAGATTTTCTATCGCATCAGTATAAGCTCCAAAGAAATAGGCAAGAATTAATTTGTATAAATATACAAAAAACAAGATGAAGCCTACCTGATATTTAATCCAGATTGGCAACATTTCTGTTTCATTGCAACTCTCACCCACCAAACGCAACTTATCAATTGCACGACCACTTAAATTTAAGAGAAATTGTCTACTGATTTGACTTTGAATTTGCTGATACTCTTGTTTTAAATTTTGAATAATTTCAGTATACAGAGTTTGCTTGCCAAGGACTGTTTCTAGCTCTAACTCAGCATGAAAAGAAAAATCGCAATATGTCGTAGCATTGTAGCAAGCAAATTCTAAATCTCCAGTTTCCAACCCAAGCTGAAATCCTTCCTGTAAAGGTTCCAATGTGGCTTGAAAATGTTCTTTCCAGTGGCGAATGCTGCTATTAAACATCATGTAAACTTTAGATTTTAGCTTCCTGCTATCAAAGCGATCTAACAACTTGATTGCCATCTGACCAAATTTGTAACCAGACTCAATATCCCCGCCACTACAGAGTAATAATCCATAGGTGACATAGGCATAAGCAGCAAGGGTAGAATTACCATATCTGATGCACAGATTGACCATCGTAAAGACAATTGATGGGTACGTCTGAGGATTAGCTAGAAACACCGCAGGAGCAACGGTCATCAATATTCGCTGTGCAGCTAGTTTATCCAGAACTGTCATTTCTGGCAGGTCGATTAATGCTTCAATATCTAAGGTAGCGATCGCTTCTTGCTCTAAACTGATACCTAACATCTGCAAAACTTCTAATGCTATGTCTACTGCTGACTGCATCTGAGATTGCGAAATTAAAGATTGAATTTTGATTTCGTAAACTCTGGCTTTTTGTAGTGCATCCTTGACATTTTTGAGAAGTGTTTGTATCAACAGATTGGCTTGTTCATAGTTCGTATTTAGGTATTCTGCTTCTGCTGCTACTGAATATAAAGAGAGCGTTAAATTGTACTGAGTCTGCCATCTCTGCGGTTCTAGGTACATCATACCTGTATTAAAATATCTCAGTGCTGCTTCGTAGGCTGTTGCGGCCTTTGCCTGATGACCCGCTATGAGATTCAGATTCGCTAATTTTTCTCGTTCGCCAGGATGATCAATTAGTTCAGCAGCTAAGTTGAGATGGTTCAAAATATTAAAAATCTTTTCATGCTGGTCTGCTGCTGATGTATTGTCTAACAACCGTCGCCCAATTTTGAGGTGAGTTGCTTGCTTGTGGTCTAAAGGAATCAATGAATAAGCTGCTTGCTGGACGCGATCGTGCAAAAATTTATAGTTGGTGGTTATTTTTTCTGGTTGACTGTTTGCCAATGACTCGCGATCGCTCAAAAATACTTCTTGTTGGAAAAACTTATAAACATCATTCTGCGGTAAAATTAACCCGTCTTTTAGCGCTAGCCACAAATCTTTGGCGGTTTGGGTTGGGGATTGTTCGTAAACGATAGCTAGTGTTTCTAAATCAAAAGTGTTACCAATGCAAGCCGCTAACTGCAACACCTCTTGAGTAGCTTGGGGGAACTTCTGGAGTTGAACTGCCATGAACTCTACTACATTATCGGTAAGAGTAAGCGATCGCACCTGTGCAATGTCACATTCCCAGTAACCGCCGTGAAAATTGAATGCAATCAGTCCATCTTCATATAATGCTTTGAGAAACTGAATTGTGAAGAAGGGATTACCTTGAGTTTTGCTAAATATCAACTCTGTCAATGGCAAAGCTAACTCTAGGGAACAACTGAATGTATCAGCTACCAACTGATTCACTGCCGAAATATCTAACGGGGCGAGAGTAATAGTATTAACTGTAGCCTGTGACTTCTCAATTTCTTGCAGAGTCAGCATCAGTGGATGAGTTGTAGAGACTTCGTTATCTCGGTAAGCCCCAATTAGCAACAGATATCGGCTATCTATCTCGCTCGTTAACAGTTGTATAAACTTGAGAGAAGCAGAATCCGCCCACTGCAAGTCATCGATAAAGATTACCAGAGGATGATCTTTTGTCGCAAACACCTGGATAAATTTTTGGAATAGGATATTGAAGCGGTGTTGAGCAGCACTTCCAGAGAGTTCGGGGACAACAGGTTGTTTGCCAATAATCTGCTCTAGTTCTGGAATGACTTCAATAATAACTTGAGCGTTTTCTCCTAAAGCAGCGAGAATTTTGTTCTTCCATCGATCTAATTGCGTATCATTTTCACTGAGCAGTTGCCCAATCAAATCACGAAATGATTGTAAAAAAGCAGACAGGGGAATGTTACGCTGAAACTGGTCAAATTTACCTTTAATAAAATAGCCCCGTTGCCGGACAATTGGTTTGTGGACTTCGTTGACCACAGCAGTTTTGCCGATACCAGAGAAACCAGCCACTAGCATGAGTTCGCTACGTGCTTGAGAAATTCGCTCAAAAGCTGCTAGTAAACTTGCTACTTCGTTATAGCGACCATAAAGCTTTTCTGAGATGATAAAGCGATCGCACACATCTCGTTGTCCAATCTCAAATAGCTCGATCTGTCCCGTTGTTTGCAGTTGCTTGAGACACCTTTCTAAATCATGTTTCAGCCCTAACGCACTCTGATAGCGGTCTTCAGCATTTTTCGCCATCAGTTTCATCACTATATTTGCAATCACCTGCGGAATCTGTTCCCTGTTCCCTAAAATTGGCGGTTGTTTAGCGATATGGCAGTGAACTACTTCCATCGGGTCGTGAGATTGAAAAGGTAATTTTCCGGTAAGTAGTTCAAAGAAAGTTACCCCTAAAGAGTAGAAATCACTACGATAATCAATACCTCGGTTCATCCGTCCAGTTTGTTCTGGGGATATGTAGGCGAGTGTACCTTCCAAAATATTCGGACTATAAATTTCCTGAGTTTCTCTAGACAGTAGGGAAGCAAGGCTGAAATCAATCAACTTCAACTGCTGGCTATCTGGATTAATTAATATATTGGCAGGTTTAATGTCTTTGTGGATGACCCGGTGGCGATAAAGTTCATCAAGAATTGCTGCTAGAGCGATCGCAATTTCTAAAAAAGCTTTCAGGCGATGCGGCCAAAAGGAGTCGCTATTGCTGTTAATTTCTTTATATATCCACTCTCGTAAAGAAATACCACCAAAATCCTCCATTACCAATGCATAGCTGTTGTGGTAATGTTCCAAGCTGTAAAGACGGACAATACCCCCAAAGTCAAGATTTTTAGCAATGGCGTACTGATTGCGAAATTGCAACAATTCATTAAATGATGGATACTCTTGTTTAAGTATTTTGATGACTACTGGCAGTTGATCCTCCGTGCGACTTGCTCGGTAAACTAGGGTTCTAGAGCCTTCATAAAGTCGCTCACTAATTCGATAACCCGGAATCTTGTTAAGTGGCTCAACTACTGTAGTCATTTTGAGTAATTTTGGCAAAGAAACTAATTGATTTACAGTATTTTTCCCAAATCATAGTGATTTCTAACTCACTTGTTAGAAACGCTATAATCTCTCAAAGCCTAAAAGACCATTTATAAAGTAAATCTTTAGAGCTGATTCGTAAACAAAATCTTAGTGCTAATTTCGTAATGTACTCCAAACGTGGTTTTCGCCCACGCTTCTGATAAGCATGAATCAACGCAACGCATTCACTTCGTTGAGTGTTGGAGTAGCGTTGTTATTAGGAATAGCATAATTAAGAAAGGGGTTGACCTTCCACCAACGATTGAACGTTGCAAGAAACGAACCGATCTGCTCGGTTTCACGTTGCCCAGAAGCTGCCAAGCGCAAGTATGATTGAATGCGAGAATCCATGAATGGTTAGCTCGATTTTGTACAGTTGCTCAGATAGAAAACTCAACACAATCCTATGCTTTGGGTTATTGCATTCTCTCAATGGCAAAACAAAGTGAGTTGGTTAGTTGGTTAGTTGTAACCAAAAATAATTTAGATGCATTTGCCATGAAATCGCCTCACTTTAATAGTTTTTTGCCTGCTCATCCAAAAAACACCATAACCACTGTTCTCCTAACTCAGCCGAGCTAATTACTGAATGTCCAGTTTCCTCATAATGCCGTCGGGCATGTTGATGGACAGAAGAATCACAGCACAGCATCTTGCCGCAACTTTGACAAATACGCAGATGCACCCAGCGACTGTTTATTAGGATACACTCTTCACAACGGAATACTGGGTAGTTTGCTTTAGAAATCAGAGTTTCCGTAGTCAGATTGTCTAAATGTTCGCAACTCATAGGAATTTGAATGACACATTAATCAGAGTATAGATTGGTGTGGGATAACACAACTAAATTTGTGTACAGTGACAAATTAAATGGCGTTGATACAAATTCCTGTCATCGAGTTAAGCCTTGCTTAATTTAGCCTTGCAACAAAGCCGTGTTGATCTAGCTTGTAAGTTTCCGTTTTTCTTTTAAGCTTAACGCTCTTTGAATGCAAGTATTACAGACTTAATTACAGTAATTTGGCACAGCAACAAATAATTTGTCACTGTACACCAAATTTTCTCATGTTTTCACTACTTATTATTGGATTGATAAACAGATGTTCAGTTAAATAACAAAACAATTAAATGCGCTCCCACACCAACTCGAAAACTTTCTCTACACCATCACTCAAAACTGGCGGTGTCAAGAGCTTCACTTGATTATCATTCAGAGTAAAGGTGCGAACTAACGTTGTACCAATTCGATTAGGAATCGATGCAATTTCGATCTGGTGAGTCACTGTGTTCCCACTCAACGTATAAGTTCCGGCGTAAGCATTGAATGTCGTGAATGCTTGAGCAAGCTCTTCAACGGGTAGAGATTGCATTTCGGAACTCAGCGGCGATTTAACTTCTTGACTCAGCGGTGGGCGATTGTTCCTGGAAAACATCACTATTATGTGACCATCTGATGTGTAAGTGATGTAGCCAACAGGACAAGTTCCGTACACGCCTGGAGTCACCGTTCCATCAGCATGAATAGCAGTTGCAGAAATTAACTTCCAAATGCCAATTAGCGGATTGTTCTGGGGTGATGGTATAGACATAACGTGCAGCCGTTGCTTTATGATTCTCCACTAGAGAGAGTAACGGGTTTTAACACAAAATCAAATTCCGTTGTGCAAAACGGTTTACTTTGATTTTGTGCCTTAAGTTCGTCTGGTGCTTCATGCTTTTGCAATTGAACGATCGCTGATCGAACTGCAAAGGTTGTATCTGAATCCAGGTGAGGATCGTCAGCGAAATCTTCGCGCCAGATTTCCCACCAACACCTCACGCCATCACTCCAATAGCCCACATCAGCAAAACTTTCGGCAGTAAGAGAGAAAATCGATTGGCTATGCTTTGCTTTAAGAGCGATGTCTACTTTAAGGGGCTGTCCGGTGTCGCTACGTCGCTACTTCCGGGAGCAATGCGGTTTTGTCAGATCCAGTAAACAAGGTGCGATCGCAAAAATCAAATCTAGGTAAGAAGTAATTTTATTTACTAAATATACGCTGATATCCACGTGAATTCGTCTTGATGAGATATCTCAAAAAGATTACTAGCAAGGTATTTGACGATTGTTAACAAAAATATCTACAATTATTCTTTTATACTTAGTGTTAATTCAACCAAATAATAAGTTGAGAGTAGAAGTAAAGTATAAAATTTATCAAGCAGTTTCTGGTTTGATAAAGGAATTAAAAATGGAAGCACAAAAATTATCCCAACTTTTAGCTATCCATTGACAACGCAGATGTAACATAATTTCTGCATTTTCTTTCAACCAGAATTTACTGTTTCCTTTGATTCTTAAATTTACAACTTGGCGGATTAAACTCTCAATTGCACCACTGCCAATAGGTAGTTTTTTATTTATTGCTTTATCGTAATTTAAACGCCCTTTACGATAAGCATCTAAAATATAATTTCGTTTAGTTACCATAATCTTACACCGCTCTCCAGTAGCTACAGCAATCAACTCATCCATCTGGCTAATTAAGGATTTAGCTTTACCTTTTTTTAAACTTTTTCTAACTTTTATAAACCAGTCTTTAGACTGTACTTCTTCATTAAAAGCCGCGTCTGCAAATACTTTTATATTTTCCGTAACATGATAGAAATCGAATAGCTGATAAGTTTCGGCTGGGCATCCTAATCTTGTCAAAAGTGGTGGGATATGTATCCAGATCCACTCCGCTCCATCCCCGATTAATAAGACTTGTTTTGCTTGACTAATTCCCAAGTCAACTAAATACGCTTCTAAAATCTCCAAAAGCGCTTTATATCCTTCATAAGTGCCATCATTCGTAATAGGAATTTCAGAACTATTTATTTTTTTACCTTGCTCATCAACAACATAAATTGTAAATAACTTTGGCTCAACCCATTTGCCGATAAACCCGTGTCGCTTGGTTTTGGAGCTTTTTCTTCCCTTTTTATTAATTCTGATTCTACTCCGACCACCATCTACAGCGATGACAACTCTTTGACCTTTAAGAATATTACCTTCAGCTAAATTCCCTAATTGGCGATTTAAGATTTTAGATTGACGTAAGTTGATCCCAATCTGACCAAATTTATATGTTAAACGTTCAATTCGTTTTAAACTAAGGTTAATTCCCCAACCCGTCAAAGTTGTACAGGCTGCTTCAAATGAGCTAGTAATTGCACCGTATTGGGCAACTGTTGACCATACTAATGGGGTTAAGCCGTCTGACATTCCCAACCACTTTAATAATGGGCAGAATCCCTGAGTAGGGATTTTATTTTTGGTCGTAGGTGTTGACTTTCTTTTTACCATATATGGCAATTTTAAAGTAACTAAAACATTCCCAACTGTTAATATTTGCCGTTTTCGATAACCGTGTTTTTGCATATTGCTATCCCACCAGCCTTTTGTTTTATTCATAGCTGTTTGATTGGCTGACTGAGATTGAGAGAGGTTATACAACAAAATAGCAATACATTGACCAGCTAAAATAAGTGCAATTTCTCTAATTTGTCTTTCTCTTTCTTCAAGAATTTTCCCATTCCACTCTGTGATATTCGTCAATTCTAAACATTTTGTCGCCTCGGAAGAAAAGTTTGATAATGATTTGCTCAAATCTAGAGTTGCACATACAGCGCTTCCCGCTATTATGCAATACAGTTTTTATCCTTGCCCCCTCCTAGAATAGCTTTCAGTTTTGAGGATGTACCTCATAGCTGCCGGAAGTGCTGTATACTTTTTTCCATTAAGGTAGATAATCCCTGTCTCAAAATTATTGCTCAAAGGGAATCCTAGCTAGCCTTTTTTAGGTCAAAAAACAGAGTCTTGCAACTTGTGACTCAAACTCATCTGTCCTTTTTAAGTGTTAATGCGGTTTAATAAGTATAATTTTATTTGTGTTACGGAGAAAATAATTTAGCGATCGCACCTTGTTTACTGGATCTGACAAAACCGCATTGCTCCCGCTACTTCCTCTATTCCCAGATTCCCGCTCATCAGCAGCTCATCCCAGCAACCATGCTCTGTGTTAGGGTGTTGATTTTGTGAGAAATTAGTCTGAAATTTTTCATGCAATTTCTGTGTCGTCACTTGAGGAAGAAAATACGGTTCTCCTCTTTGAGAGCATAGACTGACCAAAAACTTCAAGAGACCAAGCTTCAAGATCAAGATACCGGACTGTTTCTAAGGCTTGCAATACATTCGATGCTGTCAAATTCATAGTAGATAAAGAAATGCTCAAAATCATTTGACCTATCTGTTTAAAAGGAGATCGAGAAGAAAACTGCTTATATTTCCCAAAAAGAGATTCAATCACATCAGAAGTAGCTAAAAAAGTCTGTTCTGCCTGAATTTGAGAACTTTCACTTTTCAAATAATCTAGAATTTTTATTTGGAAATTAACTAGAGAATTGGTTTTTATTGTTAACTGATGTGACTGAAATATAGTGCTTGATTCCTGATTAAGCCCACAAATTTTAAGTTGAGTCTCTATAGTTCGAGTCATCTTAACCATTTGACTCCAATTACTAAGTGAATCTTGGTAATTGATTAACCATCCCAATTTGGATTTTAATTTCTGCTTTAAAATGTTATGCTCAATATTTGGTAACAATTCTACTATTGTGTCTAATGGAGATTCTAAAAGTTTAATCGCCCAATTAATCAATCTTTCAATATTAAAATAACGGCATTGAGAACGTTGAGATGGGGGAGATAAAAAAGATAATTCTGTTTGTTGCAGTTGTTGTCGGCATCGATGACATTGCTGGATAAAACACTGATATTTTTCATCATCTACCAACTCATGTTTGAGCAGTAAAGCCATTCATGAGTCACATCATAGGTGTAAATTACTTCGGGATATTCTTGCTGATACAGTTTGATTCCTCTTTGGATATCACTACCGTGGTCAGCTATTATTTGTACTGGACGACCAACTTTTTTCGTAAGCTCGGAGAGTTTCTGCTCGATGTACTCTCCTTTAGTCGAGTACATAATTTCTAATGCCAGAAGTTCTACATCTTGATGTCCTAATCCTCGCTTTAAAGGGAAAACTTGTTCTTCAAGGAGTTGTTGTGAAACTCCCAACACTACTAAAGCTTTCTCTGTTCCAAGTTCTACAGTCAAATCAACGATAAAGATCCAATCGCTTCGATATTCTTTTTCTCTGTTGAGTTCGTATAGCCCAATTCGTCCTAACCATTTTCTAATACTACTAAAGCTTGGAGTCCCATGTTCGGAAAAATCAACATACAACTCAAAAGTTTTCTCAACTCCTCGCAAACTAGTGCCACAGTTAATAACTTGTTGTACTGATATTTGAATTGTTTCAACTGAATAATGATGTCCCTTCGCTATCTGAGCAAGAGCCTGCCCACTTGTTTCCAAATTAGCTAGAGCGCTTGTAACTATCTCTTTTTTTTTCGTCCTCTATCTCAATATTCTGTTTGAGTAGCTTTGATTCCGCATTTTTTGCTCTGCTTTTCCAATAGTCTCGTGAGGCTGATAAATCTCTGACTTTTATTTCTAATGCTCTGAGTTTTTTCTGTTTTTCCAAAGCTCTCTCTTTCCAATTGTCTCGACCATTGCGAAACAATCTTGCTAATCGGCTGGTTGGGCTTTTAAACTCTTGCATTAACTTTTATGCAGCTACGTACTTCTTGCATGAAAATTTACCACCTTAAAACCCTCAGAGTCAACACCCTAGTTCTGCACTGGGTTAAGTGCAATAGAAGGTAATCCCCACATCGTCATCAATTGTTCTGGCAGAGGTTACAAAGATGTGCAAACCGTCGCCAAAGTCCTGATTCCTTCGATTAATTGCGTCTCCCCTAATTGACACCTGTGCAACTGGTGGAGATGGTGCTTCAACCTTTAATATCTCCACTGCTGTTGCCTTTGTTGCCGCCGCCAGGGTAAAAGTTGCCAAACATGGCAATGGGTATTTTAGCAGGTTCTGTCAAAGGTATTGTCCTTGCTAAGAAAATTCTCCAAAGCGGTGCTGCTTGGATAAAACTAGAACAACTTGCTGAATTTTTGCGCTAATTGCCCTGGCGAATGGAATTTAAGGAGGTACTCAATTTGCTGAAATCGCAAATGCCTACTATATGCCCATTACGAACAGGTATGACAGTTAAAGCTAGTCTGACGGCCTCAGAAACTACCAGACCAGCATCACAAAACCTATTTAATAAGGAACTTACAATGGTTAAAACTAACCCTGCACAATCTAATAATACTCTTGCCCGATTACTGGTAAGCGTAAAGCTAAATATCATTATTCCAGCAGGAGTAATGCTTAGTTTTTTAGTCTATAGTTTTCAAGCTGCTTTTCATCCTCAGCAGCTTGAACAATCTGCCCAAGTTCAACTTCGCCCCTTTGGTCGTGCAGAGTATGAACAGTTGAAAATAGGAATGTCATTAACGGATGTGCGGTCAATCTTATATCAAGGTACTGAGGTTAACAGCTCTGCAACAATAGCAACCTTTGTCTGGGAAAATCCTGATAGCTCTAAAATCACCATCATTTTTGAGCATGACAAGCTCAAAGATAAATCACAGTCTGGATTGAAGTAACAAACCAGAGGTAGGCGATCTAGTTGGACTGCGATCGCTTGACTTAAACAGAAAGGCAATCGCACCCCCCATCGACATTGGCGTTGGCGCTGGCGTAGCCTCTCGTACTCTTTTGATGAGCGATCGCAACTCGCTATGAAAAAAGCTATTGAAAGACACCGCCGTTTAGTAGAATCTATTAGCATTTGGCAAAATGGCCAAGTTGTGAGATTAACCACCATACAAATTCCTCCTCTCAACTCAGATGAGTAACCTATTTTCCCTCATTCCAGATCAAATCCGAGATAAACTACCACTGACGGAAGATAAAAAAGAACTACTTCAACAACAAACCATTACTCAAGATATCCCAGGAACAATTCTGCGGGATTTTCAAACTATTTTAGAATTTCTCCAACCTAACGGCGTTGAAGTTAGTAACACTTATCACCAATTATCGCTTAAGTATCTACAACAACTTAACTCACAATTGAGTTATCCCATAGATATTAACCTCAAACGTCCTGTACAAAAATCCTATCCTTATATTCACGGTCTTTATTTCCTTCTCCGCGCCTCTGGACTGTCTCAAGTTATTACCGTAGGTAAAAAGAGCAAGTTAGTTTTAGACCCAAAAATTCTGCAAATTTGGCAAGGATTAAACCACACAGAACAATATTTCACACTGTTAGAATCTTGGTTAGTTTGGGGAGAAAGCGAACTTTTAGGCGACCAAAGAGATATGTTTGACCAAGCATATCGCTGTTTATTATTTTGGAACAATCTCCCATCATCAGGATTAAAAATTAATAATTACTCAGAACAAGATAAATTAGTTTATTATCCTGGTTTCCACAATCTTGCTCTCTTACATTTATTTGGATTAATTGAACTGACATCAGTCAAACCACAAGCCGCTAAAGGCTGGCGTTTTACTCATGTAAACCCCAAGGCTTGGGGTAATGCTCTCATGGCTGTATTAACAGAAAGTCGCTCAAATATCCAAGTAGAAGATTACGCCACTTTTCGGTTAGATTTTCGCATAGCTTTTGACAATTTAAAACCTTATCTCCAACCCTATTTCCCGGAATGGTCACAAACTTTAGTGATTGCTGAAGGCGGTTTTACTGATGGGGTTTATATATTTAAAGCTAATTTACAGGATGCTTGGCGACGGATTGCTATTCCTAGTTATTTCAATTTAGATGAAGTTGCTGCCGCGATTGTGCAAGCATTTGATTTTGATCCAGAACACCTCTACAGATTTATTCACAAAGACCGTTTAGGAAGAACTTTGGAATTTAATCATCCTGTTGTCGAAATTCCCCCTGATACCTGCGATTTTCGTTTAGGCGATTTATCCTTAGAGGTAGGCAGTCATTTACAATTTATCTTTGATTTACTGCAAGAGTGGGAATTTGATTTATATGTGGAGAAAATTGAACCAGCCAATGACAAAATGAAAAAGCCCAAGATTCTTGAATCTCATGGTGAACCGCCAGCGCAATATGGCGAAGAGGGAGAAGGCTGGCAATAGATTTGCTACTGCGATGGGCTACGTCCCTCTGTAGGCGATCCCACAAGAAAAACGTGTCATAATTGGCAGTGCGATCGACTAAACATAGCTTGCATATCATTCCTGATTTATTCTCCATCTTCCACCGCACCTAATGCTTTAAGTGTGCCTTTTTCAGCTTCAGTTAAGCCTTTAACGCCTGTAATGTTCATGCGTTCATAAGGGCGATCGCTTCTCAGAGTTTTTAAACACTCGCCCGTATTGATGTTCCAAATTTTGATTAGCCCATCTTCGGCACAACTGCTAAAAACTTCACCATTTGGACTAAAACTAATTGATGATATTGTTCTAGTATGTCCCAGCAATGTGATTAAGCTTTTACCTGTGTGTACATTCCAAAGCTTGATAGTTAAATCATCGCTTCCAGTAGCAAGAACCTGACCATCACAACTAAAAGCAAATGCCTTGATTTGCCCAGTATGTTCCTCCAAAGTCATTAAGCATTGACCAGTATAAATATTCCAAAGCCTTGCTATATAGTCATCACTACAGGTAGCAATAATTGTTGTGTCAGCACTAAAAGCACCCGATCTTGACCAATTTTTCTTTCCTGTTAAAGTTTTAAAGCATTTACCCGTTGTAACATCCCAAAGTTTTACAGTGTCATCATAGCTAAGACTAGCAATAATTTGACCATCACAACTAAAAGCAAGTTTGGTTATAGAGCCTTTATGCGCTATTATTTCATAAATATTTTGTTCTATATCAAAATCCCAAAGCTGTATTGTCTGACCAGAAGCAATTGCTAGTTTAAGCCCATCAGGACTAAATGCTATTGAAGATAATTTTCCAGTATCTCCTCGTAAAATTTTGCTACATTCTCCTGTTTGAATATTCCATAACCTAACTGTAAAGTCATTACTTCCACTGGCGAGAATTCGACCATCAGGGCTAAAGGCTAGACATCGTATCCAATCAGTATGTCCCTGTAACTCTTTTGTACATTTACCTGTATTGGTATCCCACAATCTAACTATATGGTCTTGTCCACCACTAGCAACGAGTTGTCCACTAGGATTAAACACAATTGCCTTTAACCAGTTAGCATATCCTTGAAAACTGTAAAGGCATTCACCTGTGTTTACATCCCAAAGCTTTGCAGAATGGTCTTGACTTCCACTAGCTAGAGTTTGACCATCAGGGCTAAAAGCAACAGATTGTATCCAATTATCATGCCCTTGTAGAGTTTTAAGGCATTCACCAGTGTTTGTATCCCATAGCTTGATTGTACGGTCAGTACTACCACTAACGATAATTTTTCCATCAGAATCACAAGCAATTGAGTTAACTACGTCTGTGTGTCCATGCAAAGTTTTGAGACATTCACCAGTGTTTGTATCCCATAGCTTGATTGTACAGTCGTGACTACTACTGGCAATAATTTTTCCATTAGGGCTAAAAATAATCGCTCTTACATAGCTGATATGTCCTTGTAAAATCTTTTGGCTCTGAGATGTACGTATATTACACAAATTAATAGTATAGTTGCTACTGCTAAAAGCAAATATTTCACCATCGGAGCTAAATGCAATTGCCCTTACAAGGCTATTTTGGGCTGAAAAGGTCATCAAACATTCACCAGTTTTTACATCCCACAATTTTGCTGTTTTGTCTTCGCTCCCACTGGCAATAACTTGATTATCTGGGCTAAACGCTATTGTTCTAACTGTAGCAGTATGGCCAAGTAACGTTTGTATACATCTTCCCGATTTAACATCCCAAAGCTTTAGTGTACAGTCAGTACTTGCACTAGCAAGCACTTGATCATCAGAACTAAAAATTACTGAATATACTAAGTTTTGATGCCCGTAAAAAGTCAGAATTTGTTGTTTATCAGTAATTCGCCACAAGCGAATATTTGCAGCATCACCCATCGCCAAAAGTTGCCCATCAGAGTTAAACGCTACCGAAAAAATTTGACTTAAAGTATTTGCAAAAACTGAATCAGCTAGATTTGCCTCTCTAAAATTGACATTTCGCAAAATCACACTAGTAAAATCTGCGCTCTTAATCACCGCACTACTAAAATCTCTCCCTTCCAATGAACCCTTATCAACTTTGACTGCTAACGTTGCTGCATTTCCGCCAACATAACCAACCACATCCTCATTTCTAAAGCGCGTTGCTTCAATAACTTTAATCAGGTGATCATTATTACCCAACATCGGTAAAAGTAAATCCATCACTGCTTTTGTCAAAGGCGCTTTACCAAAAGTCTGCCTTAACTTCTCCAAAGGCTCACTACTAAATTCTCTAAGGGGTGCATTACTCAAAGGGGTTGCCGCAGGCATCGCCTCACTACTCCCTTGACGCGAAAAATAACCAGACCAAGTATAATCAACAGGCGCAGCACTGCTATCAAAACCTGACTGTGTTTGGGCTAATTCCCTAAAATCGCTAGCTAACGCACCCAACTCTGCTGCAAATTTATACGCCACAAAAAACTCTAATAACGACCTATGCGCTGGAGTATAGTCACCATCAGCATTGCGGACAAGCATCGTCTGCGCCATCATGTCATAATGCCAGTGATCTAAATCCTTCTCTTCTTGAACAATAGAACCAAATAAGCGACGAATGCGTTCTGGGAACAGCCGATAATTCAGGCTCATTTGGTTACTAGATAGCATTTCCCAAGAAAGTTCGCACAAAAAGTACAGTTTATCAGCCAAAGAAGTAAAAGTACGCTCCGCTTTAATATCCCGTTCCATCTTGCGCCGTACTGCATAAAGATAAACCCGTGACATATCCACAGGTTTACCCGCTTCAATATCTGGCAAGGCTTCTAAGATTAAGTCAGTCATTACTGGACGACGGGCTAAGTCTAATAATTGCGGATTGCCGATTACCTGCTCAACTGTTGCTGGTTCAGCTTGGTATGAAAGCACCTGCCGAATTTGCTCATCATTGAATTTCTCCAATTCCAAGACTTCAAATTGCGGTGTTTCACCAGTTAATTTTTTAGTTGATGCTTGCAGTTCTGCATTTAGTAAAGCACGTCCTTCCTTCGCCTCTGGAAAATGCTCAGTACGACAGGTGAGGATGACTTTAGCACCGGGAACTACCACCTTCGCCAGTTCCCAAAAGTTGTTAATCATCTGTTGACGGTCAACTTTTGCTGCCATTTCGTCAAAGCCATCGAAAATGAGCAGCAACTTACCCATACGATTAAGTTGGTCAAAGACTTCGCTGTTGATGCGGATATTGTGTTGGGTAAAAAAGAAACCTGCCAAAACATTCTCAACATTTAGTGCCTTGGCAAAGTCACGCAGGGTAATTACCAAAGGCAGACGGGGACGTTCAACGCCACGTTTTTGGGCATCGCGGTAACGTTGCAATGCAGTCCAAGCATAGTGAAATACAAACCAAGTTTTACCTGTACCAAATTCTCCCAGAATTGAAATATGCTCTTTGGCTGGGTCATCAAGCCAAAGATCGATATATCCATCAATCCAGCCGTCTTCTTCCTCATAACGACTCATGCCAATCCGCCGCTTGGTAATTGGGTCAATTTCTTCTTTTGTACAAGCAAGCGGTACATACTTGGTATCAATTTTTCGGCGTTTGATTTCTGCTTCTAACCAGTCAATATAACCATTAAAGTCAGCATCTAAGTCAATCAGTTCGTCAAATGTAAAGCAGTCAAGGTGACGATTTTCTTCTTTCTTGACTTCATCCCGTGCGGCACGCGAAATCCGACGGGTAGTCACCAGCCATCCTTCATCAGTTTTTTGTTCTTCAACTGAGGAACGCAACGCCATGACATCACTCAGTCCCACCTCTCCTGCAACGCCACGTATAAGAATACGGTCATAACTGCGACGTACTGGGATGTGAATTATCCATTCAAAATATTCCTCTACCCAGATTTCATATTTTTCAAAGTCATAGCCCAAGGTTTCAAACCATCCTCGCATCTGCTGGGCTAGTGCGATCGCTCTACATTGATTTTCAGTTGCAGTTCCTGGTAGTGCGGGATAATTCTCTACTGCCAACCTTGCTATTTCTGTACGAATTCCCTCCAGCGTCGGCAATCTTTCCAGTTGTTCTTGGATACAAGCAATCCTTTTATGTAGAGAACCAATTTTCTGGTTTAGCAATACATCAGAGGGAGTGCGAGTGCGTTTAGCAACTTCAATAAATACAGTCGCAAATTCAGCCACTTCTCGCCTGACCTCAAGTTCCAAACTTTTGATGTCATCACCCAAGGTATAGGTATCTAAAAAAGCATCAACCTCAGAAAGCAGAATTGAGGGGTTATTATGGTCTAATGCTGTGCGAAAAGCTTGTTTAATTGCTTGTTGTCGGAACAATTCGAGCAATGGCTTAGGTTTGCCTACGCCATATTCTACTAGGGCGTAAGCGTAAACACCACTAAAATCAGCAGGTGGATGCTCTGGATCGAGGTGAAATTGCTGGAGTAACTTAATTACAGTCTCCGAACGCAGAATTTTTTCTTTAATCAAAGGGTTGGCGATGCTAGTAATTGCGTTGAAGACCAGATCCAGGTTAATCAAGCTCATTAAAATACTCCAAAAACACAGAGCTATCTTGCTAACTAAGGGGTAATTACTGTTACAAATAATATACTGCCAAAAACAGTTTTATGAATAGTTGACAGTACAGTTAGCTATTAGCCTTTAACTTCGGACTCTAGAAGGCTCAAAAGTTTTTCTTCCAACTCAGTTAGATAAGGCCGATTTACCTTTCCAACGACTGCAACAGACTTTTGACTGTCTCCTCCAGCGGATCGGAATACACCTGATTAATGCGATCGCAAATCACCCGCATCTGCTCACACTCGGCAGGCAGATAATTGAACGATTTCAGATGCTTCAGACCAACCGTCAATTCTGCATCCCAGGTTCTCACGGTACAGATGAAGTCATTAAGTGCGCTAACAATCGCCCAGCAACCGCTCTTGCCTCTGAGTTCGAGATTGTCAAGAGCTAGGATTTGGCAAATCTCACCAATTTAGTAGATGTTTGAGACTTGTCAAGCCCAGAATTCAGGTTGAATTAGGTCGCCCACGAGTGCTATTAAACTAGCAAAATCAATCCGGCTCAAGAGTATCCAAAATCGAACTTGGGCGCGGCAACGGTCGATACCTGTTAATCTAATGATGTGCCACACAGTTATAAGTAGCGGCAACCAAGGATAGGTGTAACGAATCAGACGCCAAAAAAGCTTGCTCCCCATCTCTATTCAACTTGCAATCAAACCGATTTCAAGGCAAATTCACAGGCGTTAATTGGTTGCACATTTAATTCTGCACGCAATAGTGCTACAGGCTTTTCCCAGAACTGCTCCCATTTCTGAGCAATCAGAGGTTTAGCATTATTGCCCATTTCCCATCCTTGTGAGATCGCCATCAGCAGAGGACACAGAGATTGCGGTTGCCATAGCGTCACAGCAATTAGTGCGTTAGCAATCAACAAGCTTGCTAAAGGTAGTTGAAGTTGTGCCAAATAAAAAGCTTGCAAGCCAATTTCTCCAATTTCACTTGTATCAAATCCGGTAATTATGTGCCAAATATCATGGGTCTGCTGCCAGCGATTTTCTACGTAACTGCTATCAGAATCGATCTTTATTTCTGGCTCTAGCGTTTTAAATCCTAACTGTTTCATGTGGCTGGCATAAATATAGCCCAAGGAATCTGGAGGATATTGTAGTAAAGCTTCTAAATCATGTGTAGGAGCAATATAGCGTTGTGCCAAGATATCTGCGACTTCTGGCATTGTTTTCATACCTGCAACCGCTAGTTGAAAAGCACGACTATCGAGTAGGCTATTGCTCAATTCCCAAACAGGTTTGAGATTACCGTTTTCATCTAACAAAAGCATGACGAAAGCTTTTATCCCTTTGAGTGTCTGAACAATGGATGCCATGATATGACCTATTAAATACAGAATTCACCACAAACATGAACAATGTTCATTTTCAATATATGAACATTGTTCATGTTTGTCAATGATAATCTTGAAGGATGACAAAAAAATTTCACAAAGCCTCAACCATGCGACGGCAACCCAAGCAGGCACGTAGCCAAGAACGAGTTCATCACATTTTGGATGTGGCAGAGCAGCTTTTTATTGAATTTGGTTATGAGCAAACCACTACAAGAGCTATCGCCACACGTGCAGCCATTCCAGTTGGCTCGTTATACCAATTTTTTCCAGACAAAGAGGCACTTGTCCAGGCGCTTGCCAATCGCTACTTTGAACAGGAATATCAAATTTTTGTACAACTTCATACAGAGCTGGCAAAGGCTGACATTGCTACTTACGTTGAGCGCATGGTAAATGCGTTTGAAGATTTTGCACAGCAGCATCCTGGTTATCGAGCAGTATTAGAACAGTTAATCGACTTGATGACAGTTACTGATGCTAGTAAGTTTAACGAATATGACCAACAAATATTAGTTGAACTCGCTAATTTCTTTTCACGGCGAAATCCTTTACTTGATGCCACTCAATCTCGACTGATTGCCACAACCGTAGTCAAAGTCTCTAATGAACTGCTGTGGCTTTCATTCACGCGTGAGCCACTTGAAGGCAAACAACTGGTGAAGGAAACCAAAACCTTAATTACTGCCTATTTGCAAACATATCAAATTTAACTATCTTGAATATCTTCAATACTTGCTCCCGCCTTTGTGATAAACGTTTTTGCCTCTATGAAGCCCAAAAGTTCTTCTTCAAACGCAGTCAAATACGCCCGCTTCAACTCCCCCAAGTACTTCAACATAGCACTTGGGGCATCTTCCAAGTTACCCTTTTAACCTAATCTACTGATGCGAATTCTGACAGTGTACTCCCCATACTAAAAAAAAACAAAAGATTAACTGGTAGTATTTATGTAACAGTTACATTAATCTCTAATTTCTGACTCCAGAACCTTCAACACTTTCTCTTCCAAATCCGTCAGATAAGCACGATTAAGCTTCCCCAGCGACTCCAAAAACCTCTGCACTGACTCCTCCAGCCCACTCGAATACACCCGATTGATGCGATCACAAATCACCCGCATCTGCTCACACTCGGCAGGCAAGTATTCGTAAGATTTCAGGTGCTGTAACCCAATGGTGTACTCACCATCCCACATTCTCACGGTGCAACTAAACTCATTTGCTTGGCTGACAATCCCCCAACAGCCACCCTTGCCTCTCAGTTCAGAATTGTCTTTAACAAGGATTTGGCACACTTCGCTGATTTGGTAGGTATTGGGTACTTTCGTGCGTTCCATTATGCGCTGCACCGCATCTTTGACGATTCTACCAGTCGGCACTTTCCCACCAGCAAGTTCTACTGCCCTTAGCCACACTTCTTGCTGTTCCTGGGGTTCAAGCTTTGTCATGGGTCGGACTTGGCGCTCACTCGTGGGTAGAATTTGTGATCCATTGGTTGTCAAATTCTCATTTGCCACATTTTGACAACCAATGGTTGTCAAATTTTCGTAAACACCAGCTGCTGCAATCAAATAATTTGATTGTTGCCGACTATGCCCAAAGCGATCGCGGCAATATTCTTCAAAGGTTTTATGCGTGGAGCGATAAAGCCGTCTGTCCCTCAATTCTGTCAGCGCTTTCCCTGCCTCAAAAAACGCTCTTTCCACACGGCGCTCTAGGTGAAGGCGATCGCGCTGTTCTTCTTCTGTCAACTCTGGAACTTCGACAGCAGTAACGGTGATTGTTGCTGTAGCAGGATCTACTTGCTGGGAGATATCCTCATTTGTAGAGCTAGCTGGTGGTTCTGAGCCACTGGATGCGCCAGAGGTGGCTTTTTTGCGTTTACGAGGTGGTTTGTTCATCATTCCACCTTTAATTTGCCAGTGTTTAAGCAGGAATTGAGTTCTGCCATTATGTAACTGTATTAGCTAAGATCACCTCTGTTGAACCAGCAGTTACTTTGTCCTAGTCAATGAACTGTACAGTAGTTAATGGATTGACAATTATTTTTTAAAAAAATTTCTATTTAGTCTTCATGCTGACCTTTTTTCAAATGGCAACACTATACTACCGACAGATTTTTTTGCTTTCTTGTTGCTTTGAGATTTAGACTCATCTACAGGACTATTTTGCTCCGTGGCTGGAGTAATTGTACTTATGGGTAGTTGTGAGTTTTCCTCATCATCCGGCACACGAACTAGTAACTCACCAACTTCGCATTGTAAAATTTTGCACAACTTATCTAGCGTATCTAAAGGTATTGACTTAGCTATTTTTGATGAATATTTTTTAGATCAGCCGTTAGAACAGCTAACTGGCGATAAATTGCAACGGCTGCTGGAGAGAGCGGAGTTAGTCACAGCGTAATTCAAACAGTAAACAGTTAACAGTTATCAAAATTCAACACTGTTAACTGATAACTGGTAACTGCTCACTGATTATTTTCCTTCATTCACCTATTCATCTATGCAACCCACAATCTCGATCCCTCAACACTGGCCCTACCCTCGCTTTAACTTGGAACAGCGTACACAACAGGGCATCATCCTGGGACTTTATTACTATCCTTTGGGTACAGAGTTGGCTGAACAATTTGATGATGGTTGGCGCTATGTGCTGATGCCTAACAAAAACTCTAACGAAACATCGTACTTGCAAGAGGAGCAAATCCAACCGCTCACACCAGAAGAATTATTCCACCAAATCACTGCTGAAATTGACTTTTACCAACAGCAGATAAATATTCTTAACCGTCAGTTAAGCGTATTAACTAAGGATGCAAACAATGGCTAAGGAAGTAAGGAGTTAGACCGTGAATAATAGGGAAAAAAGAGAAGGGTTAAAGGAGAATGGAAACATCCATATTTAAAAATACTTGCTCTGTACTGTATTGAGAAAAGTCTTTTCTCCTCCTTCCTTTGCCCCTTACCCTTTCCCCTTTCCCCCTCCAATTCACACCTTTCTGATTAATACAAAAGCGTTCATCTAAAGGAATGCCATTACTTTAGATGAACGCACGGAAGTTTTTCTCCCGCTACAGATTTCTAATTATCGCACACAAAGCATTAATCAATGAAACTTTCGCTGAGGTGAAATATGACTTAAGAAGTGGTGTTGAAATCAATATCTAAAATTTGGAAATTTAGTTAGGAGTCAATATGAATTTACCTTTGAATCAAAATGTTTTTATCGAGTCTCCCTCATTGAGAACTTCTGCACTTTCTAACCTTGATGATTCACGCGCAGAAATGGTTCTAAGCAAAGCCAAAGCAATAGTGTTCGCTGTCTGGGAGGGTAATGGTTGGGCGACTACTGGAATGATTGCAGAATATTTTTCAGTCACAGAATCCGCAGTCAAAGAAATCTACAGAGTCAATCACTCAGAATTCCAAGCCACAGAAACTAAAACCCTTACAGGTAAAGAGCTAAGGGATGCTCGACAGATGCTCTGTCTACCATCAAAAACATCCCAGGCGAGAGTTTTTTCGGCTCTTGGGGCGTTAAGAATCGCAATGATGTTACAGCAATCCACAATCGCAGCACAAGTTAGAACCATCATTTTAGACTTAGTTGCAGCCATTAAAAGTGTTCCCTCTCAAACTCATTCACCTATCCCAGCCCTCCCTCCAGTCGAGCAACGGCTACATACTTTCGTACAGGCCATGAAGACTTTAGCCGAACTCACCGGTGGCAGACTCAACCCATACATGGAACAAAATTGCAAAGACTTCGCCGCCAATCTGATAGCTGACTACAACAGACAGTCCTTAACCGGCACACAAGAAAAGTGGATGGGCGTGGTGAATTTTGCTGAGAGCGAACTTGGTAAAAAAGTCCCCCTGAGCGGCGCTCACTATCGGGGACACTTGGGCACATGGGTGAGAACATTTTACTCACACTTAGGCGATCGCCAAGAAACACGATTAGTCAATGGCGTTCAACAGCACATCTATGTCTACGCTTGTCACGATCCGGCTGTTGCGGCTGGGTTGACCAAAGCTATAGAAGAGTTCTTTGCTCACCCTAGCCCTGGTGCAGCGCTAAGGCAGGCGGGGGCTTTCTCAAAGAAAGCTGTAGTTACTGCTTGATGGTCATTGGTCATCGGTCAAGCAGAGCGATCGCCGAATCAGAGAAAATTAAGACTTTTACAACAAAGGCAAATTCTACCTTGAGGGGAAAGGATATGGAACTTGGAATTTTTCAAAAAGACGCACTCATTGAAAAACTAGCTAAGAAATTCTATGCGCTTCTTGGCTATGTAGTCCCCGAAGACTATCGGATGCAATCAGCTACACATCCAGCAGAAAGAGCGTGTGTGGCTATGGCTATTTTCGCAGTCGAAGAATTTGAATCCATCAAAGATGAGTGTTCAGATGAGGATGATGACGAATATGAAACCGATTGTTTATTCCCTGAAGAACGTTTGTTGCCAGGGGTTTAATTGAAGCGCGGGTAATGCACCAAGGAAATACTTTCTTACAAAATACAAGATGGGTAAGTGGATATGAAAGCCATAGTCACAGTAGTTGAAAAAATCTCATCTGAAGCTCACATTGATATTCCTGAAGGTTTAGCAGAATTAGGCATTAGACAGCATGTTGTAGACCATTACAACAGTGGACAAATGCTTGCCTTACTGAATATCTTCCACGTTGATTTTGAATCTATCAGCGTTCACATTGGTAAAAAACCCCAAATTACTTGGCAAACCGGAAAGTCTTGGAGTTCAAAGCGTCTCTATTACTTTTGTAAACTTGGAAGATTTACTTTGACTCTGTTAACTGACACAGAGCAGAACTTAACTCGTACAGAAGTTTACTTTGGGCATCACGAGCAACTTATTTATACGTCAGAAAAAGAGATATCCAAAGAATTGGCAACAGTTGAACTCCAAAAGTTCTTAAGTGGATTGGCTGTTGAACTTCAGACTTTAAGCCACATTGAATTTAGTGAGGATGAAGTATGACTGTTACACCATTATTAGCGCCAGAAATCACCGTCATCGAAACTGTCACCCGACATCCTCTAAACTTTTACGAATCTCCATCGTGGTTCACAACGGAACTACTACGGCGCAACAGATAACATCACGATTTCGTGTTTTGTTTGGGACAAACGCACTACACAACAACGAATTATTACACGCCCTGCTAATAGAATTGCTGGCTTTTACAAAACCCCAGATAAAGCGATTAGTCCTCAATCCGCTTTATCGATTGTGAGCGAAATCGCCAACAGTGAAATTAGTACCTACTATCAAAGATATCTTTAATTATGGGAAGTTTAATTGGGACACTTAAAAAGCACGCACGCCGAATAGGAATATCTTTAGAAGAGTATCAATCCCTGGTAAATTCGGGTCAAAAATGGTGCTACAAATGCAGACAATGGAAAAATAAAACTAATTATAGCCAAGATAAAAGCAGGTGGGATGCTTTAAAAGCAATCTGTAAAAATTGTGACTACCCTAAAAAAGACAACTCTCCAAGTAAGCCCGAAAGAATTGAAAAAGCAAAAACTGGCTTTGCGTGGTGTCGTGGATGCAAGGAATGGATTCAAAAAGTTACTAATAGCAAATGGCGAGGGGCTTGTACATCCTGTCTTGCAAGGGAACAGAAGAAAATATACCACGAAAATGAAGAAACTAGATTTAAAATTGTGCAGCGTGTAAGAGATAGGCGAAAAAAAATAGATCCTATTTCTCTGCATTTAAAAAATGAATTGATGAATATATCTAAGGGTTTGTGTGTTTATTGTTGTAAAAGCCAAGCTACTGGATTGGATCACGTCATTCCTGTTGTCAAAGGCGGTAAATCAAAAAAAGGAAATCTTGTACCGTGCTGTCGTCACTGCAACAGTTCAAAAAATCACTCCAATTTAAATGAATGGCTAGCTAAAAACAACATAATCCCTCATGAAGTGTTTTGGATTTTATTTACAGAGGAGCAAACAAATGAGTAGTATTACACAAATATCTTGGACTGACCAAACAGATAATATCATCCGTGCAAAAGTTGGCGGTTGGTGGTGTCATAAGAAAAGCGAGGGTTGTGCAAACTGTTATGCAGAGAAATTAAATCAAAATTCTTTCTTTGGCGGAAACAAGCAACCCTACTCTGGGCAACCACCAGAGCTAGTGTTAGATACAGAAGCTATTCGGAAATGGGGATTCCAAAGAAAACCTAAGAAGCATTTCGTTTCTTCAATGACTGATGTTTTTGGTGAGTGGGTTCCGCGTTTTTGGCAACATGAAATGCTGGACGGAATGTTCGTTGCACCCAATCAAATATTTCAGATTCTCACTAAACGCCCAGAAATCATGCTGTCATCTATGGATGAATGGCTTTCTTGTCATGGACTAGACAAGCTACCTTTAAATATTTGGCCAGGAACTTCGATTGAGAATCGCCGCACTTTAGAAGAACGTAGTCAATTTCTTGCTCAAATTCCGGCTTTAATTCGGTTCTGGTCAGTTGAACCATTACTAGAAGATTTGGGTGATATTACTCACTATTTGAATGATGCTCAGTTAGTCATTGTTGGTGGTGAATCTGGCCCAAATTCCAGACCATGCCACATTGAATGGATTAATTCAATTGTCCAACAATGTCACGCAGTTAAAACACCTGTGTTTGTGAAGCAGTTGGGGGCGAATGCAATATTTGGGGGACAGCGATTCAAAACCCGTGACAAAAAAGGGGGAAAAATTGAAGAGTTTCCTCTTCATCTGCAAGTTAGACAATTTCCGTTTGATGCGTGAATAAAGCAAAACCCCCGCCTGTAGCGCAGTGCGGGGGAAGAATAAACTCACAATTTTTGAGGAATGGAGAATATAACCATGATTCTAGCAGAAAACATGATGAAAGGAGGTCTAGAAAGATGAATTGGCTCTCTGACCAAAACAGTTTTCTAGCCTGGGAATCGCGTTCTAGGGACACGATAGAAGTCAAACGTTGTTATGTAGACGTGGCTGGCGGTGACTTAATCGCTGGAATTTTACTTAGTCAGATCATTTACTGGCATTTACCGGATCATGAAGGGCAACCCCGACTCAGAATTGAACGTGAGGGGCACAAGTGGCTGGCTAAAAAGCGTGATGATTGGTGGAAAGAGTGCAGAATTACACCCAAGCAATTTGATACAGCTATCAAGTTATTAGAGTCCAAAAATCTAATTGTGACTGCGCTTTACAAATTTGCTAATAGTCCAACTAAACATATCCGAATCGACTGGGAGAATTTTCTTGAACTACTAAATCTTGTAGTTCAAACTCCATCATTAGCTCCTGAACATATCAAAACACAAGTAGCTTCTGGTTCTGACGAAAAAGTGAATTTCCGAAAAGGTGAAAATGGAATTGCCGAAAAGGTGAAAATGGAATTTCCGAAAAGGTTAAATTCCAATTGCCGAAAAGGTGAAAATGATCTAATAGATACAGAGATTACTTCAAAGATTACTTCAGAGATTACACACAATGCGCCCCTGGCTTCGCCACCCGCGCCCCCCACCCAAGAGAGTGTGTGTGAAAAAGAAGAACTTGATTTAACAACGGAAGAAATTGAACTTGAAAAACCAATTCCAGAAAAACCAAGTTTAGAAGAATCAACCCCACAACAACGCGCTTCGTTGTCAAAAAATTCCGAGTCTTTGCAACAAACCGATAACCCCTCAAGTGGATCAACTATTGCGGCAGGGTCATTCGAGAAACGCGAACAAGCGAATAAGCCGCAACTAACCTTTCCCTACAAGACAGCGCAGAACGTAAAAGAACTGATTGATGCTTGGCTAACAGACCCGACTGCTATGAGTGATGATTCTCTACCACTGCTTGTCAGAGAAACAATCAAGTGGAATTGCTGGGTTTTACCTTGGCGCAATGGAGAACGAAAGCTGAATAACCTCTACCAGAACTTCAACCCGATAGTCGTGGACTTCTTGGCTGCTGAGTTAGCCACGAAATCGAAACGCTCCGCACAACAGGAAATAGATCATGCGATCGCAGTCATGAATACCTGGGAGAAAACCAAGGGTGGTTGGACGAACCTGATGCAGCGCTATCAGCAAGCATTGCAAACACACAAACAGCCCATTGCTGGCACGCAAATCAACGCTTCAACTCAGACACCGGACAATACCACCGCTACCACGCTCGAAGATGCGTTGGCACAAGACCATAAGCGCCGTCAGCAAGAACAATCCATTCGGGTTCCATCCAATGGCTATCAAAACAGCCCACAAATGCTGGAGCTAAAGGCAAAACTTCAAGCCGCAGCTTCTTCTGCAAAAGTTCCGAGCAACAACAGACAATCTTCCACAAATTTGCGAGAAGTTGAAGCGCAGTTAAAATTAGCACTAAGAGCATAATTATGCACTCTAATCAAGACAACGTAATTCCTTTTGGCTCTAACTATCCAGTTTCAGGTCTGCCTCCACAAAACATTGAGGCTGAAGAAGCTATTTTAGGCGGAATTATGCTTGACCCAGAAGCGATGACTAGAATCAGCGATCGCTTAGTGACCCAAGCCTTTTACATCAGCGCCCACAAAGATATTTATCAAGCCGCAGTCCAACTTCATGCTACATACCAACCCACAGATTTACTTTCTGTCACCGCATGGTTGGCTGACCACAATTTGCTCAATCGCATTGGTGGCAGAAATAAGCTAGCGACTTTGGTAGACCGCACTGTGTCCGCCGTTAACATCGATGCTTTGGCTGATTTGGTAATGGAGAAATATCGACGGCGGCAGCTAATCAAAGTGGGCAATGAAATTGTCCATCTCGGTTACGAAACAGAAACTGAACTACCACTTGTCCTTGGGCAAGCTGAGGCGAAAGTTTTCACCGTTACCCAAAATCAAAGCGATGAACGCTGCAAGGTTTTCTCAGCGCAAGATATGGGCATTGAACTTTTTCAAAAGCTGGAGATGGGGAATATGGCAGGCGACAAAGTTGGTTGGTACGACCTCGAAAATATCACTGGGGGGATTTATCCCAGCAGCTTGGTAGTAGTAGCAGCTGAATCCCACATGGGTAAAACCCACTTCATGATTTCTTACGCTTACGAAATCATGACCAAACTTGGAAAACCAGTTCTGTACGTAACTCCAGAAATGGACAAGAATCAACTTAATGCCCGAATGCTAGCCCGAATCACAGGCGTAGACGCTTCTATGATTCAAACCAATACTCAATGTTACTGGGAGCAAATAGCACAAGGCATAGGACAGATGGTGGAGTTGCCTTGGAAAGTTTACGAGCATTCTTCCCCTACAACCACAATGATTGCTTCTGCTGTGCGCCGTGCTATTGCCGAATTTGGTGGTTCTATTGGTGCTGTGTTTATTGACTACTTGCAGCAGATTCCTCTGGAATCCGGCGGAAACATGGCTTTTGAAGTCGGCAAGATTACCCGTCAGATTCGGGATATTGCCAAGTCTCATAAAATCCCTGTTTTCTTGGGCTGTCAAATCAATCGGGGCAATCAAACAACGGCTGATAAACGCCCCAATCGTCATTTACTCCGCAACTCTGGTGAAATCTTTGAGGTTTGTGACCAGTTAATTATGCTTTACCGCGATGCTGTCTACACAAAAGACCCAAGCGATCGCACTATCGAGTTAATTGTTGAGAAAAACCGCCTTTACGGTAAGCTCGGCACTGCGACGATGTTGTGCGATTTATCTACATCGAAATTTTTGAACTTGGCGAGGTGAAGGCGATGGAGTTAATTAATTGGGTGTACTGCTGCCGCCGTTGCGATCGCGTAAATACTCCCAAATTCTGCGGATTTCCTCTTGAAAGACTTGGCGATCGCGTTCGGCATCACGTTGGGCAACACGTAGTCCTTCTTGATGTAAACGGGCTATCTCACTTAATTCTCTCACTGTACGCTCTAGTCGGGCGACAGTTTGTGAGTTACCCCGTGTCTCCCTTCGATTGGCATCTTGTATTGTACGGAGTAAATCTAGCTGGTCGCCCACTTCTTCTAAGCGAGTGTCAATATCGTCTAGTCTGACGTTGATATCTTCTGGTTCAAGAGAAGAAGTCATGATGGGATTCACCTCTGTTTACTTTCCATAATGCCACAAAGATCATTTCCCCAACTTTTTAGAACCCATGAAAGCGCTATCTGTTCGTCAGCCTTGGGCATGGGCAATTATTTATGCTCTCAAGGATATTGAAAACCGTGGCTGGCCTATTCATTATCGCGGTGACATTCTGATTCACGCTGCAAAAACCTGCACCAAAAAAGAGTACCAGGTAGCGAGAGAATTTTGTCAAAGCATGGGGGTAGTAATCCCAGAGTTAATCTCTCTACGTCGCGGTCAAGTTATTGGCATTGTCACAATAGTTGACTGCAAGTTTTCACAAGTTGCGTCTGGTTGGGGGATGGCTGGGCAATACCATTGGAAGCTGGAGAATCCGCGAGAAATCACACCAATTCCTTACATTGGTCAACTGGGGATTTTTGAAGTACCGGATGATTTGGTCATGGAGGTGGCTGCATGACTAAAACAGTTCCCATGATTCGCACACTACAACACCTTGGGGCAACCAGGGAAGATATTATCGCCTTTATCAAAAAAGCGAAAACCAAAAAGACATCGCCAAAATTAGATGTCTGCAAAAATTTTGATAACACAAAATTAAAACCAGTTCTTCCAGATGATGCACTGATCGCTGTAATACTTTTCGCGGGTGGCGGCGGGATTGAAGCTGGAATGGTTGAAGCTGGTATTCGCCCAGTTATTGCAGTAGAGTTTGACCCAACTAAACCAGAACTAAGTCGGGCGATAGCCTTTACCCATCACCACAACTTCAGCGAATACGGCTGTAGAATAATCCAACTAACAGTTCAAGAAGTAGCACAGTCAGGATTTCTAGGTTTTCCACGAAGACCCGATTACCTCCATGCCTCCCCGGTGTGCGCCAACGTAAGCCTTGCCCATACAGCTAAAGCGGGCAAGGGTATTGAAACAGCTGATTAGACTATTACGTAGAAAAGCGAGCTGCACACGCTGTATGAAAAAGTTTATAGCCATTGCGTACTGATAAAGATTAATGAGGCTAATTTTTCCTTAATTAGCATTTGAAGAGTTAACTTGGCTTCAATTCTGGGAACTATCATAGGAGCTACCAAAATCTATTAGAAAACAACATTCAGACAAGTATTAATGTTTAAATTAATTGCTCATATTCCTGACTATAGTATTACAAGTTTAATTTATGAAGCTGCTACCACAGTAATTTATCGAGCATACTCCAAGGCTAAGGGACACTCAGTTGTTATTAAACTGCTCAAAGCAGAGTATCCCAGTATCAAAGAGATTGCCCAACTCAAGCACGAATACGAAATCATCCAAAATCTGAATATTGCAGGTGTAATTAAAGTCCATGAATTAATCAGTTATGACAACGGCTACAATAATGGTCTAGCACTGGTTTTAGAAGACTTTGGTGGAGAAACCTTAAAACATCAGATATTTACTACAGGGATTGAACTGACAAAATTTCTGAATATTGCCGAACAAATTACTGAAACTTTGGGAGAGTTACATACCCACCACATTATCCATAAGGATCTTAAGCCCGAAAACATTCTTTATAACCCCAATACCGAAAAAGTAAAACTGATTGATTTCAGTATCGCTTCGCTGTTATCAAAAGAAAGCCCAGAAATTACTAGCCTCAACCTTCTAGAAGGAACACTGGCTTATATGTCGCCTGAGCAAACTGGACGCATCAACCGAACCTTAGATTATCGTACAGATTTTTACTCATTAGGTGTCATTTTCTATGAAATGCTGACAGGTCACCTCCCGTTCCAAAATGCCCAAGACCCAATGGAGTTGGTGCATTGTCACATTGCGAAAATGCCAGTAGCTCCGCACGAGATTAATCCTAAAGTACCACTGGCAATCTCTGCGATCACGATGAAACTTCTAAGCAAAACTGCTGAAGACCGCTACCAAAGTGCTTACGGGTTAAAGGCTGACCTAGAGCAAGCAGCGATACAACTGCAAATAAAAGGTAGCATTGAGCTTTTTACCTTAGGCCAACAGGATTTTTCGCATCAATTCCAAATAGCTCAAAAACTTTATGGTCGGGAAGTAGAAGTGGCGGCTTTAATGGCTGCCTTTGAAAAAGTTAGTCTTGGTTCTAGCGAAGTTGTGTTGGTAGGGGGATATTCTGGTATCGGCAAATCTTCACTAGTTAACGAAGTTCACAAACCGATTGTCCGGCAACGAGGTTACTTTATCAGTGGCAAATTTGACCAACTCAAGCGAGATATTCCTTATGCTTCTTTGATTCAAGCATTTCGAGAATTGATGCGACAACTGTTAGCTGAAAGCCAAGCCAGAGTTGAGCTTTGGAAAAATAAATTACTACGAGCATTAGGAGTTAATGGTCAAGTTATTATTGATGTCATCCCGGAAGTAGAACTGATTATTGGGCAGCAAGCGCCTGTACCGCAGTTGGGGGTTGCTGAGTCTCAAAACCGTTTTAATCGGGTGTTTAAGCAATTTATCCATGCCTTTACTGCTGCTGGACATCCCTTAGTATTGTTTTTAGATGACCTCCAATGGGCAGATGCTGCCTCTGTAAACCTGGTCGAAAATCTGATGACTGACCCAGAAAGTCAGTATCTCTTGCTGATTGGGGCTTACCGAGATAACGAAGTTAGTCCCACCCATCCACTGATGCTAATGCTAGAGACAATTCAAGCATTTGGGGCAACCGTTGAAGAGTTACTTTTGAAGCCATTAGCAGCACCTCATATTACTCAACTGGTTACTGACACGTTCAATTGCGAATCATCTCAGGCAGAACCTTTAGCTGATTTGCTATTTCAAAAAACCCAAGGTAATCCCTTTTTCTTGACTCAGTTACTAAAAGTACTGCATCAAGATAATCTTTTGACATTTGATTATCGTTCGGGTTTCTGGAAGTGGGATCTCAACAAAATTCAGGAACAAGCCATTACCGATAATGTTGTCGATTTAATGGTGAATAAAATTCAGAGACTGTCAGAACCCACACAGCAAGTTTTACAATTAGCTGCTTGTGTCGGCAACCGATTTAATTTAGAAATTCTAGCTGTAGTAAATGAAAAATCTCCATCAGCAACAGCAGTTGATTTATGGTCAGCTTTGCGAGCAGGATTAATTCTTCCCTTAAGCGATACTTACAAAATTCCCCAGTTGTTGAATCAGTCAGAATTAGCAACATACTGCGATACTGCGGTACAAGTTGAATATAAGTTTTTGCACGATCGCGTTCAGCAAGCTGCCTATTCTTTAATTCCAACCGAGCAGCAACAAGAAGTACATCTAAAAATTGGAAAACTACTATTACACAATACTGAAAAAGCCCAGTTAGAAGAACATCTTTTTGATATCGTCAACCATCTCAATGCTGGTAGTTCATTGATTGTGGAACCAGCAGAAAGATATGAACTAGCAGAATTAAATCTGAAAGCAGGCCAGCGAGCAAAATCATCTTCGGCGTTTGTAACTGCATTAAAACTTCTGAAAACAGGGATGAGTTATCTACCTAAAATTAGCTGGCAAGATAAATATTTACTCACATTAAGTTTACACTTACAATCTGGAGAAGCAGAATTTTTAAATGGTGAATATGAGCAAGCCTTGCTGATTTTTGAACATACTTTCAGCAAAGTTAAAACTACTCTTGATATGTGCCGAGTAAATGAATATCGGATTATGTGTTATCGCATGGAGAATGATTTAAACTCCGCCTATAAAATTGGGTTAAATACCTTAGAACTTTTAGGCTTGGAGTTTACAGCTTATCCTGATGATGCATATTTGTTAGAAAAACTTAATCATACTAAAAAAGTTATTGGCGATCGCTCAACTTTTAGTCTCGCAGAACTCCCGCCAATGCAAGACGAAGAGAAGTTAATGGCTCAACGCATCTTAAAAGAAGTCTGGCCTATTGCCTACTTTTTAGGATCTAAAGCATTGCATATCACATCAATGAACATAACTCAACTTTCAGTTCAGTATGGCAACTCACCAATTTCTGTATTTGGTTACATGCTGTATTCATTCAACTTAGTATTTCAATATGGTGAGGTAGATTCAGGTTATGAGTTTGGTGAGCTATCTCTGCGTTTGCATGAAATTTTAAGAACTAAAGAACTAGAAGCAAATATTTTGAATATGTGGGGAGGTTTAATCTGTCATTACAAAGACCATATTAGCCAAGCAAAACCTTATTTATTGAAGGGATTTAATAGTGGTTTAGAAACAGGTTCTTATCAATGGTCTGGTTATTGTTCAGTTAATTATTTATGGCAATGCTTATTTGGAAATGAATCTTTAGAAAAAACCGCAGAAGTAGCCGAAGATTTTATTCCTAGCCTCCGCAAGATTGATAGAAATATGTTGAACTACCATCTGCTGGCTATGGAAGCGATCGCTAACCTGATTAAGCCAGCAGAAAAGATTGACGAGCTTGTTGGAACTTGGGCAGATGAACGGCAAGTGCTAGAATTTGCATTGGCATCTTCGGATATGTTGAGTGCATTTGTAGTTTACATCTATAAACTTGCGCTCTGTAACTGGTATGGAGAATTTATCAAAGCTGTTGAGTATGCAGACAATGCCGAAAAATATGTAGGGGGAGCGCGAGGAATTTTTATTAATCCTGTTTTTTACTTTCACCAAAGTATTGCCTTAGCAGGGGCTTATGCAGAGGTAGATACAGAAACTCAAGTTACTTATCTGCATACACTAAATGCCAACTTAGAAAAATTCCAGCAATGGGCAATGCACTGTCCAACTAATTATCAACACAAGTTCTTGCTGATTCAAGCTGAAGTGGCTCGGATTGATAAACAAGATTATCAGGCAATGGAGCTGTATGACAAGGCGATCGCTTCTGCTGCTGAAAACGGTTATTTACAGAATGAAGCCTTAGCAAACGAACTCGCATTTCGATTTTACTTGGCAAAGGATAGAAAAAACTTTGCCAAAGTTTATTTTAAAGAAGCCCGCTATTGCTATCTCAAGTGGGAAGCTACGGCTAAAGTCCAGCAACTCGATGAACAATATTCCCAACTTTTTGCAGATACAGCCGGGGAGGTAAATGGGCGAGGTCCAGCTACAAAGCAGATTCGGGATATTTCTGAAGCTAAAATCCAAACTCTAGATTTAAGCACAGCGATTAAAGCGTCCCAAGCACTCTCAAGCGAGATGGAGTTAAATCCTCTGCTGGAGAAAATGATGACGATCGCGATCGAGAATGCTGGTGCCCAAATGGGTTATCTACTTATAAAACGGGAGAACCAGTGGGTAATTGAAGCCGAAGGAAGCATTGAGCGAGATCGAGTGACAGTGCGATCGTCGAGTCTGTTTCAAGTAAGGCATAAGCTACCAGTTTTGCTGATTAACTATGTTGAAAGAACAAAAGAAAATTTGGTTTTAGACGATGCTAGCCACACAGAGCGTTTTGTGAGTGACAACTATATTGTTGCCAATCAACCCAAATCAATTTTGTGTTTGCCTTTCTCTCATCAGGGTAAGCTAACTGGAGTTCTTTACCTGGAAAATAACCTCACTACCGGAGTCTTTACCGCAGAGCGATTAGAAGTACTGAACTTATTAACTTCGCAAGTTTCCATCTCTATAGAAAATGCTCGCCTCTACACAAACTTACACATATACTCCCAAGAGTTAGAAATTTCGGAAACACAAGCGCGTGAGAAAGCAAAGCAGCTAGAACACACGCTCGATGAATTGAAGCTCACCCAGTCCCAGATGGTGCAAAGCGAAAAAATGTCTAGCTTGGGGCAGTTGGTGGCAGGCGTTGCTCACGAAATCAATAACCCAGTTAGCTTTATCTACGGCAACCTTATTTACGTAAATAATTATGTCAAAGACTTGATGAGTGTAGTACAACTTTATCAGCAGCAAAACCAGAATTTACCACCTAAAGTTCAGAATGAAATAGATGCAGTTGACTTAGATTTTTTGATGGAAGACTTACCTAAGCTGTTGGCTTCAATGAAAGTGGGAACTGATCGCATTCGACAAATTGTATTATCTTTACGAAACTTTTCCCGCTTAGACGAAGCTGAAGTCAAAGCCGTTAATATCCATGAAGGCATTGATAGTACCCTAATGATTTTGCAAAATCGGCTTAAACCCCAGCCAGATCATCCGGGAATTCAGGTAATACAGGAGTACGGCAACCTGCCACCTGTAGAGTGCTACCCTGGCCAACTGAATCAGGTATTTATGAATTTAATCGCCAATGCCATCGACTCTTTAGAGGAATTTAATGAATACCGGACCTATGCTGATATCGCATGTCAGCCCAGTATCATTACAATTCGTACTACTATTGAAGGCAATATTGCCGTCATTCGCATTGCTGACAACGGTTCTGGTATCGATGAAAATGTGCGGACGCAACTTTTCACGCCCTTTTTTACCACAAAACCTATTGGGAAAGGCACTGGTTTAGGGTTATCTATTAGTTACCAGATTGTGACTAATAAGCATCGAGGGCAGTTGGAATGTGTATCAGTTTTAGGACAAGGGGCTGAATTTATTGTTTCTATCCCCCTTCAGGCAAGACTAGTGTAGAGCGACGAATTATTTTGACTAGGGCAGTTACTTTTCCTAATTGTTCATCTACCACTTGAAACAATTTAATTACATCCTCTTCCAAAGCAACATCAGCCGCAACTGCAATCAGTCTACCTCCCATCTTTGCAATAGAACTAACAATTGCCTGTGCCGCTTGTTGATTATGAAGATAATTAATACAGATAGCATAACCCGTAGAGAGTTTACTGATGGGAGCAAGCATTGTTTTTCTGCGGGTTATCTGATGATAGTCAGATAACTTGACTTTCAGAGTTAATGTGTGTCCTCGCGTTTCGTATTGTTCTAACCGTTGCTCGACAATTTGGGCAATTTGTTCGAGTTCTTGTAACATTTGACCGACATCGCTTAAGTCCTGTGCAAATGAGGTTCTGCACCAATGGACTTGCGAACCTGATTCGCCTCAACATAACAATTCGCAATTTGCAATTATTCACCACACCCAAAGGTAAGGGCTTGAATATAGTTTCTCCTCTACCCCCCATCCCCTCTAACCCTCTGCCTTTTCTTGCCCTGACAAAATCACATTGCTTCCGATGTCATCTGAAATTAACTCGCACAATTATATCGTTGAAATCTCGATCGCCACCATTTGGTAAATCCTCAAAGCCAAAGGTGTTATTGCCTAATAAGCGGATGTGATCTACTTGCCGATCGCTAGTCGGATTAGCACCCAAAAATGAGAAATAAACAGGATTTCCTCGGCTTATATATGTGTTGGGATCGCCATTAGCAATAATAAATGGTGCAAAAATACTATCAGAACTGAATTGTTCATTAGATGTGATTGTTGCTTGGTTCGTTCCTGTTAATCCGACAATCCTACTATTAATTGCTGCCTCAGTATACCCTGAGTCTCCAGGTTTATAAATCGTACCATTGACATTAATAGTACCAGTCTCATCAGTCACCTGATAAAAGCCAATAAAGTTGTTATAAGCCGCTTCTCGGTTAACAGTAAAGGTAGCGTTCACATTATCACCGATATAAAGCAGTTCTCCTTGAGTTGAACCTTGCTGACCAAATTCGTTACTCAAGCCGGAATCTAATGATTGATTTGTTGCCTGAATATTCACCGTTAGATTAGTAAAATTCAGGGAGAAACCATTGTTACCCAAGTCTTGAATATTTTGGGTTGAGGAAAACACTATGTCAGTATAACTAGCTTTACTGATTACAGTTTGAGTTGTAGTGCCTTGAACTAAATAAAATCTGAAGTTAGAACCAGAGTCTAATTGCAGTGAGCGAATAACATCGCTGTTACTGAACCCATTTGGCAAATTGGCAATGGTGGAGAAAAGTACCTTGGCTCGTGCTAAAGCTGCTTTGTTATAACCGTCTGCACCTGGAAGAAGTGATTTACCAGTATCATCTTTAACGCTACCCGCAGCATCATCAACATTAAATACACCTAGTTCATTCAACCGATTAGGATTAGGAGTACTGCTAGCGATCGTGATTTTGAGTATTGCTTGATCATTAGTACCTTTAATGTTAAAAACGTCCTCAAAACCCTTTGTTAATTCAGGAGAGATAACGATATTGTTATTGTTAACACCAATATTCAACGCTTTCTCAAAGGATAGTCCACTTTGGTCTGTTGTTTTTACCCGAATTTTGTAACTAGATTTGACATCAAAGTTTGGAGCATTATTAATTTGTAACTTATCCCCATTGATAGTAAAAACAGCATTGTCGGTATCATCAATACCAGCAACTAAGCTGTAGGCAAAAGTATTATTCGCGTCTGGGTCAGTGCTGCTAAATGTGCCAATGATTGTATTAACTGAAACATTTTCGTCAACAGTTGTAACATCCAATGATAAATCTGTAGGTGCTTCGTTGAGGTCGTTGACTGCGATCGCCAATGCTTTTTCAACGAAAAGTCCATCATTATCGGTAGTGCGAACGCGGATATTGTAACTAGATTTAGCCTCAAAATTTGGAGAACTATTAATTTTTAGATTACCGCCATCAATGGTGAAAGCAGCATTATCAGTATCACCATCCCCAGCAACTAAAGTGTAGGTAAAAGTGTCATTGGTGTCTGGATCGGTGCTGCTAAATGTGCCAGCGATTATATTAGCTGAGACATTCTCATCAAGATTTGTAACATCCAATGATAAATCTGTAGGTGCTTCGTTGAGGTCGTTGACTGCGATCGCCAATGCTTTTTCAACGAAAAGTCCATCATTATCGGTAGTGCGAACACGGATATTGTAACTAGATTTAGCCTCAAAGTTTGGAGAACTATTAATTTTTAGATTACCGCCATCAATGGTGAAAGCAGCATTATCTGTGTCACCATCCCCAGCAACTAAAGTGTAGATGAAAGTGCTATTGGCATCTGGGTCGGTGCTGCTAAATGTGCCAACGATTGTATTAGCTGAGACATTCTCATCAACAGTTGTAACACCCAATAATAAATCTGTTGGCGCGTAAATAGGGGTATAAGTAATGCTATTGTCTCTCTCGGCATCAAAAAAAATGTCAGCGTTGACTGTAAAAACACCAGAAATGACAAATTGCAATCCCAATCCTTGATCTGCAATTTCTCCTGATTGGTTGGTTAATAATACTGCTTGAGAATCATCAGTTTGCGTGAAAATATATCCATCGTAGGTAGCAGAAATATTTAAGCCTTCCTCAAGTGTTACTTGTTGATCGTCAGCAGCAGCTTGATTGAAGAAGAAGTTGCCTGTGAGACTTTGGTCAGTGTTAGAAAATTTATAATAAAGGATTGAGTCAGCCATTTTTTTACCTAGATAAAGAACAGGTGGAAAAAGATAGAAATAGCTTTTTATTAAGCAGAGACATGTATAGTCACATCTCTGCTAAAGCCAGTCTTCTGGTCAGTGTTCAAGAAAGCGGTGTGTTAATGTGGCGGAGTTCCTCCACTCGTGAGCGCAGTATTCATAGCTTGAAATATCTGGGTCTGATCAACTACTCCCCGAACACCAGGCACGCTGTAAGTAGTACCAGAGCTATCTGTCATCTGGAAGCGTTGACCCAAGAATTTAGTCAAAATTGATGAATTAGCACCTTGGTAGTAAACAGGCACAATCCGTCGGCTGTGGCTACCCCAAAGATATTTTTTACTTGGGTCAGATCCCCAGAAGTGACCGGCATTTGCTGGAAGGTGCTGGTTAAAAGTGATGTCCTTGGCGTTAAACTTCAAATCTCTAGACACATTTGGATCTTGAGCAGTTAACTTGGAGAGGAAGTTGGAATTTAAGGTGAGATAGTGGTCATGGTCAGCCGTAACAATTAGCAAGTTTTTGCTCCAACCGCCATTGTTGTTGATCCAATTAATGGTTGTTTGCACGGCTTTATCGAAGTCATTCATCGTACCAATCAGGTTATCCATGTTGTTATCATGGGCAGCCCAGTCGATATCACCGCCTTCAACCATCAGCCAGAAACCATCTTGGTCTTTACCCAGAACTGTTAAAGCTGCTTGAGTCATGTCAGCTAAAGTGGGATTTTCGTTAATCTCTCTGGCAATGAAGCTAGCGTCAGTTTCACCAGGAGACAGAGGACGAACAGTATCAGGGTTAGGAGTTTGATTTGTAGAAGTTGTGGTGCTATAGAGTGTAAATTGACCTAAACCTGTTGTGCTGTAGTCCCCTTTGGAAGAACTCGTAGGAATGTTGCCATCTTGACCGCGAGCGCCATACAGACCAAATAACTTGCCGCCAGTGTTTGGGTCAATTGATGCTGCTGTGTTCAATAGTGTCTGAGTTGCATTCGGGCCACGCTCCAAAAAGGTGTAGCCGTAGCGATTGTTAGGATTTGATGAAGCAGGAGCTGAACAAGCGGCTGCATCGCTCAAGGCTGTTTTACCAGTCAACTCTTTGTAAGTAGATGCCTTGATGTAGGTGTAGCTAGTGGCATTACAGAGTGGGCCGGAACTGGTAGTGTTCTGGTGATCTAATGGATGACCGCCGCCCAAAATAACATTAGGCTGAAAGTTCAGTAATGCCTGTTGCAAAATACTGTCTTGATTAGTCTTGTTGGGATCGTAGTCACTATCATACTTATTACGACGATTTACGAAGGAGACGGCAGCGCCGGGAGTTGCATGGCTGACTGGTACTGAAGTAACGACTCCCGTGGACTTACCCTGTTGTTTGGCAATTTCGACGATGGTTGTCAGCTTCTGCTCGTAAATGTCTACGCCCATCGCGTTGTTATAGCTCTTTACACCTGTATAAAGAGTTGTGGCGGTGTTAGCAGAGTCGGGATAGCTGTACTTGATGTACTCTTTGTCATAATTACCGGGGTTGGCAGGGGATAGGGGAATCCAAGGAGTAGGGCCTCCCTTGGTTACGTCATAGCCTGCTAAGTTACCTGGTAGTGAGGTGTCGCCATTGATTGTATTACCAGGATTAAATGGGGTGGGCTGGAATGAAAAGCCTGGACGAACAGGACTTGCACCTGTAAGTGAATTACTTCCATCCAGGGCAGAGTTGCCTGTTGATTTAACTGAGTTACTTCCCTCAATTGTTGTGCCGTAGGTTGTTACTAGCCCATATCCAGTAAGAGTTTGGAAGCTCAAACCGGAACCTTTCCCGGCTGTGTAAAAAGCCCCACCTTTGGCGATCGCCGCAGCCCGAGCCATATTCCAACCCATACCATCGCCAATCATCAGAATCACGTTAATCCCATTACCAGCAGCTAAGGCAGGTCGAATCACAGGATTACCAAATATCAGCATCATGGCAGACAAAAAACTGGCCATAAAAAAGGCCAGAGGTCTCCGGCACTTTCCAAAAAGTGAAATCATTGCAATATCTCTTACAAGTTAATTGAACAAGTCTTAGCAGTTAATTATTGATAAAAATTCGGTTCTAGATGAGTAGTAGCGAAGTCAGAAATCGTCACAGACTCAGTAGAATTCGGTTGAGATGCTATAACTGGTTGTTGGTGTGATATTCCTAAGGAAAGTAGCATTGCAAAAACCAGACCAGATATGAACCAAACTAATGAACGTTTGTACTTTTGCAGTAATGAAATCATTACGAAATCTCCTTGTAAATAAAAGTTTTGGTTGACATTAGTCCCGCTGTGCCGAATTCAAAATTATGATCGGCTAAAGGTTTGAGCGGGATTGATTGGCAGATAACATTAAAGCTAAATCCTGATTTAATAAAGGATTAATAGAAGTTTCTGAGAGGGATTTATAGCTACTGAGTTGCAAAGTCATTTCTGTAATTCCAAAAGTTTTTTGCAGATGAATTTGCAATTTTTGCAAAAGGCGATCGCGCTCATGAATAGTTGCACATTCCACGGTTAAATTCGCGCATAACATCACACTATTGGAATTAATTTTCCAAATATGTAGTTTCTCTACTTGCAATACATTAGGAAAAGATTTGATAAAGATTTCTACTTGATCTGGAGGAATGGATTCTGGCGCATACTCCAAAAATATGTTCAGGCTTTCTTTGACTAAAGGTAAAGCACTTAAACCAATAAAAACAGCAACTACTAAACTAATAGCAGCATCCGCCCACCACCAATGGTAAATATGAATTAATAAGGCAGCAATAATTACACCCACAGAACTTACAGTATCAGCAATTACATGCAGAAATACTCCTTGTAGATTTAAATCATTATGAGTGTGGGGATGAAGCCATTTAATGCTAAATATATTAACGATTAAACCCAAAACTGCAATGAATAACATTGGTAAACCCAAAATTGGTTCTGGATTTTGCCAACGATGAATCGCTTCCCAGATAATAAAGTTGGCGATCGCTATTAAACTAAACCCATTAATTAAAGCTGCAAAAACTTCCAGGCGCTGGTTCCCAAATGTTGCCCTACTTTTAACAGGTTGTTGGGCAAAAATAGTAGCAAGCAACGATATCAATAAAGCTGCCACATCAGCAAGAATATGTCCTGCATCTGCCTGCAAGGATAAACTCCTGCTCCACAAACCTACACTCCATTCTGCAACCAAAAAACCCACCAGTACATACACTGCTATCCACAAAAATTTAGACTTTTGCTGGCACGAAATCATTTTAGGAGAATCATCTGCACAAGAACATTCACACCATTTAAGTGATAGCATTAGGAAAAAATCTTATAGCGTTTCAAAGTAATCTCAATTAGAAAATACATCTTTTTATTTTGAGTATATAGAACTCCTATTTGATTGCATTAAAAAGTTCACTAAATATAAGAGAAATATTAGCTTGAGGCAGTCAGCACTGCTTTAACAGATTTGTCTCTGTCCACCAGACTTTAACAAGCACAGTTTAAATCTAGCAACTTAGTGTCCAGTATAGTATTTTTACTGAAAATTAAAAATTGTATAGCACTAGTACCTGATTTTTTATGTTGCTTTATAGTTGTTTTAAATTATACATAAAAATTTATACAGTATTATCTCGTAGTCTTTTTCAAAAATCAAATCGGATTGCTATAGCTGTAACTACGCTGTAGCCAATCATTTCTAGACGCGTTTGTAAAATCCGGCGGATGCTGGCTTCGTCATCTACTACTAAGATTGTGCCTTTCTCACCTGATAAGTTTCTCAACGCTGTTCCTTTCCAGCGAGAACTTTTAACCATCCATTATCTGCTCATTAGGGAGATCCAATAAATAAATCAGCCCAGCCGTATCAATAATATTTTTGGCAAAACCGAGAGATTTAGGCGCTTTCGCCCTCAAGGCGAAAGCGACGGCTGGGCTGATTTATTCTTGGCAAGTGCCTTAGGAGTCAAAAACGCAAAACAGTATTGACATACAGTCATGAGGAAAGAAGCAATCGCTTAATACTTGCATCTGTGCAACAGATTATGCTGGGGCATCTACCCGAAAACAGATTTGTACACAGTTAATAAATTCTTACAATTTGGGACTCGTATTTCTCATACATTTGGTGTACCTTGTTAATTCTGTGCAAATTATTTATACCTAACTTCTCCCAAATTTACTCATCCAAATTTTGAGCCAATGCCTTTGAAGGAACAGCCAATGAAAACTTCTAATGATACAGATACTAAGAAAATCATCAAAAAATCTGATAAGCTTAGCCTGAGACAGATGAAGCTAATCGAGGAGGCAGAAGACCAACTTCTTCAAGCTAATACTGTCAATTCTACTGCCCCTGTGATTGAGGAAAAGCTAGTAGCGATTCAAGAGCCAAAAGAACCGAACTACATTCCACTACGGGATAATCCCATAGTCCAATCCGTGGGGAAATCAGGTTGGCAGATTTCCGATATTTGGCGGGATATCCGCGTGGATGATTTCTGTAATTGATGGTTGCGAAAAGCAAGCGCCCAGCGTAGCCGAGCGCTTCTGAAATCAAGCTCAAGATTGATGTTCATTCTGATACACACCATGCCAGAATGCGATATTCTAGCGTCTTACAGTTTGAGATACATCTAAATTACCGTTTCAATTGCGAACTTTACCCGCAATTACTCTAGCTGGCAATCGTAGGCTGTGGAGGACGATTGTTGCTTGGCTAGGAGGGGAGGCGATAGCTATAGCAGGGTATATAAGGGTGCAATGCAATCGCAGACGCGCAAATTATCGTAGCTTTTAGCACTTCCCATTATGTTATCTTTTTAACCTTTTTCAACCCCGACTGAGCAAAGAAATTTCACGGTTGAGGATGCTGAGAATAGTTATAAATGTTAGTAAGGTAATATCTTTAAAGCTAAAACAAAGAAGGCGAAATTTCAAATGAACAAAAATGTCTCATTGACCTCTTTTCCAAGGTTAGAGACAGAGCGTCTGTTTTTGCGTCAAGAAACCCCAGAAGATGCTCCTGCTGTTTTTACAGTGTTTTCAGCTCGAAATTGAGAGCAGTGTAGGCTAACTAATACAACCAGATAGATTAACATAGAGCCGAGATGCCACAATGCTAAAGGTGCAACAGCCCAAACCATCGTCCTGACAACGGAACAACTTACAGTTAAATCGGGTACTCACAATGAGAGTACCCTTGGCTGAGTCATATCTACTACGGAACACCTGACCATTCTTGAACTACTTGGTGGGATCAAAAGCTACGACTATCTTCCTCCAGGTGGGAAAATAGTCATATTTTGACAACAAATTGTTGTCAAAAGCTGGGCAAGCGTTGCCCCCCGAAGTAGCAATCGTTGGTTGTGGAGGCGCGGTTGTAACAAGGGCAGAGATGAGGCGGGGACGGCGATAGAGATGCTTAAGCCAAAGGCGATCGCAGATGTCACTCCAGTACAAGTCCATAACCTTACTTCCCGGCAATGGCAACCGGGAGTAGTGAAAGACTACTCTTCGCTAGCGGGGTTTGGTGTCGGTGCGCTGTGGGAGGCGAGGGCTTTTATGCTTTCAGTGGGGAGTATGTCGTGGTGGAGAGTGGGCAAGAAGAGAGCTGCATCAAGCTCTACTGTGTAGTACTAAAAATTACAGAAAATCATATACTCTCAACGCAGTTTCTAAAGTTCTGGTTACTTCTGGTTAGCAGTTGGCTTGCGAACAGTCGCAGCAGTTATACGATCAACCAATCCTGGCATAATTAGCTTTACCCAAGGGAGTACTTTACCTTTCAACGTCATGATGTGTTCTCTTTTACGCCGCTCCATCGCCCAGATAATTTGATGTACACACTCATCTACTGACATATTGCCTTGCGTTTCATCACGCGGACTTTTGCCTAATGGTTTTCCATCTGCTCCTAACGCTCGTTGCCGAATATCTGTGGCGACAAACCCTGGTGAAACAACCAATACATCTACTCCTGTTGAGTGCAATTCTATCCGTAATGTATCAAAGAAGCCTTGCATGGCGTGTTTACTGGCAACGTAACCTGTACGAGTCGGTACACCTGTTTTGCCACAAATGG
>NZ_KV757598.1 GCF_001712795.1 Nostoc sp. KVJ20
TAGAAAAAGACGAAGGCGATCGGCTTCTTTCAGAACACCAAAGTAATCTCAGGGAAGCTGTTGTCAGCTATCAAAACCATAAGCAACCTTGAAAAATATTCCTAAATAAATATTCTAAAAAAAGGCGTGCTACTTCTCTTAGTAGCACGCCTTTTTTAGAAAATATTCCCTAGAAAACCTGATATAGCAGGAGGCAGGAGGTAAAAGTATTACTATTCCTAGCCTTGGGGTTTTTAAAATGTCCTAACCTATGTGGCTACGGCTATATTAGCTATGGATAATTAAGAATAGTAAACTTAAATAAATATTTTTAATATTTATTGTCAATCTCAATAATGAAAGTAGAACTCTCTAGAGGATGCTAATCTTTTTTAAACAAAAATTCAGAACTTATACGGATATGATTCAGTATGAAAATTCTTAAAATGATATATCAATACTGCTTACATCACAATGAGGACTATGGCAACCCCCTTAAGTCATAAATATTAGCAGAAAACTAAAGTCTGTCAATAAAACTCTATGCTAGATAAATTATTTCATAGCATAGTTTTGCTATCTTCTCATCTTCCTTGCTTTTAATAATCTTGATTTAGACTGCTACATAACAAATGTATTTGCACTTATTCACATATCTGCTGACCACTATATAGCTAGCGTGGGTTTTTTGAGGGTTGGCTTTTTTACAAAAGGAACAAACTATGTCCCATCGGGAACTTATTTCAAATAATCTTGTAAATGAATTTAAAACTTGTACTCAATTACAATATAATGGCAAATTAAATATTAAGAGTTCAAAGGGCAGTCAATGGACTTTTTACTATCGCCTGGGACGAATAGTTTGGGCAACAGGGGGAACTCATCCCTTTAGACGCTGGCGTAGGCATATAGCTCAAAATTGTCCCCAAATTGATATTGATAAGTTGCAGTTACGTTTGCAAGACCTATCAATCGATTACTGGGATTATCGCCTTCTAGAAATCTTGTATAAAAAACAGAAAATCCAGCGAGATCAAATCAACACTATTGTCGATAATACGATAGCAGAACTATTATTTGACCTCGCTCTGCAAGGAAACTTTGCATCTATAAGTTGCAATCGCAGCCAAGAAGTTATCTTAGAAACTCCAATGAGTTTCACGAGTGCAGAAATGTCTGTAAAGCACATGCAAGACTCATGGAAAATTTGGTCAGAAGCTGGTTTAGCAAATTTTTCTCCTGACTTAGCACCAATTCTGCGGCGGCCAGAGCAACTTGAGCAGATGGTAAGTCCATCTGTTTACAAAAACTTTGTGAATTTAATCAATGGCAAGTTCACTCTGCGAGATTTAGCCATGAAAATGAAGCAGAGTGTATTACCACTGACGCGTTCGTTGCTTCCCTATATCCTGAAAGGAATTATTGAATTGGTAGAAGTACCTGACTTGCCTTTAGGAATTACTGAAGTCAACAATAACTCTACCACCACACAAGGAAAAAAGCGGATTGCTCCATTAGTGGCTTGCGTTGATGATAGCCCTCAAGTATGTAAAATGCTAGAGGATATTATCACTTCCAATGGATTGAGGTTTGTCAAGATTCAAGATGCTGTACAAGCTCTACCAATTCTCATTCAGGATAAACCAGACTTGATTTTCTTAGATTTGATTATGCCAGTTGCTAGTGGTTACGAAATTTGCACTCAGTTGCGACGAATATCTACCTTTTCCAATACGCCAATAATTATATTAACGGGCAGTGATGGTCTTTTAGATAGAGTTCGTGCCAAAGTAGTTGGCTCTACAGATTTTCTTACCAAACCTGTAGTGGCTGATAAGGTAATGGGTATAGTACGTAAATATTTACCTACACCGACTGTATCCACCGATAATAGTAAATCTAATTTAGAGATTTGTAATTAGGAACAATTAGAGGCTATTTTTGTTCTGAATCCTTCTGCAAAATTTATAGTTTTTTCCACCTCAGTAAAAAATAACTTATTGAGGCAAAACTATTTTAGATTTACTCCAGTAATCAAGTCAGTGGCTCTGTTAATTATTTTAAAATTTGGATTTTAGATTGATTATCGCGTTTAAATTTGCTTGCTTTCAGGTATTTTTAAATTTTTAATATTCAATCCAAAATCCAAATTTTGATGATACAACTATTTGGTATTCAAATATATATTAATTTATGTTGATTACGTACTTTTTCTGAGGTTGATACATAAGGATTGAACCAAAATTAGACAAATACAAAATTTTGTATTTATAACAGTCCTATTTGATTTGTGAAATATTGGTTAGGGCAAAGGGGTTAGGGCTAGTCTCTAGTCCCTTCCATGTCTTGTTTAGGAAATCATTTAGGATTTGTATATCTAATTTGTTTACATTTTGATAAAAATTTAACGAGTAATTAGCATGAATACTGTTTTAGTTGTTGAAGATGGCTTAACAGATATGGAAATAATCAGCCGTTACTTACAACAGGCAGGTTATTCTGTGATGAGCGCTACTAGCAGTGAAGAGGCTCAAGACAAAATAGATAAAAATAAGCCAGACCTAATATTTCTCGACGTAATTTTACCGGGTAAAAGTGGCTTTGAAATTTGCAGAGAACTGAAAAACAATCCCAACACTAGCAAAATACCTGTAGTTTTTTGCTCTACCAAAAATAGTGATGTAGATAAAATTTGGGGTAATATGTTGGGCGCTGATGGTTATCTCTCAAAACCAATTGATCGAGACGAGCTAGTGGTAATTTTAAAGCGATTACTTAATTAGCAAATAATGTCATAAATCAATAATCACTAGAAGTTACTATTTCTCAGGTATAACCTATATAAGAAGAAACCATAACTGTAAATAGTGGCTAAAGATAAATAATCAAGGACAAAGGATTAATAACTTTGGAAACCCAGGAAAAGTTTTTAAGTTTTAATTTGGGAGTAAGTGATACAGCCGTAATTTCGTTACAACACATCACAGAGGTTTTGCAAGTGCCATTACCTGAAATATGTGCCGTTCCTCAAATGCCTAGTAGCGTTTTGGGTATTTATAACTGGCGTGGTGAAATGCTTTGGTTAGTGGATTTGGAGGCAATGTTAGGTTATCCTCCAATTTCGCAAGGATCAAATTTACTTTCAAGAATGATGGCGATTGTTCTGGAAAACAAGGGTAAATATTTGGGCTTATTGGTGCGACAGCTTATAGATATTGAATGGCTGGATACTAAGGAAATGAAACCCGCAACTGCTGAATTATTTTATCCGAAAATATCACCTTTTTTACAGGGATACTTTATTAATGATTCGGAGGACATGATTTTTAATTTAGATGCCACAACTATTATGCAAGCTCCCATCTGGGGGATTCATAATTGAACATTTGGCAATGGTTAATTAGGTAGAGGATTTTGACAATACTTAATCTTTAATGACCAAATACCAAATCATTTTTAGCTGTCACATATCAAATTATTATCCATCACAAGTTTTGAGGTTAATCAAATGACATTCTTGTATAACAGTAGCCAGGAAAATGAGCATCTAATCTCTGAATTAGAAAATCAGAATGGTAACGCTAATATAGCGAATATTGCTAGCAATGAAATAACTTTATTAAATGCGATCGCTCAGGAATTTAAAACTTGGCGGCGACAGTTGCAAGACATTGCTACTCACATGCGCCAAGCGCCAGACCTTGATACACTACTCAAAATCACTGTAGCGCAAATTAGAGAAAAGATTGGCTGCGATCGCGCCTTAATTTATCAGTTTACTTCGCGTGAATCAGGTAATGTTTTAGCCGAATCGAGAACACTAGGTTGGACACCAACTTTAGGTGAAAATATTCCCGGAATTATTTTTGGCTTATATACCAATCAAGACTATATAGAATCTGTAGTTATTGACGATATCAATCAAATACAACTTACACCTTATCAAAAGCAACTACTAGATAAATTTCAAATTAAAGCTAGTTTGAGTTTGCCGATTTTAGTAAAAGGTAAAGTATGGGGATTACTGTCAGTAAATAATTGCTACTCAATCCGGCAGTGGCAAGAAGTAGAAATTAGTCTACTATCTCAAATTACAACAGAACTGACTTACAAATTGCAGAGCTTTGAATTCCAAAAAGAACAGCAACAGCGGATACTAGCAAAAAAATCGGTAGCTAAAGTCATCGACAAAATTCTGCGAGTCTCAAATGTCGATAAGCTTTTTCAAACAACCACTCAAGAAGTACGTCAATTACTAAAATGCGATCGCGTTGGTGTTTATCGCTTCAAATCTGACTGGAGTGGCGAGTTTGTCGCTGAGTCTGTAGGTAATGGTTGGGTAAAAATGGTAGGCCCTGATTTTTACATGGTCTGGGAAGATAGCCACTTACAAGAAACTCAAGGAGGACGTTATGCCAAGGGTGAAAGTTTTGTGGTCGATGACATTTATCAAACGGGCCATGCTCAATGTCACATTGACATTTTAGAGCAGTATGAAATGAAGGCTTACATCATTGCACCGATATTTTCTGGAGAAAAATTATGGGGTTTGCTAGCAGCTTACCAAAATTCTGGGCCTCGTGATTGGCAACCTTGGGAAGAAACTTTTGTAACTCAAATTGGCCTGCAATTTGGTGTGGCTATCTCACAAGGGGAATATCTCGAACAAGTGCAGATGAAATCTGATCAACTAGCTCAAATAGTTGAACAAGAGAAAGTTTTCACTAAGATAGTCAACCGCATCCGACAATCTTCAGATGTAGAGAGTGTCTTCAAAACAACCACTCAAGAAGTGCGTCAATCACTACAATGCGATCGCGTCGCTGTCTATCGCTTTAACCCTGACTGGGGTGGCGAATTTGTGGCTGAGTCTGTGAGTACTGGTTGGACAAAACTGGTAGGCCCTGATATTAAAACCGTTTTGGATGATACCTACTTGCAAGAAACTAAGGGAGGTCGGTATGTCAGAGGTGAAAACTTTATCGTTAATAATATCTATGAAGTAGGTTTAGCTCCCTGTCATATTGAGATTTTAGAGCAGTTTGAAGCCAAAGCTTACATGATTGTTCCGATATTTTTCGGGGATAAATTGTGGGGATTGCTGGCAGCTTATCAAAATTCTAGCTCCCGTGAATGGCAAAGCTGGGAAGTAAACTTTTTGGTTCAGACTAGCTTGCAATTTAGCCTAGCTAAATCCCAAATAGATTATTTAGAATTAGTCCGGGTGAAATCTGAAAAATTAGCTCAGATAGCGGAACAAGAGAAAGCTGTCACCAAGATCAGTAACCGCATTCGGCAATCTCTAGATGTAGAAGAAATCTTCAAAACCACCACTCAAGAAGTAAGACAATTACTGCGGTGCGATCGCGTCGCTGTCTATCGTTTCAACCCTAACTGGAGTGGGGAATTTGTAGCGGAATCAGCAGGTCATCTTTGGGTAAAACTGGTAGGCCCCGACATCAAAACTGTCTGGGAAGATACCCACTTACAAGAAACTCAGGGAGGTCGATATGTCGAGGGTGAAAACTTTGTTGTAAATGATATCTATCAGGTAGGTCATTCTCCTTGCCACATTGAAATTTTAGAGCAATTTGAAGTCAAAGCTTATGTAATTGTTCCTGTATTTGCTGGGGAACAATTGTGGGGCTTGCTGGCAGCTTATCAAAATTCGGGAACTCGTGATTGGGAAGAATCGGAAGTCACTTTGTTAGCACGTATTGGTAGCCAGTTAGGACTGGCATTACAACACACCGAATATTTGCAACAAGTACAAGCGCAGTCAGCAAAATTAGCAGAAGCAGCAGCGCGGGAAAAGGCAGCTAAGGAGTTATTACAACAACGATCTATTCAACTTCTAACAGCCCTTAGACCCGCTCTCAACGGCGACTTAACGGTACGCGCACCAATTACAGAAGACGAGCTAGGCACGATCGCAGATGCTTACAATAATACTCTGCAAGCACTGCGGCAAATCGTTATTCAGGTACAGGGGGCTGCTCAACAAGTTGCCCAAACTTCTAGTAATAGCGACGCTTCACTGGCTGGACTAACCAATCTAGCACAACAGCAATCTGAGGAAATTACCGCAGCATTAGGTGATATTCAACAGATGGTAGACTCCACTCAAGCTGTGGTGGCAAACGCAGAGTTAGTGCAACTAGCAGTGCAACAAGCCAATCAAACTGTAGAGTCTGGCGATACTGCGATGAACCTAACTGTAAAAGCAATCCAAGGAATTCGCGAAACCGTTGCTCAAACCAGCAAAAAGATTAAACGCCTCAGCGAATCCTCGCAAAAAATCTCCAAAGTGGTGAATTTGATTGGTAATTTTGCCACACAAACAAACGTACTGGCTCTGAATGCAGCCATTGAAGCCACCCGTGCAGGTGAATATGGCAAAGGCTTTGCAGTTGTAGCTGATGAAGTCCGTTCTTTATCTCGCCAATCAGCAGCAGCAACCATCGAAATAGAAAAATTAGTTCAGGAGATTCAAGCAGAAACCGGGGAAGTTGCAGTAGCAATGGAAACTGGTATTCAGCAGGTAGTGGAAGGTACGAATCTTGTTAGCGACACTCGCCAGAACTTAAATGCGATCGTTTCTGCAACTGCCGAAATTAGTCAGCTAATCGAGCGAATTACCGCAGCGACTCAAAAACAAATGGCGCAATCTGTAACAGTAACTAAATCAATGCAAGATGTAGCAGAAATTGCTAACAAAACCTTTGCTGAATCTCAAGAAATTGCTACTGTGTTCCAAGATTTATCAGGAATGGCGCAAGAGTTGTTAACAACTGCTAGCAAGTTTAAAGTCAAATGAATTTTAGATTTTAGATTTTGGATTATGAATGAGGAGGATTTTAAGCGGAGAACAAAGCAGCTAGCATTGCGAGTAATCCGCTTAGTAGAAGCTCTTCCGCAGAGCCGAACGGCAGATGTAATTGGCAAGCAGCTAATCCGTTCAGCAACATCTGTGGGAGCTAACTATCGGTCAGCTTGTCGTGGTAAGTCAACCGCCGATGTCATTGCTAAACTCAGCTTGGTAGAGGAAGAAGCCGATGAAAGTCTTTATTGGATGGAACTTATTGTTGAAGTTGGTTTATTACCACTGGAAAAAGTTAGCAATTTGATGTCAAAAAACACCGAAATTCTTGCAATGACAGTTGCATCAATTAAAACTTTACGTAACAAATCCAAAATCCAAAATTTAAAATCCAAAATATGATTACAGATAACGAAATTCGCGAACAAGGATACATCTACTTTCTGGCTGAAGCCCCGGAATTAGTCCAAATTATTGAACAAGAACTATTTAGCTTATCGGAAGGTTATAGCACTGCCAAAATTCACAACTTAATGCGGGCTACTCATACCCTTAAAGGTGGTGCTGCTAATGTTGGATTAGAAGTAATTAAGATGATAGCCCATTTTTTAGAAGATGTATTTAAGGCTCTCTATAACCCAAATGTGGTAGTTGATGCTGAATTACAAACACTTTTATTACAAGCTTATGAGTGTCTGAGTATAGCATTAAATACTGAGCTAATCGGCAGTACTGTTAATGATGAAGAATTGCTTCATCGAGCAACTTCCGTCTTTGCACAGTTACAAGAAAAATTGGGTGATGCTTTTGGTGCTGAGTCTCATATTCCCACCTCTGAAGAATTGGGATTTGATATTGTGCAGTCAGTTTTTGAAGTGGGAGTAGAACAACGTCTAAACAGTATTGCTGATGCTGTTAATAATCCACCAAATGATGCCGAATTAATTGAATTTTTAAAATCTCAATCTGAAGTGTTTTTCGGATTGGCAGAATCTCTAAACTTACCTGGTTTAGGAGAAATTTCCCAAACTATTCTGTTGGCTTTGGAAACAAATCCCACCCAGGTGCAGAAAATTGCAGAAATTGCCCTTGCAGATTTACAACAAGCACAAAAATTAGTATTAGATGGCGATCGCACATCTGGTGGAAAACCTTCTCCAGGTTTACTAAAACTCACAATTGTGGAAAATCATGAGTTATTTGAAGAATTGCAAAATAATTCATCTACTGGCAGTTTTTTCACCCATGAAGAACAATTTTACCAGTTTATCACTACATCTGATCACAATAAAAATGAATCGGTCAATCCAAAAACTGCCAAGTTTTATTTAAAGGTAATTCGCTATATTTTTGGCTGGTTCAATCACCAGATGCAAATACCAGAAGCAGAACTAAGTTTGAATTTACTAGTTCCCACATTAGAAAGAAAAAGTCTACTTAAGTATATCGAAAACTGGCTGAAAAAGTTTCTTGATTTTGTTCAAGATGAAGAAGATAGTCCAAGTCTTTATATTTATAGACGTGGTATCATCTTAATCATTCTATTTGCAGTTGCAAAATTTCAATATTCTCTTAAATCATCTGATACGTATCTCTCAGTAATTAAAATTCTACAAAACCAAATTTATAAATTAGCAAAAGAATATAAAAATTATCCTCCTGTTACTGGCGAAGAGAAAAATTGGCTTGATAGTCCCAGATTACAAACACTCTTAGTTATTAAAGAGATATCTGTATCACCCCAAACAACTGATAACTTACTAGAAGCAATATGGGGAGAAGAAGCTAGCCAAAATATTGCTGCTGAAATCGTGACTTTCCAGACTGATGATGATTTTTCAGAAAAGCTTGATTCATTAACTGTCAGTGAACAGGTAGTTATCAATGTTTCTGAAACAGCTATTGAAGTCATGCCTGATTTAGCTACACAAATCAACAAAGAAATAGAAGATAAATCACAGTATGTTCAAACTAAAAACTTTCGCCAACCTTCATTTATTCGAGTAGATACAGAGAGACTGCAACACCTTAATTATCTAGCAGGAGAATTGCTGATTTACCAAAAACGGCGTGGATTGCAAGATGAACAAGTCAAAGAAATAATTGAGCAATTAATACAGCAACTCACTAGACACCAAACAACTTTAAATGAATTACGCGATTTACCATTACAAATACAAAATATAAGCTCACAACAAACGCAAAGTTTTGCAGTGGATTTTGACTCTCTAGAAATGGATGTATATACAGAATTTCAGATGACATTGCATGAAGCAATAGAAGAGACATTGCAACTACAAGAAACCACAGAGTCTCTTGACTTGCTGCTGACCCAAGCTGCTCAAATTAGTGACAAACAAGAGAATTTAACTCTTAATATTATAGATAGCTTAGTAGAAGCACGAATGTCGCCTTTGGGCAATATCCTGAATCGCTTCCCCCACATGGTAGATAAGTTGGGGAATGTTCATGCCAAACTTGTAGAATTGAAACTTATTGGTAGTGAAGTACTAGTAGATAAAGCGATCGCAGAAAAGCTGTACGATCCCTTGTTACACTTAGTGCGTAATGCTTTTGACCACGGTATTGAAGCTCCGCAACTTCGTCGAGAGCTTGGTAAACCAGAACAAGGTTTAATCGAAATCTGCGCCTATCATCAGGGTAGCCAAACTGTTATTGAGGTTCGGGATGATGGTCAGGGATTAAATTTAGACAGAATTCGGAGAAAAGCTGCTGAACTTTATCCCATACAAACTCAAGAAAAAACTAGAGCTTATGCTTCTAATCTGCCTGAATCTGAACTTTTAGATTTGATATTTGCGCCTGGGTTTTCTACTGCTAATAAAGTGAGTGATATTTCTGGGCGCGGTATGGGTTTAGATATTGTGCGTACTCAGATGCACGCACTCAACGGCTCAATTTCAGTTCAATCCTTACCCAATCAAGGAACAATATTCATACTCAAAATTCCTTTTTCTATGACTACAGAAAAATTAATGCTAGTTCAAGCCAAAGGTGTTGTTTATGCTCTCCTTTTGGACAGTGTAGAAAAAATATTGATTCCCTCCGATCAACAGATTAAAGAAATTGAAGGGAATAAAGTCTTGCATTTGCACACAGACAATGATGAGACTATGGTCAGCCTTCGTCAGCTTTCAAAGTTGATTGATTATAATGGTTCATTCTTTAATAGTGCTACTTCATACAACACATCAAATACTCAAGATCCAAGTTTAACGAAGAATCCGGTGCTTTTACTACGACGAAATCAGGGAAAAATTGCTTTAGAAGTTGACCAAATAATTGGTGAACAAGAACTGGTAATTAGACCTTTAGGAAATGCGATCGCACCGCCAAAATATATTTATGGTTGTAGTAGTTTAGCCAATGGTAATCTCATCTTAGTGATTGATGCTTCACTGCTGGTAAAGTCTAGCGAGATCCAACAGACAACACTTGATATCAGAGCGCTACCAGTAGCTTCAGCTTCTTCCTCAAATAAAAAAGCCTTGCCGATATCGGGGCAGACTTTTTCATCTACACCATTACTTGCTGCATCTACTTCCACAACAATTATAGAAAGCCAACCCAGTTATTCTCAAGAGCCAAATAAATCACCAAAAGTTATTTTAGTAGTAGATGACGCAATTAGTCTCCGCCAAACTCTTTCTCTCACTCTGCAAAAATCTGGCTATCAAGTAATACAAGCTCAAAATGGTGTAGAAGCTCTAGAGAAGTTGCACTTACATCCAGAAATTCAAGTTGTTGTCTCCGATTTAGAGATGCCACGAATGAATGGTTTCGAGTTGTTGAGTAATTTCCGTCAATACCCCAATTTAAGCAAAATACCTGTAGTGATTCTCACTTCTCGTAGCGCTGAAAAACACCGCCAGCTTGCCCAAGAATTGGGTGCAAAAGCTTACTTAACTAAGCCTTATTTAGAGCATGAATTTTTGTCTACAATTAAAAGTTTAATTAATAGCAATACAGATGATTTAAATCATTTGCTCATGGTGACAAATCATTAAAATTAATCTGAATTTTAGTTGAGTGCTATCGGTAAGTTATCTGTGAGAGTTTAAGTTCAGTGATACCACACTGGTGAAAGAAGCATGGTGTAGTTATGTGGTGTCTCAATCCTTGGGACGCGATCGCCTTAATTACCAGGTAGATTATTTGGATCTACACCTAGAGAACGTAAATACTGCGCTAACTGTTCAGTCTTTTGCCGCTCCTGTTCTACCTGTTCTGCATCTGTCAAATAGCGATTTCCTTGCTCGTCATACCAACATAAAAACTCCTGTTGTATCCCAGCAATTACAGCTTGGTGTCGTCCTATACCTAAACCCACCTCTGGCATCAAATAAGGTTCACCTATTTGTAGTTGGTAGTTTCCATCTATCAACTTATACACTTCAAAGGGTTGATGTTGGTCGCGTCGCCAAAATTCAGGGTTATAAATTACGTAGTACAATACACCGAGTTTTCTGTAGATATCTAGCTTCTCGTCATATTCACCGCCTGGGGTATGAGATACCATTTCTAATGTGAATATTGGAACTATCCCATTTTCTTCCCAAACCGCGTAACTTTTGCGTGATTTACCACCCTTTTTCCGTTCTACTCCCAGACTTAAAAAAGCATCTGGGACTACAGGTACTCTAGGATTTACTCCTGTGGTGTGATACAGTCCCATATCTACTCCGAAGTACCAATCCATGCGATTTGCCCAAATGGAGTTAAGTAAAAAGAGTAAAATATTGGGCAAAAAGTTTTGATCTTCGTTATCCACTGGTGTATCGTCTGAACAGGGAAGTTCATCAGTAGTTGGTAACGCATTTTTGAGATCAGGTGAGAGCATAACCGTTGTCTCGCTGGCGTTTAATGCCTTTATTATAAATGAGCGAACAAAAGTTTAACGTTTGGGTGTAGCTTCACCAAACTTAATTAAAAATGCGATCGCAATACTAACAAGCAAAATTAACGTCATACTTAAGGCTGAACCAAATCCCCAATTTTGCGTTGCTCCAAGAAACTGGTTATAAACTAACCGCGCCGCCGTCATACTAGAAGCACCACCGAGTAATTCTGGATCGACAAAATCCCCCAAGCCTGTGATGAATACAAGCATGGAAGCAGCTGCAATTCCCGGCAAAATTTGCGGTACGGTTACTTGGAAAAAAGTTTCTACAGGATTTGCACCTAAATCAGCTGCGGCTTCTAGCAACTGCTTGTCTAACTTTTCGAGAGAAGCATATAAAATCAAAACCATGTAGGGTAACAAGCTGTAACTCATCCCAATCAATACAGCTTGACTCTGATTAAGTAATTGCAAAGTAGGCAAGCCTAAATTGCTGAGTAAACTATTTAATAAACCAGTAGGACGAAGAATTGTAATCCAAGCATAGGAGCGAAGTAAAGAGGAAGTCCACAAAGGCAAGACAAAGCTTAATAACAGTAAATTTCGCCAACGCTGCGGTGCTATCTGAGCAATCCAATAAGCGACTGGGAAGCCCAAAATTAAGCAAATTATTGTGGTACCAAAGGCAAAAAATAGCGATCGCCCAATTACTTGCACATAAAGAGAGTCAAATATTCGGATGTAGTTTTTGAATCCGTTGGGATTGACCAAATCTCCCGGTCGGATGTCTGCAACTAAACTTAACTCGAAAATTATCAAAGTTGGCAACACCAACAAAAGCAATAACCAAATGCCAGATGGTGCAAGCAATACCAAGGGTTGGAGCCAATTTCTGACGGGGCGATGCAATTCTTCTATTTTAGAAATCTCATTTTTTTCCAAATTAATCACTCCTAACTCCTAACTCCTAACTGTTTTAACTGCTGGTCAATTGAGTCCAATAACGATCATAAACCTCTTCAAATTCTCCTACAGGAGTAATACGTTCACAATTTTGTAAAAGTGACTCTGGCGGAAACAAATTAAAATTGTTTTGGATTATTTTTGGCAATTGTTCAAATCCAGCGCTATTAGGTGTAGAAATATTCAGACGTTGAGTGATTTGGGCTGCTATTTCTGGTTGCAAAATCATGTTAATCCAAGCATAGGCTCCAGCTTGATTGGGGGCTGTTTTGGGAATCACAATAGTGTCTGTCCATAATGAAGAACCACTGCGAGGAATCACATATTTGAGTTTAGGGTTTTCTTGAGAGATTTTCACTGCATCTGCTGAATAACACATTGCCAAGAGTAAATCTCCTGCCAGAATTTGATTTTGCCAAGCGTCGGTGTCGAAACGTGCGATCGCAGGTTTTAGTTCCTTCAACTTTTCATAAGCTTGTTTGATTTCTTGTTCATTTTTTGAGTTGTAAGAATAACCTAGCATTCGTAACGTCGCACCCATCACCTCTCGAACATCATTGAGCAAAGTCATTCGCTGATTAAGTTGCTCTTGGTTTTGCCAAAGGTAATCCCAGTCTTGTGGTGGATTTTTGATTTTTTCGGAATTGTAAAGTAAACCTGTTGTTCCCCAGTTAAAAGGGATACTGTAGCGGTTATTGGGGTCATAGCTAGGATTCTGGAACCGGGGAAATAAATTCTCTAGACCGATTAAGCGATCGTGATTTATTTCTGTTAGCAAACCTTTGTCTACCATCTTCTGCACCATGTAATCAGATGGGTTGATGATGCTATAAGTGCCACCGCCTCCAGCTTGCAACTTAGCTAGCATGACATCATTGGAATCATACACATCCGCTAGCACTTTTATGCCAGTTTGGGTGGTAAAATTTTTCAGTAATTGATTGTCAGTATATTGCGTCCAGGTAAAGATATAAAGTTGGTCACGCTGACCATTAGTATTAGAATTAGCACGTACTTCAGCCAGCCTCCAGCCACAACCAGCTAAAGATAAGCTAGAAAGCGCTGCCACCCCTTTTAAAAATTGGCGTCTGTTAGTCATTAAGTTAATAGTTAATCATCTTCTGTGTTGTTGTCGATTGATTTTAGATATAGGACTCATATTTGATTTCTGAAAAAACTCAGTACAACTAAGAAGCCTTCTTTCCTGTTGCCTGTTGCCTATTGCCTGTTGCCTATTGCCTGTCTACGCAAATTCGTTCAGAAATCAAAGCGGATTCCTATATGCCTTTAATTAGAGTGCTCATAGCCAGTTTAAACATTAACTTAAGTGTATCTACCTGTGCAACTGTTAATAAGTTACGGCTATCAGCTAGTTTGAGTAAAGATTTTTAATCTATTTAAACAAGCTTGAGCTATAAGAATTAACAAGGTGAGCGATCGTCAAACTATCAGGGGAACCCAGGGTTGTCAGCTGAACTGCACTTCTGTAGTAGCAAAAAGAACAGGGTTTGTCATTACCTTACCAGTTAAAACTGTGACAGGAGTTTTGGATTCATAACTGTAAGGAGGACTCATACAAATGTCTAATTGGCAAAACTTTCGCTTGCAGTTTCAGGGAATTCGATATTATCTGATTTTCCTGGCTGCCCTCTGGTTGACTTTAGGGGTTCCAGGTTGCAGTTTCTCCCCATCCAATTCTCAAACAACTTCATCTCTTAGTCCCACCCAGATCAAGCCAACAGTAGAACGCTTTGACGGTGTGACGGTTAATGTCATTACCCATGATGAAGCAATTTATACGGGAACTAAGCGACATATTGCTGAGTTTGAATCGCTAACTGGAGCGAAGATCAATTTAACGGGTATTCCCTTTAAAAATCTCTACACCACATTACAAAAGAACTGGTCTGGTAACAATTCAAAGTACGATATGGCAGTGATCTTGCCTCAATGGCTGATTGACTTTATCAATGCTGGCTATTTGGAAGATTTAACTGCACGAGTCAATACTGATAATGCTTTGCAGTGGTCAGATATTGCTCCGATCTTTCGGAATGTGAGTGCGACTTATAAAGGGCGGATTTATAGCATTCCCTTGGATGGCGATTTTCACATGGTTTATTACCGTACCGATCTGTTAAAGGAAGCTGGTTTAACGCCTCCAGCAACATGGGATGAGTATTTGGCGATCGCTAAACGGTTTCATGGCAAAGACCTAAATGGCGACGGTAAACCAGACTATGGCTCTTGTATTTCAAAGCGTGCTAATGAAAATAGCACAAGTATGTTGATTTCCATTGCCACTCCTTTTTTGCAATCTCAGGGAACAGCACAAGGAGCATTTTTTGACCCAGATACGATGAAACCTTTGGTCAACAATCCAGCTTTTGCCAAAGCACTGGATATTTACAAACAAACTATGGACTATGGAATTCCCCAAGATCAAAATCTGGGTGGTTCTAAAGCTAGAGAATTATTTATCACTGGCAGGTGTGCTATGACCATTGATTGGGGCGATGTCGGGCCTCTAGCTATAGATTTGTCTGTGTCTAAAGTGATGGATAAAGTCGGTGCTGTCATCACTCCAGGTACTACTCAAGTCCTCGATCGCAAGACCAACAAATTGGTCGCCTGCAATAAATTTACCTGTCCATACTCCATTGGTGGCGTCAATCACACGCCTTATGCAGCTAATGTTGGTTGGACTGGTGTAATTCATACTAAGGCAGCATCAAGGGTACAGGATGCCGCATACTCGTTTCTCTCATATATCAGTCAACCTGCTCAGTCCAGTATAGATGTGACTATCGGCACAACGGGCTTCAATCCCTATCGAATTTCTCAATTTCAAAACTCAGATCCCTGGATAAAAGCAGGGCTGTCGTCTAAAGCTGCTAACAACTATCTGGCAGCGATTGGGGTCAGCTTGAACAGCCCCAACATCGTTTTGAATTTGAGCATTCCCCATAATCAGCAATATCAATTTGAAGTCCTCGATGCCGCTGTATCTAATTTTTTAGCAAACAAACTCACCACAGAGACAACCATGCAGCAGATTGAACAGGGATGGGAGCAGATTACTAACACAGTCGGGCGTGATTCTCAACGCGCCGCTTACCGCGCCAGCATCGGGCTATGACAGAATGAAAAACTCTACGCCACTTGCGGGATGGAGTTTCCCGTCGCTTTCAATAAAAGGGGGCAATAAGGCAATACAGTTCAAAATGAGCAACAAAACTCTCATAATGATAATGATATCGAAATCATTTATGACTTGTAATACACAGGCAATATCAGTAGCTTGAGACTGTAACAGGAGGCACGCAAGTGCGAAATTGGAACCTCAGCACCAAAATTATTGCTTCCTATTCAGTGCTAATCGCAGTGATGGCTGGGACAATAGCTTCGGGGATGTACTGGCAGTTTTACTCTAGTCAACGGCAGGCAATTCGTAATCGTCTTTTGGCGATCGTCAGTCTGGCAGTTCCCCAAATCGATAGCGATTATCACGGATTGGTTCTCTCGCGTAGCGATCGCACTTCCGCCTTTTATAAAATTAATCAAGATAGACTTGTAGCCATTCAAGCAACCAGTCCAGATATTAAGCGTATTTATACGGTACGCCAGCAACCAAATAAAAAATTTGTCTATGTCTTAAACTACGACCCTGCCGATCAAGGCAAAACTGTATTGATTGGCATGGATTACACCAAGTCATTAGATAATTTGTATGCAGCCGTTGCTAGAAATACACCCTTCGTTGAGCCGGAATTTCACCAAACTGCAAATGGCGAAACTATTCTTTACGGTTATGCCCCAATTACCAATCTCCAGGGTCGTGTGAATGGATTCTTGGTGGTTGAACTGGATGCAAGTTCTGTGTTGCGCCAGGAATATTCAGTAGCCGCATTTGCTTTGGTAACTTTTTTGGGTGTATTGTTGCTGACTGTAGTTTTAGTGCGTTGGCTATCGCGATCGCTTGTCGTGCTACCAATTTTACAACTCAATAGCGCCGCCAAGCAATTAGAAAGGGGAAATTGGGATGCAACTCTACCGAGCGATGTCTACGACGGGCTACGCCTACGCACCGATGAGCTTGGAGAACTCTCCGCATCTTTTAATAGCATGGCTAAACAGTTGCAAACCTCCTTTGCCACTTTAGAACAAAAAGTAGAAGAACGAACGCTACAACTAGCAGAGGCCAAAGAAAAAGCCGATACTGCTAACCTTGCCAAGAGTGAGTTTCTGGCTAACATGAGCCATGAACTGCGAACACCGCTTAATGGCATCCTAGGCTATGCCCAAATTCTCCAAAACAGTGAACCATTAACAGAACGAGCTAAAAAAGGTGTAGATATCATCTATCAGTGCGGCAATCATTTGCTGAATCTAATTAATGATGTCCTTGACCTTGCTAAAATCGAAGCCCATAAGCTGGAATTGTACCCCAGCGATGTCTATTTACCGGCACTTCTGGAAGGCGTTGCGGAGATGATGCGCGTGCGTGCTGGTCAAAAAGGAATTCCTTTCACCTATCAACCTGATTCTAATTTACCCATTGGCATTACAGTCGATGAAAAACGGCTACGCCAAGTGTTGATTAACTTATTAGGCAATGCCATTAAGTTTACTGACGAAGGCGGGGTGACGTTTCGCGTTAAAACTCAAAAACTGGAAACTGGAACCTATCAAATTCGCTTTCAGGTCGAAGATACAGGGGTGGGGATATCGCCATCTGGACTCACGAAAATCTTCCAACCCTTTGAACAAGTGGGTGATGTGAAGAAACAAGGAGAAGGTACTGGACTAGGACTAGCAATTAGTCAGCAAATCGTTTCTCTGATGCATAGCACCCTAAATGTGGAAAGCCAGTTGGGAAAAGGTAGCACCTTCTGGTTTGAGGTCGAACTTGCCGAAGCTAAAGAATGGGCAGCAAGTCTGCGAACAACTAAGCAAGAGAAGATTACAGGATTTCAAGGCAGCAAGCGCCAAGTGCTGGTAATCGATGACCGTTGGGAGAATCGGTCAGTTTTGGTCAATTTACTCAAACCTTTAGGTTTTGTAGTGACTGCCGTCAGCAACGGTAGAGAAGGATTGGACAAGGCCAAAGAGATTCATCCTGACCTAATTATTACAGACTTGATGATGCCAGAAATGGATGGCTACGAGATGCTGCGACAGTTGCGACAGATTCCTGAGTTGAAGAATATTCCAGCGATCGCTTCTTCAGCTAGTGTATTTGAAAGTAACCAAAATGAGAGTATCACAGCCGGAGCCGATGCTTTTTTACCCAAGCCTGTAGAAGCCCCAGCACTGCTGAAGTTGTTGGAAAAATACCTGAGTCTGCAATGGATTTATGAGTAAAATTCCATTAGGGTAAAGGTTAAAGGTTTTTTCTTTCCCCTTTCCCCTTACCCTTTTCCCCAAAACCCGACAAGTATTGACCCCAGATGAGATCATTCCCCCGACCGATGAGGTTTTGTCGAAATTGCACACATTGGCGTTGCAGGGACGCTTGATGGCGATCGAGCAACAGCTAAAAACTTTGGAAAAAACAGATGATCAGAGGTTGAATGAACAAGTTTTTCGCTGTGACTTTCGGCACTTTTAGATCCCCTTAAAAAGAAGGGAATCGGAATCAAAGTCCCCCTTAAAAAGGGGGACTTAGGGGGATCTAAAATTTTTTATACTGACAAGAGGACTTTTCAAACATCCTCTCAGATACCCGACTTCGCGCAAGTTGTCAGGGATCTTTTTTGGGAATACTAAATCTGGAAGTTTCACAGATTTAGCAGCATGGTTAGCACTATTGTCAATATTCCCGGATACAAGATTAGCGAAGAACTCTACAATGGTTCGAGAACCCTAGTTTATCGAGGGTATCGAGAGACTGACTCGTTACCTGTAGTGATTAAACTGCTGAAAAATCCTTATCCCAGCTTCTCTGAACTCTTGTCGTTTCGCAATCAATACACCATCGCCAAAAATCTTAACCATCCGGGAATTATTCAAACTTATAGCCTAGAACCATACCAAAATGGCTATACGTTGGTGATGGAAGACTTTGGGGGCATATCTCTTAAGGATTTTGTCAAGGTAGAGAGGTTACATATAACCTCTCTAAAGGAATTTTTGCTCCCCGCTATATCTCTGTGTAACACATTAGATATTCTCATTCGTCATCGTATTATTCATAAAGATATTAAACCCAGTAATATTTTAATTAATCCCGAAACCAAACAAGTTAAATTAATTGACTTCAGTATTGCATCTTTGCTACCAAGAGAAACCCAAGAAATTCAAAATGCCAACGCTCTAGAAGGCACACTTGCTTATCTTTCACCAGAGCAAACTGGAAGGATGAATCGGGGAATCGATTACCGCAGTGACTTCTACTCATTAGGTATCACATTTTATGAATTACTCACTGGAGTTTTACCATTTGTCTCAAACGATCCGATGGAGTTGGTGCATTGTCATCTTGCCAAAAATCCCATTGCCGTACATCATCACAATCCCAATATTCCCTTAGTTTTATCTGAAATCGTCAGTAAGTTAATGGCGAAGAATGCCGAAGAACGCTATCAGAGTGCCTTGGGAATCAAGCATGATTTAGAAATTTGTCTAAGTCAATTACAAGCCACCGATAATATTGAATATTTTACATTAGGAGAACGAGATATTAGCGATCGCTTCCTCATTCCCGAAAAACTCTACGGCAGAGAAACCGAAGTATTAACCCTGCTCCAAGCATTTGAAAAAGTCAGCCTTGGGACAACAGAAATGATGTTGGTAGCAGGTTTTTCTGGAATTGGAAAAACTGCCGTTGTCAATGAAGTTCATAAACCCATTGTCCGGCAACGCGGTTATTTTATTAAAGGGAAATATGACCAATTCCAGCGCAATATTCCCTTTTCGGCATTTGTGCAAGCATTCCGAGATTTAATGGGGCAATTGCTTTCAGAATCAGATGCACAACTACAAGCCTGGAAAACCAAAATTCTCGAAGCCGTTGGCGACAATGGACAAGTCTTAATTGATGTAATTCCAGAGCTAGAACGTATTATTGGTACTCAACCTCCAGCTATAGAACTATCAGGGAGTGCTGCCGAAACCCGCTTTAATCTGCTGATGCAGAAATTTGTGCAAATCTTCACAAGTGTTGAACATCCCTTAGTGATGTTTTTAGATGATTTGCAATGGGCAGATTCCGCATCGCTGAAATTGCTGGAATTATTAATGTCAGAAACAGGACATTTATTAATCTTGGGTGCATATCGGGATAATGAGGTTTCGCCGGTTCACCCATTCATCCTGACTGTAGATGAAATTGTCAAAACTGGGGCAGTGGTCAATACGATTGTTCTGCAACCTTTAAGCGAACCAGATATGAATCAGTTGGTAGCAGATACCCTAAATTGCAAATTATTTCTAGCCCAACCTTTGACAAAATTAGTCTATCAAAAAACTCATGGTAATCCTTTTTTTGCTACCCAGTTTCTCAAAGCATTAAATGACGATAATCTAATTACTTTTGACTTAGAATCCTGTCATTGGCAGTGTAATATTGCCCAAGTCAGAGCCTTAGCAATTACTGATGATGTGGTGGAGTTTTTGTCACTGCAATTGCAGAAGTTGCCGAACCAGACTCAGAATGTTCTCAAACTAGCAGCTTGTATTGGAGCGCAGTTTGATTTGAATACGCTGGCGATCGTTTCAGAACAATCCCTAGAAACAACGGCGGCTGATTTATGGAAAGCTTTGCAAGAAGGGCTGATTATTCCGAATACGGAAATCTATAAGTTCTTTATTCAATCAGATGGTACCTCGGTTTCTAATGCCGCAGCTAATCCGATTTATCGGTTTTTGCATGACCGAGTTCAACAAGCAGCTTATTCCTTAATTCCTGATGACCAAAAAAAAGCAACCCATGTCAAAATTGGGCAGTTACTTCAGCAAAACTTTTCAGAAATAGAACGAGAAGAAAAACTGTTTGATATTGCCCTTCATTTGAATTTAGGAATTGAATTAATTAATCAACAACAGGAACGAGAAGCCTTAGCGCAACTTAACTTCAAAGCTGGCAGTAAAGCCAGAAGTTCAACTGCATACACTGCCGCCAAAGTGTATCTACAAACTGGAATTGATTTACTAGAGGTCGATTGTTGGCAACATCAATATGAACTAACTCTAAATTTGTATGTGACGGCTGCGGAAGTTGCGTATTTGAATGGTGACTTTGAGGGTATGGAACAGCTAGCCGCAGTGGTATTGCGACAAGCACAGACTATTTTCGACAAAGTGAAAATCTACGAAATTCAAATCGTGGCACAGACGGCTCAGATCCAAATATTAACTGCGCTGGCAGTGGGAACAGAGGCTTTAGCACAATTTGGGGTGGATTTCCCGACGGAAGTAGACGAAGCTTTGATTGACAAAGCCTTACAAGAACTTAACCAGCAACTAAATGGTAGAGAGATTGCTGGGTTAATCGATCTGCCCGTGATGAGCGATCGCACAGCCCAAGCCGCGATGCAATTGTTAAGAATGTTGGTTGCACCTGTGTTCCAGGGAATGCCAGGTTTACTGCCCCTGTTGAGCGCGACGATGGTGCGGTTGTCGCTCCAGTTTGGCAATGACAAAGCCTCGACAGTCGGCTATGTGATTCATGGCATGGTGCTATGTTCAATTCTTTGCGAAGTCGAAACAGGCTACGAGTTTGGTAAATTATCACTCTCCTTGCTGGAGAAGTTGAATGCTCAGTCTATGAAATGCAGCACTCTCAACCTGTTTGGAAATTTCATTCAGCATCACCAGCAATCATTCTTGGCAACGCTACCAACCATGAAAGATAGTTACATCATTGGTATGGAAACAGGTGATTTTCTCTTTGCTGGCTACGGCATAGCAAATTACGCCTATGTTGCGCTTTTTGCAGGTGTAGACCTAGACACGTTGGCACCGGAATTGACTGGTTACAGTGCTGCCCTGGCTCAATTGAAACAAGATTCAGCGCGGATTATTTTGGGTATGGTGCGGCAAACAGTGCAGCAGTTCAGAGAAACGGTGAGCCAGCCCGATTGCTTAATAGGCACTGCCTACGATGAAACGGTGATGATTCCTAAGCACCACGAGGATAAGAATCTCACAATGATCGCCTTTGTATCTACTTACAAACTGCTGCTTGCCTACTACTTTGGCAATTATCAGGCTGCTCTCGACTATATCACCCAAGGCAAATCCTATTTGATGGCAGCATCGGGAATGGTGCATATTCCCACTTTCCATTTCTATGCAGCCCTGACGTACTTGGCACTTGCTCCCACAAAGTCAGAAATTGAGCTTTCGGTAATTCTCGCCGAGTTTAAAACCTATGAAACTATTCTGCATCAGTGGGCGCACAATGCCCCGATGAATCATCAGCATAAATGGCATCTCTTGGAGGCCGAAAAGTGTCGAGTTTTCGGTAACAAATTGGAAGCAATGGAGCAGTACGATCGCGCCATTCAACTCGCCAAAGAAAATCAATACCCCAACGAAGAAGCATTAGCCAATGAACTAGCTGCTAAATTCTATCTGGATTGGGGCAAAGAAAAAATCGCTCAAACCTATATGAATGAAGCTTATTATTGTTACACCCGTTGGGGAGCAAAAGCTAAAGTTGTTGATTTAGAAACCCGCTATCCCCAACTACTCGCCACAATTTGCCAAAAACAGCAATCATCTTTCACATCTACGGAAACGATGATTGCGATCTCTTCTCACACGATTCAGACTTCTAGCTTCAATAATGCTAGCCTCTCTGAAGCCCTGGATCTGGCGACCATTCTCAAAGCTTCTCAATCTCTGTCGAGTGAAATTGAGTTGGATAAATTACTCTCAACTCTACTTGAGGTGATACTGGAAAGTGCGGGAGCGGATAAATGTGCGTTGCTGATGCCTTCAGGCTCGCGCTGGGTAATTGAGGCATTATCCCAATTGGAACAGCCTAATATTATCTTGCGAAGGCTGCCCTTTGACGATGGTCAAACAGTACCCGTTACCCTAATCAATCGGGTCAAAAATACCCTCACCTTGACAGTAATTGAGAATGCAGTAGTTGAGCCAACCCTAGTAGCTGACCCTTATATTATTCGCCATTCACCTAAGAGTATTCTCTGTGCGCCAATTCTCAACCAAGGCAAATTGATTGGCATTTTGTACCTAGAAAATAATTTGACAGTGGGAGCATTTACGAGCGATCGCCTACAAGTTCTCAAACTCCTCACGACTCAAGCAGCGATCTCTCTAGAAAATGCCCAACTTTATCGCCAATTAGAGGAATATTCCCATACTTTGGAGCAAAAAGTCGAAGAACGCACCCAGGAAATCACACGTTCTTACACTCAGCTAGAATCAACCTTAGAAAAACTATACTCAACTCAAGCCAAGCTAATTCAAGCTGAAAAAATGTCAGGTTTGGGACAGCTAGTTGCTGGAATTGCTCATGAAATTAATAATCCGATTAATTTCATCTATGGCAACTTAGAGCCAGCCAGTGAATATGTTGCTTCCTTAATTGAATTAAATAACTTATATCAGAAATACTATCCCCAACCGTTGCCAGAGATTGCCGCAAAAATCACCGAGATAGAACTAGAATTTCTGGTGAATGATTTACAAAAGCTACTCTCGTCGATGAGGGTAGGAGCAGATCGTATCCGTCAAATTGTGCTGTCGCTGCGAAATTTTTCCCGTTTGGATGAATCAGAAATAAAATCAGTAGATATTCACTCTGGTATTGATAGCACGCTGTTAATTTTGCAACATCGACTTAAAAACAATAGCAAGCATTCCGAAATTACAGTTATTCGAGAATATGCAAACCTACCTTTAGTTAATTGTTATGCTTCAGCGTTAAATCAGGTATTTATACATCTGATAAATAATGCTATTGATGCTATACAAGAATCAAAGATAAATCGCACACCTACTATTAGAATTCGGACGGAATTTTTAGAACCTAAAAAGGTAATAATCCGCATTGCAGACAACGGTGTAGGGATGAGCGAGTCTGTGCAAAATAAGATGTTTAATCCATTTTTTACTACAAAGCCGATTGGTAGTGCGACAGGTTTGGGATTGTCAACTAGCTATTCGATTGTAGTAGAAAAACATGGAGGTCAGTTAAACTGCATTTCTAAACTAGGAGAGGGAACAGAATTTTCCATTGAAATTCCGTTATAGTTTAGTCCTCAGATCCTCGACTTCGCGCAAGTTGTCGGGGATCTTTTTTGGGAATACTAAACCTGGAAGTTTCACAGATTTAGCAGTATGGTGAGCATCTTAGCCAGTATTCCCGGATATCGCATTAGTGAAGAACTCTACAATGGTTCAAGAACTTTAGTTTATCGAGGGTATCGAGAAACGGACTTATTACCTGTAGTCATTAAACTGCTAAAAAATCCTTATCCCAGTTTCTCTGAACTCTTGTCATTTCGCAATCAATACACCATTGCCAAAAATCTTAACTCACCTCTAATCGTTCAAACCTATAGCCTAGAACCTTACCAAAATGGCTATGCGCTGGTGATGGAAGACTTTGGGGGGATTTCTCTGGTGGAATGGAGAATGAGGGGAAGTGTAGAATCTCTGATAGAGTTTTTGGAGATAGCGATCGCACTTTGCAACACTTTAGATATACTCTACCGCCATCGGATTATTCATAAAGATATCAAACCCGCCAATATTTTAATTAATCCTGAAACCAAACAAGTCAAATTAATTGACTTTAGTATTGCATCTTTATTGCCACGAGAAACCCAAACACTGATAAATCCAAATGTACTGGAAGGAACACTCGCTTATATTTCCCCAGAACAAACAGGAAGGATGAATCGCGGGATTGACTACCGCACTGATTTTTATTCTTTGGGCGTAACTTTTTACGAATTACTGACGGGAGTTTTACCATTTCAGTCAGAGGATGCGATGGAGTTGCTACACTGTCATATTGCGAAATCAGCAACCTTAGTACATGAAATTAATTCAGCAATTCCATCTGTACTCTCTGCAATTGTTAGTAAGTTAATGGCGAAAAATGCCGAAGACCGTTATCAGAGTGCATTAGGGCTGAAATCTGACTTAGAAAACTGCTTGGTTCAATTAAAGGAAACAAGCAAAATAGAAGACTTCCCAATTCCTCAACGGGATGTGTGCGATCGCTTCATCATCCCCGACAAACTTTATGGACGGAAAAATGAAGTTCAGTCTTTACTGAAAGCCTTCGATCGTGTTGCTAGTGGTAGTTCTGAACTGATACTGGTGGCTGGTTTTTCTGGTATTGGCAAAACAGCAGTCGTGAATGAAGTCCACAAACCCATCACCCGACAGCACGGCTATTTCATCAAAGGCAAATATGATCAGTTCAATCGCAACATTCCGTTTTCTGCCTTTGTCCAAGCTTTCCGCAGCTTGATGGGACAACTCTTGAGCGCATCTGATGTAGAACTAGCTCGTTGGAAAAAGCAAATTCTGGCTGCTGTTGGTGAAAATGGACAAGTTCTGATTGAAGTCATTCCCGAACTAGAACACATTATTGGTTCCCAACCCCCGGTAGTTGAGCTAGTTGGTAGTGCTTCTCAGAATCGGTTTAATCTGCTGTTCGGCAAATTTATTCAGGTATTTACCAAGAAAGAACATCCTTTAGTGATTTTCCTCGATGATTTACAGTGGGCTGATTCTGCTTCTTTGAACTTGTTGAAATTGTTGATGAGCGAGTCGGAAGCAGGCTATTTATTAGTACTTGGAACTTATCGGGATAATGAAGTTTTTCCGGCTCATCCATTGATGTTAACCCTGAATGAGATGAGACAACGAGGTGTCAATCTTAATACTTTAATCTTGGCTCCTTTGAAGGAATCAGATATTACTTGTTTAGTTGCCGATACATTGCTGTGTTCCAATGATATCGCTGCATCACTTTCGCAGTTGGTCTACCAAAAAACTCAGGGAAACGCATTTTTTACAATCCAGTTTTTATCCGCACTGTATGAGGAAGAATGTATTATTTTCAATCGTTTATCCGGTTATTGGCAGTGCAACTTAAGCCAGGTGACACAATTAGCATTGACAGATGATGTAGTTGCATTTACTACCCAACGATTGCGGAGGCTACCAGTAGCAACACAAGAAGTATTAAAGTTAGCGGCTTGCATTGGTAATCGATTTGATTTAGAAACATTAGCAATAGTCTGCGAAGCTGGTCAAGATAGTGTAGCAGTAGACTTGTGGCGATCGCTTCAAGAGGGGTTAGTTATCCCAGAAAACTCAACCTACAAGTTTTTCCAAGGGAATGAACATGATATTGAAGATATAGAAGCGATGAATAACCTCAATGTGAGTTATCTCTTTATCCACGATCGCGTTCAGCAAGCGGCTTACTCTCTTATTCCTGACGGTTTAAAACAAGCAACTCACTTCAAAATTGGCAACCTTCTGCTGGCTAATGTTTCACCGGAAGAACAAGGGAGCAAAATTTTTGCGATCGTTAATCACTTAAATCAGGGTTTTGAACTGCATCAAAGCCAGGAAGAACGTTTAGAACTTTTGCGGCTAAACTGTATTGCAGGGATAAGGGCTAAAGAGTCTACTGCCTATGGAGTTGCCGTAAACTATTTTACGGTAGCTCAACGCTTGTTACCTCCAAATAGTTGGCAGCAAGACTACGAAAAGTCCCTAGAAGTTTATTTCTATCTCGCAGAAGTTAAGTATTTGTCTGGAGATTTTCAATCTTCTCTAGCCATTATTGAAACAATCTCTAACTTTGCCAAACGACAACTTGAAAGAGCCGAAGCCTTTAACCTGGCAATTTTGATGTTCACATTACAAGGTCATTATCTGCAAGCACTTCAGTATGGACAAAAGGCATTATCTTGCTTGAATTTTGATTTATCAGAAATAGATTTACCAGAGAAACTTGAATCATCCCAAAATGAGATTCAACTAAAATTAGCCAATCGCCAGCCAGAGGAGCTAGTCAATGAACCAGAAGCTACCGATCTAGAGAAGCGCTTGATTATCAAAATCCTCAATAATTTAATCGTACCAGTTTATGTTCTACAAAAGGGAGAGCTATACTTTCTCGTTGCGTTATCAATGGTTTCAGTATCTCTCAATTTTGGCGTAATAGCTGAATCAGGAAACGGATTTTCAGCCTATGGGATGTACTTGGGATATTATCAGCGTGACTATCAATTGGGCTATGAATTTGGAGTCTTGGCAGAGAATTTAGCCAAACGATTTAAGCAAGCAGATAATCTCTGCAAAGCTTGCTATATGCTAGGCAACAATCTCCTTTCTTGGGTGCGTCCTCTGCGTAGCTCCGGTTCGATTTTTGATGAAGGATTAATCGCTGGACTCCAGTCTGGGGAGATGGTTTTCTCAGGTAATCTTTTGATGTACAAGTTGCTCAATTCATTTTATGCAGGAGACAGTGTATTAGAAGTTCAGCAAAATCTTCCTGAATATTTAGAATTTTGTGCTAAGAAACTTAACTATCAACTGGCTGTGGATGTGATAGCGGGATTAAATATTTGGTTGCCTGAACTTACAGCTTTTCCTGCGGAGAATCTCCCAACTGAGCAGCAGCATCTTGAGTCCTGTAGAGTCAACAATAGCGACTATGCAATTTGCCATTATTTACTCCTGAAAACTAAAGTCCTATGCTTTTACGGGCGCTATGAAGAGGCTGTGGAAGCAGCACAGGGGGCTGAAGAACTTGTTGGGACTATTATTGGAAAATACCAAGTTGCAGCCATCAATTTCTATCAATCTATTGCGATAGCAGAATACTGTCGAACTCATGCTCTAGGCTTAGACAATAGTTACATTCAAAAAGTTAAGTCAAACCAAGCTCAACTTAGTCTCTGGGCAATTAGTTGCCCAGAAAACTTTGCTCATAAATACGATTTAGTTAATGCTATTTTAAGTATTTTATCAGGACAGAAAGCAGAAGCAATTGAACTGTTCGATCGCGCCATAACTCTAGCCAAAGCCAACGAATATATCCAAGAAGAAGCCTTAGCAAACGAACTTGCTGCTAAATTTTACCTCGATTGGGGTAAAGAGAAAGTTGCCGCCAGCTATATGCAAGAAGCCTATTACTGTTATTCCCGTTGGGAAGCTAAAGCTAAAACTGATGACTTAGAAACTCGTTATCCAGACTTGCTTTGTCCGATTTTGCAACAGTCGGATTTCTCGGTGACAATGTTAGGCACGCTAGCAACGATCGCTACTCCCAACTATTCACTTCATTCCAACACCCGCAAAACTTCTAGCGGTTCCAGGATCAATACAACCCTTGATTTTGCTGCCATTATCAAAGCCTCTCAAGCACTTTCGAGGACGATTCAATTAGACGATCTGCTCCACCAACTTACCCAAATTATTCTGCAAAATTCGGGTGGCGATCACTGTGCGTTAATCTTACCTTCGGAAAATGAAATTTGGGAAGTGCGGGCGATCGCCACACCCACCGCCACCGAACTCTGCTCCGAACCCCTGGAAAACAACCCCAATCTCCCCGTCAAACTGATTCAATATGTCAAAAACACTCAACAAATCGTGGTGATTGACGATTTAGAAACCGATTTACCTGTAATTGATAATTATTTGACACTACACCAGCCTAAAAGTGTCCTGTGTTTACCCATTCTCAATCAAGGAAATTTGGTCGGTATTTTGTATCTCAAGAATCGCTTAACCAGTGGTGTGTTTACTAGCGAACGCATCATTATTCTCGACTTTCTCTGCACTCAAGTGGCTATTTCTCTAGAAAATGCCCGACTTTATAATCAAGTCCAGCAGACTCTCACCGACTTGCAACAAGCTCAATTACAAATAGTCCAAAGTGAAAAAATGTCTGCACTGGGTAACTTAGTCGCCGGAGTTGCCCACGAAATCAACAATCCTGTCGGCTGTATTATTGGCAATGTTGATGCTGTCCAAAATTCCATTAATGACCTATTTGGGTTGATTGACCTCTACAACGATAAATTTCCCCAACCTGGGACGGAGATTGAAGAGGAATTAGAGACAATCGACCTGGAATATTTACGGGATGATTTACCCAAGTTAATTAGAGCCATGAAGGATGGTGGCGATCGCATCACAAGCATTAGCAAGAGTCTCCGCACCTTCTCCCGTGCTGATACCGATCAAAAGCAGAAATTTAACCTGCATGAAGGGATTGATAGCACCATCTTGATTTTACGCCATCGCCTCAAGGCTTCGGAGACTCGTCCGGCTATTGAAGTTGTCACCAAATACGGTAATTTACCTCAAGTAGAATGTTTTCCCGGTCAATTAAATCAGGTATTTATGAATATTCTGGCTAATGCCATTGATGCTTTAGAAGAATCTAATCATGGACGCAGCTTTGCAGAAATTAAGGCCAATCCCAACTGCATTAATATTCAAACATCGGTCGAAAATGAAAAGGTAAAAATTGCCATTGCTGATAATGGTAAAGGGATGAGTGAAGAAATTCAACAAAAGATTTTTGACCATTTATTTACTACCAAAGCTGTTGAAAAAGGTACGGGATTAGGATTAGCGATCGCTCGTCAAATTGTGGAAGAAACCCACGGCGGAAAATTAAGTTTTAACTCTGTTCTAGATGAAGGTACTGAATTTATCATTGAAATTCCAGTATAAGTTTTGTATGTAATGTTAAACACGCTTCAGATATCTGGGAATACTAAACCTGGAAATTTAAGGATTTAGCAGTATGGTTAGCACTCTTGTCAATATTCCCGGATATCGCATCAGCGAAGAACTCTACAATGGTTCGAGAACCGTAGTTTATCGAGGGTATCGGGAGGCTGACTCATTACCTGTAGCCATTAAATTGCTGAAAAATCCATATCCAGATTTCAACGAACTCTTGTCGTTTCGGAATCAATACACCATTGCTAAAAATCTCAACTCTCCTCTGATCGTCCAAACCTACAGCCTCCAACCATACCAAAATGGCTACGCGCTGGTGATGGAAGACTTTGGGGGAATTTCTCTCAAGGATTGGGAAGTTAAGGGAAGGGGGCAATCTCTACAGGAGTTTTTAGAAATTGCGATCGCACTCTGCAATACCTTAGATATACTCTACCGAGAGCGGATTATTCATAAAGATATCAAACCCGCCAATATTTTAATTAATCTCGAAACAAAACAAATTAAATTAATCGACTTTAGTATTGCATCTTTACTACCACGAGAAACGCAAACTTTAATCAATCCCAATGGATTAGAAGGGACACTCGCTTATATTTCCCCGGAACAAACAGGTCGAATGAATCGGGGGATTGACTATCGAAGTGACTTTTATTCTTTGGGAGTAACTTTATACGAATTACTGGGAGGAAAGTTACCTTTTGAATCCAAAGAGCCGATGGAGTTAGTCCATTGTCATATTGCCAAAAATCCCCCGAATTTAAGTGAAATAAAGGAGACAAAAATTCCGCAAGTTTTGTGCGATATCGTGATGAAACTGATGGCGAAGAATGCCGAAGAGAGATATCAAAGTGCCTTGGGACTGAAATTAGATTTAGAAAAATGTTTAGATCAGCTACAAGTTTCTGGTGAAATTCAGAGTTTTGAAATTGGACAACGGGATGTGTGCGATCGCTTCATCATCCCCGACAAACTCTACGGACGAGAAACCGAAGCAGAAACTTTACTGCAAGCATTTGAGCGAGTTAGCCTTGGTGCAACAGAAATGATGCTCGTTGCAGGTTTCTCTGGTATTGGGAAAACCGCCGTTGTCAACGAAGTTCATAAACCAATTGTTCGGCAACGCGGTTATTTTATCAAAGGAAAATTTGACCAATTTCAACGCAATATTCCCTTCTCTGCTTTTGTACAAGCATTTCGGGATTTAATGGGGCAATTGTTAACCGAAAGTGATGTCCAACTAGAGCAATGGAAACATCAAATATTAGAAACTGTTGGAGAGAATGGTCAGGTAATTATTGAAGTCATTCCCGAATTAGAAAAAATCATTGGCGAACAACCACCAGCAGTAGAATTATCAGGAACGGCAGCCCAAAATCGCTTTAATTTATTGTTTCAAAAATTCACCCAAATCTTTACTAGCGCCGAACATCCATTAGTGATGTTTTTAGATGATTTACAATGGGCTGATTCAGCATCATTAAAGTTGATGCAGCTATTAATGGCTGATACAGGTCATCTTTTCATCATTGGTGCTTATCGGGATAATGAAGTCAATCCAGCCCATCCATTAATGTTGACTTTGAGTGAAATCCAAAAAAACCAAGCAACCATTAATACTATTACTTTAACACCCCTGAGTCAATCCCAAATCAATCAATTAGTCGCTGATACCCTAAAAAGTACAGAAAATTTGGCATTACCCCTTTCACAATTAGTCTATCAAAAAACTAAAGGCAACCCATTTTTTGCCACCCAATTTCTCAAAGCCCTACACGAAGAAAATCTCATTCAATTTAACTTGGAGTTAGGCTGTTGGCAATGCGATCTATCCAAAATTAATCAACAAGCCTTGACCGATGATGTTGTAGAATTTATGGCGTTGCAGTTAGAGAAGTTACCCTTAGCAACACAGAATATTCTGAAGTTAGCCGCTTGTATTGGCAATCAGTTCGAGCTAACAACATTAGCAATTGTTTCAGAACACTCAGAAGTAGAAACCGCAGCCAATTTATGGAAAGCATTGCAAGAAGGTTTGATTTTACCGATTGGTGATGTTTATAAGTTTTATCAACAAGAGTCATTAGTCACTTGTACTGAGCGTAGTCGAAGTATTAGTCATCTGTCATTAGTAGATAGTCAAAAACAAATGACCAATGACAATGGACAAATGACAGTTTCTTATAAATTTTTGCACGATCGCGTTCAACAAGCAGCCTATTCCCTAATTCCCGATGACCAAAAACAAACGACTCATTACCAAATCGGACAACTGCTTCTACAACAGATTTCCGCACAAGCTAGAGTTGACCGGATTTTTGAAATCGTCAATCAATTAAATCACGGAACTGTTTTAATTACCCAACCAACTCAACGAGAAGAATTAGCTAGCCTCAATTTAATTGCCTGTCGCAAAGCTAAAACTTCAACCGCCTATCAAGCAGCGCGTGAATATGCGACAGTCGGATTGTCTTTGTTGTCAGAAAATGCTTGGCAGCAGCAGTATGAAATGACCCTCGCCTTATATGAATTAGCTGCGGAACTAGCAATGCTAAACGGTAATTTTGAGGCGATGGAACAGCTTATTGATATTGTCATTCAACAGGCACGCTCCTTACCTGAAAAAGTCAATGTTTACTGCATTAGAATTCAATCTCATATTTCCCAAAGTAAACTGACATCAGCGATCGCGATCGCCCAACCAATCTTACAACAGCTTGGTGTCACCTTTCCTGAAACACCGACACCATCAGATATTAAACGGGAAATCCAACAGATTGAGGAACTCATTGGAGATCGGGAAATCGCTGATTTGGTTCACTTGCCTGAAATGACAGATGGAGAAAAACTCGCTATTCTTAAGATTGTCAATATCATCAGCCCAGCAGCTTACCTCACTGGCTCAACGTTGTACCCATTGCTGAATACTTTGTCCGTTAAACTCTCGATTCAGTACGGTAACACATCGACTTCTGCTTTCGGCTATGCGAACTATGGCAATATTCTCTGCAATTTCTTCCAAGTCGTGGATACAGGAACACAGTTTGGTTCTCTGGCACTCCAGATTATCTCAAAACTCGATGCCAAAGCCAGTAAAACAGAGATTTTGATGCTCTTGGGGTTGTTTATTGTACACCGCAACTCTCACATTCAAGAAACACTACCCCTGTTGCAAGAAGGTTACACCACTGCCATAGAATTTGGGAACTTGGTACTTGCTGGGTACAATGGCCACAGTTTTTGTCTTAATTCTTTTTGGAGCAGTAAACCCCTGGCTACCTTAGAGCAGGATATTAGTGCTTACTGCCATAGTTTGACGCAATTAAATCAATTAACAACCGCAAATTATTGCCGGATTTATTGGCAACCTGTTTTAAATCTGCTAGGTTTTGCAGAACACACCACCCTTTTGTCTGGAAAAGCCCTTGAAGAAATAGAATTTCTCCAGCAGCTACAATCCGCCAAAGATGGATATGGATTGTATATTTTCCATTTGTATAAACTAATGCTTTGTTTCTTGTTTGGAGAAATTGAGCCAGCGAAAAATCATGCTATTGAAGTCAGGCGCTATTTTATGGCTGGTGCGGGATTAGTCAGCGAACCAGTATTTTATCTTTATGATTCTCTGCTAACTCTGGCACAATTAAATCCACAGTTAGATGAAACATCAGAAGCATTGCAGGGTGTCATAGAAAATCAAACCAAATTACAGCAATGGGCGGATCATGCACCCATGAATTATCAACATAAAGTTGATTTGGTAGCGGCAGAAAAATGTCGAGTGTTAGGGCAAAAAGCCGAAGCAATTGAGTTTTACGACAAGGCGATAACTCTAGCCAAAGCCAACGAATATACCCAAGAAGAAGCACTTGCTAACGAACTGGCAGCAAAATTCTACCTAGATTGGGGCAAAGAGCGCATAGCCGGGGAATACATGGTTGCAGCCTACTATGCCTATGCTCATTGGGGTGCAAAAGCCAAAGTCGCTGACCTAGAAGCTCGCTATCCGCAACTACTTAGACCTATATTAGAGCAAACCCGTTCTCCTCTCTCCACTCACGAAACTCTGTTCACATTGGGTAGTGTCACCTCCACCAGTTCGGCCATATCCAGTAATAATGTTTCTCTGGCTTTAGATTTAGCTACTATTCTCAAAGCTTCTCATACTATTTCCGCTGAAATCGAACTGGAAAATCTACTTTCATCGTTGCTGACGATCGTCATCGAAAATGCGGGGGCTGATAAATGCGTGTTCATGCTCTTGCGAGACTCGCGCCTGTTAATCAAAGGGTCAATTACCACAGGTTCAAAGCCAGTTGTCTTGCAGCGTATTCCCATTGAAGATAGCCAGGACATTCCCCACAGACTGATTTACAAAGTCAAGCATGACAAGCAAACTGCTGTAATAGTTGATGCAAGTGCCGATCGCACCTTAGCCAATGACCCCTATATCATCCGTCAGCAGCCCAAAAGTATCTTGTGTAGCCCGATTTTGCATCAAGGGAAGTTGATGGGGATTTTATATCTAGAAAATAATCTAGCAACGGGGGCGTTTACAAGCGATCGCGTCGAACTTCTCAACTTACTTTGCGCCCAAGCCGCGATTTCTTTGGAAAATGCTCGACTTTATGAGCGATCGCTAGAAGCTGCTCAACAGCTAGAAGCAGCTTTACAAGAACTCCAGGGCGCTCAATTACAAATCGTGCAAAGTGAAAAGATGTCTGCATTGGGTAATTTAGTCGCCGGGGTGGCTCACGAAATGAATAATCCCCTCGGTTTTATTGCTGCTAGTCTAAAACAAGCCAAACCTACCTTTGGCGATTGTATCAAACACTTGAAACTATATCAAGAAAGGTTTCCTGCGCCCGGAGATGAAATTCTTGAACACGCTGAAGAAATCGACTTGGATTATACTGTAGAAGACTTGCCCAAGATGATTGATTCCATGTCTATGGCGTGCGATCGCCTGAAAAATATCAGCACTAGTTTAAGAACTTTCTCTCGTGCCGATAAAGACTACAAAGTGCCATTTAACATTCATGATGGCATTGATAGCACAATTTTAATTTTGAAACATCGTCTCAAGGGCAATGAACAACGTCCCGCTATTGAAGTGATAACTAACTATGGAAAACTGCCTCAAGTTGAATGTTTTCCTGGTCAATTAAATCAGGTATTTATGAATCTTCTGGCAAATGGTATTGATGCATTAGATGAATCTAACATTGGACGCAGTTTTGAAGAGTTTAAAGCCAATCCTAACTGCATTATAATTACAACTTCAGTCGCAAATAATCTAGTTAAAATTGCCATTGCGGATAATGGTAATGGGATGAGTGAACAAGTCAAATCAAAAATATTTGACCATTTATTTACTACGAAAGCTGTTGGTAAAGGTACAGGATTGGGGTTAGCGATCGCGCGTCAAATTGTTGAAGAAACTCACGGCGGAAAATTGAGTTTTAACTCTGTTCTAGGTGAGGGTACAGAATTTATCATTGAAATTCCGGTATGATTTTTGGTGACTTTCATTTGCTCTCAAGCCTTGGCTTTAGATCCCCGACTTCGCGAAGTCGGGGATCTTTTGGTCTTTTTTGGGAATACTAAATCTGGAAGTTTCACAGATTTAGCAACATGGTGAGTATCTTTATCAATATTCCCGGATATCGAATTAGCGAAGAACTCTACAATGGTTCTAGAACTCTGGTTTATCGAGGGTATCGAGAGACTGACTCAATACCAGTAGTAATTAAACTGCTAAAAAATCCTTATCCTAGTTTCAGCGAACTAGTGCAGTTTCGTAATCAGTACACCATTGCCAAAAATCTTAACTCACCTCTAATCATCCAAACTTACAGCCTGGAACCCTACGAAAATGGCTATGCGTTGGTGATGGAAGACTTTGGGGGGATTTCTCTCAAGGATTGGGGAGTGAGGGGAAGGCTAGAATCTTTGATGGAGTTTTTACAGATAGCGATCGCACTGTGCAATACCTTAGATATACTCTACCGCGATCGGATTATTCATAAAGATATCAAACCCGCCAATATCCTGATTAATCCCAAAACCAAACAAGTTAAATTAATTGACTTTAGTATTGCATCTCTGCTACCACGGGAAACTCAAACTCTGATGAATCCCAATGTGTTGGAAGGAACACTTAGTTATATTTCTCCAGAACAAACGGGAAGAATGAATCGGGGGATTGATTATCGTACTGACTTGTATTCTTTAGGTGTCACTTTTTACGAATTACTCGCAGGAGAATTACCGTTTAAATCAAACGATCCGATGGAGTTGGTACATTGTCATTTAGCAAAACTTCCACCTCTTTTAGGAGATAGGGAAGAGATTCCCAAAGTTCTCTGTGATATCGTGATGAAATTGATGGAAAAAAATGCTGAAGACCGTTATCAGAGTGCATTAGGACTAAAATTTGATTTAGAAAATTGTTTATTTCAACTCCAAGAAACTGGTGAAATTAAGCGTTTCCCAATTGCTCAACGGGATGTGTGCGATCGCTTTATTATTCCCGACAAACTTTATGGAAGAGAAACCGAAGTATCAACCCTACTCGAAGCATTTGAAAGAGTTAGTCTTGGTGCAACAGAAATGATGTTGGTAGCTGGTTTTTCTGGTATTGGTAAAACTGTTGTAGTTAACGAAGTTCATAAACCAATCGTCAAACAACGTGGTTATTTTATCAAAGGGAAATATGACCAATTTAAACGAAATATTCCCTTTTCGGCATTTGTCCAAGCCTTCCGGGATTTAATGGGGCAATTATTAACAGAAAGCGATACTCAAATCCAGCAATTTAAAACCAAGATTTTAGCGGCTGTAGGTGATAACGGACAAGTAATTATTGAAGTTATCCCCGAATTAGAAAGAATTATTGGCAAACAACCGCCACCGCCAGAATTATCAGGAACGGCGGCACAAAATAGATTTAATTTACTATTCCAGAAATTTACCCAAGTCTTTACTAGTGATGCACATCCATTAGTGATGTTTTTAGATGATTTGCAATGGGCTGATTCGGCATCACTGATGTTAATGCAGTTATTAATGGCTGATACAAAATATCTTTTCTTAATTGGTGCTTATCGTGATAACGAAGTCAACCCAGCACATCCGTTAATTTTGACTTTGAATGATATCCAAAAAACAGACGCAACGATTAATACGATTACTTTAGCACCTCTTAGTCAAGGGCAAGTGAATAAATTAGTTGCTGATACACTTAAATGTACAGAAAATTTGGCATTACCTCTTTCTCTACTAGTATCTCAGAAAACTCAGGGTAATCCGTTTTTCGCTATCCAGTTTCTCAAAGCATTACATCAAGATGGCTTAATTGAATTTAATTTTTACTCAGGGTTTTGGCAATGTGATATTACTCAAATAAATCAGCAAGCTGTTACAGATGATGTTGTTAAGTTCATGGTATTTCAATTACAAAGACTGCATCAATCAACTCAACAGGTGTTGCAACTAGCGGCTTGCATTGGCAATAAATTTGATTTAGCCACTTTGGCAATTGTTTCGGAAGAATCAGAAATTGAAACGGCTGCTAGTTTATGGAAAGCTTTACAAGAAGGGTTGATTTTAGCAATTAGTGATGTTTATAAGTTTTATCAAGATTCATCATTAATTGATGGTCATTTATTATTAGAAAATAGCAAGCCAAGGACAGTTTCTTATAGATTTTTACATGACAGAGTGCAACAAGCGGCTTATTCTCTAATTCCTGATAACCAAAAACAAGCAACTCATCTCAAAATTGGCCAATTACTTCTAGAAAATTCCTCTCAAATAGAACAAGAGGAAAAACTGTTTGATATTGTTGGGCATTTGAATTTAGGACAAGAATTAATCACTCAATCAAACGAGCGAGAAGCCTTAGCTCAACTTAACTTGCTAGCAGGAAGTAAGGCAAAAAGTTCTACTGCATACACTGCGGCCAGAGTCTATTTACAGACTGGGATTGAGCTACTGACAGTCAACTGCTGGCAAGATCAATATAAATTGACCCTGAGTCTCTACATTGCCGCCACCGAAGCCGCCTATTTGAATGCTGACTTTGATGGCATGGAACAGATAGCAGCACAAGTGTTGCAATCAGCCCAGACGATTTTAGACAAAGTTAAAATTTACGAAATTCAAATTGCTGCCCAGACAGCCCAGAGCAAAATATTAGAAGCGATCGCAATCGGAAGAGATGCACTCTTTCAATTGGGGGTTGAACTCCCCACTGCACCTGACGAAGCCAAAATTGGTAAAGCACTACAAACCGTAGCCAGTCTTCAAGGTGACAGAGAGATTGAGGAATTAGTCGATCTACCTGTAATGAGCGAGCGCCATACTCAGGCAGCCATGCAACTGTTAGGAATATTATTCTCACCGATTCTACAGGCAATGCCAGGATTACTGCCCATACTGAGCGCAACAATGGTGAGTTTATCAATCCAGTTTGGGAATGCACCAGGATCAACGGTGGGGTATGCGATTCACAGTATGGTGTTGTGTGCCTTTTTGGGAGAAGTGAAAACAGGCTATAGCTTTGGGCGATTAGCCATGAACTTGCTCGATCGATTTAATGTCGGGGAATTTAAGTGTAAAGTTCTACTTCTGTTTGCGGCTTGGGTTCAACATCATCAGGAACCTCTTAGGGCAACGATGCTGACGATGAAAGATGGCTATGCAACTGGTATAGAAACTGGTGATTTTCTCAACGCTGGCTATAACTCCCTCAATTACTTCATTGCCAAACTTTTTGGTGGGGTAGAACTGGACATTTGGGAACCGGAAATAGCAGATTACAGGGCTGTCTTAGTGCAGGTAAAACAACATTCTGCCCAGACTTATTTAGATATGATGCAGCAGACTGTGCAGAACTTGAGGGAAGCCCGTATTCTGTCGGATTGCTTAATTGGCACTGCCTACGATGAAACAGTGATGCTTCCTAAGCACCATCAGGATAAGGATCTCACAGCGATCGCTATTGCTTATACTTACAAACTGATGCTTGCCTACTTTTTTGGTAACTACACGGCTGCCCTAAACTATAGCGCCCAAGCCAAACAGTATTTGATGGCAGTATCAGGGATGATTTTTGTTCCCATTTTTCATTTCTATGCAGCCCTGACGCATTTGGCACTATTTCCCACACAGTCAGAAGTTGAACAAGCCGAAATTCTCGCCCAGGTAGAACTCCATCAAACCACTTTGCGCCAATCAGCACAAAATGCTCCCACGAATCATCTGCATAAATGGCATTTAGTTGAAGCTGAAAAACAACGAGTGTTGGGCAATAAAGCAGAAGCACTTGAACATTACGATCGCGCCATCTCCATCGCCCAAAAAAACGAATACGTTAACGAAGAAGCACTTAGCAATGAACTAGCAACCAAATTCTACCTTGATTGGGGTAAAGAAAAACTTGCCCAAGGATATATGCACCAAGCATACTACTGCTACGCTCGTTGGGGCGCAAAAGCCAAAATAGAAAACCTCGAAAAACGCTATCCCCAACTACTCCAATCCATTCTGCGACACCAACGAATCAACCTCAACCCTTTAGAAACTGTTAACTTTCGTGGGATTTCCTCATCTACTCGCACTTCTAGCACTGACAGCAGCAGTATTTCCGATGTTCTGGATTTTACCTCTGTCCTCAAAGCCGCTCAAGCTATTTCCAGTTCTCTGGAATTAGATCAACTAATTACCAGCCTCACCCGCATTATCCTCGAAAACTCCGGCGCGAAAAAAGTTGCGCTCATTCTTCCCCAAAATGATACTTGGCAAGTTAGGGCAATTACCTCGATCAATCATCAGGAAATACAAACCATTTTTGCACCACAATCACTAGATACTTGTCAAGATATTCCTGTAAATATGATCAATTATGTCAAAAATACCAAGCAAACAGTCGTTATAGACAATTGCCAAACAGATATTATTGGCTTAGTTGGGGAATATATGCACCGAACCCAACCCCAGAGTGTATTGTGTACCCCAATTATTAATCAAGGGCGTTTGCTAGGGATTCTTTACTTAGAAAATCAACTGACTCAAGGGGTATTTACTAGCGATCGCCTTTCTGTTGTCAACTTCCTCTGCACTCAAGCGGCAATTTCTTTAGAAAATGCCCAATTATATAATCATCTCCACGAGCGAGAAAAGTTTCTCAGTAGCATTTACGAAGGTATTGGCTGTCTGATTTTTGTGTTTGATATCCGGGATAATGGTAAGTTTGAGTACACAGGATGGAGTAAATCTTGCGAACTTGCAGTTGGTATACCTGCTTCCCAAGTGCTAGGTAAAACTCCGCAAGAATTATATGGTCATCAAGGTACAGGAGTATATCAAAATTATCTGCGTTGTTTACAAACCCAAATACCTCTCACCTATGAAGAATGTCTCACATTTAATGACCAGAAAGCTTGGTGGTTAACTACACTAAGTCCATTAAAAGATGAGACGGGCAAAGTTTATCGCATAGTTGGGACAACTATTAATATTAGCGATCGCAAACAAGCTGAGTCAGTGATCACAGAAAAATCTCAAGCACTCGGAACAGCCTTAGAAGATTTACAACAAGCCCAATTACAAATTGTTCAGAGTGAGAAAATGTCTGCGCTGGGTAATTTGGTTGCTGGGGTAGCCCATGAAATGAATAATCCTCTGGGCTTTATTTCTGCAAGTCTCAAACAGGCTAAACCCACTATTGCTGATGTTGTTAAACACTTGAAACTTTATCAAGAAAGTTTACCTAATGCGGGTGATGAGATTCTTGATCATGCTGAGGAAATCGACTTAGATTATACCTTAGAAGATTTACCCAAAGCAATTGATGCAATGGTGATGGCGTGCGATCGCCTGAAAAACATCAGCACTAGTTTAAGAACCTTCTCCCGTGCAGATAAAGATTACAAAGTGCCATTTAATATCCACGAAGGTATTGACAGTACAATTCTGATTCTCAAACATCGCCTCAAAGCTAACGAACAACGCCCTGCGATTGAAGTAATAACTGAGTATGGCAAGTTACCGCAAGTTGAATGTTTTCCTGGACAATTAAATCAGGTCTTTATGAACATTCTTGCCAATGCCATTGATGCCTTAGATGAGTCGAATTCTGGGCGGAGCTTTTTAGATATTCAAAAAAATCCTCACAAGATTACAATTCAAACCTCATTGAAAGATAATCAGGTTCAAATAACGATTGCTGATAATGCTAAGGGAATGAGTGAAGAAGTTAAGCAAAAGATATTTGACCATTTATTCACCACGAAATCTGTAGGAAAAGGGACGGGGTTGGGGTTGGCGATCGCTCGTCAAATTGTCGTGGAAAAACACGGAGGTTTGATACACTGCAACTCCTGCTTGGGACAAGGCACAGAGTTTGTGATTACAATTCCAGTGCGGCAATGAAGAGTGCTGAGTGCTGAGTGCTGAGTAAATTAAGAAGTACTCAGTAGTTATATTGTTGGGTTTGAGTAAGGCCCCTTGTGGGTGGTCTTTCTTTTAACTCAGCACGAGCTAAACGCCCCGCTACCGCTATAGGAATCCGCTTTGATTTCTGAACGAATTTGCGTAGGCAGGCAATAGGCAATAGGTAACAGTCAAGAAGGCTTCTTAGTTGTACTGAGTTTTTTCAGAAATCAAATATGAGTCCTATATCAGCACTCAGTATTGTAAATAGGAGGTGATCATGTGTACTGAAGCATTCAATCATGAAATATCGCTTTTACGTCAGCAAAACGCTCAATTGCTGCAACAGCTAGAAGCATTGCAAGACCTTTATTCAACTACATTGTTAGCCCAACAGCATCAAATTTGGGAATTAGTTACTCAGGAAGTCCCCCTATCAACAGGATCACAAAAGTTACAACTGATAGAATTACAGTCAAAATTGGAGGATTATTCTACCTTTGTGCGATCGCCAGAGAAAATTCGCGAATGGCATCGCCAAGGTAAGGCAACTGCCTTGGCTGAGAGTGAAGCTAAGTATCGCCAGCTAGTCGAAAATATCAGCGACCTGATTTTTTCTATGTCACTGCAAGGCACTTTTACTTATGTCTCACCACAGTATAAAAATGTTTTAGGCTGGGAATCTTCAGAACTACTTGGTCAACCCTTTGCCCCCTTGGTTCATCCTGATGATTTACCCTTGGTTCAAAGAAGCATCCAAGAAATGATGGAAATCAATAGGCAGCGGATCGTAGTAGAATTTCGCCACCTGCAAAAGGATGAAAGTTGGTGCTGGATGAGGGCAGTGGCTTCGCTAATTTTCGACTCAAACGGTCAAATCACTGGTTTTCATGGTGCTCTCAGCGATATCAGCAGTAGCAAACAAGCCGAAGAATTAATCAAAGCCTCGCAAGCAGAATTACTCGCCTTGTTCAACGCTATGCAGGATGTGATTCTTGTCTTAGATGCTGAAGGACGATACCTAAAAATTGCTCCTAGTAGTGCGCCCTTACTCTACCAACCTCCTACGGAACTGGTGGGCAAAAAAATTCATGACGTTTTCCCCCCTGATTTTGCCGACTATTTTCTTAACTCTATTCAACAAGCACTATTAACTAAAAAAACTGTGAAGCTAGAATATAGCTTGCCAATAGGTGACCAAGAGGTTTGGTTTGAGGCGAGTCTTGCCACAATGAGCGAAAACACCGTTGTTTGTGTAGCCAGGGATATTAGCGAGCGCAAACACATGGAAGACCAACTGCGACAACAAACAGAAAATTTAGCACAAACTCTTCAAGAACTCAAACAAACTCAAGCACAAATTATTCAGGCAGAAAAAATGTCCAGCCTGGGGCAACTTGTTGCTGGAGTTGCCCACGAAATCAACAACCCCGTTAATTTTATTCACGGTAATCTCAGCCATCTTGAGGAATATACTCAAGACCTACTGCGAATAATTCGCCATCAGCAGCAACAGTCTGGTAATGAGTCGGAATTTCAGGCTTTGTGTCAGGAAATTGACCTAGATTACATCGAGGAAGACGCACCGAGAATATTAAGTTCGATGAAAGTTGGCACTCAACGCATCCGTCAAATTGTGCTGTCGCTACGAACCTTCTCACGTATGGATGAAGCCGAGTTTAAGCCAGTGGACATTCACGAAAGTATCGACAGTACCCTAATGGTATTGCAACATCGCCTCCAAGAAAAAACAAAACTTCCAGCCATTCAAGTCATCAAAAACTACGGCACATTACCTTTAGTGGAATGCTATGGCGGACAACTAAATCAGGTGTTCATGAATATTTTGGGGAATGCCATTGATGCTTTAGAAGAAGGTAGGAGGCAGGATAGCGTAGCGGTAGCGAGTCTGCGAGCGTCGGCAGAAGGAGATTCAACCCCAGATGAGCGGGAGACTATTGAAAATGGACAATTGAGAATGCACAATTTAGCATCTGGATTGTCAACTCCGATGATCACCATTCGGACTTCAGCGATAGATTCAGGCTGGGTAAAAATTGCGATCGCTGATAATGGAATAGGTATGTCAGAACAGATTCAAAAACAAGTTTTTAATCCGTTTTTCACCACCAAGCCTGTGGGTAAGGGAACAGGTATGGGAATGTCTATCAGTTATCAAATTGTTACAGAAACACATGCTGGCAAACTGGAGTGTCAGTCAACACCAGCAGAAGGAACAGAGTTTATCATTACAATTCCGATTCAGCATTAAAATAATTCGTAATTCGTAATTCGTAATTCGTAATGACACTCTCTACGTTCGCGTAGGGTGTCGTTCGCGGTAGCGTTGCGTAGCAAAGACAGACGCTAAAAGCGTAGCTTGCTTAAGAGGATGTTTGAAAAGTCATGATTGATGTATAAATTTTTTTTGGCTACAATTGCGAATTGCGAATTGCGAATTGGTTTCATGGAGCCAGTGACTTGATTGTTGGGGTCAATCTAAAATCTAAAATCTAAAATCTAAAATTGTTTGACTATTGACTAATAGCTAAACAATCAGTTTCAGCCCACCAGGTATAAATAGGTGTGTCGCGGTCAGGTAAAGCACCAAAAGTATTAGGTTGCAACACATTTATCCTAACGCCATTGGTTAATTCCACAACATAATTAACATGTGTGCCCAAATACATAACATTGACCAGTCTTCCTTCAAAGCAGTTAGCTGGCAAATTGGGTGGATAAAGTGAAAGTTGTATTTTTTCTGGGCGCACACTTACCACCACAGCTTGTGATAATTCAGATGGTGTATCTTCAGCGCGGCTAATGATAATTGAGAGTCCTGTTTTCGTTGAAATTTGCACATTCGAGGAGTCTACGCTGACGATTTCACCACTGAATAAATTAGTATCACCAATAAAATCAGCAACGAAGGATGTCTGGGGACGTTCGTAAATTTGGCTGGGAGTGCCAACTTGTTCAATTTTGCCTTGATTCATCACGGCAATGCGATCGCTCAAAGACAATGCTTCTTCCTGGTCGTGTGTCACCATCACAAAGGTTAATCCCAATTCTTTGTGTAAATTTGATAACTCAACCTGCATTTCCTTACGCAGTTTTAAATCTAACGCCCCTAAAGGTTCATCCAGTAATACGACGGTGGGACGGTTGACTAGGGCCCTAGCTAAAGCGACCCGCTGCTGTTGACCACCAGAAAGCTGATTGGGAAAACGCGATCGCAAACTTTCCATTTTTACGAGTTTTAAAGCTTCTTGAACTCTAGCTTCAATTTCCGATTTGCGTAATTTTTTTAGCCGCAGTCCAAAGGCGATGTTATCCCAGACATTTAGATGGTTAAATAAAGCGTAACTTTGAAATACAGTATTGACGGGTCGGCGGTAAGGCGGCACATTAGTCATAGACTGACCCTGAATTAACACCTTGCCAGCGTCAGCGATTTCAAACCCAGCAATTAAGCGCAGTGTTGTTGTTTTACCACAACCGGAGGGGCCTAAAATACTAAAAAATTCTCCTTGTCTAACATCCAAGTCGATTCCATGTACTGCTGGTTCTTGGTTAAAAAACTTGAAGACATTACGCAGTTCAACATCAAGTGGCTGAAAACTTGTTATCCCCCTCTGATTCTGCATGACAATTTGAGCCATAATCCTCAGTAGAATGCCGTGATTTTATGAGATTTTGTCAATTAATGTAGTCTTTTGGGCAGACTAGATTTGACACTTTGGTTTATTGTATCCGCCAAAAACAATTGTTCAAGAATATACTCACCCGATTCTTTTATGCTCAGTGCCGCACATCGGCCAAAGGTAAAATTAGTCACTTCTATTGTACTTGGGTGTTCTTTGATTAAGCTAATAAGTATTAAAATTGCATATTAGCAATTGCTAAAAGGCTGGCTAAGATTGTGTTTATTCATTTTGAATTTTGAATTATTTATGTCTTTATTCCCATCAATTGGTAGCAAAAAAGATACACGTACTGTTGGACGTGGTTTACAGCCGATATTTTTAATTATATTTACTCTACTGATGATCACTGGGATCAGTGTTCGTTTGGCATATTTGCAAATTACTGAAGGAGCAAGCCACCGAAAACGAGCCGAGTCCAATCGAATTCGGATGATCCCCAAACAACCAGAACGAGGCAATATCTTTGACCGCAATGGCAAACTTTTAGCCAGTACTCGCTATCCTCGCTCTGTATATTTGTGGCCGATGGCACATACCAAGCCAGCATGGTCGGTTGTGGGATCACGTCTATCTGAAATTCTCGATGTTCCTCAAGAAGAGATGGAAAAGAAATTAGAAGAGGCCGGTGCTAACTCTTCTTCACTGATTCGGGTCGCTCGTGACTTGAACGAAGCGCAAATCACAGCATTGAAGGAGTATCAAGCCGAACTCCAAGACGTAGAAATTTCTACAGAAGCGGTTCGCTACTATCCCCACGGCAAACAATTAGCACATGTATTAGGCTATACGCGAGAACTTACCGCCGAGCAGTTAAAACAAAAGAAGCAGGAAGGCTACAGATTGGGTGATGTGATTGGTCAAATGGGAGCCGAAAAAGCTTATGAAAAAAGTCTGCGGGGTGAATGGGGTGGTCAGCAGGTAGAAGTGGATGGTGCAGGTCGGCCGCTCCGGGTTTTGGGGGAGAAACAGGCAAAATCTGGTAACGATTTGCACCTAACTATAGATTTAGATATGCAAAAGACAGCAGAAAAAGCTTTGGGCGATCGCGACGGTGCGATCGTGGCCCTTGACCCCAAGAACGGTGCGGTTTTAGCAATGGTATCTCATCCCACCTTTGACCCAAATATTTTCTCCAAGCAGAAACTCACCCAAAAAGATTGGGAATTTGTCCAAGGTGCTGATCATCCTTTGGTGAATCGCGCCCTCAGCGCCTTTCCCCCCGCTAGCACCTTCAAAATTGTCACCACCACAGCCGGGTTAGAATCAGGTAAATTTTCTCCTAACACAGTCCTGCAAACCTACGGTTCCTTAACTTTTGGCGGTACCCGATTTGGTGAATGGAATCACGCCGGATTCGGGCCATTGGGTTTTGTCGGAGCATTACAGTGGAGTAGTGATACCTTCTTCTATCAAATTGGTCGGGGAGTTGGCGGCCCAACTTTAATTGAATGGACTCGCAAGTATGGATTTGGTAAAACAACTGGCTTTGAGTTTGCCAACGAAGAAGCAGAAGGTTTAGTACCAGATGAGAAATGGAAGCAGAAAGCTTGGAAGATACCTTGGACTGTAGGCGACAGCATTAATATGTCAATTGGTCAAGGTGCTTTACTAACTACACCTCTGCAAGTCGCCATCATGTTTGCCGTACCTGCTAATGGTGGCTACCGAGTCCAGCCGCATTTGCTTAAAGACAACGAAGAAGCAAAAAGCTGGCGAGAATCTTTAAATATGAAGCCTACAACCATAAGTGTTCTCCGTCAGGGACTACGGAAAGTAGTATCCGAAGGTACGGGTAAAGTTTTGCAGCAGCCAACAATTCCCCCAGTCGCGGGTAAAAGTGGTACCGCCGAAGCCTGGAAGGGTCGTGTTAAGCAAAATCATGCTTGGTTTGGAGCCTATGCACCGGCTGAACAGCCCGAAATTCTGATTGTGGCATTTGCTGAACATTCCGGCGGTGGAGGTGGTAGCATTGCTGCGCCCATGATTTTACAAATTATGGAGGAATATTTTCAGCGCAAGTATCCGGGGAAGTATCAGAAACCAGTGCCTGAGAATATAGTAAACAGCCGTCGGAGTTGATTAACTTATCCCCTGGTTTGAAGCCGGGGGATTTCGAGTCATTGGTCATTAGTCATTGGTCATTGGTCATTAACGCAAAAACTATGTCCCGNNTAGATATCCCCAAAAATATTCACTCTACTTCAGTAGACTTTAGCTATGAGCCAGAGAATGAATTCTCTGGCGGGTTATGAAGACCGCAGCAAAGTTATTTCTAGCTTAAGTTGACACCAATGATATCTGTGCGCCTCTACTTCAACAATCAAAAACTTTCAATAATTAACTCTTATGGTTAAAAAACCAAATTTTAATCTTTTCATAACCAAAAATTAACCAAAATTTATCCGGTATCAGCTCTAGACTTTTTGAAGTAGACATTGTACAAAAAAGCTAGACCGTACAGGATGCAAATTACATGAGTCGAAAAGTCAGCAAAGTGTTTAAACAGTCTGGCGTAATTCCTTATAGAGTGAACAATGGCAAAATTGAAATCTTGCTAATTACGACCCGTAACTTTCAACACTGGGTTATTCCAAAAGGAGATATTCCTAATGGCATGAGTCCCCCTGCTTCAGCAGCCAAAGAGGCGTGGGAAGAAGCTGGTGTGATTGGGCAAGTAAACGCCAATGAACTGGGCACTTATAAGTACCGCAAACGAGGCAAAATTTACCGAGTCAAGATGTATTTGTTACCAGTCGAGATGCTGAGTGAAGATTATCCAGAAGCAAGTAAAAGAAAACGGCAGTGGGTAGAAGTGAATAAAGCTATCAGGCGGGTTAAGTTTAATTCACTCAAACGAATCCTGAAAGGTTTTTTCCAGGTCAAATCATACTTTTGTGCATTTCAACAATAATTACTAATAACGCTGGCAGACTCGCTACCGCTGCGCTAACGTAATTCGTAATTAAAGTAATAGCATAGGAAGCAAACTACACACATCATCTCGTAGATAGCCTCATAAGTAATTATGAATTGCTAATATTATCTGTTGCTTGAATCAAAGCACTACGAATTCCTGGTTCACTCATCGAATGTCCGGCATCAGGAACCACAATAAATTCGGCTTCTGGCCAAGCGCGATGTAATTCCCAAGCTGATATCATTGGGCAGACTACATCATAACGTCCCTGAACAATTACAGCCGGAATATGGCGGATACGGTCTATATTTAAGATTAATTGATCTTCGGTTTCTAAAAATCCCTTATTCATAAAGTAATGGCATTCAATGCGGGCGAAAGCTGAAGCAAATTCACTCTCGCCAAATTTTTGCATAAGTTCTGGGTCTAAGAAAAGTCTACTTGTACTACCTTCCCAAATTGACCAAGCACGCGCTGCTGTTAATTGAATTTCTAAGTCTGGACTGGTCAACTGCTTGTAATATGCTGCGATCAGATCATCACGTTCATCTATGGGAATCGGTTTGAGATATTCTTCCCAAGCATCAGGAAAAATATAGCTAGCACCCTCTTGGTAGAACCATCGCAACTCTTTTTGCCTCAGCATGAAGATCCCACGGAGAATTAGCCCCGTGCATCGAGAGGGATGGGTTTGACTGTAGGCTAATGATAAAGTACTACCCCAACTTCCACCGAAGACCGCCCACTTTTCTATACCTAAATGTTGGCGCAGTTTTTCGATATCACTGACTAAATCCCAAGTGGTGTTTTCTCGTAATTCAGCATGGGGCGTACTTTGACCGCAACCGCGCTGGTCAAACATCACTATCCGCCATTTTTCTGGGTGGAAATATTGCCGATAAAAAGCTGGACATCCACCACCAGGGCCGCCATGCAGCACAACGATGGGTTGACCTTGGGGGTTACCTGACTCTTCAAAATGAATGGTATGAAGGTCAGAAACCTGTAAACTACCTTCTAAGTAAGGCTCGATCGCTGGGTAAAGTTCTCGCATTTTCGATATTTTATCAGAAGAATTCAGAATTCAGAATTCAGGAGTCAGAATTCAGTATGAATTTTGTACGAGTGGGTGATAGCGTCGGCGGCAAGCGAGTATTTTCGAGTCGCGTCTGAATATTGGCTAAAAGCTCGTCCCTGCTGGGCGTACTCGCCTTAAAACTCTATCCCTTTATGGGTAGAGTTTTCTGAATTCTGAATTCTGACTCCTTCTTTATCAGTAATGTTGTCATAGCGATCGCTAGCTTTGTGAAACAACTTCAGTAATTCATGTCAGTACGATTGAATACTATTTATATAAAAGCTACCGTACTCCTCCTATCAAGGAATTTTAACAGATGTGTCCAGTCGGTGTTCGTACTAGTCACTCAACTCATGCCTTAGAAATCGGCTTGGCAAAGCTTTGGCTCATATTGGTGGGAGTTAACCAATATCAGGATGAGCAAATACCCTGCTTGCGTTACTCAGCATTAGATTGCCAAGGTTTAGGAGAAGCATTAAATGCTGCAACTCAAGGATTTCCGCAAAGGGATGTGAAGATTCACAACGATTTTGCTCATCAGCAGCCCTTATTAGAAGATGTCCGTACCAGTCTCAAACAAGTAGCATCTGCCACTAAATCTATTGACACCGTTCTGTTTTATTTTTCTGGACATGGGATGCTAGAGCCATCGAGTCAGCAGGTGGTATTGTGTCTCAAAGATACTCAAAAAGACAACTTAATAGAAACTGGTTTGAAGTTGCAAGAGTTATTGCAATTATTGGAAAATTGTGCCGCCCAGCAGCAACTTGTGTGGCTGGATGCTTGTCATAGCGGTAGCATGACCTTATTGGGTGCTAGGGGAGAAACACCAATAGATCCGCAACTCAACCCCACACAAGAATTAGTGGAAGTTCTGCGACAACGCGCTGCTAAGAGAAAAGGATTTTATGCCTTACTATCTTGCGATCAAGGGCAACAATCTTGGGAATTTCCGCAATTAAAACATGGAGTATTCACCTATTACTTAATTCGGGGACTGCGGGGAGAAGCGGCTGATTCCCAAGGCATTATCGAAGCGGATGGACTTTATCGTTATGTTTATCACCAAACTCTCGCATATATAGATAAAGCTAATCAGCAACTACGGGTGATTAATCAGCTAAAAAAAGGTCGCGGCGAAAACCAAATTCATCCAGAATATCCATCTCAAACGCCGAAGCGAATTGTCGAAGGAATCGGAGAAGTGATTTTAGGACTCAAACCAGACAAAACAGTGTCCCCACGATATCCACGACAGGCGTTAGTTATAGAGGGACTTCCTAAGAGCAAGAGTGCTTTGGCTTTGGGTAAAATACTCAGTACATATGGTGGCTTTGAGGTAAATTATTGGACTATTAGCGAAAAAAACCCTGCTTCGGATGTCCGCAAAGCGATTCAAAAATGTTTGTTAGCTGAATCTTTTTCCGAATCACCCACTAGCAGCAATTCTATAGAAGAAACCGCAACTGTATTTTTATACTTGCGAGGGCAGATTCAAGAAACTGAACAAGGAGAAGCAGTATTAGTACTTTCTGATAATGTTGTACTGAATCGTTCCTGGTTGAGAAAACAGTTGCGCCGATGTCGATCGCAACAAATTATCATCCTGGATTGCCCTGTGGGAATGCACACATGTGCATCTCTACGCGATTGGGTGGAAGAATTGCAATTGGGACTCGACTCTGAACAATGTTTAATTGCTGCTGCTGCTCCACCTCCAGAGGGTGAAAGATTTGCTTCTTCCTTGGTAGATACCCTCAATGTTGCTATTCAAGCATCTGGACTCACCGCAGCAGCTTGGATTACACAATTACAAGTAGAATTATCACGCACCGATATCGAATTATATTTCTGGTTATTTGGTTCTCAAGGTGTGATTGAAGTCTTACCAGGAAAAACTTTGTTTTCGGGCGATCGCTCTGAACAAAAAACTGAAGATATAGATGATTTGAGTTCATCTGTGGGGATAGATTACACTCAATTGCGGGATTTACTTAAAGCTGGGAGATGGTTAGAGGCGGATCAGGAAACTACAACTCTCATATTGAGGATAGCTGGTAGAGAAGAAAAACGCTATCTTGATTTAGAAAGTGTAGAAAACTTTCCCTGCATCGACTTATGTACTATTGATACTCTCTGGGTTAAGTATAGTCATGGACGCTTCGGTTTCAGCGTCCAGAAGCGGATTTGGGAGAGTATTCGAGATGTTTCTGCCAGCGATCCTGTACTAGCTTTGATAATTGGTAATGGTAATGTTGCTGCTTCCCAAACTTGTATTGATTTTGCCAATCGCGCTGGGTGGCGTTTAAAAGATTCCTGGATTGATTATAGTAACTTAATTGTGGAAGAAGATGCTCCCAATGGGCAGTTACCATACTTTGGTTTTTTTGAGCAGGTTTGGCGGTTAAAGCTATTAGGTGTTTGGGAATGGCATAGTGCGATCGCCACAGCTTCTTGGTGGCGATTATGTGTTGCTTTATTCTCTCGCATTGAGACTTGTCAAATTAAATAAGCTTGGGGATGGGGCATTGGGCATTGGGCATTGGGCATGGGGCATTGGGCATTGGGCATGGGGCATTGAGCATGGGGCATTGGGCATTGGGAATAGGAGATGAGTCTTTAATAATCGCCGACAAGTCTTTGATACTCGTGAATGAGTCTTTAATACTCGCCGACAAGTCTTTGAACTCCACTCCTCTGCCCCCATGCCCCATGCCCAATGCCCCATGCCCCAATCCCCAGTTATCACCCTCAAAACTCGGAACTTCGAGGCGAGAACCTGGAATGTTGCGTGAGAGTCTATAACTTGTGTGTACACACGATCCGCTTGCAATAAAAAGTAACGTGGATATATTTTCTACACACAAAGATACTACTTTCAAAAAGTTTGCTACAAGTAGTGTTATTTATGATTGTCATAATTAAAACAATTGACTCTCAACTATCAATGGTGAACTCTACCCTCGTTGTCACACTCTATGTCAACCCTATGACGGGGAATGATACCAATACAGGTTCACGGTTGAGTCCGTTTAAAAGCCTCAGCCGTGCCTTAAAAGTAACCAAAATCCCGACGATAATTCATCTGGAATCGGGGACTTACAGCGCCGTTAGTGGTGAGGTGTTCCCACTGATTATCCCTGAAGGGGCGAAAGTGGTGGGTAACGAAGCGAACAAAGGTGCAGGGATTTTAATTTCTGGGAGTGGCGAGTATCAAAGTCCCAGCTTTGGTATACAAAATATTACGCTGCTCTTGGTAGATAATGCCAGTCTTTTAGGTGTTACTGTTACCAATCCTTCACTCAAAGGTACTGGTATCTGGATTGAATCGGCTGCACCTACTTTAGCTAACAATACTTTGAGCAGCTGTGGGCGGGAAGGTGTGTTTACCACTGGCACTGCCAAACCCGCAATTTTAGATAACATATTTGTGCAAAATACTGCTAGTGGGTTAGTGATGGCAGGTCATAGCCAGGGAGAAGTACTGGGGAATGTATTTCAAAGAAACCGTTTAGGCATAGCAATTAGTGACTTTGCCGCTCCGGCGATCGCAAATAATAAATTATCAGAAAATCGCACGGCGATCGCACTTTCTCGCAATGCCCAACCTGTGCTGCGTCAAAATCTCATTGCCAAAAATACCCAAGGTGGTCTATTAGTCAATGGCCATGCAGTCCCCGATTTAGGTAATACCCAAGATCCCGCTGATAATATTTTTCGTGATAATAGTGAATTTGATTTAAAAAATGCTACTACCCAAAAGCTTATTTCCGTAGGTAATCAATTAAATCCTTCTCTAGTCAAGGGCTTAGTCGAATTGCTCCCAAGCAATAAAGTAGCGGTTAGCACTAGTTCCTCTAACGCCCCAACAGAATCCCCATCTGAAAAACTCCCCGCCTTTCCCCAACTAGATGGACATTGGGCAGAACCATTTATTCAGGCATTAGTGAGGATGGATTTAACTCATGCTTTTGCTGATGGTAGCTACCAGCCAGATAAACCTATGACTCGCGCCCAATATGCAGTTCTAGTAGCGATCGCTTTTAACCCATTTCCCAAAATCCCGGCCCCTGATTTTACCGACGTACCCAAGGATTTTTGGGCTTATAGCGCGATCCAAATCGCAGCTAGCGGTGGCTTTGTTGGCGGATTTAGCGATCGCACTTTCCGCCCCAATCAAAATGTGCAGCGGCTACAAGTGATTGTCTCCCTGGTAAACGGACTAGGACTACCAGCTGTTGATAGCGATGTTTTAGAACTATATAGCGATCGTCATACCATTTCCGAATACGCCCGCAAAGCCGTTGCGACTGCTACACAACAAAAAATCATCGTTAATTACCCAGATCCCCAGCTACTTGCACCTTCACGTCCGGCAACACGTGCCGAAGTCGCAGCAATGGTTTATCAGGCATTAGTAGCCATTGGACGAGCGCCTGCGATTAAATCAGTCTATGTAGGGTTGCATTCTAGAAGTTGACAAGTAGAATAGGAAACACTGCTTATCGGCTTGTAACTATTGGAAAAAAACCATGTAGTTAAAAGCACGTTAGGCTAATATGCGATGGGTGACCAATCTTAGACCTATTGCCTAAAGCTAATAGCCCCATGTTAACAACACTTCCAGACACCTCTGCCAACTTGGCGATCGCCTTATTAATTAACTATAGTTTCGATCTCAGTGGGTATACTGCCAATGAGCTAGTTGAGCGTTGGCAAACGCAATACCCGCTGAATTGGCTACACCTGGCAGTGATTGAGGCACTCTATCAAGGTCGTTATAAAGCGGTTTCCGTGCAGCAAATCTTAGTATTTTGGCAGCGTCGGGATCAGGCTACATATCATTTCAACATGGAATTTGAACGGATGATTTGTAGCAAGTTTCCCCAAAGCTTAACCTCGTCACCTGTACCAGCCTTACCGCTAGCCAAGAAAAACCCCACTGTCGAGAGAATGACGAGTCCTCAATTACCACCAGCGAAGATTGGCAATGGCTATCAATACAGCAATACTGCAACCCTACAACTCAAAAGTTCTGAACCAAAGACATCTTTGAGTGAGGAAGAACAGAAGCAGGAAGATAGAGATCATAAAACTGTCTTGAAGTCTCCGCTTTCTGGGAAATTTGCCTCTTCGGCAACCCTTGAGCGATTATCTGCTGTCAGCCAAAGGCAAACTTCACAAGAAAGTCCACCGCCTTCCCCATCACCAAGCCATCATCAACGACAGCCAAAACTGCTGCCACCTGCTGCTATTCATGCTCCTATCGGGCAATTTACTCCAGAAAAAAGCGATCGCTCTGACTCTTTTACATCTAAACTCAAAGCGATGTCTGCCGAACAGAATGGAAGTGTGAGGAGTGGGGAGTAGGGAGAAGATGAGCAGGGGGAGCAGGGGAAGTAGGGGAAGTAGGGAAGCAAGAGTAGGATAACTAATGCCCAATGCCCAATGCCCAATGCCCAATGCCCAATGCCTTTTAGGTTTTTAGGCTGTAATTAACTCCTTAAAGCGCTCATCATCGGCAATATCATCAAAATCTAGGTCAGTTGTTGCGTCTTCTTTATACCTGGGATTAAGTTCAATTGCTTGTTGGAGAGATAGCAGAGATAGTTCAACTTGTCTTTGCAGTGCGTAACAGGCTGCTTTGTTGTAATGGGCACTGGCGTAATCTGAATTAATTTCTAAGGCTTTGTTAAAACTAGCGATCGCTTCATCATCGCGTCCCAATCTCACCAAAGTATAACCGCGTTTATCCCAGATTTTGGGAGAATTGGGTTGGAATTCTAAAGCTTTATCCAAAGATGCTATTGCCTCTTCATATTGTTCTAATGCTACTAGGGAAAGGCCGCGATTTAACCAAGCGACTGCATCATCAGGCTTGATTTGTGTAGCTTTGTCAAATGAAGCAAAGGCTTGCTGATGCTGTTGTAAGTTCCCAAAAGCAACGCCGCGATCGCACCAAGCTTGATGATAATCTGGCTGAATCTGAATCGCTCTATCATAGGAAGCGATCGCATCTTTGTAGCGTTTCAACCTTCCCAGAGTTAGACCTCGTTTTAACCAAGCCAGAGGTTCATCAGCTTGGATTTTAACCGCTTGGTTGTAAGCTGCGATCGCATCTTCATAGCGCCTCTTAGAAAACAGCGCATCTCCCTCTTTTACATACTCATCAGCAGTTAATTCGGTTTGTTGTGGCTGTTCCTGTATCTCTTCCTCAACTTCAGAATTAACTACTTCCGTGGTAGATTCAGGTGTAATTTCAGTTAATTCTTGAAGGATGAGATCCTTTCTTTCTTGAGCATCCAATTGTAACTCAGAGAGTTGAGAGACAAACTCAGTTTCTAATCTTTCTAACTTCTCCAAAATGAGAATCTTTTGTTGTTGAGCATTCCATTGTAATTCTGAGAATTGCGAACTAAACTCAGAACCAGATTTCTCTAAATTCTCAATAATTAGCTCTTTGCGTTTTTGAGCATCTACTTGTAATTCCGATAGCTGTTCAGCAAATTCTGACTGCAATGCTGCTAAACTCTCAACAACTTTATTTTTTTGCTCCTGAGCATCTACCTGTAATTCAGATAATTGAAACTTCAATTCTCTATCTAAACTTTCAAATGTGATATCTTTTTGTTTTTGAGCCTCTACCTGTAATTTTGATAGTTGTTCTGCAAATTCAGATTGCAATTTTGTTAAACTTTCAATAGCTATATCCTTTTGCTTTTGAGCATCAGACTGCCATCCAGAAAGTTGAGATGTGAATTCAGACCTTGATACTTCTAAATCAGCAACCGCTAATTCTTGCTTCTGTTGCACGCCTAACTTTAAATTAGACAATTCCGCTGCCATCACAGATGCTAATTTTCCTAAATTCTCCAGTGCAATATCTCTTTGTTGTTGAGCATCAAACTCTAACTTAGATAGCGTCGAAGCAAATTTTGACTCTAAAATTTCTATATTTTCTTGAGATTTTTTGAGTTCAGTTTCTAATCTACTTAATACCTGTGCTTTAGCTAAAGCTAGCTCAGAAGTAAGGATAGATACATTTTCTTCTTGTTCATTTTTAATTTTTTGTTGTAAAGCGACCGTTTCCTGTTCTAATTCATAATTTATTTTTTTAGCTTCTTGAATAACATTTTCAGCCTCTTGCTTAACAGTAATTAGCTGATTTTGCAAATTTTCCATTCCCTGCATTTGTTGCATTGCTCTATCAACAATTTCACGGATTACCGCCCTTCGCAGAAGCCAAAATAAAGCAATGATTGCGACTGGAAATAGACTTAATATAACTAGCCAGATATTAATTAGAATAGTGGTACGGCTAAAAGCCCTCTTTAAATCAGATTGAACTTGCTTTTCGGCTCGTAGTCGCGTCAATTCTTCCCGTTCCTGATTCGATAAGACTGGAGTGGGAGTTAGTGCTGGGGAAGGTGATGGTGCAGATTGTCCACTGGCAATAGTAGCATTTAGCACTAAAGGGAAAAAAACAATAGTGCTTTTTACAATTAAAGCGAAAATAGCTTGATTTTTGCTCTTCATAACAACCATCTCAGTCTCTTGGTCAGTTTTTGAAGCGGCGTGCCTCTCTCCAATCTATAACAAAATTCAGTAGTTAATAACTCAATACGGTTCGGATAAGCATTTTGAACTCAGAATTACCTTTGGGAAAAGGTTACTGGGTTTGGGTTTAAGGTTTTTTATTCCCCCTTCCCCTTTAAGCAAACCGTATTGCCTAATAACTATAAAGGGTAGGCATATTGCCTACCCTACAAATAAATTCATTTACAACACAATCATGATTGAGGATTTTATCGTTTGCGCTTCAGGACTGAACTAACCCCAAAAGTACCAAATGCCAATAAACCTAATATAGAAGCGGGTTCTGGAACACTTTGGCTAGATGCGGTGTATTTGATATCGCCAATACCGATACCGTGGCTATCTGGATTTCTAGTACCGATATCATCGCCATCGGTAAAGACCAACTCAAAACGATCAATGGCACTAGCAAACTTCACTAACACAGTACCGAAATCTCCGTTAGTAGCATCTGAATCAAATCCTATACCATCAAGAGTGTAAGCATCGACTTGCTGGATAGTATTTTTTTGACTTAAAACTGGATTAAAAATGGCGTTAACAACTTGATCTCCCAAAAATCCCTTCAAAATCACCCTATCTTGCCAAGTTTTGCTATTGCTAATATCGACATCAAACAGCTTGAAGCTAACATCTGTGAGAGGACTACTAAAATCTTTGAAGCTAGTTGTCATAGTCATCGAGTTAGCCCCCTTTGTCAGACCAACTGCTGAAGGGTTAATTTGTAGATGCAAACTTTTGTCGTTTGCACCCTGACTACCATTGAGAGTGCTACCAATAGCGGGAGTCAACCCACTACCACCAAAACTAGCGAACGTAGTCTGTGAACCAAGGTCAAATTTCAGGTCAACTGTTCCTGTACCAGCTTGAAAGCTGCGAACTTCACCTGATTTTGGTGCTGTCCATCCAGTGGCGAGTTGATCCCAGTCTATCAAGGTTTCAGTGTTCCCTATATTAGATGCCTTTGCTGTTGTTGGCATCAAGATAGATCCTGTTAAGGCTACAACACATCCTAATTTCAACAAAAAACTTTTTGTCAACATATCTTTGAATCTTTAGTGTGATAGTCACTTTGTTAATACAAGTTCATCGTGTCACACCTTTTATCTAAGTGGATAGCCTTTTATGGTATCTTATTTTTAACAGTGTATATACTTAAATTATGCTTCTATTGATAGAGTAAAAATTTTTTTGGGGCTAAAACTGCCTTAGTGAAACCCTTTCAGGCTTATGGGATTTGGTTTAAGTTAGATAAACTTGAGACTTTGGTAGTAAAAAGTACAAAGAAATGTAAAGAATATATAACCCAATACAGTTCATATCAGCCCAAAAGCCTCATGTCGAGACGCGATTTATCGTGTCTTCAAAGACCAATTATTTACACCAATAACCCTTAAACCAAGCGTGTTGACACAAGTAATCAGACAGAATTAATTACACAAGTTTTTTTCTGTAACCTTTAACCTGTAACCTGTTCCCTAGTTCCACCAATGAATTTAATTGTGTCCGACTACTTGTAAGTACTGGTTGAGTGCAGATGATTTTTACCTTACTCAGGAATTCAGCACTTTTCATACTAGGGTAGGCATCTTGCCATCCTTCAACTAACATCAGATTATGTAGGAAAAGCAGATTACTTTACCTAAAATTTATTTAACAAAGGCGGTAGGAAATGAGTCGCATAAATCCCTATACACTGCAAATGCAGATTACCAGAATGTTTGAGCAGGGACAATCCTTATTTGCCACAACTAAGGTGCAGGATTGGTTAAAAGAACGCAAACACAATCCGCTAGATTATGAGATTATTTTTCATCAAAAACCTGCGCCCCCTGGTTCAAAAGAAGTCATGGTAGTGGAGATTGAATTACGTCGTAAAGATGGACAACCTGTAGATCCTTGGTTGCAAGAACAAGCAAATCTCCATGCCTGATTTTAGCAAATAGCAATTTTCAATTTAAATTCAGATTATCTGAATAGAATTCAGGAGTCAGGAGTCAGAATTCAGAATGTTTTCTGTATGACTGGCGGATAGCGCAGCGTATACCCTTCGGGATGCTTCGCTTAGAGCGAGTAATCGAGCGTCTGAATAATCGGCGTTTTTGTACCCCCACCAAATTAAAAATTTGGTGGTGCAACAATTCCTACGCCGGTCTGAATCCCCGACTGATAGCGTACTCTGTAAGAGTTGCAAGCTACGCTTTTAGCATCTCGTAGAGAAGCGTTAGCGAGTCCGCGATAGCGGAGCGGTAGCGAGTATTTTCGAGTCGCGTCTTTATTCTGACTCCTGAATTCTGACTTCTGAATTCTTCTTCAACTGAATAGAATTTACCAAAATAGAGCATTCCCAATTGCGGAATGCTCTTTATTATCATTGTATTAATGATAAATACCTTTTAAAATCATCAATCTGAAAAAACTCAACTTTGAAAAAAGTATATAGGCAAATTTTACTTCTAGCTCTGTGCTTTTGCTCTTTCTGTAGTAGCTTGCGATAAGTCGTTATATGTGTAAGGTTATCAAAATCACCCGATCAGGTGATTCTAATGGGTGAGGTATAAGAAACAAAAAACATCGTATCTTGAGGCTATAAATGGTTGCTTGGCAGACCAATTTATAGTCTCAAAAATCAGGAAGTAGATAATGACTGTAAACCAAATTATTGGAGATTCACAAAAACAGATTTATGCCAACTTTGGTAAGCGCTTTTTTGCCTGGATGATGGCTCAAAGTAGCAGCACCTATGATAAAATTGTAAGTGAGCGCAAACGTTCTCTTTTTGCCAATCTTCAAGGTAAAGTTTTAGAAATAGGCCCAGGAACAGGCCCTAACCTTCCCTACTATCCTAAAGATATCCACTGGATAGGAATTGAGCCAAATCCACACATGCATTCTTATCTGCAAAAACAAGCAGAAAAGCTGGGTTTAAACATCGACCTTCGCATTGGTAATGCTGAATGGCTAGATGCTGAAGATAACACTATAGATACTGTTGTTAGTACCTTAGTTTTGTGTTCAGTGCCGAATATAGATTATACATTACAGGCAATTTTAAGAGTATTAAAACCAGGTGGACGCTTCTTATTTATTGAACACGTCGCCGCACCTCAAGGAAGTTTATTGCGACAACTACAAAGCACAATTCGTCCGATTTGGAAAGTGATAGGTGATGGTTGTCATCCAGATAGAGAAACTTGGATAGCCTTAGAAAAGGCTGGTTTTACTAGTGTGAATTATGAGCGATTTGACGCAAAATTGCCGATTATTAGTCCTCATATTATCGGCATAGCAACGAAGTAAAAGAACTTTTTGGGGTTACTGAGTTAAATTGAATTAAAATATTTTTCCTTGTTAATACTCCATCCATGAAGGCATGGAGTATTCTGAATTCTGACTCCTGACTCCTGGTTTATGGATTTTCGCGCAGGAAAGTGCCAATCTGATCTAGTTCCTGCTGATTGAGGCGAAATTCTCCAGCACCGATGATTCCTTCCACCTGCTTTGCATTGCGTCCGCCCACGATCGCAGCTGTCACCGCCGGATTGTTTAAAGTCCAAGCGATCGCCACTTCACCGGCCGAGCGATCATGTTGTTGACCAATATGCTGCAACACCTCGACTAGCTTCAGATTACGAGATAGACGTGGCTCCTGAAACTGATCGCCCTTCTTCCGCCAATCATCATCTGGTAAATTGGCAATCCGTTCAGGTGTCATCTTTCCTGTAAGCAAGCCAGATTGCATAGGTGAATACACAATCACACCGATGTTGTTTTCCTTACAAAAAGGCAGAATTTCCTTCTCGACATCGCGCTTCACCAGTGAATAAGGTGGTTGCAATGAGGTAACTGGTGCAATTTCCTGGACACGTTTCAACTGTTCTACATTAAAGTTTGAAACCCCGATATAGCGAACCTTACCTTCATCCTTGAGCTTGGCGAGAGTTGTCCAACCTTCTTCGATGTCTGAGTCAGGGTTGGGCCAGTGGATTTGGTAGAGGTCAATGGTTTCAATGTCGAGTCGGCGAAGACTATCTTCAACTTCTCGCCGCACAGAATCCGCCTTCAGGCTGCGACCCATTTCACCTTTTTCATCCCAGATCAGTGAGCATTTAGTGAAAATGTAAGGGCGACTAGCTCGACCTTTGAGTGCCTTAGCAACAACCTGCTCAGAATGTCCCAGACCATAGATAGCTGCGGTGTCAATCCAATTAACGCCAAGGTCGAGAGCGCGATTGATCGCTTCAATAGATTCCTGATCATCCTGCGCTCCCCAACCAAAAGCCCATCCACCTCCACCGATCGCCCAAGCACCAAAGCCGATTGGGGTAATGTGAAGCTCTGAATTACCAAGCTGTGTAGTTTGCATATCTACTTTCTTCAAGAATCTTTGAATCAATTGCTAGTTTAAGCTGGAAATATTTTCTCAGCAGCTATCTTAAGTATGAATTACTACTGGTGCAGACACGAAATTCAAGTACTATAGCAATCTTAAATCTTGTGTTGATACATACTATTTATACACTAGAGTTGCTTAAAGATAGTAACGTTTGTCAGTGTTTATCAAAATATGTCAGAAGATTTAAAAGGCAAAGTTGCGCTGATCACAGGTGCAAACAAAGGTATCGGGCATGAGATTGCACGCCAATTAGGTTCTAGAGGTGCTACTGTTCTTGTTGGTTCAAGAGATATAGGACGTGGTGAAGAAGCGGCGAATAAACTTCGTTTAAACCAGATCGATGCTCGATCAGTTCAACTTGATGTCATCGACCAAAAAACAATCGATTCTGTGAGTAAACAAATCGAGAGCGAATTCGGAAAACTTGACATCCTGGTAAACAATGCTGGGATATTGCTTGATAGCGATCGCCTTCCACCTAGTCAAGTTGATATTGAAACACTGCGACAAACTTATGAAACCAATGTATTTGGAGTGTTTGCAGTTACAAAAGCCCTGCTGCCACTTTTAAAAAAGTCAACAGCAGGGCGAATAGTGAATTTATCAAGTGGTTTAGGTTCTCTGACTCAAAACTCTGATCCTAATTATGAGTTCGTTCATTTTAAGCTGATTGCATATAACTCATCAAAAACAGCAGTGAATGCGATCACAGTTTTGTTGGCTGCTGAACTTAAGGATACCCCGATTAAAGTTAATGCTGCTGACCCTGGTTTCACAGCAACAGACATTAATCAATACCAAGGGTATCGCACTGTTGAGCAAGGAGCGATCGCAGCAGTGAAACTTGCTACTTTACCTGATGATGGTTCTAGCGGAGGGTTTTTTGATGAGAATGGCGTGGTTCCCTGGTAGAAAGTAGAGAGGAATTGGGAATTGGGCATTGGGCATTGGGAATTGGGNNATGCCCCATGCCCAATTCCCAACTTCAATAAGGATTTGAATCAATCCGTCCCCTCTTAACACTCCTGAGATAATACCCAGAGGTTGGTCTGTTTCTCAAGTTAAAGGTGTCGCCACTACGAACTTTCCAAATTTTGTAATTAGAAAAGGTCAAAGGCGTTCGGGGTTCACAAACTTCCGGTTGATGATTGCCAAGTACAAAATACGCTGCACCCCTACCCATAACTTTCACCAAACCGTTTTTATCTACAAGAACCGATGTACTTTCACTAACTGCTATGCCTAAAACACTGCTAGACACACCATCCTTAATTTGACGGGCAATGAAAGCCATAATTCGACCCATTCTTTCTCGCCTGTCGAAGTGTGTATCTACGATAGTTCCCTTCAAATTACTCCAATTGAAAAAGTTGTAAGTAAAAGTAATGTCTCGGTAGGGATCTTCGAGTGCATCTCTAGTTTCAATGCCTTTTTCAGAAGAAGCGCAAGCATCATAAACACAATCACTTTGGATCATCGCACCCGCACTGGTGCCACCAACACCACCTCCCTTAAGGTAAACTGACTTAACAGCAGCCTCAAGCTTGGTATCCTTCCAGTTGCGGATGTATTGACATTGGTCGCCGCCAGCAAAGAAAATCACATCAGCGTTTCTGACTTTTTCAAAAATCTCGGCTTTGTTTGCTTCTTGTCTGTTGCGAATCAGAAGAGTTTCCACAGAATTTACACCCTTCATAGCAGAAATTAGCCGATTGTAATCGTGATTACCATTAGTGCGGAGAACTACAACATTAACTTTAGTACTGGAATTGCTACTTCCCCGAACTTGGTTAATCATCCACTGGATAGCATCATCGACATCGGGGCCCCCTCCACCTAAGCTTAGGACTGGCCCCCCTAAAGAGGGACGGACATCAGATGAAGGAGAGGGAGAGGGGGAGGGGCGGACATCAACAGTGTCACCCAGGAAGTAGCGTTTCCAGCTTGCAATAAAACGGGTTATTAGGAAGGTTCCCATTTTCAACAACTTGATTCCTGTACTTTTCAAGCGCCTTGCTATGCTTGGGAATGCCTTTGTCATACTAAACTTCTAGAGCAAACTGCAATTATTGCTAGGCTGTGACGCATTTTAGTTGCTTATTTATTCGTGAAATTTGTCCTTTGTCATTAGTCATTTATCAGTTATCCAATGACCCATGCTCAATGACAAATGACAGTCTTAACGAAAATTATGCAATTTAGACGCGCATTAGCTTAACTCTGGCACTAGAGAGGGTAGAATTTCCAGCGTACAGGGCTTGTACTGTTTTTTAACGCCATAACCCAGAGTAATCATGAATTATCTGCACTACTCTGCGAAAATCTCCATATTGCTTGTGTCCTTTATAGCGCTTCTCCAATGGAAGCAATACATCACAATACACGGTGAGGGCACAGCAATGCTGTGCCCTACGATCGCTTGTAGCGATAACCGCTATAATTTCGACCAGATGAAATCCAAAATTGAAAACCAAAAAGGTAACTCTGAATACGGTTCGGATCAACTGGAGAAGTAGGAGGAGAAAAAAGAAAAACTCCCCCTACTCAAGAACTGCTTGCCTCAACAAATAATTTTCCTTAACCAAAAAATAGTGGCTAATTCCCAATCATTAGACCGAATTACACGCCTTCGCTATGCAACGAAATTAAGAAATTAAAACGCTTGCTGATTGGGTCTTTCAACAAAGAAGGAGAGAGGCGATCGCGATCGCTGCTTTCAAATAATACGCTTAACTCTTGATAGGGATTGTTGGTTGTTGAATCCCAGTTGATTTGCCCAACGTACTTGTCATTTTCGCGATCGAGCGTAACATTCTCTTCCTTATGCAACGCCCCGGTAAGGCGATTAGGTTCCACCAGCTTCACTTTTATATTATCCACAAGATCGGGATGCGCTGGCGTAACAGAAATGCGTAATGGCGATGCAGAATAAAATCCGCTTCTGCCGCCCAAGAAAGTATATTGCCAATCAAGCTCCATCACAGCACAAGCAGTAAAAAAATCACCCACGCTGTCAGAGATCAGTCTCAAGTGGCGGTTGGTTTGGGTTTCTGTTGAAGGTAAGGTAGATAGATTTGCCATTGTTGTTGTGTCCAATGTTTAAGTTATTGAAATTGACCTAATATCTTCATCGCATCTCTAAAGTCAACGCCTTCTTTGGCGCAGCCTTTAGAGGATGTTTGAAAAGTCCTATTGTCAGCATCACAAATTTTAGATCCCCCTAAATCCCCCTTACTTAAAAAGGGGGACTTTGATTCCGGTTCCCCCCTTTTTAAGGGGTTAGGGGGGATCTAAAGTGCCTAAAGTCACAGCAAAACACTTTTCAAACAACCTCTTAGGTGTTGTTCCCTATAATTGCGGAATGCGAATTCGCAGCCCAGGCCGGAGTACGGTAAGATCGGGCCCAATCACATCTCGATTAGCCTCGTAAATTTCCCTGAACCTATCGCCATCACGGTAAGCTCTTTCGGCTATCAAAAAGAGATAGTCATTTGGTAGCACAACATATTCTTTCCCAGGTTCAGGTCTGTTTGTTGGCAGTATTGGAATGTAAAGTATCTGCCCAAGTAAAAGGGAGTTAGGGTTCGGCCCAATTACATTTTTATTAGCCTCATAGATTAACGTGAAGAGACTTTCATCACCGTAAGCTCTCTGAGCTATCTTTGATAAATCGTCACCTTGTCGCACAACGTATGTTTTGCTTGGTATGGGTTCTTGAAGTGGTGGCGCGGTGAAATCTTCAGGTAGGTTGGGCAAGTTCTTCAGAAAACTGATACTTGGCGAGAAAAAGTACTCACCGCCCTTGAGAGTTACGAAGTTTGCAAACTTGACATCAGATTTTGTGGTTGGTTGATCCCGCTCTTTTAACCAGTTTTGCGCTGGCTGTGGCACTTCTTGAATCACCGGATCGCTTTGACCAGGTTGGCTTTGACCGCCAACTGCATCCAATCCGGTTCTGTCGTAATTTTTATTTGGTACACCATCGCGCGACCCGGACATATCCGGTTCAAGGAATCTGGGATTGTTAGACCAGAACCGCTGAATAAACTCAAATTGTTCCCAAATATCAGATTGGTAGCACATGAATAGCAACCCAACACCACTTGTAGGTAGTCGATCAAGATTGCTATAGTCGCTGATCTCTGTACCATAGGTGACTCCGCGCCGTGTAATCCGATGTCCAAGCTCCTGTTCTTTGCTCTTAGCAAAAGGCCCGTCTTTACTCACCGATTCTAGTCGGGGATTAGTTGTGCGAAGATGCGCTTGGAATGGACATTTCAATCCAGCAGCATCATTACTATAGTCAAAGTCATTTAGGTTTTTTTGCCCGTCTTTTTCTGATTGGACAAGTGGTGTACCATCTTCAAAACGTCCTACTGCCATCGCTCCAGCTTGCTGAGGAGAGATGCCCAATGCATTACCCAAGGCAACTTCGGCTTTTTTAAATCCTTGAACATTTTGCTCAAGTTTGCGAAAGACAAGAAAACTACCAAAGCTAACATTTTGAGTGCCAAAGGGATCTTGAACCAGGGCAAGATTGAGTCGAGCGCTGAACAGATTTTTGGCAATATTGCCTTCTTCTTCGACTACATCTTTCTGAAAAAAGAGCGGGTTACCGACACCATCTGTGAAGCCAAAAGGCTCAACAACATGAAGGTCGTCAGTATTCTCAAACTTGCGACGGATTACGAGTCCTGGCTCAACAGTAGCAATAGTAGCAATGTTTTGAAGCTGGTTAGTAATTTCTGATTGTTTTTTCTTCACCTCTTCTAAACAATTGGCCGCTATGATGACCAATGCATCAATCTCGTTCTGAAATCCTCCTTCCCAAGCGCTAACTGGTGGATCTAGAAGTGCATACTGTCGCGTCTTCATGCCGTCTTGGAAGACATCACTATAGTCATCATTTAGTTGTTTTTCGTCAGGTGTTTTTCGATTCTGAAGATTGGGACTTTTCGGCTGTTGAGAATTAGGTAAACCTAGTTTTGCGTAGCCTGACGAAGATAAAGAGAAGTGGACAAATACACCTGCATCACATTTTTCATTTCTCCAGGCAACAGCATCATCTAACTGCTTCTTGGTAGAGATAATATCTTTGTTTGCAAGTTGAGCAATCCATTGCTTAAGCGATCTGATTCTGTCCAGATTGTCTTTGGGATTGGGAAAAGTTAAGAAAATATGTACAGAGTTGTCTCTTCCATGTGATTTGAGAATGTTGCCTTGCAAGTCTTGAAGAACATCTTGATACTGTTGGTCGTCCTGGTCAATAGGTTCTTTGTTGGAATTGAGGTCTAGTGGCATTGTTTACTCCTTCAAAAATTAAGATTCCGATTCAGTGCTTACTAAGCGATCGCGTTTTAGAGGTCTTGTACCAAATCACAACTTCTGTCCGGTTGTAAACTTCCTGATTCGATATCGGAAATAGGTATGCCAACTACCACACAGCGTTTGTTAGTTGGATTTATTCCACTGGCGTCCAAAGTTGCCAAATAAACTTTATAAACAACTGTGTAGTTCCTGCCGAAATCTGGCTGCGCTCGACGGATTTCCAAGATGACTTCGTTCTCACTGAGAGCTGTTGAGGCGACCTCAACACACTTTGCAATTAGTTTGTCATGCTGCACTGTAATGTTGTTACTCATGGTTATTGATCTCCTAATTTTGGTTTTCTCTTGGTTTGGGATTACAGTTCTTTAATCCGAATGTTGCGGAACTGAACTACTTCGGTATGGCACTGGAAGCCAATGAAACCTTCTGAACGCTTCTTCTTACCGTCGCTGGGATCGGCAAATCTCAAGAGTTCCGAGAAGGCTCCTTTACTAACTAATTGACCATTGAGTTTGACCTCAATCTCATTACCTTGCACTCTGATTTCATAGCTGTTCCAGTATTCTTGATTACCAGAGTTGCGCGGACTTAAAACTTTAGCAGCCCATTTTTGAGCGGGGAAAACTTCATACACTGCACCCGTTTTGTGTAAGGGACTACCATAAACGTTATTGAGAAAGTCGTAACCACGCTCATCGATTTGGATTTCGGTGCTGGAGTTATAGAAGCTATTATCAAGAGCCTTGGGTTCTGGTGTTCGCAGGAAAATACCAGAGTTGGCTTCGATGTCGAAGGCTTTCCAATCCAACTTCAGGATGAAATTCTGGAATTTTTTCCGAGTAAACCAGAGAACACCCAGGGCGACATTCTTATTACCAACACCTGCACCAAGCACAGCACCACTCTGATTTGGGACATCAAAGAAGTTTTGGCTACCTGATGCTGCAATTTCCCAACCATCAGCCTTGAAGTTACCTTGATAAAGAGTTTCAAAACCTGGTTCGTCGTCAATAGTTTGAACTTGGGAGTAGCGTTCAATAATTGAGCGAGCAATTTTACGGGATAGGGTTAGCCCTGTGGGTACGGGATTTGCTGAACCAACGGTAGTGAAAATAGACTGATCTACGCAATAGGCATTAGATACGTGGTGGAAACGACCATTTACATCTGTTACCGATGTGGTGAAATCGTTACCAATCCACAATGTCCCTGATTCGTGATAGGTGGTACCTATTCCATCTTCCCCGCCGCTAAAGAACTCAATCGGTGCATTGGGGTCTTTTTTGGTGGCACTGCCTTTTGGTTGACCAGCCAATGCCTCAATGAAGGCAAAAGCTGCTTCAGATTGAGCATCTCGAACTTGTTTGTCTGCGGGTGTTTCTACTAGGTTTACAAATGCTTTAGGTACGCGCAGTTCCCGCCCGTTCTCAAAGTACAGATCATCGCCAGTACCGCCGAAAGGATTGACACTGATCCAACTACTATTAGGATTACCGATTGGGGTTGTGCGATCGCCAAAGGTTTCGCCACAGGTGCGAATGCCGATCACAACCTTGTTCTCAATCGTCCCGGTAGTTTGAGCGGCGAGAATCTTCTCAAACTCCTCAATGTTCGGCACCACCCGGTAAAGGAACTCTTCGGGATTATTGGGGGCACCAGGAAAGGCTGGGGTGAATACATTCGGGGCAGCATAAAACTGAAAGTGGAATTGTCCCGGGCCTTTGGTTGTTTGTGTTGAGCCTGGGATGTGGAGAGCAGCAGTCTGCAACTCTTTTTCCAGTTCTGACGGGACACCCAAGGCGGGGCGGGCGATCTTCCAAATGAAGTTGCCACGAACGTGAACCATCAAGTTCCGCCCGATCAACTCGGAGTTCGGCTGCAAAGCTTTGGGGCGTGGGAATGAATTTAAAGCTAGGCGGGTTGAGTTGACGGTATTGCCTGCCAGCACGATCGCAGCGCTGGGTTTGACATCCAGACGCACGACACGAGCTTGGCTCTTGTTATTGGGGTCAAACGGATTTTTTAAAGCCACCACAATTTGGGTGACGACGCCGTTACTAGTTTCTAACTTGATTACTTCGGCGTTGGGTACGAGAAACAGCCGTCGTTTGGCATCACTTTGATCACTGGCTTCGCGGATGGCATCGAGCAGCAGAGGTAAGCTGCTAAACTTGTCCATACTAAACAAGCCAGACCCCGGCGATTGACCTAGCACTGCGATCGGTGGATCTTGCACTGTTGTTAGTGACGGCACTTTGCTCAACACGTTTTTGGCACGGTCTTTGAGAATATCGAACAGATCACCATTGATAAAGTCGGCGACGGGCCAAGTGCCGATTTCACGCTCTACATATTCATAGCCGTCGGGCTGCCCTTTGAGCCGCAGATATTCCACAACCTCGGCGGGCCACTGTTTGAGATCCTCTTCGACCAGGCGCGGTGTCCAGCCGCCCCAAAACAGCGATTTGCCACCCACACAACGGTGATGGTCATTTAGCCTATTAGCACCGGCATAGTTTGAGGGTTCGCTGATATTTCTTCCCTGGGAATTTGGCTCAACCAGTGGTTCCAAAACTGAGTTAAATAAGTTACCAACGCGAGTCAGATTTTGAAAATGTTCGCTGATCAGGAATGGCCCAGATTCCAAAACTAGAATGCGTGGTTGTTGGTTTGGTAAGTCCTTACCAAACTCAAACAACTTGGTAGCTGTGTATGCACCATACATCCCTGAGCCAATCACCACAGCGTCAAATTGGCCACCTGCTTGTGCTGCGAGGATTTCTTCCCAAGTATTGCAAACCAAACGAGCAACTGCATCTAATGCAAAAGTCGTTCTTTGCACATCAGGTATTGGTAAAGCCTGTCCTGAATCAAAAAGTCTATTTAAAGGCATGACAATTTTCCTTAATCATGATTTGTTTTCAACAAAATTTGAATGCAATTTTTACTGTGCATTTAAATTCGGCTGAAGTTTTCCATTGATTGTTTACTATGCGGCTGTTTATTAATCAGTGCCGCAAGAGAGTTATACCAATTTAATGTGAAGTTGCACATATCTTGATCCCCCTAAATCCCCCTTAAAAAGGGGGACTTTGAATTCCCCCCTTTATAAGGGGGGCTAGGGGGGATCGAATTCTATGCAGCTTCATAAAGAATTGGTATGAGGACTTAAATTGACAGAACGATAATTATGCAGATCAGCTGTAATCTGCTTTCTCAGATCCTTCTGTGATTGCGCTGTTTCCTATTTACCCTATCAGGAGCGCCTAGCTACTTAATGATGACGTAATTGAAAAAAATCACATCTGTAACCCCACTAAATTTACTCTGCTCAAGGAATTAAATCAGTTATTAGTTATTCACTTTTTGCTGACGCAATGCACGTTGAAAAACTATCACCCCTTAATTAAAGATTTATGCAAGTTCAAAAAAATGACGTTTATGTACTTCGATTCAGTAATAGTTAAGGACAGCTAAATTTAGCTGTCCCTGATGTTATATAGGAATCCGCTTTGATTTCTGAACTAATTTGCGTAGGCAGGCAATAGGCAATCTTGCTACAGTCAAGAAGGCTTCTTAGTTGTACTGAGTTTTTTCACCAAATCAAATATGAGTCCTATATACTCCTATATATAAAACAGTGTATTCTCTGGACTACCAGGCAATGTGCGATCGCTCTTGCACAACTTGCTGATACACTTCTTCAGTTTGCTTGGCTAATTTCGGCCAGCTAAAGCGCCGCTCTAAATCCTCATAAGCGTTATCCACCAACCATTGGCGATATCCTGGATTTTTCAGCACTTCCAAAATTCCCCAAGCTAAAGAATCGGGATTGTTTACCCAAGTCACAATGCCTGTTTTGGTATGTTGCACCACTTCTGGAAAACCACCCGTATCAGAAACTACTACAGGAACACGAGAAGCAAAGCTTTCTAAAGCCACAATCCCAAAGGGTTCGTAAAGACTCGGAAAAACGGCGCAGTCAGCGACAGTTTGAAATTTATCTAAGTAATCATCGGAGAGAAAACCGGTAAAATAGCAATGATGCCAAATTCCTAAATCCCAGGCTTGGCGCTTGAGATGGTCAGTATTGCCACCACCGACGATGACAAATTTAACATTGCCTCCCAGTTCCGAAAGGATTTTGGGTGCAGCATTGAGTAATATAGGTACACCTTTTTCGTAGGTCATGCGACCGAGGTAGTAAACGATTTTCTCATTGTCTGTGGCAAATTGGCGGCGAAAATCCAGAGCATGAAAATCGATGTGATGCTGTTTCTTTTCGGCTCGGATACCGTTATAAATGACATCGATTTTGTCCCAAGGACTGTGTAGCGCTCGTTCTACTTCTTGGCGCATATAGTCGCTACAAACAATAATCCGCCAAGCATTGTAAGCGAGCAAGGTTTCTTTGCCATTTATATAGCCTTGGATGTCTGTGTGAATACCGTTATAGCGTCCGTATTCTGTAGCGTGAATTGTGGCAATTAGTGGTATTTTAAAATTATGCTTGAGAGCGATCGCAGCATCTCCAACTAACCAATCATGGGCATGAATTAAATCAAATGGCCCTTCCTCCAAGATCAACTTACCACCGTGATCTCCCATACTCAAGTTGAGATTAACTACCCAGTGGAAAAAATCGTTACTATGTCCAACTGGTACACGATGTATGTGTACTCCCTCAACCACCTCATACATCGACGCTTGACCAAACTCCGCTGTAATTATATGGACTTCATGCCCTAGCTTTACCAGTTCCGGGTACAACTCCGCTACATGACGTGCAATTCCTCCAACAATCCTTGGTGGAAACTCCCAACTCAGTACGAGTATCTTCATCTACTACACTCCCCAACACTTTATAAATATCTAAATAACTACATTTACCTAAAAATACAAGTCTGGCGAATGCAGTGAGTACTTTTACTAAAATTTTGAGATTTTTTAACAGTAATTTTGGTAATTCGTAATTCGTAATTCGTAATTCAGGCTTTAAGAAGGGGTGACGTCACAGACAGCATGAACTTGATCGCGCCCTTGCTGTTTGGCTACATAGAGCGCTTTGTCTGCTGCATTAATCAAGTCTGGCGGCGAAATTTCGCAATTTGGCACAATGCTGACAACGCCTAGACTTACGGTAATGCGATCGCACACACGAGACTGAGCATGGGGAATAGCTAAGTCGCGGACTGCTTGTCGAATAGTTTCAGCTAGATAGATTGCTCCTTGAATCTCTGTATTAGGTAGAATCACAGCAAATTCTTCCCCACCGTAACGGGCGACTAAATCGGCTGGACGCTTAACAATATTTTTGAGGGCACTTGCCAATTGCCGCAAACAATCATCTCCTGCTAAATGACCATAAGTATCATTGTAAAGTTTAAAAAAATCGACATCGAACAAAATTAAAGATAATGCTAGTTGTTCACGTTTGAGTCGCTGCCATTCACCCTCAAGATACTCATCAAATCGGCGGCGATTAGCTATTTGAGTCAAGCCATCTAGGGTAGCCAATCTGTGTAGTTCTTCATTGGCAGCTTGTACTTGCTGATAGAGTACAGATTGATGAATCGCGATCGCTACCTGACTTGCTAACTGTTGCAACAAATTAACTTCAAAGGCTTGCCAGTAACGAGGTGCGGCACACTGGTGAGCAATCAGTAAACCCCATAGATGCTCTCCATTCAAAATCGGCACTATTATAGCAGCCTTAATTTGATAGAGTTGTAATAACTTAAAAAGATCGGCTGAAAAATCAGACTCCTGAATATCATGGAAGACTTTAGGTAATCCCTGGTAATAGTCGCTAAAATCTCGGTTGAGCGAAAATGGATGCATTGTCAGTTCTAATCTCTGGGGGTAGTCATCACCCAATGACTCCGCCGCAAAATTGCCACTTCCGTCAGATTCTAACTGGTAGATAGCTACGGAATCTGAACCCAAACACTGGCGAATACTGTTGACTGTTGTATTCAGAACCTCTTCCAAATTCAGTGATTGCCGAATCTGTTGAGTTACTTCAGTAATTAGCCGTTCTCCCTCTGCTTGTTGTCGCAGAATTGCTTCGGCTTGTTTGCGAGTGTTAATGTCTTCTACCGAGCCAAGAATCTGCGTCGGACTACCGTTAGCATCTCTGGCAAATACGACTTCTCGCGTATTCAGCCAACGCCAATCCCCATTTTTGTGTCGAAATCGATATTCGGTGGAAAGAACTTCATTGTCTTGCAGATTGACGAAGCGACTTGGTACGTCATAGCAGAGATGTCGGTCGTCTGGATGAAAGCAATTTATGAACCACTGCGGATCTGCTTGACAAATTTCCTCTGGGGAGTAGCCTAAAACTGTCACACTTTTCTCATTAAGATAAATGCTTGTTCCTTTTAAGAGGTCAAATAAATATAAAATATGCGGTACGGTATTAGCAACCTTTTGTAGAAAGTCTTGACTTGAGCGCAATGCTTCTTCAGCTTTGTGGCGTTCGCGCAGCGCTGCTTGGTATTCACTAATATCTCGTCCCTCAGAAATTAGTAGTGTCAGACGCCCTGCTTCATCAAGTATAGGACGTAGTGAGAAATCAATCGTAATAATTTGATAATCTCGACCTAAAACGTCAACTTCATAGCGAATCGATTCACCATTAGCAGCAGATGCGATCGCAGTTTTTAATTGTTCTTGTGTCTCTGAAGAAATTGTCCACCATTTTGCTTCCCAAAATGGCTTACCTACCACTTCTTCTCGACTAATCCCAGCAAAGTCCAGTGCTGTTTGGTTCGCTTCTAGTACTATTCCATTCGGCTCAAGCAATCCGATAAACTGAATGGTTTGATTGAAAATCGCCCGAAACTTTTGCTCATTTTCACTTAGAGCTTGTTCTACCCGTTTCCGATCGGTAATATCTCGTCCAACAGATTGAAGTTCTACAATCGTACCCTGGTCATCAAATATCCCTCGAATAATCCACTGCGTCCACCGCACCCCTTGGCAAGCTACGACGCGATTTTCAATGGTGATAACGGGATTTTCTAAGCTGATGGAATTTACCAGACTAAACACACGTTCTTGGTCTTCCTCAAACACAACAGGTTTGTAGTGCTGACCAATAATTTTGTCTCGCTCCAGTCCAAAAAATCGACAGTAAGCTTCATTAACAAAGGTAAAAGTGCCATCTGGTAAGCCTCTAGCAATCAGTTCCGTTTGGTCTTCGAGGATGGCACGAGAACGCGCTTCGCTCTCTTGCAGTGCAGCTTCTACTTGTTTACGAGCGCTAATATCAAACAATAAACCCTGAAGTAACTGAGTTTGTCCATCGGCATCAAGAACGAGATTAGCTTGATTTCGTACCCAAATTATTCTGCCATCCCGCCTAATCATTCGATACTCGATACTCAAAGGCTCTCCGTTAGCGATCGTAGCGTTTACAGCTTGGCAATAGCGATCGCGATCGTCTGGATGAGTGTAATCTAACCAACTATTCAAGAAATCAGGATTCCAGTTTTCGGGAGAAATGCCCAATAATTGTTGCAGTTGCGGACTAATATAAGCAACTTTTGCAGTAGTATTAATCGGTGAAATATAAACAACGCCCGGAATTTGTTCTACCAGAGTGCGATACTTTTGTTCTGCCTCAGAGAGTTTTTCTTGGGCCTGCTTACGACTCATGATGTTTTGAATTTCTACAATAAAGTATATTTTGCTGTTAGAAATCCCGCACTAGAGGCACACTCAAGGATGGTTGAGCCAACACTGAGTCAGTCTGGCTTTTTGAAAGCACTTGAAGCTGCTGTTGACAGCCTGTGTATTTAAAATTAACGGATGTTGATGAAGAATACAGAATTCAGAATTCAGAATAGGGAAATGATGGTGGGGGAATAATAAGATATCACAGTCAGACGATCGCGTACTTACTATCACTGCACTATCCGCCACTTGCACTCCCATTCATTCTGAATTCTGACTCCTAACTCCTAACTCCTAACTCCTGAATTCTGAATTCTGACTCCTGAATTCTGACTCCTGAATTCTGACTCCTGACTCCTGACTCCTGAATTCTATTAGTTTTGATCCAAGCGCAGTACTGCCATAAAGGCTTCCTGCGGTACGTCCACAGTACCCACAGATTTCATCCGCTTTTTACCTTTTGCTTGCTTCTGTAAAAGTTTCTTCTTCCGACTGATGTCACCACCGTAGCACTTGGCTAGTACATCTTTCCGCAAGGCGGGGATGTGTTCGCTGGCAATAACTTTACTACCAATAGATGCCTGAATTGGTACTTTGAATTGATGGCGGGGAATTAGTTCCTTGAGTTTTTCTGCCATTGCCCGCCCGACGTTGTAGGCTTTATCTCGATGCACAATCATTGCCAAGGAATCTACGGGATCGCCGTTGATCATAATATCCAGCTTCACCAGAGGATTTTCACGGTAGCCGATGATGTGATATTCCATACTGGCGTAACCGCGCGATCGCGATTTCATTTGATCGAAAAAGTCAGTTACAACTTCCGCCAAGGGTAGCTCATAAGTAAGGGTAGTTCGTCCTTGGGCGAGATATTTCATATCTTTGAAGATGCCACGGCGATTTTGTGACAACTCCATCAAAGCGCCGACATAAGTTTCCGGCGTAATCATCTCGACTTGGACGTAAGGTTCTTCAATTCTTTCGCGATCGTTGGGAGAAGGCAAGCGACTAGGATTATCGATGTACAGTTCCTCACCTTTGAGGGTAATCACCTTATAAACCACCGAAGGGGCTGTAATGATTAAATCTAGGTTATACTCTCGCTCTAGACGTTCCTGGACAATTTCCATGTGCAGCAAACCCAAGAACCCACAACGGAAGCCAAACCCCATCGCGCTAGAAGTTTCTGGTTCGTAGTGCAGCGCGGCATCATTGAGTTCCAGCTTTTCCAAGGCTTCCCGCAAATCTTCAAATTGATCAGCATCAATGGGGAACATCCCGCAAAAAACCATTGGGTTCGCTTCTGCGTAGCCTGGTAAAGGTGACTCCGCTTTCGCTTTACTGAGGGTAATTGTGTCTCCTACCCGTGCATCAGCTACAGCTTTAATTGCCGCTCCCAAATAGCCTACTTCCCCAGCGTGGAGTTCATCAACTTGCTTTTGAGTCGGAGAAAGGACACCTAACTCATCAATTTCAAATTCTTTACCGGATGCCATTAAATGGATGCGATCGCCTTTTTTCACGGTTCCATCCATCACCCGGAAATACACAATTACTCCCCGGTAACTGTCGTAATAGCTATCAAAAATTAACGCTCGTAAGCGTTCATTTATGGTATTGGGCGGTGGCGGTATCCGCTCAACAACTGCTTCTAAAATCTCATCAATACCAATTCCTTCTTTAGCAGAGGCCAGAATTGCACCACTGCAATCTAGACCGATAATTTCTTCAATTTCGCCAATTACCCGTTCTGGTTCTGCCCCAGGCAAATCAATTTTATTTAAAACCGGGATAATTTCCAGGTTATTCTCTAAGGCTAAATATACATTTGCCAGAGTTTGCGCCTCCACACCTTGGGACGCATCTACTACCAATAGCGCTCCTTCACAAGCAACAAGAGAGCGGGAGACTTCATAAGAGAAATCGACGTGTCCCGGAGTATCAATCAGGTTCAGCACATACTGCTGACCATCTTTCGCTGTGTAGTTCATCCGGGCAGCTTGCAGCTTAATGGTAATGCCGCGCTCCCGTTCTAGATCCATGTTATCGAGAAACTGTTCCTTCATCTGCCGGTCTTCAACAGTGCCAGTAGCTTGTAGTAAGCGATCGGCGAGGGTTGATTTCCCGTGGTCGATGTGAGCAATAATACAAAAATTGCGAATGCGAACTGCGGGAACGTCAGTCATATACTATCTTTGCCTTAGCAGCAACCAAAGTTAAAAGAGCAATTTACTTAATGTATTTTAATGCTTTCTTAGCCAAGACGCTGCTTTTAATGGGGAGTGGGGAGTGGGGAGTGGTGAATGGGGACTAGGGACTAGGGACTAGGGACTAGAGACTAGGAAAGAGTTTTCCTAACCTAATCCCTAATACCCAGTACCCAATACCCAGTACCCAGTACCCAATACCCAGTCCCCATCTTCACTCCATCTTCAACTTTCGATCTAAATAGGTGGACTTTTAAGAATATTATGAAAGTCTATTTGTCGCTGCTAGTATTCAACAGCTAGGAGCGTACAATAAATGTAAATAAGTACATGTAGGGATCATGTAGGGATCATGGGCAATTACGACCCGTAATTACTCAGAATCACTGATTTATCGGCAAAACTTCTAGAGCTATTGTCTAGTCAGTTATATGAAAAATGTGATTTGAAACTTCAAGCCTGTTACTTTGGTGCTATTTCAGGGAACTATATAACTGTCCCTTTGAAGATTTTTCAGCGAATTAGCCCGAACTATGAATATAACTGCTTTACAAAGCTTTAGACAAAACCAATTCAGAGTATATCAAACCTATGAATATGCAAGAGAAAACTACCGAAGCGGAAAACACACGAGCCGATAAGGTAGAAATTGCTGTCCGCCTAGACTCCGAGTTACTAGAGCAAATTCAGCATCTCACCAATGACCCAAGTAAAGTAATTGAGGTGGCGATTCGCCAGTGGTTGCGGGGTGAAATTCTCAGAGATGATGAATTGACGCGCACGCCTGTGCGTACCCCCGTTCCTCCTCGCGGTGAATGGAACGATTGACGCTATTAGTCAGCTGTCAATAGAAATTAAAAAAGTAAAGTTTGTCAATCTGGTTTCCAGAACACCAAGAAATACCCAATCAAAAACAAAAAAGCTGTAAAAGTTTATGCATAAATTTTAACGGCTTTAGTAAAATTACGGTCGGACACCCTTTGTCTATCCAACTCAATTAATGACTATTACTGCCAATTCCCAATTGCCAAATGTATTTTCCCAAAATCTGGAATCTATTACCAGTAAGACTGATAGTTCATTACCAGCTCTAGGTGCAGAGTTGGTGTATACGCAAGATGGGGCAGGGCGCTATCTGACCTTTTATTGGCAGCACAGCGAACTCCTGGGGTTAAATACTGAAAAAATAGTTGACGAGCTGAACCAGACTCAAACCTTTGCTCCGGTGGATAAGGTTACTTATTTAGAACGATTGCACCGAATTTTGACGGGTTTGATACCAGAAAGGTTTCAGTGCTGGTTTAGCTACCACCAGGAATTATTTGAGTTGGACTTAGTGATTAGTCCGATTATGCCGAGCTTGGGAACAACTGCCACTACAGTTTTAGTGATGGGACGTTTAGTGCAAGCGACACTCAACAAAAAACAAGTGCGCGTGGCATCAAAAACGCCCACACAAATAGAGTTGGCTTTACGTTCACAACAACACCAAAAACTGGTAAATCGCATTACCAGAAATATTCGCCGGACATTGGATTTAGATATTATTTGGCAGCAAACAGTTGATAGCTTGGGGAAAGCACTGCGGCTAGAGCGCTGTATTATTTGTCCTTATCAGCCCTCTAGCTCAAAAGTGCAGGTGAAGGCTGAGTATCGCCAGCCAGAACTCAAATCAATACTTGGCTCAGAAATAGATGTAGTTTCTGAGCCAGCTTTTGCTCAAGCCTTGGCAACCCTAGAACCAGTTGTGATGGAAGTGCCTGGATACACTGAGTCTGGACGGCAGAAAACTTTGGTGGTTACGACTTGCTATCAAGACCAAGCCAATGGATTGGTTGCCTTGAATTGGCAGGATGAATGCTACACATTAACAGAATCGGAATTGGAACTAGCAAAAGAAGCAGCAGATCAATTGGGAACTGCGATCGCTCATGCTACTTTATATAAAGAATTAGAAGCAGCGCGTCAAAAAGCCGAAGAAGCTTCCCGCCTCAAAAGCGAGTTTCTGGCTAATGTATCCCATGAAATTCGTACCCCCCTCAACGGCATGATTGGCTTCTTGAAGCTGATTTTGGAAGGGATGGCAGATGACCCAGAAGAACAAAACCAATTTTTGACAGAAGCTCATCAGTTATCCATACATCTGCTGAATATCATTAACGACATTTTGGACATTGCCAAAATTGAAGCTGGTAAAATGGAGCTAGCTTACGCTCCAGTCAAGCTCAATGAGCTATTCAGTGATGTAGAAAGTTTCATGCGTCCCCAAGCAGAAATGAGAAACCTCAGCTTTGGGATGCAAATGCCTGCCACTTCTGATGAAATCATTGTCCAAAGCAATTACCAACGGTTGCTACAAGTGATGCTCAATTTGGTAGGTAATGCCATCAAATTTACCCATGAGGGTGGTGTCACCGTCAGTGCTGATTTAGTACTAAAAAAAGCGAAGCCGAACTTTCAAGGTCAGGAATTTCCTGGCATGGTAAGAGTACGTGTAGCTGACACGGGTATCGGTGTTTCCTTGGATAAACAAGATAAACTGTTTCAGTTATTCTCTCAGGTAGATGGCTCCCGCACTCGCCATTATGGCGGCACAGGTTTAGGACTGGCAATATCCCAGAAGTTAGTGGAGGCAATGGGTGGCGAGGTACATTTTTATAGTCTAGGCGAAGGACTTGGCTCAACAGTCACATTCACCGTGCCACTGTATCAACAACCAGTTATGGTTTCATCTACTGATAGCGACTCAATAAGTAGTGCTGAGTAATGAGTAATGAGTAATGAGTAATGAGTAATGAGTAATGAGTAATGAGTAATGAGTAATGAGTAATGAGTTTGGATACTTGGTAATACTGGGTTTTGAGTTTTAAACTTTAAAGTTTTTTAGTAATTATTATTTAACCCACCTTCCGCACCCAGGACTGTCATAATCGTTTATTACTGAGGCAAACTTCTTGATAGAGGATAAAATAATACATCTTCTATGAAGCAATAACTACTTAGTATTGAGTTGATATGCTAAGAAGACTCTACGTGATGTTCAAAACTCTCTCGGCTATGAATAAGCATGATCTATACCGGAATAGCACACTTGTTTATTTGGAAGCATAAGCACGTTTTAACGGCAATCTTGTCCTTCCACCGACAGCAAGACTTTCAGACGTAACGTAGCGGCTCATGTCACGCTCACTACTTTTACCCCTCATTGTCATTACCGTTATATTTAATAAACCAATTTGTACTACTAACAATTCCTGCTGTTAGACACTGGGTTTTGATCCTTTGTAGTTTCTCGTTTACTCTAGCTTGAAGAGAGTCTAAAATTCGTTTAGCCTTTTCTGTCATTGCAGCTACATATTGCCTCGTTTTTGAAGTATCCTCTGTATTCGCCCAAAAATCTTTTTGCTCCTCTAACCATATTTCTGCTCTATTTACTTCATCAAATGCATAACCTAGTTCTCGTATGGCTTCGTCATTAAGCTGATCAGCTATACATACACGCATACGCCATAAACAATCTTCTAAGGTGCCATAGTAGTAGTCTTGCTTTTCACCGTCAGGTGCGTTATTGTCCTGTCTTACGAACATCCACTTACTTTCATCTGGATATTTGCTATTAACCATAAGCCTTTTCGTTATGGAATGCGTTCTTTACGACATTAGTAAATAGTACAGTTTTTACCAAGACCCGAACATAGTGTCAAATGTCAATACGACCTCTGTGAGGGTTGGCAGCTTGCAAAAGAGACTTAATGGGATAAAGTCAGATTACTCATTACTCAGCACTCTTGAAGGGTATTGGGAAAAAACCTTCCTTGTTCTCACTTCCTTGCGTTCTCTTTCTTACTTCACAGGCTAAAGTAGAGTAGGAGGGCTTGCATGAAAAATTGTTCAGCTAATCTAATATCAAGTTGCTAAAACCAGCAGTGGTTTAGTCAAAAGTCATAAAAAACTGACACCTGACAATCTAGCGGCAATTAGATTTAGGATCGATTTAACAAAGCTGGAAAATAAAACTTTGGATAATGGTTAATGAGTAAGGGTGCATTGGTTACAGAGATCGTTATTATTCAATGCCCCATGCCCCATGCCCCATGCCCATCCCTAACTTAGCAGGTCTAAACTATGGAACTTACAATTGACAACGTTGAAACAGTCTTAGATGAAATGCGCCCTTATCTTATGTCTGATGGCGGCAATGTGGAACTGGTAGAACTTGATGGGCCTATTGTAAAATTGCGTCTGCAAGGTGCTTGTGGTTCTTGTCCCAGTTCTGCAATGACTCTGAGAATGGGAATTGAGCGCCGCCTTAAGGAAATGATTCCCGAAATTGCAGAAATTGAGCAAGTAGTGTAGGGATTGGGGACTGGGGACTAGGGACTGGGGACTGGGGAAGAATGGATTTTTTCATTCATAATTTATCATTAATACCTAATCCCTAATTTGTAATCCCCAATCCCTAACCCTTAATTACTTGCTATGTCCCATCCTCTTTACATTGCTTTTATCTGGCATCAACATCAGCCGCTGTACAAATCTCCTGGCAGCGGCGTTTCGCTATCTCCAAGTCAGCAGTACCGTCTACCTTGGGTACGTTTACATGGGACTAAAGATTATTTGGATTTGGTATTGCTATTAGAGCGGTATCCTAAGTTACACCAAACGGTGAATTTAGTACCATCGTTGATATTGCAACTGGAAGATTATATTGCTGGTACTGCTTTTGACCCTTATCTCACAGCCAGCTTGACACCGGATGAACAACTCACCCAGGAACAGCGGGAATTCGTTATCCAACACTTTTTTGATGCCAATCACCACACGCTGATTGACCCCCATCCCCGCTATGCCGAACTGTACCAGCAAAGGCAGGAAAAAGGGCAAGCTTGGTGTTTAGCAAATTGGGAGTTGCCAGATTATGGCGATTTGCTAGCTTGGCACAATTTGGCTTGGATCGATCCGCTGTTTTGGGATGACCCAGAAATTGCTACTTGGTTAAAACAGGGTCGGAATTTTACTTTAAGCGATCGCCAGCGCATTTATTCCAAACAGCGAGAAATTCTCAGCCGCATTATCCCCCAACATCGAAAAATGCAGGAGGCGGGACAGCTAGAAGTTACCACCACGCCTTACACCCACCCGATTTTACCGTTACTCGCTGATACTAACTCTGGTCGGGTCGCTGTGCCCAATATGACACTACCTAAGCAGCGATTTGAGTGGGCAGAAGATATTCCCCGCCACTTGCGGAAAGCTTGGGACTTTTATAAAGACCGCTTTGGACAGATCCCTCGTGGTTTGTGGCCTTCGGAACAATCAGTAAGTCCGTCAGTTCTTCCACATATTATTGACCAAGGGTTTAAGTGGATATGCTCAGATGAAGCCGTCTTAGGGTGGACGCTGAAACACTTTTTTCATCGGGATGGGGCGGGGAATGTGCAACAGCCAGAACTGCTTTACCGACCCTATCGCCTGCAAACTGCTGAGGGTGATTTATCAATTGTGTTTCGTGACCACAGATTATCAGATTTGATTGGCTTTACTTATAGTGCGATGCCAGCAAAACAGGCAGCCGCGGACTTGGTGGGACATTTGCAAGCGATCGCTAAAATGCAAAGAGATAGTCACAGTGATCAACCTTGGCTAGTTACCATCGCCTTGGATGGGGAGAATTGCTGGGAATTTTATCCCCAAGATGGCAAACCTTTCCTAGAAGCTTTATATCAAAGTTTGAGTGATGAACCCCACCTGAAACTCGTTACCGTCTCCGAATTCCTCGAAGAATTTCCAGCCACAGCCACCATTCCCGGAGGGCAGCTACATAGTGGTTCTTGGGTGGATGGCAGCTTCACAACTTGGATCGGCGATCCTGCCAAAAATCGTGCTTGGGATTACTTGACAGAAGCTAGAGTTATGCTGGCAAGTCATCCCGAAGCGACGGAAGAAAATAACCCAGAAGCATGGGAAGCATTGTATGCCGCAGAGGGTTCTGACTGGTTTTGGTGGTTTGGTGCAGGACACTCATCAAATCAGGATGCCATCTTTGATCAGTTGTTTCGAGAACACCTGCTTGGCATTTACAAGGCATTAAATGAACCTGTACCGCCCTATCTCAAGCAACCAGTGGAAATCCACGAAGCACAGGGAAGCCATACCCCACAAGGATTTATTCATCCTGTCATTGATGGTAAGGGTGATGAGCAAGACTGGGACAAAGCTGGACGCATAGAAATCGGCGGGGCGCGAGGGACGATGCACAATAGCAGCGTCATCCAGCGACTTTGGTATGGGGTGGATCACCTCAATTTCTATTTGCGGTTGGACTTTAAAGGTGGCGTTGCACCAGGGCGGGGTTTTCCAGCAGAGTTGAATTTGCTGTGGTTCTATCCAGAAAAAACAATGGTTAATAGCCCAGTTCCCTTAGCCGATGTACCAGATGCAGCCCCACTGAATTACCTTTTCCACCATCTTTTGGAAGTTAACTTGCTGACGCAATCAATTCAGTTTCGGGAAGCTGGAGACAATTATCAATGGCAACCCCGTTTCAGTCGCGCTCAAGTAGCTTTAAATAATTGTTTAGAGTTGGCAGTACCGTGGGCAGATTTGCAAGTTCCGCCAGATTATTCCCTGCGCCTGATTTTGGTGCTTGCGGATGAAGGGCGTTTTGCCAACTATTTGCCAGAAAATGCTTTGATTTCCATTGAGGTGCCTTAGAAATTAGACCTCTTGCAAAAGTCTCTAACACCCCTCCCCTTGGTAAGGCCTCGGTGTACACACAAGTCGAATTACCCCCCTTAATCCCCCCTTGGTAAGGGGGGAAACAGGAAATCTAGTTCCCTCCCCTTTACAAGGGGAGGGTTAGGGTGGGGTAAAATCCTGGTTAATCAGCTAATTCAGACTTGTGTGTACACCGTAGCCTTGGTAAGGGGAGGGGAGCGTTTGCTTTACTCAAATGCGGGGTAGGGTTCCTTATTTTTGATTGATGGCAGGAGGCAGGAGGCAGGAGGCAGGAGGCAGGAGGCAGGAGGTAAAAGTATTACAATTCCNNCTATGTGGCTACGGCTATATCTAAGAGGTCTATTGGGGGTCATACCAAGTCTATTCCTGAGAGGATTGCTAGATTGCTCCCGATGTAACCCATTGCTAAAGGAGATTGACCTTTTAACAACAACAAAATCTGATTCAGGATTTGTGGAAGAGTTGCACCATACAAGTGCCAGAGCTTTTTCTCAAGTTGAGTTAAAATGCGATCGCCTGCAATATCGTCAGTACCCGGTCGTAGCAACCAATGGGTTCGCAATATCTGAAAATGACGAATATCATGACTCTGGACGACTTGATGAATCTCTTGGGCAGTATGTTCCAGCAATTCATCTGTCACTATTTTCATTACCAGAGGTTGCAATGTAAATGAGGGTTCATAATCGCTGATCCATTTTTCTAAAAGCGATCGCTTTTCCAACCCCACAATCCCCTCTAAAACCATCCCTGGGTCAACGGATATCAGCAAATGGGTTTGCAATCGAGAGAATGAGACAGGTTCTTGCCAAATAGCCAACCAGTAGAGAATGTCTTGCTCTAAGCCAGAAAGTTGCTCAAATTGCTGTTTGAGAATCACACGCAAGCGATCGCCCACAATTAGAGTATTCTGACTTAAAAAAGC
>NZ_KV757599.1 GCF_001712795.1 Nostoc sp. KVJ20
TGAGCAGGGGAAATTTGTACACACCGATGTTTACGAAAATGCGCTGTTTGAAATTGCTAGCAAATGTGGATTGAAAATGTTTCGGGACATCAAAGGTAAAACTTTTTATATCACTCCCCAGGATAATTGGGGCGAAAAGCTCGTTACATCGTCATCCATTGGCGGTATGGTGGAATTTCTCTCTACTCAGCCATTGCTTAAACCCCAGTAGAGTCCCTTTAAAGTGCCTCGATTGGCGGTCACAAAGGCGGTTACAGTGCCTCAATCGACGGTGACAAGTGCGGTTGCAGTGCGTCTACACTGCGGTTGCAGTGCCACGATCAACGGTGACAAGTGCCCAATGCGAGCCAGGATCAACGCTAATAAGGGCGCAATGCGAGCGGTTACAGTATGGTTGCAGTGCGTCTACACTGTCTACAGGTGTAGACAGAACTGTAGACGAGTAAAACCCGCTCTGGATGCCGTTTTTGGCAACTGTAGGCAATTTTCTTGTGGGGCTTTTTTAACAGAAATTCCCAAAAAATAGGGATTTTTTCTAACACATTGCTCAAAAAGGTAGAAGCGCTAATTTAACAGTTTAGAGTCAGTTCGCGCTTGTCACGCGAAAATTGCAACGAAAATTGCAACGCGGATCAATGCAAGTTCTGATGCAGCCGCAGCGCGACCACAAGTGCCCCGATTGAGGCAACGCTATAAGGAGCGACACAGCCGCAACGCGAACACAGAAAGCGTGTCGCCATCAGTCCGTATCATGTCGGTTCGGTTCAGTTCAAAATTCTGAACCACGGTTCAGAATCGCCAGTCATGTCGGTTCGGTTCAGTTCAAAGTTCTGAACCGTCGTTCTGAACCGTTGCCAAAATCGTTATGTTCCGCGCTGGTTGGTTGGTTCAGTGGTTCAAATGGTCGGTTCAGCAGTTCAAAGTTGGCGATCGCGATCGCAACTCCTAACTTCCAACTCCCAACTTCCAACTTCCACTAACTAGCTGGTGAAGTTGTAAGTTGAAGTCGGAAGTTACCGCAACGCAACAAGCGACTTCCATTGCACTCCCTAAACTTGGTAACAGGTTAATCTCTAGATTGAAATTTGAATAAATTCTTCTACTTCCTGCCTAGAACCTTCAATAGTCAATTGCTCTGGGTTAATGGAATGTAGTCCTAAATCATAAATATCTACAGTTTTGAGTCTGTTAATTGCCATTTGTGCATCGTCAAGAGACACAAAAAATCTGGCCTGCTCAACTTCAAACGTCCATTCGCTATTGCAAACGTAGTAAAGCTTATCGTCTAAATAGGGAACATATATCAAAAATACTTGTTTGATAACCATTTTTGCGATCCTGCTTTGCTGGTAAACTTTCGGTAAAAAGATTATTTTACCGATTGTACTGAGCGATGAGCATTTACAGACCTAAGTCTCGACCTCATTTAAAACTGGTGTATAACTCCGAATTACCGAAAGTTGAACCAGTGAAGCGCGAACCAATCATGAAGCGGCCCAAAAATGAGGATGTGCGCCCTAGAGAACATCTTAGACCCGATGAGGTCGAGCGATTAATCGCCGCCGCCAAAACAGTAGGCAGGCACAAGCTACGCGATGAACTCCTGTTGCTGATGATGTATCGTCACGGCTTGCGCGTCTCTGAGGCGATTGCCCTGAGATGGTCTGACATCGACTGGGAAACAGCGACCATCTACGTTAGGCGGATGAAGCGCGGCAACCCGTCAACTCAACCCATCTACCCAGATGAATTTAAATTACTCCGATCCTTCAAAAGCAAAGCCAAGGACAAGACACCTTGGATATTCATGAGCGAACGCGGGGCCCCCATCGCTGATGACACCGTGCGCGTCATTATCAGCCGCGCTGGAGAGATTGCAGAGTTTGACTTTCCCTTGCACCCGCACATGTTACGCCACAGCTGCGGTTATGCCCTCGCCGCCAAAGGCACAGACACCCGCCGAATCCAAGACTATCTCGGTCACAACAACATTAACCACACCGTCAAGTACACCCAGCTTTCACCCAACAAGTTTGACGGACTCTGGGATTGACTGCGCTCGAACAGTGTCCCGTACTCTGGAAACGTTATACCTTTCCCTATGTCCGGGAATGCTACAAAATTTGCCGGAGGGGTTTAACCTGTCCGTGCAAACGAATTCGCTCTTATTGCATTCAAAACTCATACGCTAATATTCGGTTTTAATCAACGACAAACCAATTAAGGGTTAAGGCCCAATCGGGGGAGTTAGCGATCGCGCTGACAATAGTGGAGAAATTAGCTTGAAACCTATTAGGTTTCACCACAGAGAATAACGGTAAAAACAGCTTAGTTTTAAACCACGCCAATGTTAGAGGAAACATCTAATGTTTCCGAAAAACAAATCACGCTAATATTTCTTCGGCAAGTATACTTGTGACTGGTTTAATTCTTCCTAAAATTGCAGTGCCAGCAACTGAGTTAGTTTCTTCGACATTAACCCCAAAGAAACCAAGTCCACTGCTTATCACCCAGAAAAAACTCTGGTGAAGAATAACGATAAAAACCTAATAGGTTTAGGCAGAGAATTCTAAGGATTTTAAAGCACGCTGTTCACAATCCAGTTCGTGTCGATCACTATACTTGTCCCCGAAGGATTTACCAGATGAAAGACCATCACGCAGTTCGTGAAGACAAGTTAACTTGTCCTCCTAAGCATTTGTCAAAATTTGTAGCTAGTCGAGAGTGCAGCAGCGAGTTACCACGTTGCATCCGAGCGCAGACTGTACAGCAGTTCTCAGAAGCATCAAAGTTTTGCAACGGTAGAGCGTGACTAGCGCGAATCTTGCGACCGCACAAAGTTAACCAAGTTTGTGAGAACGGATTTTCACTATCCATTAGGTGCAGCATTCCGTTTTGGCTCATCGGCCTTCCCAGTACTTTCATGCCAAATACACTCGCGTTTCAAACCAGTGTATAAACTTTGACAAATACTCGGCAAGTAATGACAAAAATTTACCGGACAACAAATGTTATCCGCCAGCGAATTTTGATGAATTATCGTGACGCACAGTACGCCATAATTGGCGGAAAGTTTTTTTGGGCGTGAGTGACCATTCCCCAATACCCAATGTCTAGTCACGCCAACCAACACGCTCTACGAAAAAATATTCACGTTTACCATCAAGCCATTCCCTAGAAAGGTTTTGACAAAATATCTTATTCCAAGCTTCTGCAATGGAATTTAAAGTTAATCCCCATCCGCGATATTTCGGCACAAGCGTTGCAGCATGATCCATGCATTGGCGGATAGTGCCAGAGCATAGCTCGTCGCAATTCCAGACCATTTGCTTGTCTTCATCAAAATCAAATTCCACCAACGCTTTCAAAGCCCAAACTTCAAAGCTCTGGTTTTTAACCATTGGCTAAGATTTCTCGCTAGTCGGTGGTTTTAGGCTTCCGCGCTTCACATACTGCATCCGCCGATTGGAAAATTCAATCTGCACCTTTGTGCCCCTGTTCTCCCAACCGACTATCGTCACCACTTCACCACAGTAATCAGCTTTTCGCCCTACACCAATAATCAATTCACCTCGCATCGGTGACGACCCTGGTGACGACTCTGGTGACGACTCGAAAAGCGCTTGCTGTAAGCATGGTGACGAAGGTGACGACCCAAAGCCTACTCCACTTGGAAATATAGATGTTTTTTCTGAAGAAGTTATTGTCTGATTTTCCATCTGAGTGATCAAAAGGTCGTCACCGTCGTCACTTACCTTATTTACCAAGGCTTTGAGGTCGTCACCCAGGTCGTCACCCAGGTCGTCACCTTTTACCCGCTCCATAAGAATGTAATCGTGGGTGGCGATGTGGTCATCGGCTCCACTGACCCGCAACCGCAAGCCGCGAATCGCTTTACCTGTTTTGGAAACTTGGCGCTCGATTTCCCAACCCAATACACTACGGCATAGCTCTATTAAGTCAGGGGAAAAGTTATTGCGATTTTTCGGACTGCTACCAGATTGATTGCAGTAGCGATTGTAAGAACCAAACAAGGTGGTGATGAGCGAACCGTCTTGACCCTCATGGCGATCGCAACCAATGGGAGTAACTGCAAGCGGGTCAGCAATGATGTGCTGGTTAACCCACGCTGCAATGGAATCAACCCGCATCCGGTTTTCCCAAAATTCTAAGGTGCATTCGGGAATTTCATTTAGTCCCAATATCACCCGCGTTACGTGGTCATCGCTCAAACTAAGAATGTAATTGGTGAAAGCCCCTAACTCTGGTTTAAAATCCGCTTCTAAGTTGCTACGTTTCGCTACTGGCACGGCATTATTACAAGGAACTGGAATCACCCGCCGTTTAACACGAGAAACACTTTCACCCATAAAAATCGGCAAGTTAGACAGCACCAGCACCATGCCGTCATAGCGATAGAGAAAAGCTTTCTTGCCCTTGTTCTCGGCCCTAATATCATCTTCACCCGTTAAGCTCAAGAATTTACCCAGTTTCCCTGTCTGTTTGTCTTCATCTGGGAACAGCACTAGGCGCTTGTGGTAAGCGTTCGCCCCCTCAAATCGGTTACTACACCAATCTTCTAAGGTTGTTGAGTGGACGTTCTGCTTGCCTACTAGTGCAACCAGCAACCGCGAAAAGGTTCCCTTGCCAGTCCCACCTAACCCAATTAGGTGCAAAAACTTCTGGAGGTCGCTACGACCTTTAATCACTGCATTGCAGTAACAAAGCAGTAATTCTCTAATCGCTGGGTTCCCTGCGGATAAGTGCTTTAAAAATGTGTCGATTGTTGACCAGTCGGTAGCATTGGGGTTGTGTTCCCGTGGCAGCTGCCAAGTAAACCGATAGCCTGGGGAGTGGGGGAGTAATTCACCCGTGGCAACGTCTAGCACGCCGTTGATAAATGGCAGCATATCCTTGGGTGACTTCTCTTGCCACTTGTACACAATCAGCAAGCAGCGCATTATTTTTACGACGTTGCTGATGTAGCTGTAGCTGTTAAAGTCAACGATTCCCTTGCTGTCTAAGATTTTGAAGACTATCGCTTCAATATATTCATCTGTCTGGGATGACCATACCCCTTTAAAATCAGCTTCGTACCGCATCCAGCCGCTAATGTCGTTGTTGAAAGCTAGCTGATCTCGATATTCTTCCGCTATCTCTCGCGCGATCCTGTCAGCCGGGGGGATTTTCTCGGTACTATCGCTCGCGCTCTTTTTAAACTGCTTTTCCCACTGCTTAACGCTTTGAGCATTCCCGATCGCTTCCTTGAAAGCGTCGCCCCCATGCTTGACTATAAAATCATCCATTCCTTTATCCTCCTGCGTCCACGTTGCGATCAACACTTCACACCCTTTGGCAGTCAGAAGTTTGGCAAACTGGATGATGGCTTGACGGCATGATGGCTTAGAAACGTAGTCGCTATCAAAGGCAATGACGTGTTTTGTCCCCGGCTGGGCCCAACGCTCAACCTCTGGCGCTAACTTGCCATCTTTTCCCCAATTCCACACCCCGGTCAAGGCAATTGTCGCTAACAATAGCGTCAACCCTGCCGCCGCTTTCTTGGCTCCCTCTGTCCAAATTCTGACAATGCTTTCATCGGCGTAAACCTTTGCCCAGTAGTGCTTATCAGGCATGGCAAGGAAAATCGCATCCGGTTCCATGCCGCTAGCAGTCATATACTTGGCTGGTTTTTTCTTTGGGTCGATTACATGCTCCTTATCCGGCTTGCCTTGTCCGTAAAATAGACCCATTGGCTGACCATTTCGCCAATTCACCCCACGACACCACCAACCACCTGTTTGAATTGGGTTCTTGGGCTTTATTCTGGCGTTGAGTTCTTCAGCACTCAGCGACTCAATGTTAAGTGTTGCGATCGCATCGCTGACTCCACTAAGTTCTGTCCACTCGGTTAGATGCTTTTCTGCTACTGAAACCGTGATATTCTGGTTCATAGAATTTTTCGATTGTTGGGCGGTCGCTTTTCTCTGTTCGCCCAGCAATTTCAAAAGCTTTACTCAATCTCTACACTGTTTACAGCTCCAACTAGTTGTAGACAACCCCCAAAACTTGATAAATTCAAGTTAACTTTTGTTTTTGTTCGGTATTCTTCGGACTTGGGGGACTGGTTTGTCTACAACTGCGTGGAACTGTATTCATGTTGTTGTGTAGAGATTGGGTAACTCAGCTTTTGAAACTACCGGACTTTTTCTTATGTCAGTTTCTTATATAAGATTTGCATTTGTGCAAATGCAAAACTCCTATTAGAAAAAAACACACTTTCAGAAAAACTGTTTTAAGCATACATCGGTTAGAACCGTGTATCAATTGGCAATAGGGTGTTTTAAACTAATACATTGCCCATGCAATTTGGATATCCAAAATACTGGTTTGGCTAGGTAACGCTTGAACTCTAATCACTGTAAGTGTTTGGAATTCTATACGTGCAGAATTCGGAATTCTACACGTGCAGAATGTTATTAAGAACTACATTGGTTCTAATTCCCCGTCATCAACCCATTCCGATTCGTTATCGCCTACCTCAAACCAAGGGTGATCTTCTGGCAATGAAACCCTATACTGCCAATCCATACCAGTCCAGGAAAGACCAACTACCATCACCGGGTACAAAATCTCACCCTGCTTCACCTTTGTCTTGTGCAGCACGGTCTGACCGATAAAATATTCCGGCTTGTCAAATTCTTTAGTAATCCGCAAACGCCAAAACTTTGACGCTTGACTAAAAATGCCCAAAGTGGGCGCGTCAACCGCTAACATTATCTTTGTCTCCTTGGATGTTAAGGATGGAAGTCGTGCCGGTGGGGGAGATGTCGTAGTTTCTCCTGCCGGGGCGCATTGATTATCAAACTTACAAGATAGTAACACCAGTTAACAGCAGTTAACAACTATTGTTAACCTTATTTACTGTACTAAAGGGTAAGATAGGCTAGTACCCTTTAAGCACTGCGATGCCAAGCAAAGTAACAGTTACAGTTGTTCTAACTGAGGATGAAAAGGAAAGGTTGAAGCGTTTGGCAGACGCTCAAGATCGTTCACTAAGTTATATGGCTGGCAAGTTTGTCAGAGAAGGACTAGTGCGTGCAGAGGTTGAAACTCCATCACCCGCCAATCAACATCAGGGGGCAGCATGAGTGAAGCGACCCCAGACCGCCTCGACCGCATCGAGCGCATCCTTGAAACTGTGACCACAAACCAACTGTCCCTCCAGGAAACAGTTCGCCAAAACACCGAAGAAATCCACAGCCTCACAGATATCTTGATGCACTCCATCCAAAACGCCGAAACTGACCGCGAGGTATTTCAGGCTGAAATTCGCCGCATCTGGGAATACCTGCAAGGGCAGCAGCGCAATGGAAATGGTAGGAGTGAAGGATGACTCAGAGTCCAAAACTAATATCCTGGAGTACCAAACTGAAAACCTGGAGTCAGGAACTGAAAGTTAAGAGTCTAAAACTAATATCCTGGAGTACCGAACTGAAAATCTGGAGTCAGGAACTGAAAGCTAGAACCCAGGCAATAAAAGCTAAAAGCCAGGCAAAAATCACTGGAAGCAGAGCATCAGGTATTAGAAATCATTGAAGCAGATTTGAGCGCTTGTGCTATCACAGCATAGGTAAATCATGAGCCAAGCTACTCCAGATCGACTTGACCGCATTGAAAAGCAATCTCGCCAATGGCAAGAACAACGCTACCAATGGCAAGAGCAACGTTGCAACTGGGAAGAGCAACTTTGCAACTGGCAAGAACAACGCTACCAATGGCAAGAACAACGTCACGAACGGGAAAAGAACATAAGTGCGGCTGAAAGTGCGATCGCACTTCTTTGGGCCAGATGATCATTTAACGATCATCTGTGGGTAGGGGGATTAAGGGAGCGATGCGACGCGACGAACTTACTCGCTTTACCTAAACTCACTGCTGTATTCAACTGTCTACAAATAGAATACAATGCCTGAATACAGACTGTCAACAAAACTGTAGACAACAACTACTAAACCACCTATGATTGTAGACAGTTGTATTCAATGACATAAGTTATGGTCAGCAAACAGTTTTCGTTTCGTTTGGCTGATGAGGTTGTAGAAGCGTTAGAAGCATTGCAGTTAGAAGGTGAGAGCCTAAATCAGACGGCTCAAAGGTTTATTGCTGAGTCTTTAGGATTGTCTACAGCTTCACCGAAAAAGTTGTCTACACCTGTAGACATCAAGGAGTTGGTTAAGGAAGAAGTGCGATCGCAACTGGAGGAACTGCGGGGAAAATTGAAAGCCCGGTAGTAGAGGAGAATAGCGCTACCGGGCAAAAAAGTAATTATGACTCAACTGCAAATAATCAAGTCATCGATGACTTACAAAATCAAGTCAGCAGCTTAGAAATTCGACTCAAGCAAGCAAGAAATCAAAACCAAGAGCTAGAACAGCAACTGGCTTCTTTTGAGCGGGAAAACCAGCAACTCAGGACTGAGTTACAGACAGCAGGTGCATCAGTGCAGCCGGACTATGAAGCAACCCGCGATCGCACTTTGACCAAGTTAAAAATGGGGAGGCAGTCAGCAGCCGGGAAAGCCATTGATACTTTCATCAAAGAGTTGCAGCATAAAGAGAAATCAAAACTATCCACCAACACAGCCGCGTCGCTGGTAAAGGAGGCGTACAAGCGCTA
>NZ_KV757600.1:0-17249 GCF_001712795.1 Nostoc sp. KVJ20
TCTTGGAACTGAAGTTCCTTGCGGGACATAGTTTTTGCGTTAAGTTGACACCAATGACCAGAGGCTATCTCCTATAGACGCATTAGCTTGGATTAATCAAATCAGCGATCGCCTTTACCAATACATCTGGATCTACTGGTTTAGAAATATGCATTTGAAATCCTGCTGCTAATGCTTGCTGCTGATTCATTTCCCCTGCATAAGCTGTCAGAGCGATCGCTGGTATGCTTCCTCCTTGTTGGGGCGATCGCGATCGCACTTCACGCATCAGCATATAACCGTCTGTCTTTGGCATTCCAATATCACTAATTAAAACATCTGGGATCGACTCAGAAAGCGCTTGTAGTGCTTCCTGTGCTGATGCTACGGCGGTTACTTCTACACCGTAGTCTTGCAAAATGAAGGTGACTAAATCGCGGATATCTGGTTCATCATCCACAACCAGAACTTGAGTGTTTGAAAGAAGCGAGGATTCCGGCTGACAATCTAAAGACTGATTTTCCTCACGCCAAACCTGTTCATTTCTGACTAAAAGCGGTAGATCAACAGTGAAAGTTGCACCCGATTCTTCTCCTAAACTTTCGGCTTGAACTTTTCCCCCATGCATTTCTACAACCTTACGCACGATCGCCAATCCTAAACCTAGTCCACCAAACGTCCGTGTAGTAGTGCCATCAGATTGACGAAAGTAATCGAACACATAAGGCAAAAAGTCTGGGCTAATTCCCTTACCTGTATCGCTGACCTGAATTTGAACCTGGTTAGCAGCTTCCATGAGTCGAATTTCTACCCGTCCTCCTGTTGGTGTAAATTTTACCGCATTGGAAAGTAGATTCCACACAACTTGTTGAAGTCGATTTGGGTCGCCCATAACTTGTCCCAAATTGGCATCAAATATGGTCTGAATTTGAATTGACTTGGCTTCTGCTGCTAGTTTTACTGTTTCTAGTGCTGCTTCAACTACCATTACCAAGTTTACTGGACAGATATTCAAGTTTAATTTTCCTTGGAGGATGCGAGACACATCCAACAAATCTTCAATTAGCTGGGTTTGTAACTTGGCGCTGCGTTCAATGGTTTCTAAAGCGTGGTTAGTAGTTTTTTCATCAAACTTGCGAGTCCGCAGCATTTTCGACCATCCGAGGATGGGATTGAGTGGGGTTCGCAGTTCATGGGAGAGAACTGCTAGAAACTCATCTTTAATTTTGTTGGCAATTTCCGCTTGTTTGCGTGCTGTCCTTTCGCATTCTAGTAGGCGATCGCATTCTTTTTCAGCCGATTTGCGATCGGTAATGTCCAATACAAAAGCAACACCATGTTCTTGGGAGTCATTCAGCAAGGCCATCCCCAAAACAATTGGTACTCGCTTTCCGTTGCGGTGGATGTACTCTTTCTCGTAAATTTTGGAAACTCCAGTGGTTTGCACTTCCAAAAGGGCGCGATCGTCTAAATCCTGATACTCAACAGGAGTAAGTTCTCGCCAATTAATTCTACCTAAAGTGGCAAACTCATCACGAGTGTAGCCAGCTAATTGCAGAAAGGCATCATTGGCATCAATCACAAAGCCATGCACATTCCAAAAAGCGACCCCGATCAAATTAGATTCAAACAAACGCCGAAATCGCGCTTCACTTTCACGTAATGACTTTTCTGCCCGTTTGTGTTCAGTAATATCACGAGAAACGGTGATTACGCCTTCAATAGTTTGGTCAAGATTGCGTAATGGTGTGAGGATATATTCATAAAAATGCAACCCATTGGTGGTAAGACATTCGCACTCATCTTTGATTGGCTGCCCAGTTTCCATCACAGCTTTTCGTTGACTATCTACCTGCATTATCAGGTCTGCGGGTAAATCTAATTCTGGCAAAGTTTTTCCAATAATATCCTGGGGTTTTAAACCTAATACAGTAGCTCCATCACTGCTGACATACTGATAGCAACCTTGGCGATCAAAGATGTAAATATGATCCACTGAAGCAGTAAGAATAGCATTTAAAATATTTGCCTGTTCTTGGACTTGGGTTGTTAATTCGCGAGTACTTTCTTCAGCCTGCTTGCATACAGTAGTTTCCATACAAACGCCAATCATTCGCACCGCTTGTCCCTGATCGTCATAGATAAGTTTTCCCTTGGCAGAAATCCAATGTGGACTTTGGTCTGAGCGAACTATACGAAATTCATCGTTGTAATCAGTTTTGTTTGCCAAAGCGTGAGCGTTCGCTTCCATGACAAATGGCTTATCTTCAGGATGAATACACTTCAAAAAGCCTTCATAAGTGCCGTCAAAACTGCCCGGAAGTAGACCAAAAAGCACTTCATGATTTTCAGACAAAATTACTTGATTGGTAACAATATTCCAATCCCACAAGCCCATTTGAGAAGCATCTAGGGCTAGCTTCAGCCGTTCTTCATTCTCCCTAAGAACTACTTCTACTTGCTGTCGCTCCACAATTTCTTGTTGGAGTTGTTGTAAAATTACTGCCACATTTATCGGTAGATTCAAAACTATCGATGTATCCTTCTCAATCTGCCACTCGACAACTTGAATATGGGAATCTTCTACTTCTAATGGCAGCTTTCTCTTTAGTTCTCTTAATTGCTCCTCAAGTGCTGCTTGCCTTTGTTGATAATATATTTCTGATTGCTCTAACTCTGCTACACGCTGCCGCAGAACTGTTAAATCATCAGTAATTTGAAAGTTAATTTTATCAACATTTGGCATTTTTTACACCGATTATACTTAATAGCATCACCTTGAAGAGTAGGCATACCCTAGTCTAATAATTATGTATTTTTTAGCTCAAGAATGCAATCCATCAAAAGGCACATAAATTCAAAATTCAAAATATTACCACAGCAATTATTCTAGCTATTAACTATATACTTTCTTCTGCAAACGTAGCTTAGGTATTTCAGCCAAAAGACATATAACAATCCTAAATGACTTGTGAAAATGCGCGATGTCCAGATCCCCGACTTCTTCGAGAAGTCGGGGATCTAATTTTTCACGAATGATTTCGGATTGCTATATATAAGTTCCATTGAAGAAGAATTCAGAAGTCAGAATTCTATTGTCGAAAACTTTTAAAACATCCTCTAAGTAGCTAAAGAAAGTTTATCGCTTCAATCGCATGAAAGCCGCGCCAATTAATAATCCCACAACCTGCCCTAAAAAAACAACACCCGATTGATTTACGCCGACAGGAGGAATATTTAAACTACCTATACCATAAAATAATTGTTGCACAAACCACCAAAATATATAGAAAAATGCTGGCAGTTCGATGGGGATATACAAGATTATTAGCGGCAAAACTGTGTCAATTTTAGCTTTAGGAAACTTAATAATGTATGCTCCTAAAATAGCTGCGATCGCACCATTTGCCCCAATCAACGGTACTGTCAAATTCGGTTCAGCTAGTATTTGCAATACCCCTATCATCACGCCAGCAGCCAGATAGAATCCGAGATAGCGTCTATGTCCCAGAATATTCTCGACAGTCTTTCCAAAAACCCACAAAAATAGTATATTTCCCAATATTTGGCTAAAACTGCCGTGCAAAAATATTCCAAAAAGTAGTGAAAATAATCGCCAAATTACAATTATCCAAGCAGCAGAGTTGAAAAAGAGAGCATTTGTAACTGCTCCAGTAATCTGAGCAGGAATCACACCCCAACTACTGATAAAATAACCTAATTGACCACTAAATTCTAGTTTAAGTTCCCATAAAAATACAGCCAGGTTAATGCCAATCAACCAGTAATTGATAATCGGCTTATTTCGACAACGAATATTATCACTAATAGGAATCATATTAATTCGTAATTCGTAATTCGTAATTCGTAATTAAGATACACAAAATATTCTTATCTGCTCCTCTGCCCCTCTGCTCCTCTAGCTTCCCACTCTCTCACTCCCCCTTAACCTGTGGCAAGATTGAAATCAGATCGCATCGCACTTAAGTAGGCAAACGAGATGCTGGGAAACACACTTGTAGGAAGATACCAAATTATTAGGAACTTGGGAGGTGGGGGTTTTGGTGAAACTTTTGTGGCTTGTGATACCCAATTACCTGGTTCACCTCCATGTGTCGTAAAAAAACTCAAACCCCAGGCAAGCGATCCAGTAACTTTGGAGACAGCTAGGCGTTTATTTGATACGGAAGCACAAGTTCTGTATAAATTAGGAACTCACGATCGCATCCCCCAACTTTTAGCTTATTTTGAGGAGAATGCCGAATTCTATCTTGTACAAGAATTGATCGAAGGCGATGACCTGAGTCAAGAAATAACACCAGGCAAAACCTTAAGTCAAGAGCAAGTAATTTCACTTTTAGAAGAACTTTTGGCAATCTTAGAATTTGTCCATCAACAGAATGTAATTCACCGTGATGTCAACCCCCGAAATATTCTCAGACGCCAACCAGATGGCAAATTGATTTTAATTGATTTTGGTGCAGTTAAACAAATTGCGACTCAAGTGATTACTCCCCAAGGTCAAACACAGGCTACTGTTGCTATAGGTACGCCTGGATATATTCCTGGAGAACAAGCTCATGGTACGCCAAAATTAAGCAGTGATATTTATGCTGTGGGAATAATTGCTATTCAAGCTCTCACCGGATTATCACCAGAGGAAATAGTAAAAGATGCTGAGACTAATGAAATTATCTGGCATAATCAAGCCACGGTAACACCAGAATTTGCTCAACTCTTAGATAAAATGGTCTGCTACGACTTTCGGCAACGCTATCCTTCGGCAACGATGGCGTTAAAAGCACTCAAAGAGTTAACGCAACCACCCGCACCGACAATAGCTTTAAATCCTATTTCTCCACCAAAAAATATAAACAAACCTCAACCGAAAAAAGGTATTTTGGGTAAAGTTTTACTAGCGATATTTTTCATTGGGGTTAGCGGAGTAGCATCAATATTGATTTGGAATCACATTAATTCAAATAATGCCATAGAATTATCTAAACAAGGAAATACCCTTTTTGATTTGCAACGCTATCAAGACGCGCTAGCAGTATATGAAAAAGCTGTTAATATTCGACCAAATCATGCTCAAGCCTGGAATGGTCAAGGCAAAACGCTGTATAAATTAAAAAAATACAAAGAATCATTAGCGGCGTATGATAGAGCAATTCAAATTCGGCCAGATTATTTTGAAGCTTGGAGCGGACGGGGTTTTGTGTTGGGAAGTTTACAGCGATATCAAGAAGCGATCGCCTCTTTTGACAAAGCTTTACAATTAAATAATGACAACTCAGAAATCTGGAATGCTAAGGGTGAAGCTTTCAGTAATTTAAGCCAATATGACCAAGCGATTCAATCTTATGAAAAGGCGATTGAACTCAAACCAGACAATTATCAAGCTTGGTACAAAAAAGGATTAGCGCTACAGAATTCTAAGCGATATGAAGAAGCGATCGCAGCATATCAAAAAGTCGTTGAATTAAAACCAGACTACGAAGAAGCCTGGTATAACCGGGGAAATTCACTAGTCAATTTGCGACGCTACCAAGATGCTTTTACAGCGTATGATAAAGCAGTGCAATACAAGGCAAATTATTATCAATCTTGGTTGTCGAGAGGTAATGTCCTGCTGAATTTACAACGTTATCCAGAAGCAATCGAATCTTTTAATCAAGTAATTAAATACAGCCCCAGGAACTATCAAGCATGGTATAATTTAGGGTGGTCGCTGCATCAAAACCAACGCTATGAAGAAGCAATAAAATCTTATAATAAAGCAGCAACAATTAAGCAAAATGACTATCAACTCTGGTATAATATAGGGAATTCACAATACATTTTGCAGAAATACGAAGATGCGATCGCGTCTTATAATAAGGCAGTTCGTTATAAACCAGACCATTCCGAAAGTTGGTATAGCAGAGGCAATGCCCTATTAAATTTGAAGCGGTATCGAGATGCGATCGCTTCTTACGATCAAGCAATAAAATACAAGTCTAATTACCAACAAGCAATAGATGGTCGCAACCAAGCCCAAATTCAACTGCAAGGTGAAAAACCACAGCCGATAATTGTGCCAATTATCCCCGCTCCTAATCCTACAAATTCACCGCAGACAACACCCTAGTAGCGCAAGGGGTAATTCGTAATTCGTAATTCGTAATGACGTCAGGGATGGCTTATTTATGCCGTGCGTTACTAGTATTCTGCTGCTGGGGTTTTACGCTCGATTATAAAAACATCCCAAATTTTATTGTGGGATGGGTGTCCCCACCACTGGTGTCAACTTAACGCGAAACCGCACGTCCGCCAGGGATTGTAAATCCCTGTCTCATAGCTAAAGTCCTCTGAAGAGGACTTCATAGCGCAAAAATTTTCAGTCTACTTCAGTAGACTTGAGCAATTAGTCAGGGATTTACAATCCCTGGCGGGTGAACAACACCCAATCAGTACGCTATTTTTGGCTTAAGTTGACACCAGTGGTGTCTCCACCCATCCCAATACGGTTAGGTTAAGGCGGAAAGGTGAATTCCAACCTTTTCCCTTTACCCAATACGCTTGGGTTAAGGGCTAATAGTACAAAATTGTGGGTTTTAGAGACGCGATAAATCGCCGTCTCTACAAGTGTTTTGGTCTTCCCCGCTAACTGAAAAGTATTGTCTTAACTCCCCCTCTTCTCTTGCCGTTCTTTGAGTTTCAGCATGATTTCTGCGTGCATCTCGCGGGTAATTGGGTAAAAATACGTTAAAATCAAGCCAAAAATCAAACAAACTGTAGGTATAGGGCCAACAGCAATGCGAATAGCAAACAGTGCCGATTCCGGTTGGATAGGTAGTGGACTTCCAGCTACAGATTCTTTGAAACCCGATACTTGCAAAGCATTTCCCACCAAAAACAGCCCGAAAGCTAAACCAAATTTTTGTAGCAAAACCATGAAGCCATAAAAAATACCTTCTCTGCGTTGTCCGGTTTGGAGTTCATCTAGTTCAATTACATCTGGAATCATCGACCAAGGAATTAGATAAGCTGTGGATACACCAACACCCGCCATGACAGCCATCACATACATCAAAACTATTTGACCAGGCTGTAAGAAAAATAGTCCGGCGGCTGCTATTATCCATAAACTCATTCCTAGAAAATAAACAATTTTTTTGCCAACTTTTTTACTCAACGCACCCCAGACAAATAGCATCAGCAGGGCGGTTCCTTGGACTGCAATCAGGACTGTGGGTACATCTGATTCTTTAAGACCCATACAATTGACTACAAAATAGGGAATAATGCTGGCTGTAATCTGCACACCTAGCCAAGAACAAAGATATATACCAATAACAAATAAAAAAGGTCGGTTGCTAAAGACAATTTTTAGCTGTTCAAAGAAGGGGAGAGATGCGGGTTCCTCAACTTGGATGCGTTTGGCCTCAAAAGCCAAGATGCGATCGCGGACTCCAAAAACGCACCAATATAATCCTAAAATTGAAATTACAGTACAAATTGCTGCTAAAACGAGATATTGTTGTTGGCGATCGCTAATTTGAGAAAAAACAATTTGCGTTAAAATCAACGACAGAATGCTGCCGCCAATAGAAAATGTAAAGCGATAGCTGTTAAGGCTGGTGCGTTCGTCATAATCTTGAGTTAGTTCTGGAGTCATCGCCGTATAAGGCAAATTCACAACTGTGTAAAATACCTGAGATATCACTCCAATCACGACGTAATACCAGAACAGCGGCCAAAGATTATCACTCTGATTTGCACTAAATTGCGGTACAATCCACTGCAAGAAAAAGAAAATTCCAAAGGGGATTGCTCCATAAAACATCCAAGGAAGACGACGACCCCAACGACGAGATTTCGTTTTATCAGTCAGGAACCCGACAAGCGGATCATTTACGCCATCCCAGATTTTGCCAATCATCAAAATACTGCCAGCTAAACCCGCAGGGATACCAGCGACATTTGTGAAGAAAACCAGCAGAAAAAAGACGGAGATATTGGCAGTAATTGCTGGCCCTAAATCTCCTGCACCGTAAGCTAGCTTTGTTTTTAAGTCGAGTTTTTCACTGAGAGGATCTCGTTGGGCATCGCCAGCAGCAGAATCGTTCATAATCACTTGTACTCATACTAAAATAAAAAGTTTGTAATTGCCTTCAATACTAGCTATCTACCACTCCCGTTAGACTTATGCCAGACCTTTATGTTTCTTGGCCAGATTATCACCAAAAAATTGAACAACTGGCTATTCAGATTTATCAATCCAGTTGGGAATTCAACCAGATTATCTGTCTTGCCAGAGGAGGACTACGAGTAGGAGATATTCTTTCCCGTATATATGAGCAACCACTGGCAATTTTAGCAACCTCATCTTACAGTGGCCCCGGCAAGCAAGAAAGAAGTAATTTAATTTTCTCCCGCCACTTGACAATGACTGCCGAAAAATTAGGTTCGCGTATTCTCCTAGTGGATGACTTAGTAGATTCTGGGATAACACTGCAACAGACTATACCTTGGCTCAAGGAAAATATTGATTTCCCCATTGAGGAAATTCGCACCGCCGTTCTTTGGTATAAAGCCTGTTCAGTTATAGCACCCGATTATTATGTTGATTATTTAGCTGAAAACCCCTGGATTCACCAACCCTTTGAACACTACGAGCAGATGAACATCGCAGAACTTGCGGGTAAGGTCAATCAACCGTGTTGATAAATATATACACAAAGTGAATTTCACAGCCACTCATGCTCGACCAGATTTCTTAAATATACAATTTTTGTAAAGTATTGGTCACTTTTTAGATTTTAGCGATCGCTCGTCAAATCGTTGAAAACCGACCGGACTTTACGCGAAACTAGAGATGGTGGCAAAAAAAGTAAAATCACTCTCGGATAATTAAAAATGAAATCAGCACACGAACGCGAACAATTAATTAAAGATATCAACGTACTACTAAACCAAGCTTATGACAGTACTTTAGATGAGATTTACGCATTACTTCAAAAAATCGAAGATGAAGAGGAAGAGGAAGATTTAAAAGCCTATGAGCTTGCAAAAAAATCTGCTGATATTGATGGCTCAGTGTCATGGGAGGAAGCTAAAAAAGAACTAAAACAAGAAATAAAAAAGGAAGTTGCGTGAGTTATAAAGTTGAAATCTTAAAGGGAGCATTAAAACAACTTAAAAAATTATCGCCAGAACTTCAAAAACGCATACAAGTTCAAATTGATGATTTAGCCATAGAACCCCGTCCAAACGGGGGAAAAAAGCTAAAAGGTAAAGAAAATGCCTATAGGATTAGACTAGGTGATTATCGAGTTATATACGATATTTTCGATGATATTCTAGTGGTGAATGTTGTAGAAGTTGGACATCGTAGCAAGGTTTATAACGATAAAAGTTAGGACTAATTAATTCTTGATAATTTTAGGTACTTTTAGTGCTTGTTTGTCAATTATTTATGCTTACTAAGGAAGAAGCAAAACTCTTTTATCGTGGTAATATGAAAAAATTAAATGATTTGTTTTCATTATTGGCGGCAAAAATATCAATGTGGAACCTAACAGTTTATCTCCCCAAACTTAGGACTCCACCACCCTTTTTGCGTATTGAAATAAGCTACATCTTTATGTTTGGTATCCTTGCGGGATTGTGCGTTAGAACATCGCAACATTGTCTTACTCTGACCCTCTTTGATGTAACTGTATTCCTCTAAAGGTTTCTTACATACCGGGCAGGGATATGCTGTAATCTTCACGGGAGGCTTTTGTTGATTCTCAGCTTGGACTGTTTTAGTTTGTGGTGGCTGCCAAGTTTTGTTAAAGTCGCTCCAAAATAGCACAACATTTTCACAGCCTTTTGTGCATTTGAGGAAATATTTCTTTTTAACTTTAGTACTCGGAATTTTGGCGAGAAAATTTTTGCATTCAGGACATCGCGTCTTGGAAGTTTCATATTTGCGCTCAGTTATCACATTAACTTTACCTGTCGGAGAACTCGCAGCTACAGTTTTAGCTTTGGTGAGTGCTGGGACAAAGTAATTCTGATTCCAACTAGTTAAATAATGCTGCCAAGAATTTTTTCCTTCGGAAATGGCATCAAGAGCATCTTCCATTTTCGCTGTGAATTCCGCCTCTAGTAAATCAGGCAGTGCTTTGAGCAAAAACGCATCAACTTCTAACCCTAATGCTGTCGGTTGCAGATGGTCTTTTTTCAATTCGACATAATTGCGTTTTTTTAAGGTAGCAACAGTAGGAGCATAAGTACTTGGGCGACCAATTCCTTTACGTTCCATCAATTGCACTAATTTTGGTTCACTATAACGAGGTGGTGGCTGCGTCTGCTTCTTTTCATGTCCAGCATTCTCCAGTTTCAATGCTTGTCCCTGTTGTAATGAAGGTAAAATACTATCCTTGCTGAGATTATTCCAGTAGCGGGCATAACCATAAAATTCAATTACTTGCCCTCTGGCTGACCACAGTAGGGAACCAGACTGAGTAATCACCAAAGTTTTACGCAATTGAGCAGCCCGACACTGAGAGGCAATTGACCGTTTCCAGATCATCACATACAAATTAAACTCATCATCAGGAAGTTCTAAACGCAACTGAACTGATGGACGAAACACATCGGTTGGACGAATCGCTTCATGTGCTTCTTGAGCCGATTTGCTACTGCGATGCTTGGCGACTTGCTGCGGTACATTCTGCGGATCATTTTGCTCTAACCATTTACGGGCGCTGGCACAAAATTCTGGACTCAGCATTACTGAGTCTGTTCGCATATATGTTATCAGCCCAGCTTCATAGAGCTTTTGAGCAACAACCATAGTTTTGTCGGGAGCAAACCTCAACTTTGAACCGGCTGCTTGCTGAAGGCTGGAGGTTGTAAATGGTGGCGGTGGCTGGCGGTTAGCGATTTTTCCTTCAAAATGAATCACCTGATGAGGATGCCGCTGTGCTTCTTCAACTAAACGTGTAGCCTCTGCTTCGGAAAGAACACGTTTAGACTCCGGTGTTTCTGGACTATTACCCACTTTCGCGTCATCATGAGTTTCATTTTCTTGGTCTGCTGCATCCTTCGCAGAATCGACCGTCCCTTTGTAAAAAGCTCGAAATCCTTCCGCATAATCTACCCAGACACTCCAGTAATCTTGGGGGACAAACGCCAGAATTTCGTTTTCTCGCTGACAAATCAAGTGCAACGTCGCGCTTTGGACTCTGCCAACACTCTTAGCGCCGTTATTCAATGCCCAAACTAAAGGGCTACCCTTGTAACCCACCAGCTTATCTAGACAATCTCGACACAGCCCAGCACCGATTAAGTTTTGGTCTAGCTTTCTGGGATTAGCGATCGCACTCTGTACCGCCGATGCTGTAATCTCAGTATAAATTACTCGTTTCGGTTCCCTTAAACCCAGCGTTTCTTTCAGGTGCCAAGCGATCGTTTCGCCTTCCCGGTCTGGGTCTGTTGCTAAGACAACCTCATCAACCTGCCTCACCGCAGACTTGAGCTTCTGGATTGTTTCTTTCGCTCGTTGGTCACGCGGAACGTAATTGCATCGGACATTACTGCCATCCATGACGAAGCCCAAGGAATCGTCCCCTTCATTGCTGAGTTCTCGGATGTGACCACAACTGGCGAGAACTTTCCAATCTGCACCCAGAATTTGACTGAGTTTTTTAACTTTTCCGGGAGACTCGACCACAAGCAGGCGTTTGATCATAGCAACTGCGTTCTCGATTTTGAGCAATAAACTGGCGATCGCAATGAGCGATGGCTGCGCTAACGCCAAGGGCGATCGCCTATCTGCGTCATCTGGATTTTTTAGAATACTGTACCAAAAAGCTTTGAAAATTGCTGAACTCTGAAGTAATTTTCTTGTACTTAAACCTTTTCTTCACTTCTAAGTGTCTAGCGTCAGCTTTTGTAATAAAACCGCTATCGTCCGGTGCAGGCGTTTATTATGCTGCATACCTTAATAACAGTACATCTGTACAGGGTAAAAACGATCTTATAATCTAGCATCTTCAACCAATTATTGCTACTCTTAAAGCAGTAAATTACTATTTATTCACAGTTTTCTGTCTGAAGCTTAAACTTCATCCTATGCTTATTGAATTTAGTGTCGGTAACTACAGATCGTTTAAAGAGCAAGTCACCTTTAGTATGGTGGCAGCAAACCTTGTCGCAAAAGACAAAAAGCTCGACGAAAAAAACGTTTTTGAAATAGATGATGATTTAAAACTACTTAAAAGCGCCGCAATATACGGTGCAAATGCTAGTGGTAAAAGTAATTTGGCTACAGCTTTAGGTTTCATGAGATGGTTTATGATTAATTCTTCTAAAGAGACTCAAAGCACGGAAAAAATAGGTGTTGAGCAGTTTAAACTCAGCACTGAAACCGAAGAAAAGCCATCTTTTTTTGAAATCGTATTTTTAATAAATGGCAAAAGATATAGATATGGTTTTGAGGCAACTATTGAAAAAGTTATCTCGGAATGGTTATTTTTTGTTCCTAAATTAAAAGAAACTAAACTTTTTGAGCGGAAACTGAATAAGATTAGTGTTTCGAAAAGACTTAAAGCTGATGGTATTCAACAGAAAACAAGACATAATGCCCTCTTCTTATCTGTATCTGCTCAATTTAATGTCGAAATTGCAGAAATCATATTGGATTGGCTGACAAATAGAGTCAAAATTGCCTCTGGTTTAGATGATAGTGGCTATCAAAGATACACAGTTAGTTGTTTAACGAATAATAAAAATAAGGATGAAATTTTTCAATTGCTCAAAAAATTAGATTTGGGATTTTCCGATGTCAAGGTAAAGGAAAGTGAAATAACTGCTGATTTGTGGCCTAAAGAATTCCCCGATGAAATAAAGAATTACATTATAAAAAATGGGATGGCAAAAGTAACATCAGTTCAAACTACGCACCAAAAATTTGATGGGGAAGGAAATCCTGTATCTACAGAGATATTTGATTTAAACAATCAAGAATCTGAAGGAACTCAAAAAGTATTTGCTTTGGCAGGGCCTCTTGTTGATACACTGAAAAACGGTAAAGTCCTAATTATTGATGAATTCGATGCTAGAATTCATCCTTTAATCAGCCGTGCAATTGTGGAATTATTTAATTCCAATGAAACGAATCCAAATAATGCTCAATTAATATTCATGACTCACGATACAAATTTGCTTAACAATAAACTGTTTCGTAGAGATCAGATTTGGTTTACTGAAAAGAATAGATATGGTGCAACAGATTTATACTCTTTAGCAGAATACAAGATACCTGACGATGCGCCATTTGAAAGTGATTATATTCAAGGTAGATATGGCGCAATTCCATATATTGGAAATTTGAATCATCTAATCGACTCTCATGCCTAGAACAAAAGCAAACTCTCGTGGATATTCACCGAGAAAAGTTAATACTAGGGATGTCAAGCAGAGATTCTTAATAGTATGTGAAGGAGCAAAAACTGAACCTAACTACTTTAGAAGTTTTCGTGTTCCTAAGAATGTTGTCGAAATAGACGTGCAGGGTTTAGGAGAAAATCCCAGCAAACTAGTTCAAAGTGCCAAGGAACTTAATAAGCAAGAAGGCTACGATCAAGTTTGGTGTGTATTTGATCGTGATTCTTGGACTACAGAAGATTTTAATAACGCTATTAAAAATGCTGAAAATCAAGGGTTTAAAGTAGCTTATTCTAATGAATCGTTTGAATTATGGTATGTTCTGCATTTTGAATTTCTCAATACTGGTATTCCTCGAAATGATTATTTGAAAAAGTTAACTTCTTTATTTGGTCGAAGATATCAGAAGAATAGCGAAACTATTTATGATGAGCTATTTGACAGGCAAGCTATTGCTATTAAAAATGCTGAAAATCTTCTTAAACGATATAATCCTCACATTCCAGCCAAAGACAATCCATCAACAACGGTGCATTTATTAGTGCAGGAACTCAACAAGTTTATTCTGTAAAGAAACTTTGAGTTGCTAGACAACTAAAAACCCAGCTTCTCTATGAAAACCGGGTTTTTAAGTAATTGTTAACTTATTTCTGGGCAGTACAACAGGGCAATAAAGGCTTATTTACAACTTCTTTTATGTCTACTGAATTCAAAAACTCTTCCCAATATTTTTGAACTTCGGGATCGTTAGGACGCTGGCGGCGTAAATCAGCTAAAGTTCTCAGAGAATCTTCCCAAAATCCAGCTGTGGCAAATAAAACTGCACGATCCAAGTCTGTGTTTGGTTGGTTTAACTGAAGAGATAGGTTTTCATCTTGCGATCGCACAATTGTACCTTCTACATACGAGTCTTTATCGCGATTATTAGGATCGCAAATCATTGAAAAAGTCCAATTATACTCTTTACCGATTTGTAGAGATGGCTGATCAATAGGTACATTTACACTCACAATCCCATTCTGCCCAACAGGTTTGAAAGTTCCCTTATACAATGGGTCAATGCTATCATCATCCCGCAAAACAAATTCTAGTGCTTCTACTGTTATTGAGGTTTGAGGAATGTAAAAAAAGAATGTGGGACGCTCTGCTGTGGTTCGTTGAGCTTCCTTATCTGTTGGTGTCAGGGGAATAATATATTGTCCAATTGGAAAACAATTTCCCCGTGTTCCAGCCGACCTTACCCTACCAGGTCTACCTGGAACAAAAGCGATCCGATTTCTACCGCGTTGAATATAACCTGTAACATTTCTAATTGCAGAAGTAGCATATCTATCTCCAGGACGTAGCCGCTCTGCTTGCTGAAAATTCAATAAAGCTTTTCTATAGTTTCTCCGTTTGGTTTCATTATAACCAAGTTGCATATATTGGGTGTAAGCAGATTTAGCTTGTGCCAGTTGGTAAGCTGACTCTGTTGCCAAAACCTGAGTAGTGCTTACAGACTCGAAGGGGAGAAATGCTAAAGCAGCAAGCAGATAGCTTGCCCAAAATCTATATTTCATGATATTTATGTCCACTTGTAGTACATTGCTTGGGTATATATAATACAATAGCTCAAGCTTTGCAGTGGCAAGACTTTGTGTGTGCTACTTTATGGGAAGGCTGAGGAAGTCTTCTGATTTTTTCCAACAAAATTCCCGACTTCTTAAAAAAGTCGGGAATGTGAGCCTTTAGATTTTCACTAGTCTAAAGTTGATTAATGAGGTACAGCCAATTGTTCATCGGCTACCTGAGCATTATCAGCAACAATTGTGCGGAATAAATCGCCTTCAATTGTCTCTTGTTCTACTAGCAAATCTACTAAACGTTCCAAAACTACACGGTTTTCTTCCAAAAGTTCTTTGGACTTGATGTAGGAATTGTTAACAATTTCGCGCACCTGAGAATCAATTTTGGCGGCAATTTCCTCAGAATAGTCTGATTTATTCATCCAGTCGCGTCCTAAAAATACCTCTCCTCCACTCTGATTTTCTAAGGACAATGGGCCTAATTCTGACATCCCGAAGCGTGTCACCATCTGCCGCGCCATCCCTGTCACATGTTGCAAGTCATTGCTTGCACCTGTGGTCACTTCTGGCTTACCAAAAACGATTTCCTCGGCGGCGCGACCACCCAAAGTAGCAGTAATCCTAGCTTTGAGTTGGGAACGGGAAATTAACCCCTGTTCTTCGTTGGGAGTAAACCAAGTTAATCCCAGTGCTTGTCCCCGTGGAATTAATGTAACTTTCTGCACAGGGTCATGGTCTTTGAGCAATGTACCCACTAAAGCGTGTCCAACTTCATGATAGGCAATCAAACGCTTGCTCTTGCTGTCTACCAAGGCAGTACCTTCCATACCTGCAACAACTCGGTCTACAGCCGCATCAATTTCTAAAATGGTGACAGCTTCTTTGCGTCTCCTCGCGGTGAGAATGGCGGCTTCGTTGAGTAAGTTGGCTAAGTCTGCGCCAGTAAAACCAGGTGTGCGACGAGCGATCGCTTCTAATGATACGCTAGGATCAATTTTCTTATTCCGAGCGTGGACTTTCAAAATTTCCAATCGCCCTTTGAGATCCGGTGCATCCACCATCACTTGTCTGTCAAAGCGTCCCGGTCTGAGTAACGCTGTATCTAAAACATCTGGGCGGTTAGTGGCAGCAATAATAATGATGCCTGTATTACCTTCAAAACCATCCATTTCAGTGAGCAGTTGATTGAGGGTTTGTTCGCGCTCATCGTTCCCGCCACCGATACCAGTCCCCCGTTGTCTACCTACTGCGTCAATTTCATCAATAAATATTAGGCACGGAGCATTCTCTTTAGCTTTTTTGAAGAGGTCGCGCACGCGAGATGCACCCACACCAACGAACATTTCCACGAATTCTGAACCGGAAATACTGAAGAATGGTACAGCTGCTTCACCTGCGATCGCTTTTGCTAGTAAAGTTTTACCAGTACCCGGAGGGCCAATTAACAGCACTCCTTTGGGAATACGTGCGCCTACAGCAGTAAATCTTTCCGGCTGTTTTAAGAAAGTAACAACTTCTTCGAGGTCTTCTTTAGCTTCTTCAACCCCAGCGACATCTTCAAATTTGACTCCAGTTTTTGCCTCCATTTGGAAGCGAGCTTTGGATTTGCCGAAATTCATCGCTTGGCTAGAAGCATTGGTAGAGCGCCGGAGGAACAACAGCATTAAAGCCACCAGTGGCAAAATCCACATCAAATTAATTAACAGCCCAACAGCAGCTCGACTATTAGCAGAGGAAACTTCACCAAAATCAACATTCCTCTCTTTAAGAATGTTAATTAACTCTGCATTTTGCGCCAAAAGTCTCACCTGTTGCGGTGGTGTATTCTCCTTTTGCCCCTTGAGATAAACTTTTGCTAGCTGTTCAGCTTCGTCAAGCTCTACTCTTTCAACTTCTCCCGCCTTCACTTTCTTGATCAACTGGCCATAATTTAGAGGGGTGCTCTCTGCTTTTTGTGCCATGACAGGAGTACTACCGAAAATTACTGGCAACATAATTAAACTAGCTGCGATGCCTACAGCGGGTTTTGCCAACGCACTAACCCAAGCAACGCGCTTTGACGACTGACTTTTTATCAATGCTTTTTTTCCCAAATTTGTCATAATAGTTACCCTTTGTCTGCTGGCACAAGTTTGAGCGCTGGTTTATGCCTATTCTTCTATTAAAAATTGTAATAACTGGAAATTACACTTTTCTTATCTAGTCTAACTTCCACACAAAATCATTCCCAAGTTTCTTCAGGCTATTCCTTCCTCCATCCACAGCTACGGTGTACACACAAGT
>NZ_KV757600.1:17280-21198 GCF_001712795.1 Nostoc sp. KVJ20
CTTGTGTGTACACCGTAGCCATCCACAGGGGAAGGGGGAATGGGGAAGAGTCACCAATGCCCAATGCCCAATGCCCCATGCCCCATGCCCAATACCCAATACCCAATACCCAATACCCAATGCCCAATGCCCAGCAGATATTAATTTGACACATTCTGACACAAATCGCTAAGATAAGCATAGTCATAACGATTCCGTTTTTTAAGAGCTAGTTAATACTTTGTAGGTTAATTATGGTGAGAATTATTGGTATTGGCGGTAGTTTAAGATCCAACTCTTATACCCAGCTTGCTTTACAAGTAGCAATGCAAAGGGTGGAAGCCTTGGGTGCAGAGGTAGAAATTCTCGATTTACGGCAGTTGCAGCTACCATTTTGCACTGGCGCTAAGGAGTATCCAGAGTACCCAGATGTTTTGCGGTTGCAAAATACTGTTAGTCAGGCTGATGGATTAATTTTAGCGACACCTGAGTATCATGGTGGCGTTAGTGGTGTCCTCAAAAATGCTCTAGATTTGATGAGCTTTGATCAACTGTCAGATAAAGTGGCAGGATTTATTAGTGTCTTAGGTGGACAGTCTAATAGTAATGCTCTGAACGAACTACGGTTAATTACCAGATGGGTGCATTGTTGGGCAATTCCTGAACAAATTGCGATCGGACAAGCTTGGAGTGCGTTCAGTCCTGAAGGCAAGCTACTAGATGAGAAGCTATCTCAAAGATTTGATCAATTTGCTCAGAGTTTAGTTGATAATACTCGCAAGCTGCGAGGTGTAAATTAGTTATATGGTGGGCAAAGTTTTGTCCACCCTATATTTCAATACGCTTGGGTTAACGCCAAAAACCTTAAAATGTGTGGGTTGGCGTTTAGTTTTACGTAAATCCTATGTTAATCAGGAAAAATTACGAAATAGCTGTAATATCCGCTGTCGCACTCTTTCTATAATTACTCCTTCTTCAGCAGATAGCCCATCAAATAACATCTCATATATCAATGGTACGCCTAACTCTAACTCTTCTAAAAGTGTACGCTGACTAAATACATCTTGTGGTTTACCTTCTAGCATCAACTGCCCTTTATCCATGACAAAAACCCAATCTGCCCAACGATAAACTAAATCCAAATCATGGGTTGCCATCAACAAAGTGGTTCCATCTCGATGAATCCTTTTCAAAGTCGCTATCAAGTTACGAGTATGTTTTACATCTAAATATGCAGTTGGCTCATCCAACACCAAGAGTTCCGGGTGTAATACCATGACATCTGCTATAGAAACTCGCTTTTTTTGTCCTAAACTCAGATGATGTACTGGTCTTTCTGCTAAAGCAGTCAGTTCAAATTCCACTAATGCTTGCTCTACTCGGTCTTTAATTTCTGGCTCTGGTAAACCCAAATTACACAAACCGTAAGATATATCTTCTTCAACAGTAGAAGCTACTAATTGTTGTTCTGGATCTTGAAATACTAGTCCAACTTTCTGCCGTAAGTTACTAAGATCATTGCGATTATAACTTAACGGTTCACTACGCCAACGTACAATACCAGAATCAGGTTTATATAGACCGTTGGCTAATAAAAATAGTGTCGTTTTACCACAACCATTCTGCCCAATTAACGCACACCTTTTCCCAGATGGAATCTTCAATGTTAGACCATTCAAAGCTGATTCTTGTGCGCCTGGATAGGTATAATATACCTGCTCAAATTCAAGTAAATATTCCTGCATTTCGCCAAAATTCTAATCCTATTAATCCTACACAGCCGCAAATTGCTTCGATGATATATCGCGCTTGGGGATGATAGCGGCGGGGATGCCAAACTCGAAATTCACTCACAAAACCCCGTGATTGCAATCCCAGAGAAAACTGACTATATCGTTGTAAGGTTCGCTGTAATAATTGTCCGATTAGTAGTGCTAAACTTTTCATTCCACTACGCCAAGTACGGTAACCACCACGGGAGTTTTGTGCTGTCCATAATTCATCGGCTGTGTTCAGTAGGATGAAAATAAACCGATACATTAGTAATAACAAATCGGTTAAAAGCACTGGAAATCGTAAGTAACGCAGAGTTTGTAATATCTCCGTGAAAGGGACGGTTAACATGAGAAAATATAAGCAAGAAACAGAGGCTAATGCTCTGGTTAAAATTCCTAATGCTTGGATACTGCCATGATGACTGATATAAATATAGAAGTGTCCGAGAGTTAATCCATACCACGAATCTAATTGTACGTTTGGCAAATCATTAATCGTAACTCCATTCACCATAAGTGCTGGCAAACTTGTCAAACAAAAAACTATGGTAAATGTTAACAATTTAAAATAAACACCAGCGGGAATTCTTGCATAAATAACTGTCCAAATACCCATCCAAAGTGCCATCAATATTTGCACTAGCGGATGGCTAGCCAGGGAAATAGCAAGAGTAGTAAATGCAAAAATTAGTTTATGCTCTGGTGGCAATCTTCGCAATCGATTGGTATAAGCTAAAGTGTCTAGTTGTAGGCTCATTCTTTAGGTTTTTGTTGTTGGGAACGTCCTTTATACAATCCAATTGCATAACCAACTACTCCCGCACCCAAAGCCGCTTGCGAAGCAAATAATAAGCTTTCTATTTCACCACTAGCTGGTTCAAAAAATGATTTAAACCAGGGTTTATATTCGGGTTGTATTTCATTAATAGCCTCTTCTGCTTTGCCATCAGCACCGGCAAACTCCCCACCTCGCACAAATATTAACGGTGCAACTGCTAAAGCTATAACTCCTAATACCAACAACCAGTTGCTCAACCCTTTTTTAGATTGACTCATTGCCACTTCCTCGCTTGATTAATTTCAACAATTCTAATTCTTGAGGATTATAAGATTGCAGCCAGTTCCACACCAACACAGTTAGTAATCCTTCACTAATTGCTAAGGGAACTTGAGTAATGGCAAAAATTCCGGCGAACTTGGTAAATGAAGCGATAAACCCACCAACAGGTGCGGGGAAAGCTAGGGCGAGTTGGATGGAAGTGATAATATAGGTGAGTAAATCTGCGATCGCAGCTGCTAAAAATATGGCGATTTGTTGTTTACCACCTAACTTTATTGTCAGATTATATATCCAGTAAGCTACGAAAGGGCCAGCGATCGCCATCGAAAAAGCATTTGCCCCCAGCGTCGTTAAGCCGCCATGTGCTAGTAACAAAGCTTGAAACAACAATACTAAGCTACCCAAAACCGACATAGTAAGGGGGCCAAACAGCACCGCACCTAACCCTGTCCCTGTTGGGTGAGAACAGCTACCTGTGACAGAAGGGATTTTCAAAGCTGACAGCACAAAAGTAAAAGCACCAGCCAAGCCTAAGAGTAGTTTCAGTTCCGGGTTAGCTTGGGTAATGCGAGTCAGACTACGCAATCCTAATAGAAAAAATGGTAATGCCACAACCCACCAAAAAATTGCCCACTGCACTGGCAAAAAACCTTCCATAATGTGCATGGCGTAAGCGGGTTTGGGTAAACCAACTACTAGATAAAAACTGATAACTCCCATCAGGGTTAGACTGACTAACGCCTGTTTTTTACTTTTCATAATCTGTACCTCGCAGATTTATGTAAACGAACTGATTCTAACCGGCGGGCATCCTGACTCACCTAATTTTGGTTCACAGTTGCGGGACAGCGCCGGATTTACACCGGACTTTCCCCCTTGCGTCCGATGGCTGCTTCCCATCAGAACCGATTTGAGTAACTATATCACCATTACCAATTTTGAGCAGCTATTTTTCACCAGGTATTCACAAAGCGTAGTTTATCGAACAGAATTCAGGAGTCAGAATTCAGTTGGGTATTCTGTATGACTGGGGGATAGCGTAGCGTATACCCTTCGGGATGCTTCGCTTAGAGCGAGTATTTTCGTTATCTCGTTCCTATGCTC
>NZ_KV757601.1 GCF_001712795.1 Nostoc sp. KVJ20
TGTCCTGGCGATTGAAATACGTAGAAACAGTTTTCAACCCAGTCAATAAAGAAATACGTTTACATTTTTATAAGCTAGAAGGTATTGAGTGAGGTCGAGGGGAAGATAATACTTCCCCTCGACCTCACTCAATACCGCTTAGGCTCAAGTTGTGCTTGCGAAGTTCTTCTTACCCAAGGGGTAAACCGACTAGGATGAACACATTCAGCACCATTCAGTTCGTCTTTAAGGTTACTGGCAAAGACCTCAAACATCTCAACCAGAGCTTGGCGATCGGTTAAGCAACCTTGAAGGGCAATAAGTTGTTCGAGAGTCCAATTATAAAGTTGGGTATCTCCCTGCTCAACACGTAAATATAATTGGCTCTCAAACTGTCCTAAACGGGCGTAGAAGTTCTCCACCTCAGCTTTGATTGACTGCATATCAATGTAGAACTGCTGTTTTTTGATATCTGATAAAATCGTCGTTTTGAGAGACTCCGTGAAGTTTTGGTTAATCTCATTATTAACGAGGGTAAATACTTCATTGCGGAAGTTGACAATTTTATGGTCTAAGTTGACATTGATGCGATTATCAAGCTCGTTGACGACATTATTAACGACTAACTGAACATTGTTACCTGTAGATTGGTTAACAACAGACTGGATACGTTGATCGAAATCAGCTTCAATCTGTTGGACTACCAGGCTCTTAATNNGGTTAACTACATTATCAATACGTTGCTCAACGTAGGTTTGCATTTGCTGAATCACCAGATTTTTAACATTCTGGGTTTGATCAGAAATTTTCAGGCTCACGACACTATCAACACGCTGATCGATGTCATTTTGTNNATGTCATTTTGTATCTGCTGAATTACTTGATTGCTGATTTGTTGAGCTTGATTAGAAATTTTGACATTAACTGCATTATCAATTCGCTGGTCAATGTCATTTGACATCTGGTTAATGACTTGAGTGTTAATCTCTTGAGATTGATTAGCAATTTTGACATTAACAACGTTTTCAATGCGTTGCTCCAGTTCTGTTTGCATTTGCTGAACGACTGAAGTCTTAATTTCTTGAGCTTGATTAGTAATTTTCAGATTAACGACAGACTCAACACGCTCATTGAGTTCTGTTTGTATCTGTTGAATTACTAAGTTTTTAACTTCTTGGGTTTGTTCAGTAATTGCCAGATGAACCTGGTCATTAACTATTCTGGGAATTCTGGTAATAAACAAGTCATTGAGATTTTTATTAAAGTAACTAGACCAACCTTGGAAGCTTTGGTTAAAATTTACCTCAGTTTGTTGTATGAGAGTCTTCATCATGAACTCAAGCCGTGCTACCTGCATGGCAAGTGTCTTAGCTTGGCTTTGATAGCTTTTGAGTATCGATTTTTCAAGACCTTCCCAGTAGGCTTGTTTATTTTCGTCTTTTTGAGCCGTTACGCTTACTGAGCTTTCGAGCATGGCTGCCATCTCTTGCCACATTCGCTCCATCTGATCTTGATCGAAACTGAAGCTGAAATCATTCTCACCGCTGAAGCTACCTCCTCCAGTGCTAGTTTCACCACCAGCGCTTACAGTAGTGACATTGCTTTCTTTAACATTACCGTCTGGCACTCCTGTTACTGGCGGGTTNNAGCTTTCGTCTACTACAGTCTTACTCACTGTGTTAATTTCTAGAACGACTTGTCCTTTGTTATCTTCTTTGTAGGTATCAAAGAAAAATCCTAAAATAGTAGTTTTTTCTTTGACTTCTAAAATGAATTCCTCTTGTAATCCGTTGAGCGAACACCAAGTTTCTTTAACTTCAAGACCAGTAAGATTAGAAACAAATTTTCCATCTTTAATCCATAGTAAAGCCCAAGGTTCTAATTGGAATTTTTGCTCAGAAGACCAATAAGTTGCGTTGCTTTCACGAATTTTGAGCTTGTAATTACCTGGTTCCAATTCAATAAAATTAGAATTTGGTTGCTTCAGCTTAGATAGAACTTTTTCATTAAGAACATNNCAGTTATTTTTACTAGCAACTGTTAGAGTTTGAGGATTAAAATGTGGTTTATTGCTGCTAATTAAAAGCTTAACCGCTCCTTTATTATCACTATTATTTACATCAAAAAACAAGGCACAGATAACAGCTTTCTCTTTGACTTCCAACTGTAACGTCTTGTTATATCCGTTTAAAGTTGTCCAAGTTGCACCTGTTTCAGCGCCTGTGTTTTTGTTGATAAATGTACTACCATCAACCCCATATATCCAAAGTACAACCAAAGGTTCGCCTTCAGTTTCGCTTTGAGCATAACTATAGCGACCACTGGTAATTTTTATATCAAAAGTCCCTTTCTCTAAAGTAAAAGAGCTAGCAACATCTTGTTGCAGGTGGTTCATTGCATTAGCGTCAATAACGTAACAATTGTTTTTGGTGTCAATCGTTAAAAGTTTCATTTTTTCTCTGTGAGTTTTAGCATTTTGAGAAGTTTTAGGTTGGACTACAAACTCAATGTTGCTGGGGTAAACTAAAAGTGATATCGGGATTTAAACAAAACCGAATGTAAAAAAACTGGGCGCTATTGATTATTGCTAAATGAACAAAATTAATGAATCAAATGAGTTTGTATAACTAAAATTTTATTCCTAAATCTTACTAATAATTGACGGTTATTTCTCAGTTTTTATCTCTTTTTTCGCTCTTTATGGAAGAAGTTTGTTGGAGTTCCTATGCTCCTGTGAAATTCTCCTTTGATTAAAATACAGTTTTAAGACACCCCACAAATATAAGCAGCCTAATAATCAAGACAATTACTCCATATAGTATTTNTACACTAAAAAAACAGCGAAGTATTTTGATTTCTTCTCAGCTATACTTGATTGCATATCAATCTGTTGGAAAGCTAATAGCAAAGTCTCTAATAAATTTACTTCCTTCACACTCAAAATCAGTCATCAATTAAGCAACAAGATACAACATCATTCTTGCCATACTCAATCTATAATCTATGAATTGTATCGTAAGCTTTGCTTGTCTTTGTGGATTACCTTGATTAAAAAAAACACTTTAAATAAAACCATCTCTCTTATGGCAGAGGTTTTCACTTGAGCGCATACTTCTTATGGGGTGATGGCAATAACTTACAAGCATTTCAGACTCTAAAAACTAGAGAGGTTCAAATGGTACGATTTGGCGTAAATAGAAGGTTCGTGCAACCAGGGAAATCTAGTATGATGTCACGCTTGTCAACTCCATTTGAGGGCTTTCAAGCAATAGGATGTGTTAATTATTGCTTATAAGCTATCAGTGCTTTTTCACCCCTGTAATTTGCAGTTAACCAGTTTTATTGAGACAAAAACTGAACTCCATCTGAATCTGGTGGGTCTGGAAAGGACAATTCTTTATTTAGTCACAAGTAAGATTGCTTAATTTACTTCAACTCAAAAAAGCGGACGTATTGATTAATTGATAACATCTGATATTGCTTGAAATAATCTCTCTGTTTCTACAGGCTTAACTAAGTGCATTTGGAATCCGGCAGCTAATGCTTGTTTTTGGTTAATTTCTCCAGCATAGCATAGCTCGAATTAATCGCATCAGCATATAACCATCTATTCCTGGCATACCAATATCACTCAATAGTAAATCTACTTGAGTTTTGGCTAAGATTTCTAAAGCCTCACCTGCTGATGCAACCGCTGTCACTTTTGCTCCAGATTGTGCCAATATGTAGGTGAGAAATTCACCTGTATCTACATCATCATCTACCACTAATATATGCAACCCTGGCAAACTTAAAGCATTATTGCATTGTCGGATTTTTGGTATTATTTGGGGACTATCAGGCATGAATGGTAATCTGACTGTAAATGTTGCCCCCATGCCTTCTCCTGCACTGTCTACTTTCACAATACCACCATGTAATTCTGTCAGATGCTTAACAATAGCTAGCCCTAAACCTAGCCCTCCAAATTGTCTTGTGGTTGTGCCATCTGCTTGACGGAAATAATCAAATACATAGGGGAGAAATTCTGGGCTAATGCCTTTACCATTATCTTGAACTTGAACTTGGGCATAGCTATTAACTTGTTCTAATATGATTTTTATCTTTCCGGCTGAGGGAGTGAATTTAACGGCATTAGAAAGCAGGTTCCAGATAATTTGCTGTAAACGACCTGCATCACCTGCAACCATGCTGATATTATGGTCTAGTACAGTTTCCAGACTAATGTTCTTAGCTTCAATTGCTAGTCTTACAGTTTCCTTGGCTTCTTCAATAGTATTAGCTAAATTTACAGGCTGCATATTTAAAGCCATTTTCCCCTGTTGGATGCGGGAGACATCTAATAAGTCATCAATTAGTTGAATTTGTAATTTAGCATTGCGCTCAATAGTTTCTATTCCCCGTATTTTTATAGCTTCTTCCAAATTATTCTTTTTCAGCAGCGTTGCCCAACCCAAAATTGGGTTCAGGGGAGTACGCAATTCATGAGAAAGAACTGCTAAGAATTCATCTTTTAAACGATTGGCTTTTTCTGCTTCACTTCTAGCAATCTGCTCACGCATGAGCAGATATTCACGTTCTTGTTCTACGTGTTTGCGTTCAGTGATATCTCTAAAAAATATCCCCAGTCCATCTTCAGCAGGGTAGGCGTGAATTTCCAGCCATATATCCCACGGTGCGTATAATGCGTGAAAATGAACGGGGATATTTTCTAAGAGCGATCGCTGATATTCTCGCTCAAACTCTGTACCTCTAGCCCCAGTCCACTGTGACCAGTAGTTTTTACCAATCAAGTCTGCTGGTGCTAAATTATGAATTTTTGCCGCTTGGTGATTAGCATAGGTAATCTCCCAATTTCGATTCACGGCAATAAAAGCATCAGTCATGCTTGACAAAATATTACTCAAACGACTGCGGAGGGCTTGTTCGCGCTTGAGTAATTCATCTTTTTCTTGGTGGGATTCTTCTAAAGAAGTATTGGTTTGCGCCAGTGATTTATTGAGTTGGATAAGTTGTTCTGATAATTCAGCACGGGCCTGATATTCCCCCAGTCTGACTCTTTCTACTGCTAACTCTACTTGAATTTTTGACCGTTCTGTAATGGCAATGCCCACTAATAAACTAACAATACACTGTACCAATAAACTAAACTTGTGAACGTGCAGTACTTCCGCCTCTAAGGGAAACGTGGACAAGGATATAGCGCTGGGGTATGCAACTAGATAGGAAAACAACGTCACCAGTACGCAAAAACTGGAGGTTAACATCCCACAGGTGACACCAAAGCGAGTTGCTGCCCAAATTACAGGCACAAAACTCAAAAAAGATAATTGCTGAAATCTAAAGCCATTGTGATTAGTTTCGGCAACAGTGATGGTTGCTATTACTACACAAAGCAGTATTATAGTGCTGAATTCTAGTAGAAAGCGACGAGAACGTGGAAAAATGGACGGGTCTAATGAAGAGTTTAATGGTTCAGCACTTAATAACCAGCCCTGAGACTGGAGATAAGGGGTGATGACTAACAAGGCAGTAGGTGCAATAGCCATGACTCCCATTGCATTGCCTAACCACCAATGGGGAATATTAGTACTTAAGCTGCTAATAGGAATTTTACCTATTGCGAAAAAAGTTAAGTTACCAATGATCGCCAAGGTACCACTGGCAATCAGAGGTACACTGACAATAAAAACGGCAGCATCTTTGAGGGTATTTAGTGTTCGAGAACCTCTCCAAAAACGACGGTAAAGCAACCAAGCAACTAGAGGTTCTATCATATCCGCCAAAGCACTTAATCGCTCCCAACCATGAAACCCCCAAGCCGGGGACATCAAAAAAGATGCTAGTCCGGTGAGAATAATACCAAAAGGGCCAAACCAGAAAGTTAAGGCGATCGCTACCCCTGATGGGGGGAACCACAGCGAGACTCCAGGCTGAATGCGGTAAATCAATGCCATCCCATGACCGATGATCAGGGCAAGTAAGCCCAACAGTGAAATCATCACCCATCGACGCATGGTGGCAATTTTCCTGGAGTCTATCATGCGTTGCTCCCATCAAGGTGTATTGAAAACACTAACCATACTATTGTGATCGCTTTTAAAGAAAACCGAAACGCGACAGAAAATCTGTCTATGAAGAAGCGCCAGCTTCAGCCACCGCAGATCCTACATCTGGTTTTACCTCC
>NZ_KV757602.1 GCF_001712795.1 Nostoc sp. KVJ20
GGGGCAATTCATGAACATTGGTGTCAACTTAACGCAAAAACTATGTCCCGCAAGGAACTGAAGTTCCAAGAATCATAGCGAAAGTCATCTTCAGATGACTAGATATCCCCAAAAATATTCAGTCTACTTCAGTAGACTTTAGCTATGAGCCAGAGAATTCATTCTCTGGCGGGTTATGAAGCCCGCAGCGAAGCTATTTCTAGCTTAAGTTGACACCAATGATTCATGAATTGCCCCTACTTGTCTAATTAATTGAGATGATATAGGACTCATATTTGATTTGGTGAAAAAACTCAGTACAACTAAGAAGCCTTCTTGACTGTTGCCTGTTGCCTATTCCCTATTGCCTGCCTACGCAAATTAGTTCAGAAATCAAAGCGGATTCCTATATCTGGATTCAAACATTCAAACCGTGTTGTACTGGTTCATTATTTGCAACTGAGATGAGATGATGTTTCAGTGCTTACTTAGTCAAGTATTTCCCAAAAAACACTAAAATATACACAGCCAATACAGTTTTTTGGGATAATTGGGATAAACTAATGCCATCGTGTGAGGAGTGAACGATGGTAGATCGCAGTCTGGGGCGAGTACTCTCATTTAGTTTTATCAGCATTTGTTTATATCTGGGTATTAGTATAGGAGTCATTATCCGGCTTGGGCAATCACAGCGATTAAACGCTGCTACTACACCTACTGAGCCGGTGCAATTTCCATTAGCTATCCCTGAACTTACGCCATCAACAACAGAACAAAAAACCTTTCCAAATACTATTACCATCAAAGCCGTTGGAGATATTATTCCCGGCACTAATTTCCCCAACCATAGATTACCTCGTTTTCGAGATCAATTATTACCAAAATCAGTGAGAACTCACTTGCAAGGATCTGATATTTTATTTGGTAATTTTGAAAGTAGTCTAACTAATCATCCCTATACTGCCAAAGATATTAGTCGAGGCCAAGTCTTTGCTTTCCGCTCTCCACCTGCATACGCCAAGCTATTTGCTGAGGCTGGTTTTAATGTGTTCAATATGTCGAATAACCATGCAATGGACTTCGGCCCTGTAGGATTCAAAGATACAAAGAAAAATCTTGAGGCTGTGGGTATTGCAACATTAGGTCATAAAAATCAAATTCTTTATTTGGAAGCTAACAATATCCCCGTGGCTATGGTTGGGTTTTCTCCTTATGAAATGTATAATTCCATTCATAATTTAGGAGCAGCCCAAGCACTCATAGCAGAAGCCAAAAATAAAGCCAATATTGTAGTAGTCTCGATGCACGCTGGATCTGAGGGAACGGGGGCGCTACACGTTAAGAATCAGACAGAGTTTTTTTATGGAGAAAACCGAGGTAATTCGATCAAGTTTGCTCGAAACATGATTGATGCGGGAGCAGACTTAGTACTAGGACATGGGCCTCACGTTCCGAGAGCGATGGAAATTTATAAAGGAAAAATTATTGCCTATTCTTTAGGAAACTTTTTAGGATATCGGACTTTATCTACAAATGCCCAAACAGGTGACTCAATGATTTTAGAAGTTAAACTAAACCCGGCAGGAGATTTGGTATCAAGTAAAATTATTCCTGTTCGGATGGATAGACAGGGAATCCCTCAGATTGATCAGAGTTTTCGGACTGTTAAACTTATGCGTTATTTGAATAATCAAGCTTTTCCCAAGAATCCGGTGAAGATTAATAAGAAAGGGGAAGTTGTTGTACAAAATAGGCTTGCTCCTCGCTAACTCTCTTTAAAATAATTCGTAATTCGTAATGACGCTCCTGCGTCGCTAACGCTGCGCTAACGTATTTCGTATTTCGTTAAGAGGAGCCAGTACTGTGCTAGATTCATCGCGCTGCTTTACCAAAATCCCAAATTGACTAGTTATTGATTTTGTAGCTTTTCCTCAAACTTTTGAACGTTCTGGGGTTGACTATTAGTTGGTGTATTTTGCTTTTCCAGTGTTGGTACTACTACAGCAGAAGGATCTGATTGTCTGGATTCCTTTGGTGGCAATGGTGGTATAACCACAGAGTTGGACGGACTCACGGGTTGAGGAGATACAGAATCTTGATTAGAAGCGGGTAAGTTATTTTGGGGCAAGGGTGCGGGAGAAGCATTCCGAGATGAGCGGATTGCCCGTAGTTTCTCCACTAGCGAGGGTGTGGGTGAAACACTAGGTGAAGGTGTAGATTCTTCGGAATTGCCGCTTTGTGATTCTTCTGTAGGGATGCTGCGGGGAGATTCTTCTTGGGAAGAACGACGATTGCGCCGACGTTGTTTGGAATTAGAGGCGGGTGCTGATTCGGTTTTGGAGGTGGTGTTAGTGTTTTCACCCGGAGATGAAGATGTACTATTGAAGTCAGGTACTTTCGCGTCTGGTTGTTGAGTGGGCTGTTCAAAAAGCGGCTTTGCAGTTGGCTGCTGCTGAGATTTGGGTAATATGCTCGTGATTCCAAAACCTGCTGTAGCAGCAACTAGGGCTACACCTATACCAATAAATACCTGAGATGACCCCAGCTTTTTAGCCAGTACAGGTTCCTTAGCGATGCCTGGGGTCGACTGCCCCAACGCAGATGGTCTATGAATACGATTTTGACTAGTTTTCCCAATTATAGTTGCTGCCTGCTGGGCAGATAAATTAACAGTTGGCACTGCGTAAGTGGGTAAAACTTGCGGTGTCCCATTCACCCCATTTCCAGGTAGCAATTGCAGCCACTCAGCAACCGTCGCTGGCCGAAAACGAGACTCTACCGCCATACCGCGCATTACTGCCTGGTTGACAGCAGCGCTCAAATGTGGTTGCAGTTCACGGGGAGAAGGCATTTGCTCGCGATCGCGCAATAATGCTGGCATGGGAACTTGGGCTGTTAACAGTGCATATAAGGTTGCAGCTAAACCATAAACATCTGTGGCGGGTGTACGTGGCGCTTGCGTCAAGTACTGCTCAATGGGAGAATACCCTTCAGAAACCAGACCTGTGTGAGTCTGCCTCACACCGCCATTAAATTCCCTGGCAATGCCAAAATCAATTAATACTACTTCCTGCGTTCCTAGGCGAAGGATGATGTTATCTGGTTTGACATCACGATGTAACAAACCATTGTTGTGTACTACCTGCAACGCTGCCCCAATTTGCCGGATGTAATGAATTGCTGTGGCTTCTGGCAAAGGTATTCCTGGTAATACAAATGCGTCTCCCAAGGTTTCCCCAGGAATGTATTCCATCACCATATAAGGCAGTCCAGCTTCTACAAAAAAGTCACTAACTCTGACTATATTTGGGTGAATACACGTAGCTAATCGTCTGGCTTCATCTTGGAATTGGCGCTCGAATTTCGCAAAATCAGGATGTTGTCGCAGCCGTTCATTGATGGTTTTCATCACCACCTCCTGACCCAAGTAGTGATGCGTAGCTTTAAAGGTAATGCCAAAGCCACCCCGCCCTATTTCTTGAATTAGGGTATATTTTCCATCCTGCAAAATTGTGCCTGCTAACATAAAGAGTCCTGAGTCCTGAGTGAGCAGATAAGTAGCGAGTCCTGAGTTTTGAGGGATTTCCCAAAAATTTTCCCATATTTTTATCAAGAAAGGCAGAGGGCAGAAGGCAGGAGGCAGAAGGAATGCTGTTTTCTGCTCTCTGCCCGTGACCAAACCGAACTTGGGTTTAAGACCCCACCAAATTTTCTTGTTTTGTGGCCCCAATTAAGTACGGTGTTGAATCCCCTACAAAACATTGAACCTTCTGCCCTCTGCCTTTTGCCTCCTGCTTTCTTCAACAAGCAGGGTTCTTGCCTGTCTATCCTACGGGATGATTTCGTTGTTGGAACTCCTGAAGTGAGAAAGACCTCCCCATGATCACAACAGTTTTATCTTTCTCAGATGATAGCGCGGGAATGCGGCAAGCCTAAAGCGGAAGACGAGCTAATACCAATTTTGTATGAACTTACATCTTGGCATTACCAATGGATAGAGAAGAAATTTCTTCTATTTGCTTCTCCAACTCGCCTAATTGTATAACTCCTGAAATATAGTCTACGGTAATTGTATCGACAAAAAGTATAATAAGTCCTAATCACCACTAATACTATCGATAAACCGTATATTATGGATAAAGCAATAAAATAACCTACTTCAAAAGACAGATTTTGAAGTAATCAGGCAATATCTTTTGATATCTGGCTAATTTTGCCGTTTTTATTTGAATATCTTCTCAAAGCTTGCTCCCTTAGAGTATTTACCAAGCTGGAAGAGATTAGAAAGTTAGAAGGAGTGAATGTGATCAACGCCATACAAATTAACGAAAACTTGACAACAACAGGACAAGTTATACCAAAACAGCTTGAGCAAGCTATCCAAGAGGGTTTTAAGTCTGTTCTCAATTTGCGATCGCCTGATGAACTAGGATTTTCTAAGGATGAGCAAAAAGTCGCGGAAGCATTGGGGCTGTATTATCAAAATGTTCCACTCAAGGTGGATCTGAAAAATTTAAATGAAGAGGTGATTACCAAAATCCTCACGACACTCGAACAAATCCCGAAACCAGCGGTTGTGCATTGTGCCGCCGGGATGCGATCGACTGGAATTGCGTTGTTGAGTATCGCTATCCAGGAAGGATTAACGCCAGAAGAAACCTTAGCAAAAGCAAGAAATCTCGGCTTTGGATTCTTTGAACATGCTGGCGTTAGTCCCCGATTGAAGGAATTATTTGTGGACTACGTTAACAAACACGCCAAGGTAGCTTTACCTGCTAGCTGCTCTTAGATGGATGTTAGTTATTTCTAATTGTTATGTCCTAATAGACTAGAAGGCTGCTATACAAATCATTGAGTAAGAATTCAGGATTCAGAATTCAGAATTCAGAAGTTAGGATTCAGAATTCAGATGCTCTCTACGTTTGCGCAGCGCGTAGCTTGTTTCTTTGCAGCGGTAGCGGGGCCTTTAGCCCATTCTGACTCCTGACTCCTGAATTCTTTCTTCTTAAAAATTAAAAACTGCTCTTACTAAAATTAGACAAGAGCAGTTTTTAATCGCAAAGCCAAAAATAATAATTTAGGCATCTTCAAGTTCAAATTGAGCCACCGTAACGGCGTTCAAAGCGAAAGCTAAAACTAATGGCATCGGCGACTGAAACCAAAAGGTAAAAAGAATAGCTAGGATTGTGCCAATTACTGCTGACATCGACCACAGTCGTTCTTCAATAGTCAGTCCTTTTTCGGCTTTAATCAATCTAAGAACATGAACTGGGATTGGTTCTGGCATTACCCCACCCGGAGGGAAAGCCCAGAAGTTGTTACGTCGTTCGACAAATAAATCTGTCCAGCCATTTTCTTGGCACCATGCCTCAATCCATTGAAGTGAGTAATGATTCATCATCGGGTTTCGGAGTTTGGTTTGTGGAAGTTGTGTACTTGGTGAATGTAAACTCTTGGAGATTCCTGAAGAACTAATTAATCGCTATAAAATTAACGCTAATTATCCAACCTTTAAGCTTTGTTAAGCAATTGAGACGCTTATGATTACGCTCAAACCTTGCTTTCATTAATTAAAAGACTAACAGTTGATCGGGTCTGTTGAATTTAAAAGACAATAAACTTTACTTGAGAAATTGAAAGTCAAGAAACGTAAATAAGTTGGTGAGTATTACTGCTCAATAAAACTCTTTATATCCTGAAATTCAAATCTAAGAATGAAGAATTGTGAACAAATCAACAAGTTGTAGACATATAGGAATCCGCTTTGATTTCTGAACGAATTTGCGTAGACAGGCAATAGGCAATAGGCAACAGGCAACAGTCAAGAAGGCTTCTTAGTTGTACTGAGTTTTTTCAGAAATCAAATATGAGTCCTATAGCTAGTCATAAGGATTGCTTTATCCAGCTAAACTATTCCTTTAGAGTTAGGAATCTCAAATTTTATCTGCATCAAAAGTGATAGATTATGCTCCCCGTCTATGTTTTGCTAAAACTTGCTTGATGTGACAGGTAACTTATACTTAGTCATTGCGATCTATTGTCGTGATATTTAATTTTAGTGCGATCGCAGATTGCCGCTCTCTACCTCAAGTAGCAGGGATAATTTTGCTCAAGGTGAGAAGCTGATGCTCTTTTTGCGTTACAAAATATTAAGCAACGGAAATAGAAGTTCTCCAAGTCCAGTAGTCAGGCTGCGAGTCTCAATTAGGATGATCCAGTCTTACTAATATTCAAATGCGGTAATAAAATGCAGCGATTAGACACCAAATTAGCTCTCGATATGTTTTGGCGCCAAGGGTTGGCGTTCCTTCTCGGAATTATTATCTGGTGCGTGGCTGATCCCGCATTGGCAGTAGACTGGACTCATCCCCTTTCATTTAGCAATGCAGAGTTGTCAAGACGCGATTTTTCTGGTGAAAGCTTGCAAGCAGCGGAGTTTTCTAACGCCAATATGGAACTGGCTAACTTTTCTAACGCTGACTTACGAGGAGCAGTCATGAGCGCTTCGGTGATGACAAAAGCAAATCTCCACGGAGCGGATTTAACGAATGCAATGGTCGATCAGGTAAACTTGACTAAGGCAGATTTGAGCGATGCAGTTTTCAAAGAAGCTCTTTTGCTCCGCGCCATCTTTAATGATGTAAATATAGACGGTGCAGATTTTACAGATGCAATTTTGGATAGGGCACAAATCAAAGAACTGTGCGAAAAAGCCAGTGGTGTGAATTCCAAAACAGGCGTGCAAACTCGTGATTCTCTAGGATGTCAATGAAACGTGTTGGTGTAATTGGTGGCGGACAACTAGCCTGGATGATGGCAGATGCAGCACAAAAGCTAGGAGTAGAATTAGTAGTACAAACTCCAAGCGTTCACGACCCGGCCGTGTCAATCGCTCAGGAAACTATTTTCGCGCCAGTTGATGATGCAAGTGCTACGGAAATATTAGCTAACAAATGCGATGTTATCACCTTTGAAAACGAATTTGTTAATCTGCAAGCTTTATCTATTTTAGGACAGCAAGGTGTTTGTTTCCGTCCGAGATTAGAAGCTTTAGCTCCTCTTTTAGATAAATATCATCAGCGTTGCTATTTACGGGATTTGGGCTTACCAGTTCCTCAATTTTTCGCCCTTGAGGAGGTAGAAAATCTCCAATCAAAAATAGAATATCTAGGTTTCCCAGTAGTTTTGAAATCCCGCCGTCATGGTTATGATGGTCAAGGTACTTTCATAATTCAGGATTTTGCTACTTTAGAACAAAAGTTAAGTGATGAAAGCACAACAAAAACTTTCAATCACTCACTTTTTTTGTTAGAAGAATTTGTCCCCTTTGAAAGAGAACTAGCAATAATTGCAGCTCGTTCTGTAGAGGGAGAAATTGTCACTTATCCAGTAGTGGAAACCCAACAAGAACAACAAGTATGTCGGCGGGTGATTGCGCCAGCCGAGATTACACCCAATCAAGTAGCAGAAATTCAAGCGATCGCACATACTCTATTAAATAGCCTAGAAGTAGTAGGAATTTTTGGAATTGAGCTATTTCTCAGTGCTGATGGCAAAATTATGGTAAATGAAATCGCCCCTCGTACCCACAATTCTGGGCATTTTTCTCTTGACGCTTGCGAAACTTCTCAGTTTGAGCAACACCTGAGAGCCGTTTGTGGTTTACCTTTAGGGAATCCATCTTTACAGTGCGCTGGTGCTGTAATGGTTAACCTGTTGGGGTATGAAAATTCTCACAGCGACTACCAAAGCCAACGCCAACAAATAGCAGCAATTCCCCAGGCGCACGTTCACTGGTATGGGAAGACAGAATCACGTCCTGGGCGAAAGTTGGGACATGTAACTGTTTTGCTGGATAATAAAAATCAAGAATCGCCGACTGCATACGCCAACGACATCGCCCACAGCATAGAATCTATCTGGTATCCCAGGTAAATTGAGCAGAAACTTTCGATGTTGAACACACAACATCTTTTGAAAAGCTATAATGAGTGAGTTGCACTACGACGTTGGTGACTGCCATCAAGTTTTTTGATCTATGCCTTTAATGACAAGGGAATCAACTGTTCTCGTGGCAGTATACCGGGCATGTACCCGGAAACTTTAAACGAGGAATTTAGGTTCCCACCTGGATAAACCCAGGTCATAAACTTAGGTAAAACGGCGTCGCGGTGAACTTAAAATTATTTGCTCCCAAAATCAGTTAGAATTTGGGAGCTTTAATAATGGAACAGAATTCAGGAGTCAGGAGTCAGGAGTCAGAATTCAGAATTCAGAATTCAGAATTCAGAATTTATTCTGACCGAAAAAGCGGATAGCGCAGCGTAAAGCCTTCTCTTCTCCTTCGGAGATGCTAACGCGTAGCTTGCTTTCTACGTAGTATGAGAGGCAATGCCTTCGGCATGGCAACTCTTGGAGACGCTGCGCGAACGCTTAGAGCAAGTATTCGAGCGTAGCGTCTTTATTCTGAATTCTGAATTCTGTATTCTCTATTCTTCTTCAATTAAATCAGTTTCAAATAAGCGAACTGACAGTAAAGATTACCATGTTTTTGGGAAACCTAAATACTGAGGTTTCAAGAATTAAGCCCTATGGTCAGCATTCCCGGATATCACGTTAGCAAAGAACTCTACAACGGTTCTCGAACCTTGGTTTATCGCGCTAATCGAGAAACTGACCAAAAATCTGTGGTGATTAAGCTGATGAAAACTGCTTATCCCAGCTTCAGCGAATTGGTACAGTTTCGCAATCAGTTCACCATCGCCAAAAATTTGAATCTACCTGGAATCATCCAAACCTACAGTCTGGAACCCTATCAGAATGGTTATGCGTTAGTGATGGAAGACTTTGGGGGAATTTCTCTTAAAGAATGGGGAGTGGGGGGAAGGGTAGAATCTCTGATGGAGTTTTTACAAATTGCGATCGCACTGTGCAATACATTAGATATTCTAATTCGTCATCGGATCATTCACAAAGATATTAAACCTGCCAATATTTTAATTAATCCAGAAACTAAACAAGTTAAGTTAATAGATTTTAGTATTGCATCTCTGTTGCCACGAGAAACTCAAAGCCTCATGAGTCCTAATGTACTTGAAGGGACGCTTGGCTATTTGTCTCCAGAGCAAACTGGACGAATGAATCGGGGGATTGATTACCGGACTGATTTTTATTCTCTGGGTGTAACTTTTTACGAATTACTAACAGGGCAATTACCATTTCAATCGCACGAATCGATGGAATTGATACATTGTCATATTGCCAAACTTCCGCCTTTAGTACATGAGATTAATCCACAAATTGCGCCTGTACTCTCATCTATTGTTAGCAAATTGATGGCGAAAAATGCCGAAGACCGCTATCAGAGCGCATTTGGGCTAAAATATGATTTAGAAAATTGTTTACATCAACTCAAAGAGACGGGGAAAATTGTCAGTTTCCCAATTGCTCAACGGGATGTGTGCGATCGCTTTATTATCCCAGAAAAACTCTATGGGCGTGAGCATGAAGTTGAAACTCTGCTAAAAGCATTTGACCGCGTTACCAACAACCAAACAGAATTAATGCTGGTGGCTGGTTTTTCTGGTATTGGTAAAACTGCTTTAGTTAACGAGGTTCATAAACCTATTGTCCGGCAACGGGGCTACTTCATCAAAGGCAAATTTGACCAATTTAATCGGAATATTCCCTTCTCCGCTTTTGTGCTGGCGTTTCGAGACTTAATGGGACAATTACTAAGTGAAAGTGATGTCCAATTGTCAACTTGGAAAAATAAAATTTTACAAGTGCTGGGGGATGAGGGGCAAGTTATTCTTGAGGTAATTCCCGAATTAGAACAAATTATTGGTCAACAACCACCTGCAACGGAACTTTCACCAAGTGCAGCCCAGAATCGCTTCAATTTACTCTTTCAAAAGTTCATTCAGGTATTTACCACCAAAGAACATCCATTAGTAATTTTTCTCGATGATTTGCAGTGGGCTGATTCTGCTTCACTGAAATTAATGCAGTTGTTGATGAGCGAGTTAGGAAGTGGAGCTTTACTTTTAATTGGGGCTTATCGAGATAATGAAGTATCTACCGCGCATCAGTTGATGTTGACTTTAGCGGAGATTCGCAAAGCCAATGCGACGATTCACAGCATTACTTTAGCCCCGTTTAGTAAAGCTAGTTTAAATCAATTGCTGGTTGATACCTTGAGTTGTTCAGATAAAATTGCCAAACCTCTAACGGAACTCGTCTATCAAAAAACTCAAGGAAATCCCTTTTTTGCAACACACTTTCTCAAAATATTATATGAAGATGGACTGATTACTTTTAATTGCGATCGAGGTTACTGGCAATGTGATATTGTTGCTGTCAAAGCACTTGCCCTTACCGATGATGTTGTAGAATTCTTAGCGCTACAGTTGCAAAAGTTGCCAGCAGCAACGCAAAATGTGTTGAAATTAGCTGCATGTATTGGCAACCAGTTTGATTTGCGAACCTTAGCAATTGTTTCTGAACAATCGGAAACCGAAACGGCAGCATCTTTATGGAAAGCTTTACAAGAAGGGTTAGTTTTACCTACTAGTGAAGTTTATAAATTTTTTCAAGATGGTGATAACAACTCTGACTCAAACCCATTAAATTCTAATTTTCAAGTCCCTATCTACAAATTTTTACACGATCGCGTGCAGCAAGCGGCTTACTCTCTAATTCCAGATGCAGAGAAACAATTTACCCATCTTAAAATTGGTCAATTACTCTTGCAAAATACCTCTGAGTCTCAGCAAGAGGAGCGAATTTTTGAGCTTGTCAGTCAGTTAAATCGAGGAATACTGCTAATTACCCAACCGGCTGAACGTCAACAATTAGCTCAGTTAAATCTGAATGCCGGTCGAAAAGCGAAAGAAGCTACCGCTTATGGTGCAGCAATTCATTACTTCTATTCTGGAATGCAACTGCTACCGATTAATAGTTGGGAAATCGCCTATGAATTGACTCGAAGTTTATACCAAGAAGCTGCCGAAGCTGCTTTTCTCAACAATGAATTTGAGCAAATGGAATCTCTTGTTCAGGTCGTGATTGAAAAAACAACCACCTTACTGGATAGAGTGAAAGTTTATGAAGTGCAACTCCAAGCTTATCAGGTGCGGAATCAATCATTCAAAGCGATCGCAATTGGGCGTGAACTTCTCGCTCAACTTGGGGTAACATTACCTGAATCAGTAACACCTCCAGACATTCAGCAATCTGTAGTCAACACCCTCTCTACCTTGGCTGGCAGAAGTATTGAGGGCTTAGTTGATTTGCCATTGATGAATGATACCAAAGCTTTGGTTGCTTTGCGGATTATGGCTAGCATTGCTCCCGCCATCCACCAAACGGCCCCTTATCTGTTCCCAATTATTGCTTGCGAAGAGGTGAATTTATCTCTTAAATACGGCAATGCACCACTTTCTGCACCAGGATATGCAGATTTTGGAATTGTACTTAATATTTGTAACCAACTCGAATCAGGCTACGAATTTGGCCAGCTAGGTTTAATGCTTGTGGATAGACTTCAAGCAAAATCTGTTCAAAGCATGACTCTATTTAAGGTGGGTGCATTGAATCAATTTAATCAACAACATATTCGCACCTCAATTAGGTTATTACAGGAATCCCATACTTTTGGATTAGAGACAGGCGATTTTTTTCATGTGCTGGCATCGATGATTTTTAAGTTATTCTATGTCTATTTAAGTGGCACAGAAGTTTTGGAAATTATCTTAGCAGATATCAAAGCTTACGAGTCTAATTATGTCCAAAATCAACGCTTATTAAATTGGTCTAATATCGTTTCTCAAACCATTAAAAATCTCACTGAATATAGCGACTATCCAGACTCCCTGATTGGTGAAGATTGTCAAGAAGAACTCTTATCTGCGCTCCTCCAAGAAAAGGATGAATTAACACTCCATATATTTTTCTTAAGTAAGTTAACACTCAGTTATTTGTTTGAGAATTTTTCGGCGGCAGTTGAGAGTGGAAATCAGGGAGAGCAATACCTCAATGGTGGCGCAGGAATGCTATCTGTGACTGTTTTCTACTATTACGATTCTTTATCTCGGTTGGCTATCTATCCAACGGCTGAACCATCTCAACAGGAGCAATTACTTTTGAAGGTTGGCGAAAATCAAGAAAAATTGCAGTTTCGAGCCAAACTTGCACCGATGAATTTCCAGCACAAATTTGATTTGGTGGAAGCAGAACGCCATCGAGTTTTGGGCGAAAAAATAGCAGCAATAGAATTGTACGATCGCGCCATAACTCTAGCGAAAGAAAACGAATATATCCAAGAAGAAGCCTTGAGCAATGAACTAGCTGCCAAGTTCTATCTCGACTGGGGCAAAGAAAAAATCGCCCAAGTTTATATGCAAGAAGCTTATTACTGCTATGCTCGTTGGGGCGCTAAAGCCAAAACTGAAGACTTAGAAAAACGCTATCCTCGACTCCTGGCTCCCATCTTACAAGGGCAGCATCATCGCTTGCAACTGAGTTCAACCGTCGATGCATCATCATTTCCACATCAAACCATCCACACAAATCTTTCTAGCAGCAGTATCTCGGAAGCCCTCGATTTTGCCACCATCTTTAAAGCCGCACAAGTTCTTTCCAGTGAAATTCAATTAGAGCAATTACTCACTACCCTTTTGCAAGTGGTGATGGAAAATGCTGGGGCACAAAAAGCTGCATTACTTGTACTCCAAAAAAACAACTTAGTGGTTGAAGCTGTAGCCACCATCAACGAAGGAGTCAGTCTGGTATCTGCACCATTGTCAACCAGTGAAGGCATTCCCATTACACTGCTAAACTATGTCAAACGCAGCTTAAAAACTGTTGTGCTGGATGATGCAACCGCACAAACTGATTTTATCGCCGACTCATATTTCATACAGCAACAACCTAAGAGTGTGTTGTGTACGCCGATGTTAAATCAAGGTAAACTCATCGGGCTGCTATATCTCGAAAATCCCCTGACAATTGGTGCATTTACAAGCGATCGCACCGAAGTAATCCAACTGCTATGCACTCAAGCTGCTATCTCTCTAGAAAATGCCCGTCTTTATCAAGAATCTCAAAATTATGCCCAAGAGTTAGAGCGATCGCTCACTCAACTTCGTGCTAGCGAAGCCCGCTTCCAGAAACTCGCTGATAATATTCCTGGGGCAATTTACCAACTATGTTTAAATGCTGACGGTTCAGTTTCAATGCCCTACGTCAGTTCTGGCTGCTACAACCTTTATGAGGTGACAGCAGAGGAAATAATGACAGGAAGGCAGAGTCTTCGTTCTATGGAACACCCAGATGATTTTGCCAGCATTCAACAGGCAATAATCTACTCTGCTGAAAACATCACACCATTTCGACACGAATGGCGAATTATCACATCTTCAGGAACCGTAAAATGGCTTCAAGGTGCATCCCAACCAGAGCGACAAGCTGATGGCTCAATTATATGGGATGGCGTAATCATAGATATTAGCGAACGCAAACTTGCTGAAGTCGCACTAAAAGAGTCTGAAGCTGATTTACGGCAAAAATCTCAGGATTTAGAAGAAGCGCTGCAAAATTTCCAACAAGCCCAATTACAAATGGTGCAAAATGAAAAAATGGCAACCTTGGGTAATTTGGTTGCTGGGGTGGCACATGAAATTAATAATCCGATTGGATTTCTCAAAGGCAGCCTCAACAATGCCGAAGATTATATCCAAGACTTGCTTGCTCATATCCAATCCTACCAACAACATCATCCCAATCCGGCGATCGCAGTCATTGAGCATGGCGAAGAAATTGACCTAGAATTCTTGACTGAAGACTTACCAAAGCTAGTAGGCTCAATGAAGGTGGCTTCAGAAAGGATCAAAGATATTAGTATCAGTCTCCGCACCTTCTCCAGAGCCGATACAACCGAAAAAGTTGCTTGTAACCTCCATGAAGGGATTGAGAGTACGCTGTTAATTTTGAAGTATCGCCTCAAAGCTAACGAAAAACGTCCAGCAATTGAAGTTATCACCGAATACGGAAAATTACCACTGGTCAAGTGCTTTTTAGGACAGCTAAATCAAGTATTTATGAACATCCTCGCTAATGCCATTGATGCCTTAGATACATCCTGTGAAGGGCTTTCTTTTGCCCAAGCGCAAGACAATCATCACCAAATATTGATTCAGACCGAAGTATCCAGTGAGCAAAACATGGTAGCAATTAGGATCAAAGATAACGGTCAGGGGATGTCAGAAGAGGTTAGAACGCGGATATTTGACCACCTATTTACAACAAAAGAAGTTGGGAAAGGAACAGGATTAGGATTAGCGATCGCTCGTCAGATTGTCGAGGAAACCCATAATGGGCGGTTGAGTTGCAATTCTGTACTTGGTGAAGGAACAGAATTTGTCATTGAGATTCCAGTATTTTAACTAATTTGCGATTTTTGTCTCAATGCATAAGACTTCTAATTTTTCGGTAGTGCAGAGAACAGCGATCGCATAATTTTCCAAATCTGTATAACTTGATTCTAAATTAGGTATCGTTCAGAGTTAAGATGACACAATTGCGTCGAATTGTGGTTAAAGCTACAAAAATTGTTAAAACAACTAACTAATACTGTATTTCCAGCCTCAGTCTTCCGACTAGAGAGTGGTTTAACTTTTATTCATCAAGAAATTCCCACCACTCCCGTAGTTGTGGCAGATGTTTGGGTGCGTGCTGGAGCCAGCCTAGAGCCAAAACCGTGGTTTGGCATGGCGCACTTTTTAGAACACATGATTTTTAAAGGTACGGCGACACTACCCCCTGGGATGTTTGATTCCAAAGTGGAAAACCGGGGTGGCGTGAGTAATGCAGCAACAAGCTATGATTATGCTCATTATTCACTTACCACAGCCGCCCCTTATTTAAAAGATACTCTGCCCTACTTGGGAGAACTCCTGCTGAATGCGGCAATTCCAGAAGATGAATTTAGCCGCGAACGGGATGTGGTACTAGAGGAAATTCGCTCTTGTCAGGACGATTCCGACTGGATAGGATTTCAAGCGCTGATTCAAAGCATCTATCCCCATCACCCTTACGGACGTTCGGTGCTGGGTACTGAGCAAGAACTGATGCAGCAATCACCAGAAGCAATGCGCTGTTTTCACCACGCCCACTATCAGCCTGAAAACATGACGGTGGTGATTGCTGGAGGTATATCCCAAAAACCAGCTTTGGAAATGGTAAATCATTCATTTGCTGATTTTGCCGAACGCTCAAATTGTCCGCAGTTTGAGAAAGTGGCAAAGCCAGTAATAACAGGAATTCACCGTCAAGAACTGTGTTTACCACGCATAGAGCAAGCGCGATTATTGATGGCGTGGCTTGTACCAGGAGTAGAAGATATACGTACTGGCTATGGTTTAGATTTGTTGTCGGTATTATTGGCAGAAGGGCGGACTTCGCGTTTAGTGCGCGATTTGCGCGAAGATTTGCAATTGGTACAGGGAATTTGCAGTAGTTTTTCTCTACAACGGGAATCAAGTTTATTTACAATTACTGCCTGGTTAGAACCAGAAAATCTGGAGGAAGTTGAGTCTTTAATTTGCGCTCATTTGGATGATTTGCAGACTAAAGGAATTAGCGAACAAGAACTTGCCCGCACACGCAGGTTGCTATGTAACGAGTATGCTTTTTCTACCGAAACGCCAAATCAACTTACAGGGCTTTATGGATATTACAATACCATCGCCCAAGCCGAATTAGCTGTGACATATCCCCAACAGATTCAGTCTTTTGATGCCAAAGAACTGCAAAAATTAGCTAAACAGTATCTCTCGCCGGAGAATTTCGCGGTTACTGTACTTAAACCGTGTTAAGTATTGGGCATAGGGCATTGGGCATAGGGCATGGGGCATTAGTTTTTGACAAATGACAAATGACCAATGACAAATGACCAATGACCAATGACAAATGACAAAGGACAAATAATAAATGACAACCTTGCTGCAAAAATCGCCTATGCATCGCACCGTATTGAACAATGGCATTGTCGTGCTGGTGGCAGAAAATCCGGCTGCGGACATTATTGCAGCGCGAATCTTTGTGCGTGCCGGTAGTTGTAATGAAAACCGGGAGCAAGCAGGGTTGGCGCATTTGTTATCGGCAGTGATGACAAAAGGATGCGATGGACTTTCTAGCTTGGAAATTGCAGAAATAGTGGAATCTGTAGGGGCGAGTTTGAGTGCCGATGCTGGCACTGATTATTTTTTGCTATCTTTCAAAACCGTAACATCTGATTTTGCGGAAATTTTAGCATTGGCAGGGCGGATTTTGCGATCGCCAACTTTTCCCGAAACTCAAGTGGAACTAGAACGGCGTTTAGCACTCCAAGATATTCGTTCCCAAAAAGAGCAACCCTTCAATGTCGCCTTTGAACAAATGCGGCATGTAATGTACCAAAATCATCCCTACTCTATGTCGGTACTGGGAGATGAATCCACCATGAGTAGCTTAACTCGTGCAGATTTAGTGGAGTATCATCAAACTTATTTCCGCCCAGATAATGTAGTAATTAGCATTGCTGGTAGAGTCACACCCACAGATGCAACAGCGTTGGTGGAAGAAGTTTTTGGTGATTGGCAATCCCCATCTCAGGCATTACCAATACTGAATTTACCTGAGATTAAGATAGAACCGCAGGTAAAACTAAAGCCAATACAGACACAACAATCAATCGTGATGCTTGGTTATTTGGGAACATCGGTGAATTCTGTTGACTACGCCGCCCTGAAGTTGCTGTGTACCTACTTGGGAAATGGGCTTTCTAGCCGCTTGTTTGTGGAATTACGGGAAAAACGCGGTTTAGCTTACGAAGTATCCGCCTTTTACTCCACAAGGCTATTTCCAGCCTCATTTGTAGTTTACATGGGTACAGCACCAGAGAATACCAGCATCGCCCTAGAGGGACTACGTACAGAAGTAGATTTATTGTCTACCGATGAAATATCTGAAAGTGCCCTGCAAGCTGCGAAAAATAAGATTCTGGGGCAATATGCCTTGGGGAAACAAACAAACGGGCAAATTGCTCAAATATACGGCTGGTATGAAATTTTGGGATTAGGAATTGATTTTGACACCAGATTTCAAGAATTGATTGCGGCGGTGAGTGCCCAGGATGCGATCGCCGCAGCTTGTAAATATTTAAAAGAGCCTTACTTGTCTTTAGTTGGTCAAGAAGAAGCAATTAATGAGGCGATCGCTTGAAGAAGAATTCAGGAGTCAGAATTCAGGAGCGGAGCCGGAGACGTTTCCGTTAGCTCCGGTCAGAATAAAGACGCGACTTGAAAATACTTACTTGCCGCCGCCACTATCTGCCACTCGTACAGAATACCCAACTGAATTCTGAATTCTGAATTCTGACTCCTGAATTCTGATTCCTGACTCCTGAATTCTGATTCCCTGCTTTTTGAGAAAGGTTAGAGAGCAAGCCTATGGGATTATGCGCGTAGCCTAGCGGAGACATTGTAAAATGAAGCAGCTGTTTTTTAGACCAAGCGGCTGTACCATTAGCATGAGAATATTCTGGGAGTAAATTCCATGCAAAGCAGCCTGACAGCAAGTATTTTGAGTTACTTAAAATTACTAGACCCAACTGTAAACCGCTGTAGAATGGAAAAACGGCAAAAAGATTGGTGGCCAAAGAGGTCTAAATCTTTATCAGCCATTAAAATATTCTTGTTCTCCGCTACGCCTCTGCTTATTACCTCAACGACTCTAGTATCAATAGCAGCACCACAAAAAATTGCCCAAGTAAATCCTGGAAATAGCATCAACCGCCCTAGCCTCAAAGTTGGCAGTCAAGGCGAACGTGTGGCTGAACTTCAAGCAGCTCTAAAACTTTTGGGTTTTTACTCTGGTGCTGTAGATGGTACATATAGTGAGAATACAGCCAGCGCTGTTTCCCGGTTTAAACAAGCAGCGGGCTTGAATCCAGATGGTATTGTTGATGCCAGCACTTGGCAACGACTTTTTCCTAGAGAACCAGTAGTAACATCAACAGTCCCTTCATCCCAGCCAAGATTTAACTCAGCTACAAATTTTCCTGTCCCAACCCAAGCTAGCAACCTCACCAATGTTGCAAATCCTAACCCCAATCCCCCTAGGCAAGCTGTAACACAAGTTGCGACTAGCCCTGAACCAAGACCTGCGACTCCAAGACAAGCTGTAAGACCAGCTACAACTAGCCCTGAACCAAGACCTGCTACCCCAAGACAAGCTGTAAGACCAGCTACAACTAGCCCTGAACCAAGACCTGCCACCCCAAGAAAAACTACAACTTCAAGCACACAAAAAACGCCAAATCGTACTACATCAACTACTCGAACTCAGTCAAACACAACTACCAAGCGAACCCCTGGTATTCAATACACCTCCGAAGGATTGCCAATTTTGCGTATAGGATTACGTGGTTCTGAAGTTGTAAAGTTGCAACAACAACTGAAAAAGCTTGGTTTCTTGAAAGGCGATGCCGATGGAGATTTTGGCGTGACAACAGAAACCGCTGTAAAAGCTGCACAAAAGCGCTATGGTTTAGAAGCTGACGGCGTAGTTGGTGGCTCTACCTGGGAGGTTCTTTTGCGGCGTTAACCGTATCCCTACTTGCTACAGGTAGCATCTCACTCAATACGGTTCGGTTAAGGCAAAAGACGCGATGAATCGCCGTCTCTACAATAATAGGTCTTTTGTAGAGACGGCGATTTATCGCGTCTTTGTGATAAATTATCGAATTTTTGTGATCTAAAATTTTCATCAAAAAGCCTTAACCGAACCGTATTGGCATCTCACTCACTAGTAACTAAAGATACGGGCAAGATGCCCATCGGACAAAACTGGATAATTTATTTTTTGGAAATCCCTACAGAGGTTTCTCTAAACTGAGAAACATCTGTAGGGATTTTGGGATTCACACCATTTTTTATGAATTCACTGCGGTACATCCTGCAATACGATAAAGATACACTGATTAAAAGTATCTCTCTTGGCAACACTGAAAAATTACCAGAAACTAAACGAGAGCATGAAAGCCCCTGAGAAACAGCAACGCAGTTGCGTGTTTCGTGCAATAGATGCGGGGATGAAATGCGACCCGGCGGGATTTATCCCGCATTTCCCACGTAATCTTAACATTGTAAAGGTGCAAGCAATGAGATAATTAATAATACTAAGGGGGTGATTTATTTGTACGGTTGTCAACAAGTTTTGATTCATGTGGATAAAGACTTAAAAGCGATTTTAGAGTTTATCTGTTCTGAAGCAAACAAACTATCAAATTGTGCCGTCTACTATGCTCGTCAAATATGGTTTAAGGCCAAACGCTATATAACCAAGTTTGAGCTAGATAGCGAAATGAAATCAAATCGTCATTTCCAAACACTCTACTCTCAGGCAGCACAACAATTGTGTCATTCTGTGTATGAGTCCTTTGCATCATTTAAACAGCTTAATGCTTTGTACAATCGTGGTGAGTTAGCAGATAAACCTAGACCACCAAAGTACAGAAAGAATGGTTTTAATCTAGTTAGTTATCCAAAACAAGCACTAAAGCTAAATGATGGACAGGTTAGAATACCTCTCGGCTCTCAAGTAAAAGCTTGGTTTAAGCTAGATTCTTTCTCTCTACCAATGCCGTCAAATTTAAGATTTGAGGATATTAAAAAGGTAAGAATTCTACCTAAAAACCGTTGTTTTTATGCGGAGTTTGTTTACAAAACTACTACGGTAAAACCAGATGTGGATAAAAGCAATGTACTGGGTATTGACCACGGACTAAACAACTGGTTAACCTGCCTTTCTAACGTGGGTACAAGTTTCATTGTTGATGGCAAACACATTAAAAGCTTAAATCGTTGGTATAACAAACAAGTAGCGACGATTAAAGAAAATAAATCTCAAGGGTTTTGGTCTAATAAACTTGCCACCATCACCGAGAAGCGTAACCGCCAAATCAGAGATGCTATCAATAAAGTGGGAAGAATTGTTATTAACCACTGTCTAGATAATCGCATTGGTAGAGTTATTTTTGGATGGGGGCAAGGTATCAAACAAGAGATTAATTTAGGAAAGAAACGCAATCAACAATTTGTTCAAATCCCAACTGCTAGACTCAAAGGGCGAATTGAGCAACTATGCCAACAGTACAGCATTGAGTTTGTAGAAACAGAAGAAGCAAACACCTCTGCTGCATCGTTTGTAGATGCTGATACACTCCCAAAACACGGTGAAAAACCCGATAGCTGGAAATCTTCTGGTCGCAGAATAAAGCGTGGACTGTTTAGAACAGCAATGAACTGGTACATCAATGCAGATTGTAATGGTGCTGCCAACATCATCCGCAAAGTAAGCACAACACTTGGACTTGATTTAAGTGGAGTGTCTAGGGGTGCTTTGACTCACCCCACCCGGATCTGTATCTGGGTGACAGCTAAAAAGAAGCCGAGCGATGTGGTTTTAACCCGTCGCGTAGCATCCTTTTAGAATCCCCCAAATTCATTCGGGGGAGTAGTCAAATTGCTTTTAGGCTGATAAAAAATAATGGCAACTTTAGGAGTCAAGTACAGCGACACCTGATAGTGTTATGGATCACAACTGGCAATAGTGAAATTAATTAAACTTACTGCTAATTCCTCTACACAAACTTATGCAACACTTTTTATTAACTTGGCTCGGTACTGCGGTGGCGTTATTTCTTACTGCTAATATCGTTCCGGGATTCCTTATCAAGAATTTTGTGACTGCCTTGGTCGCTGCCCTTATTATTGGTCTGGTTAATGCATTTATTAGACCAATTTTGCGGATTTTGACGTTTCCAATTACCTTACTCACCTTTGGTTTATTTACATTAGTGATCAACGCCTTAACTCTTTGGCTGGCAAGTGCCTTAACTCCTGGTACTGGTTTTGAGATTCAGGGCTTTTTACCTGCTTTGTTAGGTTCAATTGTGCTAGCAATTGTTTCTAGCATAATTAACTATTTTTTGAGAGTTGTTACCTAGAAAATTAGTGAGATTCTGTAACAATACTTGTCGGGTTTTGGGGAAAAGGGTAAGGGGTAAGGGGAAAGAAAAAACCTTTAACTTTTACCCTTTAACCTTTTCCCCAAACCCAATTCCGAGTTCAAAATGCTTATCCGAGCAGTATTGGATTCTGTATTACTAAATATTTAAAGCTTGGGCAACAGCTAGTGTTATCGCTCCTGGTTGCCCTTGTTGCTGAAAAATTCGTTTAGGAACTAAGAATCTCACCGACAATTTCTCTATCTTTGTGAAGGGAAAAATAGTCAACGATATGAGTTGAGCGGCTGCAAGAATAGCAGCTGCCTCTGCTACGCTAGGTGTACCTACTTTGAGGTTGGTAATTGTGGCAGGGTTAGGGACACAGACAAAGCCAAGGATTTCCGCAGAAAAGGTTTTTAGGGGCAGATTGCGTAGATGGCAAAATTCTACTAAGCCAACTTCCGAGGCTTTTGTGTCAATGGTAGCAATCCCTGCGATCGCACTTGGAAAAAGTTGATTTTCTCGAAAGACTTCCTCAATTGCCCGATCAATCAACTGCCATGAAGTTCCCCGTTTACAGCCAATTCCTACCCATAAAACCTTTTCTACTTGGTTTATTTGCTTATTCAGTTCGTTTTTTCCCTTGAGGGCTTGAGTATTATTTGACATGCTTGAGTTTACTCTAAGAGGTTGTTTGAAAAGTCCTCTTGTCGGTATCAAAAATTTTACATTCCCCCTAAATGCCCTGATAAATTGGGGGACTTTGATTCCAGTTTTTTCCTTTATAAGCTATGCATTATAAACATCTTTTCTTTATTAACAGAAATATTGACAAAAGCTAGAAAATGTGTTGTTTGAACATTCCATAACGATCGCACTAATTCATATTTCTATTCTGCAATGCCCAAATTATAAATTATCAGAACTGGGATAAACTCTTCCTTTCCAAGCGCCGCCGCGCCCTTGCCAGTGACGGAGTGCTGAGTCTAGAGTCATCAGGGTATAGAGAAAAGCGATCGCAGGTAAGCTAAAAGCTAACCAGGGAGAACATTTATAAAAGCGGATCGTTGGGTAATAAGCCAACGCCATTAACAGCCATCCTAATAAACCTGTAAGTGCGTAGACGTAATGCGTCTTGTCGCCAGACATCGCCCAATTGCCCCAAACTGCACCCAGAATTAAACACACAGGTGGAACTAGATAAATCAGAAGCATTCCTACTAAAGTTCCCAATAGTAGTAATGGCGAATAATTCAGTTGAGTATAGGCAGTACGAGCAACCATATCCCAAATCGTCGCCAGCGAGTCATAGGGACGCAAACTCCGAGTCAAGCTACTCAATCCTAACCAGATACGCCCTTGACTGGAGATTGGGCTTGTCCCCTTATCCCCCACTCCCCACTCCCTACTCCCTACTCCCCCACTCCTCTTAACAGCCTGAGCTAGGGCGCAATCATCAATTAGAGCTTGGCGAATCACTTGAATACCACCGATTCGCTCTAAAGCTTCACGGGCGATCAGAATAGATCCCCCGGCGGCGGCGGCTGTGGGATTGTTGGGATTATTTACCCAGCGGAAAGGATAGAGTTTCTGGAAGAAAAAGACGAAAGCTGGAATCAAAAGTTTTTCCCAAAAGCTCTCACATCTGAGTCGCACCATTACCGAAACCAGGTCTAAATCTTCTTGCACAGCTTTAGCAACCAGTCGGCGAAGATTACCAGGATCATGTTCGATATCTGCGTCAGTTAGCAAAAAATAATCGGGTGCAAATTTACTAGCGCTCTTTATACCTTGCTCAACAGCCCAAAGTTTACCCGACCAACCAGGAGGCAGTGATTCACCAGTGATAATATGCAATTGCTGAGGTTTACCTACAGCGTGTGCCACCCCTTCGGCAAAATTTGCTGTCCGGTCTGTGCTGCGATCGTCTACCAAAAACACGTTGAAAGAACCAGGATAATCTTGGAGAAGGAGCGATCGCAAACTAGTTGGTATCAATTCAGCTTCGTTACGCGCCGGAACCACCGCACAAACCACAGGTAAAGATTGTAGCTGAGTTTCTCCAATCTCTAATTGCTGGTCTGTTCGCCAAAACTGTCCCCAAAAACACAGTAATCCTAACCAAATTGTCAAGGATAAGAGCATCAATCCTAATACAATTACATCCATGACCTATTGCAAATTTTCAGCGACTCAGACAGAATACTATGTCTACTGAATATAGGAAAAATTTTTTTTATCGGATTGCTGGATTCAAAACTAGTGTTGGGTGTTGAGGTTAAATAGTATTTGATGCAAACACAAGACAGGGTAAAAGTCAACCAAATTGCAGAAGCGATCGCAGCTAGCCAAGAATATCTGCTTTCAATTCAAAATTCGGCAGGTTACTGGTGGGCAGAGTTGGAATCTAATGTCACCATCACTGCTGAAGTCGTCCTTTTACATAAGATTTGGGGAACAGACCAAGCCAGACCTTTGCACAAAGTTGAAGCATATCTGCGTCAAGAACAACGAGAGCATGGCGGCTGGGAACTTTTTTTTGGTGATGGCGGAGAACTTAGCACTTCCGTTGAAGCCTACATGGCACTGCGGCTGCTAGGTGTACCAGCAAGCGATCCGGCGATGATTCGGGCGAAAAGTTTTATTCTCCAACGCGGTGGAATCAGCAAAACTCGAATTTTTACCAAGTTGCACTTAGCCTTGATTGGCTGCTATAACTGGCGCGGTATTCCCTCGCTACCACCTTGGATAATGCTGTTGCCCGAAGCTTTCCCTGTTAATATCTACGAGATGTCTAGTTGGGCACGTTCCAGCACAGTACCATTACTGATTGTATGCGATCGCAAACCTGTTTTTCTCTCTGACTCAGCTATCAACCTAGATGAGCTATACGTTGAAGGTATTGATCGAGTCCGGTGGGAATTACCCCAAAGTGGCGACTGGACAGATTTATTCCTCACCCTTGATCAGGGATTCAAGTTGGCAGAAAGCCTGAATTTAGTACCCTTCCGTCAAGAAGGCATCAAAGCCGCCGAAAAATGGATTTTAGAGCGCCAAGAAGCTACAGGCGACTGGGGCGGCATTATTCCAGCGATGCTGAATTCAATGCTAGCTTTGCGGTGTCTGGATTATGACCGAAGTGATCCTATTGTGGAACGAGGTTTGCAAGCAATTGATAACTTTGCTATTGAAACAGAGGATAGCTATCGAGTCCAGCCTTGTGTTTCACCCGTTTGGGATACAGCTTGGGCGATGCGTGCTTTGATAGAATCTGGCTTTGCACCAGATCATCCGGCTGTGGTAAAGGCTGGAGAATGGTTATTACAAAAACAAATTTTGGATTACGGAGATTGGGCTGTCAAAAATCGCCAGGGAAAACCAGGGGCTTGGGCTTTTGAGTTTGACAATCGCTTTTATCCTGATGTAGACGACTCGGCTGTAGTGGTGATGGCGCTACATTTAGCGAAACTCCCCAATGAAAAAATCAAGCAGGCTGCGATCGCTCGTGCTTTAAACTGGATTGCATCTATGCAGTGTAAACCAGGCGGGTGGGCTGCTTTTGATTTGGACAACGATCAAGATTGGCTCAACTCTATTCCTTATGGCGACTTGAAAGCCATGATTGATCCAAACACCGCAGATGTTACGGCTAGAGTACTAGAAATGCTTGGTGCTTGTGATTTGTCAATTGATAGTGATAGTTTAGAGCGATCGCTAACTTATCTTCTGCGCGAACAAGAAACTGAAGGCTGTTGGTTTGGTCGTTGGGGTGTAAATTATATCTACGGCACTAGTGGCGTTTTGTCAGCCTTAGCCTTAATTGATCCTCAAAGGCATAAACTCAGTATAGAACGGGGAGCAACTTGGTTACTTGGATGTCAAAACCCAGACGGTGGCTGGGGTGAAACTTGTCGTAGCTATGATGATCCCAGTCTCAAAGGCAAAGGAAATAGTACTGCATCTCAAACTGCTTGGGCCTTAATTGGGTTGATCGCAGCAGGTGAAGCTACTGGAAAATTAGCTCTTGAGGTGATTGAACGGGGAATTAGCTACCTGGTGGCAACTCAAAAGCCTGATGGTACTTGGTTTGAGGCGGACTTTACAGGTACCGGCTTCCCTTGCCATTTTTATCTCAAGTATCATCTGTATCAACAATACTTTCCTTTAATAGCTTTAGGTCGCTATCAAGCATTAACGAGGGAGTAGGGAGTAGGGAGTAGGGATGTGAGTATTTTCGAGTCGCGTCTGAATAATCGGCGTTTTTGCACCCCCACTAAATTGAAAAATGCCCAATGCCCAATGCCCCAAGCGACGGGGCAACTATCCCTGCTCTACCCATAAGGGGATGGAGTTTCCCGTCGCTTTCATTAAACTACAACGCGATCGCGTCCTTTTCTTTTTGCTTTATAGAGTGCTTCCTCGGCAGCATTAACCAAAGTAGCAGGCTCAGTTTCTATTGCCGGAATAACACTAGCCACCCCTAAACTCACAGTTAAAACAGCAGCAGGTAAACCACCAATGCTAGGATACTCACACTTAATCCCCAAAGCTTTTACTTGATCTCGAATATGTTCGGCAATGTCCATTGCAACAGTAATCTCTACTTGAGCAAGAATGGCGAATTCTTCACCACCGTAACGAGCCACTAATACTCTACTGCTTTCTTCTCTAAAATCTCCTCTCTGGGAAATCACAAAAGCACTAGCAGTAGAAGAAATCATGCTCTTACTGTATGAAAAACTACTATTATTTGGTGAGTGTTTGATGCAGTTACAGATAGTATTAGCGATTTGCCGTAAGCACTCATCTCCTGCCGAATTACCGTAAGTTTTATTATAAATTTTAAAATAGTCAATATCGCACAAAATCAGTGATATGGGAGTGCTTTGACGAGCGGATCTTTGCCACTCAATTTGTAGGTAGGTTTGAAAGTAGCGACGATTAACTAATTGAGTTAGTTCATCTAAGCTAGAGAGGACAAGCAACTGTTGATTTTCTTGTTTCAACCGTTCAATATGACTATTGTTGAAATGCTCACTTTTTTTCAGATATTGTCGGAAATATAAACGATATAATTCACACGCAGGAGTACTGCAATCGCCTTCTAAATTAATTAACCCTATACTCTGTAATTTATATGCCAATGCTGGCTCTAATTTCACATTACTTGTAGTATTAATCACTTCATAAAAAGCATTTCCCAATTCTGGCTCATCTCGTAGTGCTAACACATACTGCTTTAAATACTCGTGATAAATTCCGGCTTCTGTGGTTGCTTGTTGCAATAGCTGTCCTAAATCCCGTTGTAATCCACCTTTACCCACAAAGTGATATAATGCCAATCGCACTAAATAAGGATTTCCTGCCACCATTGCCATCAAACTGTCGGCATCTTTACCATCTCTCCAATCCAAGCCGTGACGTTGAGCTAAATCCTGCACCTGCTCTTTCGTAAAGGGAGGTAAGTTAATTGTTAAACCAACATTAAACGGTGATTGAGTCAGTTTTATGGGAATCAGAATTTCCGCTGAATAAACCAGAACCAGACGCAGCTTTTGCCAAATTTCTACCCTTTTGGCTTGTTCATGCCACGATCGCACTAATGGTAGCAATTCTCCAGCAATTTCCTGATACTCAAACACCCAATCCACTTCATTTAATACCAAAACAAGGGGACTTGAGAGTGCAGGCAGTAAATATTGTTGGAAATAGATAGAGCAGCTGACTTTGCTACCCATATCTTCATGCCAATAATCATTGAGTTTTGGTTCTAGCTGTAACTCCCGACTGACGTTTGCACATAACCAGCGCAAAAATTTATCCAAACTGGCAAAAACTGCTTTATCTGCTTGTTGAAAGTCCAAAGTTACGGTGTGAAAGCCTTGTTTCTTAGCGTGTGCAAGTAACCGGAGAGTCAGAGAGCTTTTCCCCATCTTCTTGGGTGCTTTGATGCAAATGACACTCCCAGCTTCAGCCATTTCTGCGTAAGCAACTTCTTCAATTGGCGGGCGAGAGATGTAAAATCTGGAATTAAGGGATACTGGCCCACTAGGAAATTCTAAGGATATCGCCGTAGCTGCTCGGTTGAATTCTTTAACTAACTGCTGATGCGCTTTGCTAAGACGATGATTTTCTAGAGTCTGGCGGAAATTGGACTTATTTATCGGTTCTTTGCAAAAACAGCTTAATAATTGCCATAAATGAGCAGCAACTTTCTTGACCCGTTCTTCGCCGTAGTCAGCTTCACACGCTATATTGGCATAGGTTTTTCCTTCCCACGAAGAACGCAATATCAACTCTTGGAGTGTCGTTAAACCGTTTGCTTGACTGGCTTTTAGTAGCAATACTATTTCATCTATAGTCATTACTCATTAACTCTAATTCAGCATGACATTTTCTCACACCATTAAACTTTGCAACTCAATGCACCCTGCTTTGTATAGAGAGCAGCCAGTCTTGGTCAAAAAAGCTACAGATAAGCCCTGACAATTTTTTGTATCCTCAAAAATTTGACGTGACTTAATCATAGAATTTTTTTTACAAAAATTTCCGAGTTTTTAGGTAATTTTATGTGATTTGAACTACTTTTTTTCGACATATCTTAGAATGTAGATGCACACAATGTAGCTATTTTTTTCTAAAAAATTACCATTGCGATCGCAACACAGGTTACATTCGTCTGTTTACCTTTTTCTAAATTCCATCCCAGTTGATGATATGGGCTGATATATCTCTGAACCTAAGTTACAGCCCAATAAAACCAAGTAGACGATTTGTCCATAACTGGATCGTCAGGGTGCTAAGACAGCGTAGAGAGAGAGCTACAGGATATCTTCCTCATCGTACCAGCAGCTATGCATATCGAAGAACCCACTACCCATGAACCGGAAGTTCCATTTTCAGTACAAGATTCCCCAAGTTTGCCAGAACCAGAAGACTTATCTCAAGAAAATTTAGATGCTTGTCAATACTCACAAGCCGCCTTACAAATGGCATTAATCGCCAGTGGCTTGGGGTTGTGGGATTGGAATCTCATAACTGACAAAACCTATTATGATCCTCAGTGGAAGCACATTCTGGGATATGAAGTAGACGAAATCGACAATGATTATAAATCCTTTGAGCAACTTGCACATCCACAAGATTTACCCAGAATTCGCCAGGTATTGGACGATTATCTCCAAGGATGCACACCAGTGTTTGAAGTCGAATTGAGAATGTTGACCAAATCGGGAGAGTGGAAGTGGATTCTGACTTGTGGCAAAGTATTTCAGTGGGATAAATTCGGGAAACCAGTGCGGATGGCGGGGACGCACAAGGATATTACTCAGGATAAGGCGATGTCTACGACGGGCTGCGCCTACGCTACTCAACAATACCAACAATTTGAACAACTCCAAAGAGAAATTGCCCAACGCCAATCTACCGAAGACCAAATTCGGGAAAAATCACAGCAGCTAGAAATTACCGTCGATGAACTCAAATATACCCAAAAGCAGTTATTGCAAAACCAGAAAATGGCTAATCTCGGCCAACTGGTGGCGGATATGGCTAACGAAATTAACAACCCGGTTAGCTTTATCTACGGCAATCTCCATCCCGCCAGTCAATACGCTGAAGACTTAATCAGAATCATAGAACTTTACCAACATCACTATCCCACACCCAGCCCAGTCATTGCCTTACATCTGCAACGTCTCGACCTTAGTTTTGTGAAAACAGACTTTTTAAAATTGTTGTGGTCAATGCGAGCCGGCTCTGAGCGCGTCAAAGAAATCGTTTTCGCCTTGCAGAATTTTTCAAGCTCCGACGCAGGTAAAATGAAAAAGGTTGACCTGCATAAAGGACTTGATAGTGTTCTGAGAATTTTGCAGCATCGTCTGAAAGAAAAATCTGATCGAGCCGGGATTGAAGTAATTAAAACCTTTGGTGAATTACCCTTAATCGAATGTTATCCTGGTGAATTAAATCAGGTATTTATGAATATCTTAACTAATGCTATTGATGCCTTAGAAGAGAGGATGAAACATGATTATTCTTTTAGTCCCAAAATTTTGATTAATACAGAAGTTGTTAGCAGTCATTTATCATTGGTCAATAGTAATGAACCTTGGACAAATGATAAACAACTAGGGAAAAAATACAAAGTTATAATTCGCATTTCTGACAATGGCAAAGGTATACTTCCCCATATCCAGAGACATATATTTGAACCATTTTTTACGACCAAACCAGTAGGGAAAGGTCAAGGATTAGGATTATCAATTAGTCGGCAAATTATAGTTGAAAAACATCAAGGTAAACTGAAGTGTAATTCTCAATTAGGTCAAGGTACAGAGTTGGTGATTGAAATGAATACAACAGCAAGACACTATGCCGCTATGAGAAAACACGCCAGCTTTTAGGTAATATTTATAGCCGTAGCCACATAGGTTAGGACATTTTGAAAACTCCAAGGCTAGGAATAGTAATACTTTTACCTCCTGCCTCCAGCAAGAACAAGAAATCCATAAAAACAAGTGTTGCCAACAGCATCGGTTGTTTATTTTACCCCATTACCATGATGCGCCAAGGCTGCCATTCCATATTCTGAAGCACGTAACTCCTGATCAGAGATTTCTGGCTCCTTGGTATAGACCGAACTCAGTAAGATATTCAGAACTCCACTTTCTTCAGCTTGACTAACAGCGCGATGTGTAATCAATTCACCTACATTCAGAATCACGTTGTCTTCTGGGTCAAGAATGACACGGGTAACTGGACGACCCAGAGCTTGTTCAATCCGTTGCTTCTTCATTGCCCGTGTGCCGCGTCCTTGTAAGTTTTCTGCCTTCACTTTCAAGGCTTGCCAAAAAGTGTTGAGATTCTCTTGAGCAATACTTGCCCCATCGCGCAGTTGAACTTTGTTTTCTAACCATCTGTCACTTGCGGTAGAACCGACTGCGGTTGCCAGAGTTAGACCGACAGCGTTCAGCAATTCTGCTTCTTTACCGTAAGTCTGGGCCCGATCCAGAAGAGATTCCGTCACAATTTGCCCAGATGCCGCAATAATTAAGCCATCGTTAGCACGCACTGTTTGTACGACTCTACGCCCTTTTGCCTGCTGGATCGCCACATGTCCTACCAGCGAATCAACCGAGTGACGCAGATTAGCGGCGCTACTGTGAGTTAGGCTCCCAATTCGATTGCTAGTAGATTCTGTTGCTGCTTGCAAATTGCGACTGATATTGACAGTCAGGCTACCACCCGTAGCTCGATAAAGTTCATCAAGGATACCCATGCGATCGGCTGCTTCTGCATCGACTAGCGTCACTTCCTGCCCTTGTAGTAGCAGTACATTGCCGTCTGGAGTCAGCACATCCCGCTCAACATGCTTGCCAATCACATATACCTTTTGCTCGGCAGGATCAACCAAATTGTTTGTTAGGGAAGCAGTTGCATCTCGATTGAGGTCTTGCAGTTTGCTGCTAGTAGCATCAGTTACAGCTTGCAATTGCTCACCTGCATTCTGACTTGCTTCCTGTAGCACACGGTTCATACTCTCTACTGAGCTTTGCATCTGCTCATTCACGGTTTGAGATGCTGTTTGCAATCTGCGATTGGTAGTCTCAGCCGATTCTTGTAATCTATCTCCAGTTGCCTGAACAACTCCTCGGATACCACCCACCTGTTCTTCCATCATTTGAGAGGTTTCTGGAGGTACAAAGGCAACATCATAACCAATTTTCAGGGCTTCACGAGCAGGAACGAACGATCGCCCTGAATAAGCATCGGCAAATACACCGCCAGAAACTTCGTATCCTTCCACCAGTCCACTATGCTCATCGAAGAACAAATCGACCAATCCACCGAGGTCAAGTCCCTCAGTAGTCAGAATTCTCTTTTTTCTCAACACGATATTTTGGTGCAGAATCTCTTTAATTGCAGGGACACGATGTGCTTTAACAACAGATTCTTTCGAGTTAACTACGATCGCATCCAACCCAATCGCTTGCACTTCTTCCAAAGGAATCACTTTTGCGTCTCGAAACAGTCCTTTTTCTGCAACGAGAAAACCCAAAAGTTGATTGCGTTTCTGGTCAAAAATTAAATCTATAATTCGGACAACTTTCTCGCCTGTGTCGTAGGTGACGACAACTTTATCTATAACATCACTACCTTTACGCATTTATCTATCCCTCCTATATTGATTTTCTTGTTCAATTACTTGTTGGTTAGTTGCTTGACCTTTAAGCTGAAAATATCGTCCCTCTCTACCAAAACCGGGAACGATATCAATCATGCCAAAGTATTCGAGTAATACCCCAAATATGGCAACAATGATGATTAAAACAGTTATATTTGCTCCAGAATTAGAGCGTTTTCCTATGAGTCTAGGCATTGTATTTCATTATTTATTGTTGTTTTTTATTGTTGTAAACATTGCTGTAAATGTTATACAAGAAATTTATATCATTAAATTTAGTTAATGTGTTTATTTATTGGTATATACCTTACTTTAGATACTCTTTTGTAATCAAAAGATCCAAACGACATCTTTCCAAAGATAGATTTTTGAGTTAGTTCTTATCAATCTCTTATATAGGACTCATATTTGATTTCTGACAAAACTCAGTACAACTAAGAAGCCTTATTGACTGTAGCAAGATTGCCTATTGCCTATTGCCTATTGCCTGCCTACGCAAATTAGTTCAGAAATCAAAGCGGATTCCTATATTCTTGGAAAGAAATATTTTTGTTAGCCTCAATAGCATTGAATAACTGAAAAGATAATGTCATTTTTCCATTGGGGATTCGTTTCGTCGAGTTATACTGAGCGCATCTCAAAGTTAGGGTTAGGGTAGTACAAACAGCAGAGTAAGTAATGTTTACGTTTCACCTAATTAATGAGAGTAATGCACGCGCTATCTTAAGTTGGCGATATGAGCCACCCTATGATTTATATAACTACTCAGAGCCAGAAGCTAATCTACTACAACATATTCTGCACCCCCAGAACACCTTTTACAGTATTCTGGATGAGAATAGCGAGTTAGTAGCTTACTGTTCTTTTGGACAAGATGGACAGGTCACTGGTGGTGATTACAATGAGCAGGCGTTGGATATTGGTATGGGGATTCGCCCTGACTTGACCGGACGAGGAAAGGGTGCTGAGTATGCCAAAGCCGTATTGGAATTTGCCAAAAGTTTATTTCAGCCAAAAGCTTTTCGGGTAACGATCGCAGCATTCAACAAGCGTGCGATCAGGGTATGGCAGAAATTGAAATTCGAGCATCAGCAGTCATTTGAGCGACGAAGTGATGGAATGCAATTTATCGTGTTATTACGATCAGACTGCTGTAAGACATCGCCCAATTGGGAAAATTTAGCTTAGAACAACCCTAGTCATACCTAAACTGACAGTTAAAACAGCAGATGGTAGAGCATCAATGTCAGAATACTGGATCTAATGATGGGAAAATAAAGGTAAGTTAACCATCCTCAAACTGGCTAGGCTATTTAACCAAGACAGGTAAACAGCGAATTTTATCAATCAAAATTTATGAATTCGACCATTCCTTCTCAAACTCGAAAGCCACCTACCCAAGCAATAGGAGCCAAAATTTTCCACTGGTGTAACATCATTAGTCTGTTTATCATGCTCACCAGTGGACTACAAATTTACAACGCCAACCCTGTTTTTGGTGGACGTGCAGGTTTGCACATTCCTCCGATATTTACTTTAGGAGGTTGGCTTGCAGGAGGTAGACACTGGCATTTTGCAGCAATGTGGCTATTCTCCCTAAATCTCTTATGGTATGGAATTTACATTTTAATTACCCGGCGTTGGCGACATCGGTTTGTCGGTGTCAATGACTTCAAAGCATTACAAAAAAGTCAAAATTCTAAGCGTCTAATTTATGCTTGGCATCGGATTGCATATACAGCAATTATTCCTATTTTGTTGCTGGCATTATTTACAGGAATAGGAATGTATAAACCTGCTCAGTTTCCCTGGATAGTGGATTTTTTTGGCAATTGGCAAGCATTGCGAATCGTTCACTTTGCCTCAGTGCCGCTGGTTATCTTATTTGCAGTGATTCACTCTCGATTAGGGCAGAAAGCTGGAGGCGCTCAACTAACAGAATCAATGTTTTAGTAAAAAAAACTCTGGTCATGGAGATAGATAAACGCGGGTACTAATAACCAATGACAAATGACAAATAACAAATGACTCTTTTTAAAAAATATGAACTTTTTTGATAAATTGAATGGAAATATCTTGCAAAATCAAAGCTTACTGTTTGTAGGACTTGATCCAAATCCAGAGATGATGCCTGTGCGTTATGAATCTGAAGAACTCATTACTGGTTTGGAGAAGTGGTTACAATTCATTATTGCTGAAACTGCTGATTTCGTCTGTGCTTATAAACCAACACTTGGGTTTTACGAAGCGTTAGGTATTCCTGGTTTAGAACTGCTGTACAAAACTTTAGCAGCTATTCCAGCCCACATCCCAGTTATTTTAGATGCCAAACACAGTGACTTAAATACTAGTACTATTTTTGCCCGGACTGTGTTTACAGAATGGCAGGTGGATGCAATCACTCTTAGCCCCTATACAGGACAAGATCATGTAGCACCTTTTTTGGTCTATCAGGGTAAAGCGGTGTTTATTTTATGCTGTACTTCTAATCCAGGTGCAGAAGCTTTACAACAATATCCTACAAACGAATCACCTCTTTATTTACAGGTGGTAAAAGAATCAAAAACTTGGGGAACTCCAGAACAATTGGGTTTGGAAGTGGGAACTACAAAACCTGAAGTTTTAGCACTGATCCGAGCGATCGCGCCGGAACGAATTATTATGGCGCGTAGCATCTGGGCGGAGGGTCAAAACCTGAAGCAAATTTTAGAAGTAGGCTTGAATGCTAACGGTGATGGTTTGCTGATTCCTGTTCCTCAAGATATGTTGGGAAACACACAATTATCTGAGCAAATCCAGTCTTTACGCGCAGAAATTAATCAAATAAAAGCTGAAATTATTCACGAAAATTCCACGTGTTCTGTGTGGTTTCCTGATGTTTGTTTGCTAAATCAGCATCCCCATCAGGATTTAATTTTACAACTTTATGATATTGACTGCATTATGTTTGGCAGCTTTGTCCAAGCATCGGGAGCTATATTTCCTTATTACATCGACTTACGCAAAATTATTTCCAACCCTCAAGTTTTTAATCAAGTTCTCACAGCTTATGAGGACATTTTGAAAAACCTGAATTTTGATAGGTTAGCAGGTATTCCCTATGGTTCTTTACCTACTGCGACTGGTTTAGCTTTGCGCCTTCATTGTCCAATGATTTTCCCTCGTAAAGAGGTTAAGGCACACGGAACGCGGAGAGTAATTGAGGGTAACTTTCATCCGGGTGAAACAGTTGTAGTGGTTGATGATATTCTCATCAGTGGTAAAAGTGTTATGGAAGGGGCAGGAAAGTTAGAATCAGCAGGATTAAATGTTAATGATATTGTGGTATTTATCGACCATGAACAAGGGGTAAAAGATAGATTACAACAAAATGGCTATCGTAGTCATGCGGTTTTAACTATTTCAGAAATTACTAATACTTTGTATCAAGCAGGGCGAATAAATGAGGAGCAATTTTTAGCTTTTGCTGAAAGTTAAAAATTGGAATAGTAGGGAGCAAGGAATGGGGAAATATTTTTCTTATCTATTTTCCCTTAAGTCTATTTAATTCTCAAGTTCAATGTAGAAATTAGAATAATTTTGATTTTAAAATTAACTATGAATTTTTCACTGAATCAACTACTTAGATGGTTAATTTTTACGCTACTATTTCCTCTAGCTTTTCTTAATGGTTGGCTAGTATTTTTACTGGTTAAAAATTTTCAACCTGTCGTAACAATTCTTGTCTTGGCTACCTTGCTGGCATTCGTCTTAAACTATCCTGTTTCAATTATTCAAAAGCGAGGACTTAAACGTGGCTATGCAGTAGCGTTAGTTTTTATATCAGCATTGATAATTATCATTGCTCTGGGCATTACTTTATTACCCATTGTTTTAGAGCAATTTAATGAGATGGTTAAAGTCTTTCCCCAATGGATTGATTCTAGCGAAGAAAAACTTCAGATTGTAAATGAATGGTTTTTTAGACACAGAATAAATGTGAATCTAAGTCAGTTATTAGCAAAAATTACTGAGCAATTACCCAATGAATTAGAGTTTGTTTCAGACAAGCTTTTAAGCATTATCATAGATACAATTGATAGTATTTCTGAGGCGTTAATCATTGTAGTTCTGACTTTTTATCTATTGTTAGATGGGCCAAGGATTTGGGAGGGTATATTTAAGAAGTTACCTGGAAGTATAGCTCAACAGGTAAGCCAGTCTATTCAGCAAAACTTCCAAAATTATTTGATTGGCCAGGGAACTTTAGCTTTGCTGATGGGTGTTTCAATAACATTATTATTTTTAGCTTTTCAAGTCCAGTTTGCTTTACTCTTTGGTTTGGGAGTTGGGCTTTTGAGCTTAATTCCCTTTGGTGATGTCGTCAGTCTTGTTGTAATAACTTTCATCATAGCCACACATAACTTTTGGCTAGCAGTAAAGGTTTTTGCGGTAGCTGTTGTCATTGACCAGTTAATTGATCAGGCGATCGCACCACGTCTTTTAGGTAAAATTACTGGTATTCGACCAATATGGGTGTTAATTGCTTTGCTTATCGGAACCAATGTTGGTGGAGTCTTGGGTTTGCTAATCGCGGTTCCTGTAGCTGGTTTTATCAAAGATGTAGCAGATGGGTTTTCTAAATCTAGTGATTCCGATAATGCTGTTAATGGTGAAGCAGCATCAGAATTGTTGGCAGAAGAATCAATCTCGCCATGAGTGATTCTGGAGTAATGAGTAATGAGTAATGAGTAATGAGTAATGAGTAATGAGTAATGAGTAATGAGTAAATACCCATTTCTCATCCACTTATTACTCATTTAAAGTCCTTTGATATCCTCACCGGGCTTAAAGCTACGGTGATTCCAATCTTGACTCCTGACTCCTGAATTCTGTTCGATAAAAGATTGACTCAGGTTTCCATAAGCTTACGATAACTGGAAGACAGAACTGTTGTTTGGATCAATATTTGTACTAATGTCAGCTTGGGTAAAGGTAGTGCCAAAGAGGGTCAATAACAACTGTCCAGTACCAAAACCTGCATTATTAGCGATGCCATCTCCTAAGAGGAACTGACTATTACCGTTGACAATACGCACGTCTATTGCACCAATACCACCAAAAGAAAGGATATCTCCCCCTGTTCCCGTTACAAATTCGTTGATTCGGTCTTGACCATCACCCAAGTTATAGCGAATGGTATCGCTGCCATTTCCTCCAGTAAGTGTGTCATTGCCAGTGCCACCATTGAGATAGTCATTACCTGCACCACCGGTGAGATTGTCAGCGCCAGCACCACCAAACAAGGTGTCATTTCCACCGCCACCAAATAGAGAATCAGCGCCTAAACCGCCGTCTAGATAATCATTCCCTGCATTACCAATTAAGGTGTCATTCCCAGCAAAGCCAAAGAGATTATCGTTGCTGCTGGTTCCGGTGAGGGTGTTGTTAAATTCATCTCCAATATCTAGACCAATTGCATCATCTGCGATCGCACCTGTAAGATCCGCTCCCACGAAAATGGCATCGGTAAAGTCCCCTTTAGACAGATTAGCGTTCCTCAAGTTGGCATCCGTGAAATTTGCACCAACGGCAAGTCCATTAAAAAAAAGACCTTCTGCGTTGGCTTGGGTAAAGTTAGCTCCACTCAAATCAGTATCAGCAAAGTCAGCCCCACTCAAGTTTGTTACTGTAACATTGCCATTGGCATCTCTAAAGGAACTAAAATCAGCACCAGTTAAAATCAAATCTTCTGCGGAAACGTTGCTGAAATTCGCACCACGAAAACTAACATTACCTGACTGTGTTGGATTTAGTAGTTCTACATCACTGATGGAGAGATCACTGAAATTAGCCAGATCAAAAATAGAGTTTTGTAAGGTAAAATCGGTCAAGTTTGTCAGACGAAAGTCAGCACCCGTTGCATCGACGTTGACCAAAATAGTACTATCCAACTCAGCCTCTAGAAAGCTGGCATTCACGAGCGTTGCACCTGTAAAGTCAGCGGCTTTTAGCTTCGCCTTAAATAAATCGGCTCCCGTGAAGTTAGCACCTCTCAGGTTGGGGCGCTCAGATTGTTCACCACTGAGATTAGCTTCCCGCAAATTAGCATTAGTCAGGTTTGCGTTTGATAGATTGATGAATTTCGTGTTAATCAACGACAGATTAGCCTGTCTCAAATTGGCTCCACTGAAATTGACATTTTCTAATGTCGCCTTGAACAAATTAGCTGGTTGAGGAAAGCTGTTATTAGGGGCAAAAATTGCACCAGATGCATTTACGTTAAATAGCTTTGCTTCTTCAAAGTTAGTGCCTCGCAGCCCTGTATTGACGAATTGAACATTTGTGAGGGTAGCTTTGAAAAAATTGGAGCCATTTAAGTTTTGACCGTTAAAATTGTTTCCGACTAGGCTCTGTTCACTAAAGTTGAAAGCTGTCATATTATGCTCCTCAAAAAAAAATAAGCGGTTTCAAAGTTAAGGAATCAAGCTGGTTTTTGTACTTCAACTTGTTGTTGAGAAGTCTCTTGTTGCAGTTGCTCTTGTAACCAGGAAGAGAAAAGTTCGTTGAGCAACCGTTGCTGCATAGGTTCATTAAGTTGGGCTGGTATCAGCTTTTCCAGCCGCACAATTACCCACCAATCTCCGATGTGGGTTGGTAGCGATACCTGCTCTGGTTGGCTGATGGCGAGGATTCGGGCTAGTTTGGGATGGGGTGTACTCAATGCAACTGGCCCCACTAAGCCACCAGCTTGAGCTTCTCCACCTTGAGAGTATTGCCTTGCAATTTCAGCAAAGGACTGTTCACCTTCTACAAGACGGAAGTAAAGTTCTTGAGCAACAGCCGCATCCCGAAGGCGAATTAAAGAGTAGATAACATGATCAAGCTTTGGCTTGAGTTTGTAAAAGTGGGAGTCTAATTTACTACCCCAAGTGGCTTGTTTAAACTTTTCAATTCTCAGGTTGCGGGTTGCTAAATCTAAAAATTGTGTTTCAGTTATGTTCTGCTGCTGCAACCAATTTTGACGTTGAGCTTCTAATGTCAATTGATGCTGTTTGCACAAGTCTTGGTAACACTTGGCTTCTTCTTCTGGTGTGCAGCTAAAGGGTGTGATTGCTTCATCAATCAAAAGTTCTTCCCGGAGCTTTGAAAGTAATTGGTATCGATTCAAGAGAGGGATAATCTCTTGAGTTGTTACCGTCTGGTTATGCACTTGTAAGAGTGTTGTTGATGAATTTGAGTGATTCTCTAAAGTCGTGGTAATCAGTTCTAACTGAGCTTTTTTATGTAGAGAAATTAGATTACTGCTCTGATTTTCTTGCTGTTGTATCCATTGCAGATGTTGGGGTAATAACTGCGACAAGTTATAGCGCTCTAAGATTGTTTCCCTGGCTTTGACCCTAATTGAGGCCATTTTGTCTGGATGGGTGAGTGCTTCTGTAATGCGATCGCAAATTTCTTGGGGTGAAAAAAAGTCTACCAACAGACCATTAACACCATCTTGGATCACCTCAGTTACGGGAGCAGTTTTGGCAGCTACCAGCAAGCAACCTACAGATAAAGCCTCCAACATTGACCAAGACAAGACAAAGGGACGGGTGAGATAAACATGGACAGAAGAAGCTTGGAGAACTTGCAGGTATTCAGAATAAGGTAGCCAACCTGTAAAGTGAACTCTGCTTAGATCAAGATCATATTTTTCCAGCATCACCTCTTTGTAGGTTTTGCCATCAGGTAGTTGTTTGCCGTAAGCTACACGGTTTTCTCCCACAATTACGACATGGCAATGCGGACGTTGTTGTTGGAGTAAAGCCACCGCCTCGATAAACTGAGGAAATCCTCGATAAGGCTCCATACCCCGCGCTACATAAGTGACGATTTCTTTGGCGTGAGAAAGGTCTAGATTGATGCGTGGGAGAATTAACTTTGCTCCCGGTTTGGGGCAAAAGAATTCTGTGTCAATGCCATCATGAAGGACATTGATTTTATTGTGATATTCCGAGGGAAATTGCTGACGCTGCCAATAAGTGGGAGAAAGACCGCGATCGCAACTATATAAATCCTGTAGAATCGGAGCATTTTTAACCCGAATCCGGGCTTTATCGTCAGCGCTTAAGGGTTCGCTGCGATCGAAATCGGCATCAGAGCCATGAGCATGATAAAACCACTCGAAATAGCATAGTAATTTGGCATCGGGAAAAATATCTTTGATGAATAAAGTCGGCCCCCAACCCGAATGACCATAGACTACATCAGGAATAAAGCTTTGGGCTTTGAGTTTTTCTGCCAGCCTATAAACACCTTGACCCTGAAGGACAGCATTTTCTAGAGGTCTAACATAGTGATGAGTTTCGGGACGAGCTTCTCGTGTAGGGCTATAGATGACCTTATTAACGCCTGGTAAATTATCTTCCTGACGAGTAGTTCCAAAGAATACTTGGTTATCTTTGTCTTTGGCTAAAGCAGCAGCTACATGGCGAAATTGGGCAGGAAAATTTGGATGCAGAAATAAAATTCGCATTGCTCTTTGATTATTAGTAGTTCTCCAAGGGAACTTGGCGGGTAAAGGTGAAATGGCACTAAGTTAATCACAAAGCCCTGATATAACTGGCTTTTTGAGTGTGAGGAGTGTGGGATAGTGAGGAGATAAAAAAAAGTTTCCTAACTTCCCACACCCTGCCCTGACGAGGTTTTAGCTTTTCTTAGTGCCATTCGGGTAAAGGTGTTTTATTGCAAATTGCGTTAGCGGAGCGGGGCGTTAGCCCATTGCGAATTGCGAATTGCGAATTAGTTTCATCCCTTTCCCCAATCTTCACCCTGCATTTTTGGGTTGGCAGACTATTAGTCTCCTGCCGTCTTCAACTATAAAGACAGCAGGAGAGATAAAATTGAAACAATCAACGCCAAAAGTGGCTCAGTACGTTATCGTGACGCTGCGGCTGCTCTGTTGATTTTCTGGGTACTATCAGGTGTGTGCTACTTGGCTGGTACCCAAGTACACCGCCTGGTTGCCCATTTCTTACGATAGAAAATCGAATTCTGTGACCAGTGCAGGAGCCACGTTAATTACAGTCGCTAACAGTTCGCCAGTTTCAGTAATGGAAATCCGACTACTAGCTTGACCATTAATAACAACACGGCTGATTGTGAGTTCCTCAAACGGTAAGTCAACCTGGAAGAAATCTATACCATCCTGGAAGTCAGTGATAATGTCGCCGACAGGAGCAGGTACAGGTGGTTCGCCGGGATCTGGTACTTCAAACCCTACTTCTTCCAACACAAATATGTCAGTACCCGCACCGCCAGTCAGGGTGTCGCGTGCGGTTTGACCTTCCTCGGCGTCTTGTCCACCGAACAGGGTGTCATTGCCAGCACCGCCTACAAGGCTATCAACTCCTGTTCCACCATCAAGATTGTCATCACCACCTTGACCCAACAGGGTATCATCGCCAGAACCGCCCACTAGGGTGTCAAAACCACCCCCACCTAAAAGGGAGTCGTCGCCGTCAAATTCTTCGGGTCCACCTTCTAAGAAGTCAGCTTCAGCACCGCCTTGGAGAGTATCATTGCCAGCTCCCCCAAAAAGGGTACTAGTACCAAGACCACCATTGAGGCTGTCATTGCCATCTCCACCATCGAGGGTGTCAAAACCATCCCCACCTAAGAGGATGTCATCACCACCTAAGCCATCGAGGAAGTCATCGCCGGTTCCGCCATCGAGGTAGTCATTGCCACCACCACCTAAGCTATCAGCATCGCCTTGGAGAGTGTCGTTACCATCTCCACCAAAAAGGGTATCAGCGCCAGCCGCACCCAAAGTGTCATCACCGATCAGGAAATCATCACCGCCTAAGCCATCGAGGAAATCATTGCCAGCGCCGCCATCAAGGGTATCACCCTCTATAAAGCTGTCACTGCCAACCAGCGAGTCTGCACCTGCCCCACCATTGAGATTGCTCTTACCGAAACTGTTATTAGCAGTTGTCAGAGTGTCATTACCAGCTCCGCCGAACAGAGTATCCTCGAAGCCACCAAAGAGCAAGTCATTACCAGCGCCGCCATCGAGGAAGTTTTTCTCATCAAGAATATCGTCCTCACTCTGCCCACCATAGAGGGTGTCATTACCGCCCTCACCAAAGAGGGAGTCCTCGCCAGCATCCCCAAATAGTCTGTCGGCACCGGCTCCACCAAACAGAGTATCTTTATCTTCCCCACCTCGAATGAGGTCATTACCACCTGATCCTAATAACAGATCATCACCAGCAAAGCCGCGAATCGTGTCAGCTGCACTAGTACCTTGAAGGGTATCGGAATCGGGTGTTCCATTTCTAATTGCCATAAATGAATCCTTGCTTTTGGGTTTCAAAAAAGTATTTGGCTTGTTTACAACTAAGTTAGTTGTTGTAATTCTCATCACTTCCCCCTCTCTCAAGTTTGAGAGAGGGGCGATTAAGAAATGATGAGAAGATATTGGAAGAGATCATCAAACTTACACTGCATAACTACACGATTAGGCATCTGCAAATCACATCCTTTGAATTGCTTGAACAATCACAATGTCATTTGTGAATCATTAATAGCTGTGTATTTTTGGTAATACGAAATTGTCAGAGATATTATTTTGTTGACAACATAATATTCCTGGCTCACCTAATGTTTACCAGAGATTTCATTGCCTTCATTTAATGTTGTAAATGAAGTTATAAAAAAATATCTTTGGCAACTTGGTATAATGCGGCATCACAAAAATGGACAGTTGTAGCTTCTGCTAACAATTAGAAGCAACAATGACCACAATTCAAATATGATGCGATCGCACACCTTTACTTATCACCTTCTTAAAGTTAAGTTTCACTAACCAGAACTCCCATTTTGGATGAGGTAAAGGTAAAGGTTATGATTTCGACTTTAGGTAAATAGGTCTTTTAACCTTTGATTTCTTTCGGAAACAAAGTGTGCGTCAACCTTATTTGGTGATGCATATTCTGTGTAGGACATATACTAGTTGGCAACTTAGCCACAATAGTAAATCATGACCGCACAGTTATTTGATTCGCCTGATTCATTTCACAATCCGAATTTACATGATTACGTTTTTCCAGTTAGCTTATAAATCGATACACCACTGAACACTAGCCGAGAGCCGAGATCGATACACCACTGAATACTAGCCGAGAGCCAAGATTGATAATGAGAACTGTAGGGCTTTTAATAAGATCACTATCAGACAATAATGATCTTTTGCATTAATAGCTGCACGAACACTCTTATGCAAGCAAGAAAAGCTGCTGACTTTTCTCCAAGTACCAGAATTTTCACTCCGAAGTTTCAAAAACTTCTTAATCTGTAAAAACTTCTGACTACACCTGATGATATTTATAACGATGGATTAGTAAGCACAATCAAATTTTCATCCATGTTACATATATTTGTATAGTAAGCTATTTCTGTCAATATAGGTATATAAAGTTATGCCTAAAGACAGAGAACAGAACTATTTAATAAATTTTTTGCAGCATTTTATACTAGTTTTTAAACACATTTTTTTCTTTTTAAAGAGTAAAATAGTCAAATAAATTTTGCAGAAATCGACTAAACTAAATGCGTGTTTAGCTATTAAGTAAAACGACAATGCATACAGAGGGTGACAAGATGGTAAAAATTATTTCCCAAAAAACCACATGGATTTTTATTAGTTAAAAATTTTACTTAATAACAAAAAATCTATGTTTAGGCTTTATTTATGTCAACTCTGGTAAGTGGGTGAAGTTATTACTCAATAGATGTTGATGGATTTTGCTTAACTTCAATATATTCTCAAATTTATGATGAAAATGCAAGGACAGATAAGACATTTAAGCAGCTAGTTATCACGAAATAAATAGGAGGGCACGAATAAACATAAGTATAGTAAAGATAGGTAAACGACGCTAAAAGACTATTTACTGGTGGTTTGAATCCTTTACTTCTATCTTGTTTTAACGACAAATATTTACTTTAACATCTTGAAAAGAAGGAAATATTTTGTAAATTAGTGGTCAATTGCAAGTTTAAATAATCTATTATTTTATTTTTTGAGATTAAAATTAGGGCTAAAGATTACTTCATTAAGCTAATTAGGCGGACAGTATTAGGACTTACGCAAAACTACACGCGGTAGGGGCAATTCATGAATTGCCCCTACCGTCAAATAAGGGTTTTGGCTATTGTTTGCGTAATTCTAAGTATATAGGTGGTTAAATTTATAGCACGTTAATACAGGAGTCTTGAGAACTAACTGTATTGCCCCCGTGTGTTGTTGTATCCAAAAAAATTGCTTGAAGAAGGCAGGTGGCAGAAAGAACAATGAGGCGGGGTTTTAGACCCTTGTTTCCTTGGGTCACTCTTTGTGAGCAGGAAGCAGTATTCCTTTCTGCCTTCTGCCTCCTGCCCTCTGCCTTTCTTGATAAAAAAAGCCCCCGGTATTTCTACCAGGGGCGAAAGATATAATACCATTTCACTTTATGTTTGTCGGAGATGCCCCTGCTTGTGCCTCTACTTAGATGAGAGGCTAGAGTATTTCTCAAATATTACAACAAAAAGTGATCGGGTATAAAATTAGCCAACATTTGCTAAGAGTAATTCTCGTTTTTCTAATTTTTGCACTCTCACTTTAGAGTCATCATCAACATCGACAAGCGCTGTGTCTCCATCTGTAATTTCACCAGACAGCATTGCTTCAGCGAGAGAATCTTCTAAAAGGCGCATAATTGCCCGACGTAATGGCCTAGCACCGTAGCTGGGATTGTAGCCTTCTTGTACTACAAGTTCTTTGAAGCGATCGCTAACTTCTAAGATAATTCCCTTTTCTGTCAAACGCTTAGAAACTTCTTTAAGCATAATCTCAGCGATTTGCTTCACTTCATCCCTAGAAAGCTGGGTGAAGACGATAATTTCATCAAGACGGTTAAGGAACTCTGGACGGAAGTAAGCTTTCAATTCTTCATTTACCAAGGTGCGGATGCGGTTATAACTAGCGTCGGCTTGAGTGTCGAAGTCAAAGCCTAAACCACTACCACCTTTTTCAATCACCTTGGAACCGATGTTAGAAGTCAAAATGATCAGCGTGTTCTTGAAGTCCACTTTCCGACCTTTGGCATCGGTAAGATGACCGTCATCCAAGAGTTGCAGCAGCATATTGAATACATCGGGGTGTGCTTTTTCGATTTCGTCGAATAGCAGCACTGAGTATGGTTTCCGGCGCACGGCTTCTGTAAGTTGTCCGCCTTCGTCATATCCGACATAACCAGGAGGCGAACCAATTAACTTGGCGACGGTGTGACTTTCCATGTATTCGGACATATCTAGCCGAATCATCGAGTCTTCCGCACCGAAGAAGTAGGAAGCTAGAGCCTTCGCCAATTCTGTTTTACCGACTCCAGTCGGGCCAGAGAAGATAAAGCTAGCAATGGGACGATTGGGATTTTTCAAGCCGACACGGGCGCGACGGATACCACGAGATACAGCCGAGACTGCTTGCTCTTGACCGATGAGCCGTTGATGCAGAGTGTCTTCTAGGTGCAGGAGCAACTCTGACTCAGATTCAGTTAGCTTGTTGACTGGTACACCAGTCCAAGAGGCAACGATTTGGGCGATGTCTTCTTCGTCAACTACAGTCGAGTTGACAGGTTGCTCGGTTGGTGTAAAGGTTGCTTGCAGTTGTTCTGCGAGTTTTAATTCTTGGTCGCGCAGTTGTGTCGCTTTGTCAAAATCTTGGACTCTGACTGCTGCTTCTTTTTCTTTGGTAACGCCGGCGAGTTCACGCTTGAGTTCTTTATTGGGAGAACTTTGAGAGTTCCGCAGACGAACGCGAGAACCAGCTTCATCAATCAAGTCTATTGCCTTGTCGGGCAAGAAGCGATCGCTAATATAGCGATCTGATAATTCTGCTGCTGCAACAAGTGCCGCATCCAAAATTGTGACTTTGTGGTGTTGTTCATAAGCACCGCGCAAGCCGTAGAGAATTTGTACGGTTTCCTCTACTGAGGGTTCCCCAACCTTAATTGGTTGGAAACGACGCTCTAGGGCGGCATCGCGCTCAATGTGTTTACGATACTCATCGAGGGTAGTTGCGCCGATGCACTGGAGTTCACCCCGTGCTAGGGCAGGTTTAAGGATGTTGGCTGCATCCAAGCCACCTTCTGTACCACCAGCGCCGACCAAGGTGTGAATTTCGTCAATCACCAAGATGATATTGCCCACAGTGCGGACTTCTTCTACGACTTTTTTGATGCGTTCTTCAAAATCGCCACGGAAACGAGTTCCAGCTACCAATGACCCCATATCGAGGCTGATAACTTGCTTGTCCTGTAAGGTTTCGGGAACATCCTGGTTGACAATCCGTTGAGCTAGACCTTCTGCGATCGCAGTTTTGCCAACTCCTGGTTCACCAATCAACACTGGGTTATTCTTGGTGCGGCGACCGAGAATTTGGATCGCCCGCTCAATTTCCTTCTCACGACCAACTACAGGGTCGAGTCTGCCTTCTTGGGCTAATTTGGTCAAATTTCTGCCAAATTCTTCCATAGTTAGCGGTTGAGTGCGCTTTTGACTACCACTACCACTACCAGCGAAAGCCGGTGCATTTTCACCCAAACGGCGAACTATAGCACTGCGGACACTCTTGAAGTCAACCCCTAGATTTTGCAGTACTTTGGCGGCTACACCTTCACCAGCCTCGGTTAATCCTAAGAGTAAGTGTTCAGTGTTGATGTAATTCTGTCCTAGACTATGAGCTTCTTTAAACGATTGCTCGAAGAGGCTTTTTACTTTAGGAGTAAAAGGAATTTCTGGTGGTACAAAGCCAGAACCCCTACCAATAATTTTTTCTACCTCGCGACGTGCATCTTTGAGGGTAACGCCTAATTCAGCCAGCACTTTAGCAGCAACCCCAGTTCCTTCTCCCATCAACCCCAGGAGAATTTGCTCAGTTCCTACGAAGTTATGTCCCAGGCGACGTGCTTCCTCCTGAGCTAACATAATTACTCTAATGGCTTCGGAAGTGAAGTGTTCAAACATAATGGGTTATTGCTCCCTCGCTGCTTGGACTTTGGGTGATATAAAATTCACCCTCATCTAAAGTTTTTTGTATTTTCTTAAGGACTAATGTAACTTTATTTAAAGTTAAGTGGCAGTGGTGAGAGCCGTAAGACATCAGGTGTACTTGCCGTCTAATGTGAGTTAGGAGTGATGAGTTAGGAGTTAGGAGTAATGACTAAGTAAGTAGTTATCAATCTTACAACTAGATTCTAAGTGCAGAAGATTATTTTCTTTTGTCTTTTCTGCTCCTCTGCTCTCGTCTAAACTTAAAAACCAAGACTCAGCATTCTTAACTTTTAACTCCTAACTTTTAACTCCTAACTCCTAACTCCTAACTTATCACTCAGGACTGACAATGACTGAAGCAACGGCTGGTAAAGATCAACAACATCCACTTTATAACCGAGATCGCCCCCTTATTGATATTTTACTCGCTCAAGAGGCGACAGACTATAATTTAGCAGAATTGGCTAGACTGCGAATGCGTTATCAAGGGTTTCCAGGGGCGAGAGACATCCAGAAAGACCTAGATAAAGTCTTGCAGCAGTGGGGTTTGAGCGAAGCCGAGCTTTTTGAGAAAACTCGTCAAATTCACGATTTGGGGGGAATTTACAAAAGTCGTGGTAAGAAAGACGAACAGGATTGGAATTAATTATGGGGGATGGGGAATGGGGAATGGGGGATGGGGAATGGGGTATGGGGAATGGGCATTAGTTATTCCTTCCTATTCCCAACTCCTAACTCCCAACTCAGCACTCCCTACTGGAATGGCGATCGCTAATTCTGTGCCTTAATCTCATGGGCAATGGCTGTAACAAGATTGCCCAGTACCGACATTTTTTCTTTTTGCACGAGACTGTATTGTGTCTCTTGCAGGTCGTGTAATGCTTGTTGAGTCAATTGTGCTGTTGTGTCGATGAGCTGCAACACACTTGCGTTACACTAAAATATCTTACTTAAAATTGTCAACAGTTCGGCTTGGCTCACTGTTAATCCTGAGCGCAGCCGAAGGTTCAACTTGGATTGCCTCTTCCCCTGCCTCCAGTTGCTCCCGTTGTTTGCCATACTCCCGCAGCTGCTTCAATAGGTTTTCTTGGGACGAGTTAGGAATAGACGGACTGGGGGTTGCTTGAAGGTTAGTGTCGATATTTCCAAAATTAGCAGGTGAGGGATTAATCACGTAAACGGGTAGCGACTTGTCATTAAACGTCGCCTGTTGGGTTGGTTCTGGGGTAGGAATTAGATTCTTTGGTTTGCTCACAGCAGCTTTTACCGAATCTAAAGTGGTAGCAACTTGCACTTGTTGCTGCATCTGTTGTGTAGAAGAGACTAAACCACTTAAACCATTCACCAATTGCCGCAGATTTTGGCGAAAATTAGGATCACCTGTCAATTCATCTAAATCAGATGTAATTTTTTGGGTATTTTCAAAGGTTACTCGTGCTGAATCTAAGGTTTGTTGCAGCAGCACCGCATTCTTTGGATCATTTAAGGTTTGAGAAGCATCGCGTAAATTAGCTGAGGCTTGCGCTGCATTAGCTGAAAGAGCTTCTAAATTGTTGAGTAATTCACCTTGAGTCAATCGATTGACAGATGGTGATAAGCTACTGACTGTAACACGCAATTGGTTGCTGGTTTCGGTGATATTATTCAACGCACCAACTAGCGCCGAACGATTTGTTGTCAATAAATTATCCAGGTTGTTCAGCAAACGGTTTGCTTGAGTTGCAGTTGCACCAAATTTATTTACTGTTTGATTCGCGGATGTATTAAGTTGGTTTGTCGCCCGTTGCACTGAATTAGCTGTGGCTGAAAAGGTATTAAGTTGTTGTTGTAAGCTTTTAGTCAAACCTTGTAAATCCTGACTTAGCTCAGTAAAACTGGATGCTGCGCCTGTAGTACTTTCTAGAACCCTATTGACATTTCTATAAAATTTTGGGTCATTGTATACAGCGGCTAACTCAGTTGAACTGCGAATGAGTGCATCAACACTGATACCAACCTGACCTTTTAACCGAGAGCCATTACAGACGATGAGACTGGTATCACAACTTTTATCTAAGGGTTTAGCAATCACAACCCCAGCAGGTAAGGCTGTTCTTGGTGTGATGTCGATAATACTTTCGCTAATTAACCCGCTTTGATTAGCTTCCACTACTACATTTCGGGGCATAATTAGGTCAGTTTGGGCAATTTCAATCTCTACATCAATAGCATTTGGCCTTGGTTGAACCTGGGAAATCGTTCCTACCTTAAAGCCACGATAGCGAACTGCTGCTCCCTTTTGCATTCCGCCAGCGTTGGCAAATTCTACAATAACTTTGTATGAACGACCAGCAGCACTGAATCTATTTAACCAAAGAAAGAGTAATCCAAATACCCCTAGTCCTAGCAGGAGTAATAACCCCACAGAACCTTCTCTAAATGTTCGCCCAGACGCGAAGCGGCTTGTCATAAGACCTCGCATTTTTTTGCCTCCACCAACAATCAACAACCAATTAGGAGTTAGGAGTTAATAGTTAGGAGTTAATAGTTAGGAATTAATAGTTAGGAATTAATAGTTGAATTTAACTCCTAACTTTTCATTTTTAACTCTTACTCTTAATTCCTCATTCCTCACTCTTCACTTTTGAGTTTCTAGCCGGCGACTTGAATCGGGCCTTTCACACTTCCACTGATAAATTGTCTGATCAAGGGATTTTCTGTGTTGTATATTTCACTAACTGTACCCTGCCACTGCACTCTACCTTCATAGAGAAATATAAGTCTATCAGCTGTACGGCGGATAGTGCTGTCTTGGTGGGTAACAACAGCATAAGTACTACAAACTCCCTGTGAACTTTGCAAATACCGGATTAAATCTTCGATTACTGTTGAGGCAATGGGATCAAGTCCGGCTGTTGGTTCATCATATAGTAGAACTTCTGCGCCTTCGCTGGGATTATCGGGGTTAGACATAATCGCACGGGCAAAACTCACCCGTTTTCGCATTCCCCCGGAAAGTTCGGCGGGGTAGAGGTGGCCTATTGCTGGTAAACCTACCATCTCCAATTTTTCTTTTACCAAATCTCGGATGCGCGATCGCGGCAGCTTTGAATTTTGATAAAGTAAAAATCCTACATTCTCTTCCACTGTCAGCGAATCAAATAGCGCCGCCTGTTGAAACACCATACCAATGCCAACCTGCTGGCCACCATCCTCAATCAAACCGTCTCGCCGCACTCCTTGCACATAAATTTCTCCTTCATCGGGAGTAAGTAACCCCGCCATTACTCGTAAGATAGTTGATTTACCAGTCCCCGATGGGCCAATAATCCCCAGTGCTTCTCCCCGGTAAATGGTCAAGTCTACATTATCTAGAACTTTATGGCTACCAAAGGACTTAGAAACACCTTTCAGTTCAATCAATGGTTCAGTCATTAGTTATTAGTCATTGGTCATTGGTCATTGGTCAGTAGAAAATAAACAAATGACTACCGAGAACTAATAAAGGACAAATATGCCCAATAGTGATGTCATAGTTATTGGTAGGGCATTGTATAGTACATCATAAGTATATGATTAGCATTCTGATTAGCAAACTTTATTTTTTTAGCATAATATTTAGTCATTTGCGATGTTCCACGTCCCAAAATACTCTCAACGCAAGGCTGACAAAGGCACGTAGTAATTAAACATCTCAGTAATGGCAAACTAAAACTCTAATTTTCTGTAGACATCAGAAAAATTGCTTATTAGTATAAATGTACTCAGCCTTGTTATAACTACTAAGAGAAAAGCTCCGACAACAAAAATCTAATTAATAAGTTTATACCAGATATAAAAATCAAATTTAATTTGTGAAAATAAAAATCTTCAGATTTTCAACTTTTTATATAAGTCCAAAACCTTATTTCATGAATGATTAAGTATAGCTATAGAAAAATTTATTTTACTGCCATCCAAAGTTATTCAATTAGTCGCGGGTCTGAATCCCCGACTGATTTATTCTGACTCCTGTTAGCGATAGCGGGGCGTTTAGCCCATTCTGACTTCTGAATTCTTCTTCAATAGATGATTGGAGAGTTTAATAGCGTTATCTGTCAATCTTGGAGTTGGCAAAGTCCAAAAATATTTACTAGTATTGTAAAAATTACTGTTAAAAAATCAAAGTAAAAATTATGAGTAGCCAATTAGAACAGTTTGCAAGTGATAATTCTTCTGGTATTTGTCCTGAAGCACTGGAATATATGATTAGGGCAAATCATGGTAGTGTTCCAGCTTATGGAAATGATGAATGGACTCAAAAAGCCACAGATTATTTTCGGGAACTCTTTGAAATTGATTGTGAGGTATTTTTTACCTTTAACGGTACAGCAGCAAATTCTTTATCTTTAGCTGCTCTTTGTCAGTCATATCACAGCGTTATTTGTCATGAAACATCTCACATAGAAACAGATGAATGTGGCGCACCAGAATTTGCATCTAATGGTTCTAAACTGTTACTCGCTCAAGGTAAAAATGGCAAACTAACATCAGAATCGATAGAGTCAATTGTTACTAAGCGGACTGATATTCATTATCCCAAACCTAAAGTTATTAGTATTACACAATCAACTGAATTAGGAACTTTATATTCTATTGAAGAACTTTTAAGTATTAAAGAAGTTGCAAAAAAGCATAATTTAAAGATTCACATGGATGGCGCTCGTTTTGCAAATGCAGTTGCCGCCATGAATCAAAGCCCTGCTGAAATTACTTGGAAAGCTGGAATCGATGTATTGTGTTTTTGTGGTACTAAGAATGGCATGGCATTAGGTGAAGCCATTCTTTTCTTCAACAAAGCGCTAGCAGAGGATTTTGACTATCGATGCAAGCAAGCAGGCCAGCTAGCTTCAAAAATGCGGTTTATTTCCGCCCCCTGGTTGGGTTTATTGGAAACTGGTGCTTGGCTAAAAAATGCCAGACACGCCAATCAATGTGCTGAATACTTAGAAAATCAACTATTAAACATAGAAGGCGTGGATTTAATGTTTCCTAGAGAAGCCAACGCCGTGTTTGTGAAATTACCTGAAGAAGTCATTCACAGCTTGAAAGCCAAGAACTGGCAGTTTTATACATTTATTGGTGTGGGAGGAGTACGTTTTATGTGTTCTTGGAACACTACTCAATCAAGGATTGATGAATTGATTGGTGATATTAAAAACGCAACTATTGAGAACAATTGAAGAAGAATTCTGACCGGAGGCGGAGCGTCTCCGGCTCCGCTCCTGACTCCTGAATTCTGTTCGATAAATATAAAAAATCGAAAATAGTGAAACAAGTATAGGAATCTTAAAGCTGGACTAAGTTAAGTAAATGCAACTAGTGATAACTGACAGTACAAGTGCTTACTTAGTATTAAACTTCAACCGCACTTTTGGTTGCTGCCACAATCCCAAGCGCTTATTTTGAGCATTAGCTTCTGCAATTAAAAATTGGGTTTTGCTCTCGTAGCAATTTTGTAAAGATTCTCGGTCAACTACAGCATTACCTGACTCTACCAAAAGGAGATTTACTGACCGATTATTCACAAACACTTCACCTGCGGCGTGACCGTTTTTGAGTTGTTCTGTGTTTCTAATTACGACAGGAGTTTGAGGTGGTAGTAGCTGTTTTAGTTTTTGTGTTGCTGCTAAAGCAGATGGCTGACCATTTGCCTCTGGCGCATTAATGCACGCTAGCTTTATTGTGGTTGTTTGTCCTGTATTATCTTTAACCAAAATTGTGTTCCCGTCTGCAATACCAACTACTGTAGCTAGCACCAAAATTAGTTCAAGTAACTCCATCATTTTGTCCGTAACATTTTATGCATAAATATAATTTTATTTCAGTGCTTAGATGGCTTGTGTGATTTAACTCACAAGTTAGTAAGTAAAAATAATAGATATCGCCTGTAGTGGTAAAATGCATTTACATAAGGAAGTGCGATCGCGTAACTGCTTAACCTATAGCGATTCTCCTTTGGATTGAATGTATCATAACTAGACGTACATTTTTTTGTTAGCGATCGCCTACCTTTAGTCTAAGAGGATGTTTGAAAAGTTTTGAGCGAATATAATTCGCTACTACACAAGCTAAGTCCACCTGCGTGGACTAGCAGAAAATCGAGTTTTATAACCCAATACAGTTCAGATAAGACCAAAAAACTTGTAGAGACGGCGATTTATCGCGTCTCAAAAACCCACAATTTTGTACAATTAGCCCTTAAATGAACCGTATTGTTTTATAACCCGCGTAGGCGGGTTTTGTATGTGTAGCCCCGGCAAGTAATAATTTAGACTTTTCAAACAACCTCTAAACTCCAGATTGACAAACTTTTTGCCCTTGTGGATAAAATAGCCCTTCTTTTTTAAGGGGTCGCCACAAGCAGAGAGTATCTTCCGGGGCAAAACATCATTTGGTGTTTATTTAAGTTTTTCGTGAGCAGCCAAAATGATTTTTTCGGTTTCTTCCCAGCCAATACATTTATCAGTTACAGAAATACCGTATTTTAATTCTTCCCTAGCAGTAATTGGTTGACTACCTTCATATAAATGTGATTCCAGCATCATGCCAACTATTGATGTATTACCATCCACTATTTGCTGAATAATATTTTCTAAGACAGCACCTTGTAATTTGTAATCTTTATTGGTATTGCCGTGGCTACAGTCAATAACAATTCTCGGTGGTAAATTTGCCTGTTTTAATTTCTCTTCTACCACTTTTACATTTGCTGCATCAAAGTTGGGTTGACTACCACCTCTTAAAATTACGTGACCATAACCATTACCTTTAGTTTGAAATACGCTCACCTGTCCGTTTTGATTAATTCCCAGAAAATTATGCGGATTTCCGGCTGATTGGAGAGCATTCAAAGCTACTTGAATATTGCCGTCAGTACCGTTTTTAAAACCCACAGGCATCGAAAGTCCACTTGCCATTTCGCGGTGAGTTTGTGATTCGGTGGTGCGTGCTCCAATGGCAGACCATGTAATCAGTTCACTAATATATTGGGGGATGATCGGATCTAGTGCTTCTGTGCCAGCAGGTAATCCCAACTCTGTAATTTTTAATAATAGCTCCCGTGCAATTAATAACCCATTCTCTACATGGAAAGAATCATCCATATCTGGATCGTTAATTAATCCTTTCCAGCCTACGGTTGTTCTTGGTTTTTCAAAATAGACTCGCATAATTAGTAGCAGATTATCCTGGACTCGCTCGGACAATATTTTCAACCTCTCAGAATATTCGAGCGCTGCTTTTGGATCATGGATTGAGCATGGGCCAACTACTATAAATTTTCTGCGATCCTGAAAATCTAGGATATGTTCTATTTCTTGTCTATATGCTAAAACTCTTTGTTCTGCTAATTGGGTTAAAGGGAATTTTGATTTGACTTCATTGGGAGTTAATAAAATGCGATCGTTCTCAATGTTCGCGTTGTCGATATTACTATTAAATAATGTGTTGTGCATGGGATGATTTTGCAACTTTATATACGCACTTCAAATCAGAATTGTAACACAAACTCATGTTTTTTTTAAATAGCCTTTTTTATGCTTGACAAATTTCTAATTAGACTGTAGACGATTAAGATAATAAATGAAAAAGGGGAAATATTTTCCCCTTTTTTATTTGCTATTGGACTACTGATTGAGTTGTAGTGTATATTTTTACTGCCATACAAATACTTTAGCTTCGTATGGCCCCAAGTCAGTTATGATTCCATCATCACCAGATTCGACATCATAATTGCCTGTCCATTCATGCCATGTACCAGCACTAGGAAAGTTAGGAACATGATAGCCAGCGAGGAAGTTTTCTGAGAAATTTGCTATTACAACTACACGAGAACCTTCATCATTCCAACGAGTATAAGCTAATACTTTTGCATCGGCATTTTCGTGGATAAAGTCAATATTTTCTGTGTAAAGTGCATGATTACTTTTACGAAGGTTGGTTAAGCCTTTGTATGATTCAAATAAACTACGATTGAGGTCATTACCTAACAGTGTCCAATCGATTTTTGATGATTCAGGTTGTTTAGGTTTGTACTCGCCAAATTCTTCTCCCATCCAAATCAAAGGTACGCCAACAGCAGTCATGAGGATGGCTACTCCTAATTTAGCCCGCCTAAAGGCTTCTTCGTTAAAAATCTCACGGTTTCCTAATTCAACCATCACATGGTTATGGTCATGATTGGTGAGGTAATTTACTACATTGGTAGCACCCAAGAAGCCTTGGCGCTTGCAGTCAATAACATCTTTGAGACGCTCTAAATCAAATGTATCACCGCAGATATGTTCTAGAATGCAGTGATAAAAACTGTCATGCCAGCAACCATCCATTGGGCCATCTACATTAGTAATGCTGGTAGTTTCAGGAATGTGTTCAGCAACATTATAAAAAGGTTTTGCACCAGCAGTTTTTTTGGCTTCCTGAACAATCCAGTACATGAAGTCGTAGTTAGAAATTTGCCTCGCTGCATCATAGCGAATACCATCAAGATGATATTCCTCAATCCAGAAACGAATTGTATTACCAATAAATTCCCGCGCTGGATGAATCTCTAATTTTTCGTCATAATGTTCATAATTAAACTCAGGTCCCCAGTTATTATCAGGATCACGAGGTTCATGATGATACCAATAATCGTGGTCAATTTGTGTTAAGGGAGCAGATGCTTCTGAGTGGTTATAAATACCGTCAATAATTACACGAATGCCTCTTCCATGACACTCGTCAATCAATTTTTTCAACCCAGCAGTAGAACCATAACTTGATTCTGTTGCAAAGAAATGACGTGGATTATAACCCCAGCTATAATCACCAGGATATTCTTTAAGCGGCATCAACTCAATAGCGTTGATTCCCAGTTCACACAAATAATCTAACTTTTCAATGACATGTTTGTACTTACCTCGTGCATAAGGATCATCCTCACCACCAGAAAAGTCACCAACATGCAATTCATAAATTACTAATTCGTGGTCAGCAGGTAAAGGTTTATCATCATGTTGCCAAACGTATGTATCAGTAATCCTTTGCCCATCTTTGATGTGGATAACACCATCATCTTTCCCACTCAGTTCATCTATATCAGTTGCATAAGGGTCTGTAACCTCAACCCATTGTTCTGGTTCAAAAAACCATGAATTTGATTGAACGCGAAATTTATATTTATAATCGCCATCTTCTAGTTCAACACTTGTACGAAAATAACCATCATCACCTTTTTCCATTGGAATTTCTTGCCAATCAGAAAAAGAACCAATTAATGAGGCTCCTTTGTTATAAGGTGCAAATAAATTAAATTCAATTGGCTTTGCCATAGAAGTGTTTGTAATATCAAGGGTTGATAGGAATATTCTCTGATGCTCAATTGAATTTGCAAATCGCTCTAGAGAAATAATTAGATCAGCAGTGCTTCTATCTTCAGGAATAATTGATAAAATCTTTATAAAAGTTAACTATGTTTTTTTGATTTTGGCTGTTTGCAACACTTCTTGATTGACTAAAATACAGATTTATTGTATTTTATATTTTGCCTATAAAACTAGTATTCTTAAACACCTGTTACATATAATTGTAAAAGTTAAGTAACTAAATAAATAGTTTTTTATTAAACTCTAATATGGTAGATATAAGGTTCATATTTGATTTTTTAAATACACAAATGGGAGCCAGTATTTTGCGGAAGTTACCGACGCTCCATTACTCGCTAAAGCTGTGCTATCTGTGTGGCAACTGGCGTTGTGTTATACCGTAGGCTACGCACCAAAACTTCGGGTGGTACGTTACAGAAGCCTTAACCCTACATAATAGACTTGGAGTTTTTCACCCAATCAAATTGGATTGATATAGTCATTAAAAATAGGATATTTTTTGCCACATATCTGCTGGTCAGATTACTCAATTTCGCCGTTAGTTTGTTGCAGATAACTTAATAACCAATTCGCCGCTGTTGCTCTACGAGTTTGCCGAGGCCCAAATTCACCAATCTTATAACCTTTGAAGCCCAGTTTTTGTTTTAACATTTGTTTATTTTCAGCAGGAATGGAACGAGTCAACTTAACTGTTGCGGGGCGAGATTCAATAAAATTTGGTGGTTGTGGGTACTCATTCTGCCATTCTGGCGAAACTTGGCTAGCGTCCCATTGTGCAGTTGCAAAGTCATAGCGATAGCCTAAATAATGCCATAGCAACTGATTAACTGTGGCATCATCAAATTTCTCTTCAAGAATTGCCCAAATTGTTTCTGTATTGAGTGGCGGCAGTTTAGACATAAAAAGTTCAAAATTACAAGTAGGAAAACTGACTATTAATTAAATTTACAACAATTAGTAGGTAGTAAAAAATACTTTATCACTACCTTGCTAGAATCCCAAAGATCGGGATAATTTTATTTTTATGATCATCATTATGATGGAGTTACAGGCAGTCGTCGGCGACCTGTAAAAGAACGTGGTATTCTCTGGAAACAGAAGTATAAAGAAGAATTACATTTCTATTCTCCTCCTTTGGCAAGCAGGAAATTAGCTAAATACTAAGTCTGCTTGAAGAGATAGGATTTATTAAAAGAGTAAAATTTTAGGAGTAAACCTCTGTCTTTACAAGTTTTTACCGTTCCTAGAGCCACTTCTCAACCCCCCGCAGGTTTAATTGTTACTTTGCATGGTTGGGGAGCTAATGCTGAGGATGTAGCATCATTGTTACCCTTGCTCAACTTACCTGATTACCAGTTTGTATTACCCAATGCACCTTATCCTTATCCCTATTCCCCTGTAGGGAGGGCATGGTATGACCTGCGGGTGGAGAATATGTATGAAGGATTGGCAGAAAGTCGGCAACTTCTAACAGATTTTTTGGAATCTTTAGAAAGTACCACTGGTGTACCTTTATCACGCACCATTTTATGTGGATTTTCTCAAGGTGGGGCAATGACTTTAGATGTCGGATCAAAATTACCCCTAGCAGGTTTAGCTGTCATGAGTGGGTATTTACATCCTGATGCCCTAACAGCAGCTAAAAGTGGGATTTCACCGATTTTAATCAGCCACGGGAGATATGATGAAGTTGTACCCCTAAAAGCTGCTTTGAAGGCACGAGAAGCTGTAGAGTCTCTAGGAGTGGCGGTGGAATATCACGAATTTGACATGGGGCATGAAATAAATCCACAAACGTTAGAGGTGCTACGGAATTTCGTTGTAAATCTAATTGGCTAGTCAGAATTACGAATTTTTTATAAATTCTGGTATAAATGCTAAAAATCTCACGAAATGAATCACCTCTAATGAGTAATATATATAGGGTGGCTGCGTTCAGCGCAACTTAACCCATGCTGAAAGTGCGTGCTGCATAAGGGAGGGGCAAACATTATGACAACTCTAAGCATTTCCAGGAAAGAAATTGCTGCCATAACTGCGGCAGAGGTAGAAGAACTGGCTACACGTTTGGAGCTAGACAATTATAGTAATGCTTTTGAGGGTTTAAATGATTGGCATCTATTGCGAGCGATCGCATTTCAGCGTCCAGAGTTAGTTGAACCCTATATCTACCTTTTAGACTTGGAACCCTACGATGAAGCGTAGCAATTTTAGATTTTAGATTTTATATTTTAGATTTTAGATTGAAGTCAACTGGCTACAATCAATGATTAGGGTTAATGTATCACTTGCTTAATCCAAAATTGCCAATGCAATCTCCCTTAAATCCAAAATCCAAAATCCAAAATCCAAAATTTAACAGGGTTCTAATAGGTGTAGGTGGCGGTATCGCCGCCTACAAAATCTGTGAATTGGTTTCGACGCTGTTTAAAACTGGGGTGGAGGTTAGAGTTATCCTCACCCGTTCAGCACAAGAATTTATCACACCTCTGACAATAGCCACTCTATCTCGTCATCCCGCCTACACCGATGATGATTTCTGGAAACCAATTCACTCTCGTCCGTTGCATATTGAGTTGGGTGAATGGGCAGATGTCATGGTAATTGCTCCTTTGACAGCTAATACATTAGCCAAGTTAGCCTACGGGATGGCGGATAATTTACTCACAAATACCGTGCTGGCTTCTACTTGTCCTGTGCTGTTAGCACCCGCAATGAATACGGATATGTGGGAACAGCTATCAGTGCAGCGAAATTGGCAACAGCTATTGATCGATAGCCGATATCATGGGATGAATACAGCATCAGGATTATTAGCGTGCGATCGCATCGGTGCTGGTAGATTAGCAGAACCTCCAGAAATATTCGCTCACATCCAATCGTTGTTACACACTCAAGGTAAACGAGATTTAGTAGGTAAACGAGTGTTAATTAGTGCTGGGGGAACGCGAGAGTATCTTGACCCAGTGCGGTTTATTGGCAATCCTTCCACAGGTAAAATGGGATTAGCTTTAGCGCAAGCAGCATTTCACCGAGGCGCAAACGTCACCCTAGTATATGGCCCAGCTAATTGGGATGTACCATTAGGAGTACAAGGGATTCCCGTTATTAGTGCAGAGCAAATGCAGCACGTGATGGTGGAGTGTTTACCCAACGCTGATATCATTGTGATGTCAGCAGCCGTGGCAGATGTGAAGCCACGAGATTATAGTACAGAAAAATTACCCAAGCGATCGCTTCCCCAAACTTTACCCCTGGAATCTGTACCGGATATAGTCGCCCAATTAGCACAACTTAAACAGCCACATCAGATATTAGTTGGTTTTGCAGCACAAACTGGAGATATTGTCAAGCCCGCATTAGAGAAATTACAAAATAAAAAATTAGATGCGATCGTTGCTAACCCCATCGATCAACCTAATAGTGGTTTTGGTAGCGATAATAATCAAGCGATATTTTTAGATAGTCAAGGAAATCAGGTAGAAATTGCACCTTGTTCTAAATTAGAAATGGCGCATCAGTTATTTGATTTTCTTTCCACAGTCCGAAACAGATGAAAGAACTAGCAACCGAATCACCATCCAACTGGCGTTTCATCCCAATGCTTCAGACATCAGGAGGAGTGCAAATGGCGATCGATGCTTGGTTGTTCAACCAATGTGAAAAGGGACAACACTCACCTACCCTGCGTTTTTATACTTGGTATCCCTATGCTCTTTCCTTGGGACATCTGCAAAAACAATGGCCCGCCCAGTGGCATAATCTGATTTACCAGGGACAGGCACTCAAACTAGTTCGTCGTCCAACGGGAGGTAGAGCTGTTCTCCACCAAGGAGATTTAAGCTACGCCCTGATTACCTCAGCTAGTAATGGAAAAAGCTGGGGTACTTATGAAAAAATCTGTAACTTTTTGATCCAAGGCTGGCAAACTTTGGGTATTGAGTTAAATTATGGTTCCGCTGGACGAGGTTACATTCACAATCCCAGTTGCTTCAACACAGCAACAGCTGCGGACTTAGTTACTGCTGATGGAAGTAAATTTATTGGTAGTGCCCAACGCAAGGGAAGAAATACAATTCTTCAACACGGCTCGATGATCTTGTCTACAGACAAAGATTTATTTGAAGAAATCTTTGAACAACCGGCTCCGTGGAATACCTCGCTTTGTAACACGCAGGAAGAGGAAGGCTGGATTATAAAGATTGTGGAGACATTGACAGAGACGGCAAAACAGTACTTTGGCATAGAACTAGTTAGCCAACCATTTACCGATCTCGAATGGCAAGATATCCTCAAATTGCGATCGCTTTATGAGGTGCAAACGCCTATTCCCAAACTTTAGCTTATGTAGAAAATACGTAGAAAGCCAATTCTTTTTAAGTCAAATAGCTGTACAGCGTAGTTTTGCAGGGCAAATGAAAATGCTAAGAGCATAAGAGCAAATCTCACCCCAGAACAAGCCCAAAAGCTGCTAAAGGAAACTACTACTTTCAATTGGGTATAACCCGTATGGTCTATGGCTTTAAGTCACTTTTATAGATTTTACAATATAAGTAATACTTAAAAATTACGCTTCTATATGAAAATACTCTCATCAGAGCTAGTCCATTTGGGATTTGGCAAATATGTGCGTTCTGACCAAGTAACAGCAGTTATACCAATAGAAGAGGAGCGAGGCCCAGGGCGACGAACCTTTGTTCACATTCAAGGGCAAAGCGATCCAATTATCGCCTCTCGCGCTGAAGATACCATCGTGCGTGATTTAGTACAGGAACCACGCGAGGTTACTCAAACCCGTCAGCAGCAAGAAATTCTTCAAGATTTATTGGTAAATCTAGGTAATGTTAATTCGACTGTGCGACGAATTAGCCGTGATGAAGGCACTTTGGATCTTGATTTGTTAGAGCGACGACTTAAGCAAGTCCTTGAAAATTAATTGCAGAAGTCAGCAAACTTTCATAACGGAGAACTATATTGCTGAATACAATTACAGACCAGGTTTCAGTATCAGATACACAAACAAGATCGCCAAAGTTGTGGATACCTGAACGGGTACTGTTTACACCTGCTGCCTTAGATGAGGATTGGGGGCAGCAGATTCTTGCGCGTGTGCAGTCACTCAACTTACCAATAGAAGAACTATCACAGAACCGTCTGAAGGGTCTGCGCGGTGAATCTGAGCGGGATACTTACAACATCGCCAAGCGTACCTTAGCGGTGGTTACTGCACCACCCAGTTCTTTGAAATTGAGTCCGATCCCACCTTCTGCGGATTGGCAGTTTCACCTTGCCGAAGGTTGTCCGGCTCATTGTCAATACTGCTACCTAGCGGGTAGCTTGTCAGGGCCACCTGTCATCCGCGCTTTTGCCAACTTACCGCAGATATTAGAGAACTTAGCTAACTACGAGCAACAGGGAGAAACCACAAGTTTTGAAGTTAGCTGTTACACAGATCCATTGGGTATTGAGCATTTAACTGGAAGTCTTGCTGAATGTATCCGTTACTTTGGCACTCGTACCAATGCACATCTACGTTGGGTATCGAAATTTGATGCTGTGGATGGATTACTCGACTTACCACACAATGGGAATACTCGCTGTCGGATGAGCGTTAATGCCGCACCGATTTCTGGTAAGTTTGAAGGTGGCACAGCATCCGTAGCATCCAGACTTAATGCATTGCGACGGTTGGCGTTACCACAAGAACGTGGCGGTGGCGGATATCCTGTAGGCTTGGTGATTGCGCCAATTATGCCGATAGACGATTGGCAGATGCACTATAGTTATGTGTTTGACCAGATAAACGAGGCACTGGATTTTGACTGTGATCTTACCTTTGAGTTAATTTCCCATCGGTTCACGCCTGGTTCAAAAGAAGTGTTACAAACTTGGTATCCGCAATCAAAATTAGAGATGGATGAGGCAAAACGCAGTGTCAAGCGTAATAAGTTTGGTGGGACGAAGTACGTTTACGATCGCGACACCATGAAGGCGTTACGTTGCTTTTTTGAGAGTGAGATTACTAGACGCTTTCCAAATGCTGAAATTCTTTATTGGACTTAGTAGATCACTTCGCTCAAATACAGTTTGAGCAAATTAATTATTGGGCAAGAGAGCGATCGCATCTATATGAATGATCGCTCTCTTTTCAGTTTGCTCAAAAGCTTGTGGGTTAGGGCTTTAGCTTTAACCCTACTTAAGATTTACGCGGGAGTAGGGAGTAGGGAGTAGGGGAAGAAATTAGCCCTCGATTTAGGTTTAAAGCCGTACTTCGTCCCGCTACGCGCTTTCGCCCGCAAGTGGCGCGATAAAATCCTTGTAATTCTCTTGGTAGGTTGAAACCCCGCCCGATGAAAAGCTGCTTAGTTTCCCTACTCCCCACTCCCTACTCCCCACTCCCTTTCATTTTATAAATGGTGTCTTACCTTTAAAATCTAGTGGTCTGTCCCAAAAGTTTTGATGAGTTCGTAGTAAGCACTTCAGTGCTTAAAAATCCAGGACTAAAGTCCTGACTACGAAATTTTTTACCCTTCGCCTGGGTTTGGCTACGCCCACTAAAAGCCGCATAATTTGGGCAGATTACAGGCGGCGTTATACATTAATAAGTGTATCTGCAATACCGGACTTGTTCTGGCTTAGTCTCAATAGCAAAGGTTTGGAGATGTTTACTTTATCAGAAACTTCTATCCTGGCGGCAATCCTACTGTTAGCTTTAGGCATTTTGGGCTGGGGCTTTTATCGCGCCAGACCTTTTGGTAAGCTGGGAATCTTAGCCTGGTTACAGTCGGTGGTGTTGATGACTCCCTGGCTCCTGTTTTTTGGATTGTTTGCCGCAGGGATTTACATCAATATAGCGGGTATATTGTTCTTAATAGTGACTTCCGCTGGATTGTACATCTACTTGGGCAGACAGTTACGCGCAGCTGGGCAAGATGACATCCTTAAGCAACGCGCAACAGAAAGGCTCGCTGCTGCTTCTTCAATTGAAGCAAATTCCCCACAACCAACAGCAGCAGAACAAAAAGCGGAGATTCCGCCAATACCGGAAGATGACTTGAATGCAATTAAAGGTATTTTCGGTATCGATACGTTTTTTGCCACAGAAACCATCGCCTACCAAGATGGAGCCATTTTCAAAGGCAATTTGCGGGGAGAACCAGAAGAGACTCACAACCGTCTAACGGCAAGTTTACGGCAACGCCTTGGTGATCAATATCGCCTGTTTTTAGTGGAAAATACAGATGGCAGACCAGTAGTGATTGTCCTGCCGAGCCGCAATGATCCCCGTCCGCTTCAGTTATCGCAAAAAGTCTTTGCAGGTATTCTGTTGGTAGCAACTATTGCCACGAATTTAGAAGCTGCGGGATTACTACTGAATTTTGATTTCTTTGGCAATCCAGCGCGGTTTCAAGAAGCTTTGCCCATCGGTGCTGGGATATTTTCGATTTTAGTCGCTCACGAAATTGGTCATTGGTTACTTGCGCGGCGTCACCAAATCCGCCTTAGCTGGCCTTTCTTTCTACCCGCAGTGCAAATTGGCTCTTTTGGTGCAATTACCCGCTTTGAATCTTTGTTGCCCAACCGCAAGGTATTATTTGATATCGCCTTGGCAGGGCCAGCCACAGGTGGTATCGTTTCTTTGTTAATGCTGGTGACAGGCTTGCTGCTTTCCCACCCAGGTAGCTTATTTCAATTGCCCAATCAGTTTTTTCAAGGGTCAATTTTGGTGGGAAGTTTGGCGAGAGTTGTCCTTGGTTCGGCGTTACAGTCATCCCTGGTAAGTGTTCATCCTTTAGTGATAATTGGTTGGCTGGGGTTAATTATCACGGCTTTGAACTTAATGCCCGCAGGACAACTAGATGGTGGCCGCATTGTTCAGGCGATTTATGGACGCAAAACCGCAGGACGGGCAACGATCGCAACTTTAATTTTACTGGCGCTAGTGTCTCTTGGTAATATGATTGCCATGTACTGGGGAATCGTCATTTTCTTCTTACAACGAGATCAAGAACGCCCCAGCTTGAATGAAGTCACTGAACCCGATGATGCTAGAGCCGCTTTGGGGCTTTTGGCTCTATTCTTGATGATTACCACGCTTCTACCCCTAACTCCCGGTTTGGCTGGGCGTTTAGGAATAGGATAGTGCTGAATTAGGAGTACAGACGCGATTAATCGCGTCTGTAAAGGAGTTAGGAGTGAAGCACATACGATACTTAGAAAAATTAAATCCGATTTGTAATTCTAGTAATCAATTTATATATCTTTCTCTAAAATTATTATTTTTTAGCATTATTATGCTAATTTTCCTTATTGGTGGGTGTGAGAAGGAAAATGAATATGAGGCGCAGGAAAAACAAATATCAAGACTGGAGAAAGAAGCAGAAAAAAATATTATATCTAAAGTACAGACTCAAAATAACTACTTCTTAAAGCACAAAACCTTTTTTAAACCTCCTGACGAACCAGCAACTCACTATGGCTCGTTCCCACCAATTTTTGGAACACAAAGATGTTATCGGTACTATACTGAAACAGATACTAAAGTTTTCTCTCAGACAACTCTTGATACTGTTTATAGCTATGCCGTTCAAGACGACTGCGGTGGTATGTTTGGCTTTGAAATTAGGTGGTATGTTGGAGCGGTCTTTGCTGTTCGCATGAATGGGGACAAGCAACTTAAAATGATAAGTATTGTCTGTCGAAACAAAGAAAGTTATGGGCGTGTAACCTCTCAACCAGAATATATAAACAGTGTAGCAAAATGCCCTCCCAACACAACGCAAGTATTACCAATTTAACTAACTCTGCAAATGAAACAACACAGGTATTTTCCAACTAGTTGCTTTTTTAGTAAAAAAGTTTAGTACCTTCCAAGACAGATTCTTAAGTGATTGTCGGTGAAGCTTGACTTAAAATTAAGTGATGTGTTCACCGACAGCTTGTGAGGAAAATTAACTGAAAGGTTTCCAACCTGCTAGCAGATTCGGGTAAGCCGTTGGTGTAGGGAAAATTTTCTGGAAGCCAGTTTGACGCTCTTGGGGCTTTTCTTTGCTCATGTTCCAGAGGGTTTCATAGAAAAAGAAAGAGACTCCAGCAAAATTGCGATCGCGTGCTTTTTGCACTTGAGTCTGAATCTGCTGCATCGGTACAGACCGATTTTTCAACCCAGCTAAAATGCCAATACTCACCGGAATATGGCTCTTGGCGGCTTTCACTTCTGGGTATTCTAATTCCTTCACAAAAACATTCAAATCATCACGATAGATTTGCAAAACCAAATCTTCAACAATTCCCATCCGTTCCCACTTTTGCCAGTCTGCTAAAAAGTATTCGTAGGAAAAACGTTGAGGATTAGGTGCAACGGAAACTAGGCAATTTTTTTTAGTAGCTTTAATAGCTGTAAATACCCGTTTCATAAAGTCGGTGATTTTGTTCGCTCTCCAGCGCACCCATTCTGGATCTTTAGAGTTTTTGGAGGGAGCTTTACCACGGTGTTCTTTTTTGTAAAGCGCCACCGTATAAGCATCGTATCCTAATTCTGATGGTAAGCCAAAATGGTCATCAAATTGAATGCCATCGATATCGTAGTTTCTGACAATTTCAACGATTAAATCTTGAATAAATTGTTGTACTTCTGGGCGAAAGGGATTTAGCCAAACGCGATTATGTGTGCCTTCTTTGATAATCCGCGTCCCGTCACTCTTACTGGTGAGCCATTGGGGACGATTTTTAGCTAATAGAGAATCCGCTGGTGCCATGAAGCCAAATTCAAACCAGGGAATCACTGTTAACCCTTTTTGATGTCCTACATCAACAATTTCTTTGAGGATATCTCGCCCTTGGAGTCCGGGTGTGGGATCGAGCGATCGCCCGATAACTTTTTGGGCAACTTTGCTAGGATACAATGTATATCCCCAATTCCAAACTGCTGGATATATGGTGTTAAAATTGAGTTCGTCAAGGCGTTGCAAAGATCCCTTGAGGCGATCGCGCTCAAATAACACATCACTATCAATATTTGTTAACCATACCCCCCTTAACTCGGATGTGGGCGTTGGCGGCAGATTAATTTGAGCGTTCAAAGGGAACGATAGCATTACCGTAGCTACCACGCTCAAGGTAAGCATAACGACAAATAACCCCGACTTTCTGCTTTGGCGAATATTCCACCAAGAAGGAAACTCAACACACCACTTTATAAACCTTTTCATCATTTGGTTACAGACATCATCAAATTATGAACGATCGGCATAAATAGCGATCGTTTCGATTGTAAGCGCTAAAACAATCGTCATGAAGTGCATACACCAGAAAACATGAAACAAGGATTAGAAACTGGGGAGCGTCAATCTTGCCCTTGCCAATCCCAGCTATCAGCTAGTGATTGTCAATTATAATACGAGCGATCGCACTGCGAAAGTTCTGACTCTGATTACAATTTTAGAATGGGAACAATCATTTTCAAAGCTTTGGCATCAGAGGTGATAGAAAACTACTTGAAGCCGACAAGACATTTTTTTGTTAATCTCTATGATGCGACGAATCCTGCGATCGCTAATAACTCTAAATCTCAAGACTTTCCTCGTTCCCAGTCTCCGACTGGGAATCCATTCATTGAGTCAGAGACTCAATGTCTGAGTAGAGACAGTAGCCCCTCATAACTCATTCCCTCTGCATGGAAACGAGATAAACGATGGTAAAAGTACCTCGCCTTTTGTTTGAACGTTTGCGGCACATTGCCGTTTATGCCGCGTAATTGGATAAAGTCGAGCTTAGAAAATAGTCAATCTGTATCTACCGCGTTCCTGTGGATTCTTAGAAGTAACAACTATATAGTACGTATCATCTTCAGGCAACCTAGCTCGGTCAATTAAACCAGTGTACACACCATTTTTGTCTTTGTCTTTATCGATAGCGATCGTCTGTCCTTGAGAATTTAGCAAAGCTATATAAGGAGAAAATTCTTCATCAACACTATCTACCCGAATACTAACAAGCTGATTTTTTCTCCCTTGAAAATTGGAAATATTATAAGCGCCGCCATTTTGTTTCAGGGTTGAGCTTTTAGCAGTTAATTGACCTGCTTCATCTAAAGTATAACTAGCTCTATCATTCCTCAGAGCCAAACTATAGCGACCTATCTCACCGGCATCTCGGCTAGTAACTGCAATCTTATAAGTGCCAGTAACAGGTAATCGTGCAAAAATGAATGCATCATCGCCACCACTATTTTTATCCAAAGTGCCTTTTTTGACGATGATATTATTATCAGGATCGTGCAAAAACAACAAAGGATTTAAACTCAAGTTATTTGTTCTGCGTGTGTCATTACTACCAATCAGCCGAATTTGGACTAATTGATTTTCTCTGCCCTCAAACTCATAGAAATGAAAATATCTACCTTGAGATTGAAAGTCATCCTTACTTAGAATACCCAATGCCACATCTACAAAGTTTATTTCCTTGTAAGTAGGTGTCGCGGGTTGAGAAACTGGTGGACGGTTGGCACTAGCCTGACGACGTGTCCCTGAATTGGAACTAGCCTGACGACGTGTCCCTGAGTTAGAACTAGCTTGACGACGTGTCCCTGAATTGGAACTAGCTTGGCGGCGTCTCCCTGAGTTCGCACTGGAACTATTAGATGTTGGCTGTGAATTTGCTGGCTGAGACGATACACGAGGAGACTGCTTTACTGGTGACTCAACAGATGTCTTCGGTCTTGGAGATATTGACGCTTGAGAAGCAGGAATTTGCTCAATTCCTTTCGTTACTGCTTCTGGTTGTCTCTCATCTGGTGATTTAGCAATTAGAAAGTCTTGATAATTTTGCGGTCTTCCCAAAGCATTGATAGGCAGCAGATTACTTGTGACCAAAAAACTACTACTCAAGCAACAAATAAAAATGCGGCTTAATTTGCGACCATACTTGTGGTTTCCTAATAGCATAATTATGCTCCTAATTTTGCTGATTTTTTGTTTTTAAGCGATGGAATTATTTAATTTTTCATTTCCTGTTTCTTTCCAGCAAATAAAACTAACTTATGTTGAAGACTAAACTAAAATTTAGCCTTTGCCTGTCACCAATTTAATGTGCACCCTACCATGCAGCCCAAATTTTTGTCACCATTAAGCCAGAAAAACTATATATTCAATTGAAACTTCTAGAGTAAATCTCAATTTTGTACGTATCTACTGACCTACAATCTGAAATTGCTGTTTTTCGGAATTTTGCTCAGATATTTGTGCAAAACTGAGCCGGATGCTGCCGGATTAATAAATTTCAAGCACAAATAAATTAGACGCCCATCAATTCGTCAAAAGGCATCGCTCAAGCACAACTTTCTCCAAGTTATTTAAATTGTTCAATACCTGATGAGGTAAGGAAATTGGGGATTTGTATGGTGTCTAAGTGATATTTACTAACAAGAGAGATTATACTGCATGACTTAAAATGAATATATACTCCAATTGAAATGGATTCCCAGTATGCTCTGTTGTGTGAATCCCGATTGCCAAAAACCCCTAAATCCTGACAAAAACAACTATTGCCACAGTTGTAAAGCGGAATTGATACCCTTATTGGGAGGTCGCTATCGACCTACTCAGGTTTTGTCAGACGAAGGCGGATTTGGTAGAACCTATCTGGCGAAAGATGTACACAAACTCAATGAATGCTGTGTTGTTAAACAATTCGCACCAAAACTTCAGGGAACTGGGCCATTAACAAAGGCCGTTGAACTATTTAAACAAGAAGCTAGTCGACTTCAAGAACTGGCAGAACACCCGCAAATTCCAACTTTATTGGCTTATTTTGAGCAAAATAACTATCTATTTTTGGTGCAGCAATTTATCGATGGACAAAACTTGCTCAAAGAATGTGAAATGCGGGGAACCTATAACGAAACAGAGATTCGTCAACTTTTGCTAGATTTACTGCCGGTACTGAAATTTATCCATCAGCGGGGAGTGATTCACCGGGATATCAAGCCACAGAATATTATTCGCCGTCAAAGTGATGGGCGATTAGTGCTAATTGATTTTGGGGCTTCCAAAGTACTGACGGCAACAGTACAAACTAAAATGGGCACTGTTATTGGCTCACACGGTTACACTGCACTTGAGCAGATGCAAGATGGAAAAGCTTATCCAGCCAGTGATTTATTCAGTTTGGGGGCGACTTGTTTTCATCTACTGACTGGGGTTCGCCCATCTCAACTGTGGATAAAGCAAGGTTATGGTTGGGTTGCGTCTTGGCGGCAATATTTGACCAACCCAGGTAGGAATGAGGTTTTTATATCTATGGAGTTGGGTGAAGTTTTGGATAAGCTGTTGCAACTAGAAATCCAAAACCGTTACCAATCAGCAGATGAAGTCATAACTGACTTGACATCTCAGCTATCACCATTGTCATCAGTTCCCCCAACTATACTTACACCAACATTTACAGCCACCGCAGCAAACAAAGGGCCCGTTTCATCAAAAACAAATGTCAAGCTGAAAAGTCAACTGCTGTTAGGTTCTAGCATTTTAGCGTTGGGATTAGGGGGAGTTTGGTATTTCCAGAATCGCCCCCATACAATAAGCGAATATTCTGAGCCTATTCCTGAACCTATTTCTGAGCCGATTCAGTCTCAAAAAAGCAAAAGTGTCTCGGAGAATTATTTTCTACCCAAACCCCTCAAGGGGCATTACAGCGATGTGAATTCCGTAGCTTTCAGTTCTGATGGTACAACCCTGGGTAGTGCCAGTGATGATAAGACAATCAAGCTATGGAATCTGGCAAGTGGACAGGAAATCCGCACCCTAAAAGGACATTCCAATTGGATTTGGACTATAGGCTTCAGTCCTGATAGCAAGACCCTCGCCAGTGGTAGTGCGGACATGAAAATCAAACTGTGGAATTTGGAGACAGGAAAGTTAATCAGAACTTTGGAGGGACATAGCGACGGAATTACTGCCGTAGCTTTTAGTCCTGATGGCAAAACCCTTGCTAGTGGCAGTGCTAGTAAGGACATGAAAATCAAATTATGGAATCTAGAGACAGGAAAGTTAATTCGCACCTTAGAAGGACATATCAATGGTGTTCCATCTGTAGTTTTCAGTCCTGATGGCAAAACCCTCGCTAGTGGTAGTTGGGACAAGACAATTAAATTGTGGAATGTGGAGACAGGAAAGTTAATCCGCACCTTAGAAGGCAATGCAGAGTCAATTCTTTCAGTCGCTTTTGCTCCCGATGGCGTCACCCTTGCCAGTGGCAGTAGAGATAAGACAATCAAATTGTGGAATGTGAAGACCGGAAAGTTAATCCACACTTTAAAGGGACATAATGATAAGGTTAATTCTGTTGCTTTTTTGCCAAGCAAAAGTTCAGATGGTGTCACCCTTATCAGTGGCAGTAGTGACAAGACAATCAAATTTTGGAATCCAGTCACAGGAAAGGAAATCCGCACTTTAGAGACGGGTTCTGGATATATTTATGCTGTTGCCATTAGCCCAGATGGACAAACTATTGCTGGTGGTGGGAGTGGTGAAAACATTCTCAAGATTTGGCAGATGATTAATTAAAAAGTGCTGATAGCCAAGATTCGAGATAGGTGTCCACTTTTTCGCATTCCATCCCATAATATTTAGTTTGGCTAAAACCTCAGCTAAATCGTAGCTTCAAGAGATGATATTAGCGAGGACTGTTTTATGATAATATTCTTTACGTGATCAGGATTTTATACCCATTCAATTAATGATTGCAACACATCATTGGGTAAAGACGCGATGAATCGCGTCTCTACAAATGGTATATTTGTCGCAATTCTTTTTTCAAATTGGTATTAGCTTAAAAAAATATCACAATCTCTCTTTCAACCTGCGATTTTGGGTTGAATATAGGTTTTTTGTTGTCAAAAAATATCCACAACTAAAAGGTTATGATTAATATATTTTTCCTGCTAATACTATTTTCTTCACTTCTAGGGCGGATTAAGTTTCCGGGAATAAATATTGGGATTCATTATTTATTACTTCCTGCATTTAGCTTTGGGATAATCAGTTTATCTACCAAAAATATACCCGAAGTTTTAAGAAAGCATAGAATCATTTTGATATCTATCAGTCTACTGTATTTATGGATGTGGCTCTCCTCATTCATGAGTCAATTTCCCAATACTGCAATTCTTTATAGCATTAAATATTCTACTTACTTTATATTATTTTTTACTTTTTTAGTTCTAACTTTCAGAAATATAAAAACCTCATCTTTAATATTTTACTATCGGTGTATATTATATTTGCTACAAGTAATTGCAGTTTTTGGTTTTTTAGAAGCTTTATTCCCCAATCACTGGATTTTTGAATTATTAAAATTTCCAAGTTATTATCCTCAGATTGGTTCAATTATGCAAAATCCTAATCAGTTTGGGGTAATAGTCGCCATTGGATTATGTTTGAGCCTAATTTTAGAAAAACAGAACAATATATCTAAACTTGAATTGTACATAAGCGAATTTGTTTTTCTCATTTCTCTAGCTTTATCTGCTAGCAGAAATGCCTGGTTAGTTTTTATTTTTGGGATGTTTCTTTTATTGATATATAAAATTATTAGTATTAGAAAAATGATTTTTATCATGAGCTTATGGCTCTTATGCATCATATCCATACCCGTATCTACATATAGAATTGGTTTGGGAGATATTAAAATATTTCCCTTAATTAATTTATTTGTAAACAATTCCAGCGAAATAGCGCTTCCTAGTCCTGTAGGAACAGCTTTGTCAAGGTTTGCACTTTGGCAGGCAGCTATTATTGAAACTATTAAAAGACCGATTACTGGTATAGGTGTAGGAGTTTTTGCAGAACATATAGGAGTGAAAGTTTTTGGAGTTAAAGGTTATCATGCACATAATATATTTTTAAATGTGTTGGTAGAACAAGGAATTATCGGATTATTGTTATTTACTAATTTTTTAGTAAGAATAGCTTCTCATCTTAAATATGCTAATCCTGTGACTATCATTCCAATTATGATGTTTTTAGCATCTCAAATGCCAGATTTTTTTGCCGAAGACTATACTTTTACAACTATTGAATTTTATTTTCTGGCAGCAGCTATCAATTCTCAAAAAGATTTTGTTATTGAATCAAAACCTCAAACTATTTACAATGTTCAAAAAACCCGCAATTGATAAACGTCATTTCAATTTAATATTTCCGAATATATTTGGTTTTAAGGGAGGTATCCAAGTTTACTCAACATTTTTGTTGAAAGCTTTACAAGATGTGTATCCTGATGCTGAGTATGATGTGCTTCTCAAGTATGACAAGCACAATTCAACACAGCCGCAAGACTTGCAATTTTTACCTTCAACAAGATTTCATTATTTTGGCTCTTTCCCAAGATTATTACAAACCATTTTATTTGCCACAAACATAATTGTTTTGGCTATTTTTAAACGTCCTACTATAGTCATATCAACTCATGTTAACTATGCCGTTGCTTGTTATGTTCTAAAACTTTTGACTGGGATTCCTTACTGGGTAGTTGCTCATGGATTAGAAGTTTGGGATATTGAAAATAATGCTACAAGGTTAGCATTACAAAAAGCAGATAAAATTATTAGTGTTAGTAATTACACTCGCCAGCGCTTGCTGAAATATGATGATATTGATCCAGATAAAGTAGTCATTTTACCTAATACGTTTGATGCTAGTCAATTTAAAATAAATCCTAAACCAACCTACTTACTCAAACGATATAATTTAACGGATGAGCAACCTGTAATTCTAACAGTAACGCGAATGGGAAGTATGGCAAAATATAAGGGTTATGACCAAATCCTTCATGCTTTGGTTAAAATCCGTTTTTATGTGCCTAATGTTCACTTTATTCTTGTAGGTAAAGGAGATGATTTACCTCGAATTAATGCTTTAGTGTCCAACTTAAATCTACAAGATTGTGTCACTATTCCAGGGTTTGTACCAGATGAAGAATTATGCGCTCATTACAATCTCTGCGATGTTTTTGCTTTGCCTAGTAAAGGGGAAGGATTTGGTATTGTTTATCTAGAAGCTTTAGCTTGTGGTAAACCTGTGTTGGCGGGTAATCAAGATGGTTCTATAGACCCTTTGGCTGAAGGAAAATTGGGATGTTTAGTTGATCCTGATAACGTAGAAGAAATTGCCCATAATCTAATTCAAATTCTGCAAGGAACTTGCTCTAATCCAGTAATTTACCAACCAGAATACTTGCAACAAAAAACTATTGAATCTTATGATTTTAGCAATTTTCGTGCGATGTTAACAAAGTTAGTTGTAGATATTAGTGCAAATTAAAATAAATATTTTGGAAAAATGGACGATTCAGTATTCGTTATATTTCTTGCTTTTGGGTGTATTTGGATTTTGATGGGAGTTGTCGGTTGGATTGCATTTTTGAAATCTGAGGGTGAGGAAATTAAGTTTGGTAAGTGGGGACTTATAGTTGCTATTCCAATCCTAATACCAATAATTTTTTCTCTAATTATTGGTATATTTTATCACTAGTAAAAATGATGTAATGTTTCCAATATTTTTCGGTTAAGGGGGAAAGGGGAAGGGTTTGAATTTACTTTCCCTCCTTACCCGTCGGGCACATTCACATAAAGTCTTTGAAGGGTTAGTTGAATGGGTTAAAAATTCCGTGGGTTGGCATTATGGCTTTAAACTACATTTGATTATTAACGACAGAGGAGACTTATTTGCTTTTAAGCTCACTCTTGCCTACGCTACCTCCTGCACTTTTTTAGTTCCATCGAACTCACGTTAATTTACGAACTGGCTCAGGCTAAACCTTAGAATAATTTAAACATCTTCTCATCAGGAAATGAAATTAAAATTGGGGAATAAGGTCATTGTCTTCGATACACTCTCCAAAGACAAGAATAAAAATAGCGATTGATAAGGCTTTTTGTTGTTGATGAAACTTTCATTAGTAGTTTGGGAATAATAAATCGTGCCTGAGAAAATTTTTAAATAAATCTCAGCGCATTAGGTGTGTTTTCTCATCGGCAATTCCAGGAGCAAATTGTTAATGAAAGTAAGTTCATCAGGGATTAAGCTAGGTTGTGCAATTGTTAGCAGCACTTGTTTAGCAGCAATGACGATCGCTTTAAGTGGAGCAAGTGCAATTGCTGCTCAATTCATCACAATTCAAAGCACTGGTACATTATCAGGAACTATCGAACTTCCCAGAAACAATCCCAATTTCAATCAAAGTACTACTCGGATTGATACGGATGACACTGGAACTTATTACCGGAACTTAGGAACTAATAATAATCCTATTTATGTTCCTGTATACGAGTCAGACTATTTAAAGGTAGAAACACGCTCTGATGGAAGTCTGCATTACTTTGTTGACTTTAAAGGTATTCCAATTGTCTCCTTTGATGGTGTTCTCACATCGCCGGTTCTTTCTGGTGGTCAGTTGACTGCTTTTCTTTACCAGGGACAATTACCAGGAACCACATTTCAAGGAGTGGTTCAGGATGAATTTAATCTTACAAAAGCCTTCTACACTGGTACTGTCATCGACCCAGACACCGGAAAACAGTATCAAGGCACTTTTGAAGTCAGTGGATATGGAGTGCGATATAGCGATCGCAATGGTAGTTCAACTCCCACAGTCTTTGATTTCCAGTCTGATATCCCAGGTTTGCCCAGTGTAACATCCTTGACCATCACTAACGCTACCTTGGCAAGTTTAAGAATCAAAGTACCTATCGATGAAACTTCTATCCCAGAACCCGCTAGCATTCTCGGAACCCTAATGGTAGCTGGTTTTGGTATTGTTTTGAAAGCGAAGAAAAGACAACTCTCCTAAGCTCGACTTTATCGAGGAAGGCAGGAGGCAGAGGGCAGGAGGCAGGAGGAAAACTGCCCGACGCTCGCGGACTCGCTAACGCTGCGCTATCCTGCCTCCTTCAACCATTTTCCCTTTCGGGTCATCACGAGGTCAGGCGATCGCTAAAAAATGCAGTTTTTCTGCATACATAACATTTAAATAAAAAACTCCATCCCACTCTTGGGATGGAGTTTTCCATCGCTTTCATGAATTAGAGTAGTGGCGTATTGCAATACACCACTACTTTTGAATAAAGGGGTTTAAGTAAGTAGCTCAATCTACAATTTAGTGGTTTTCAATTATATGGTTTGCCTGAATTCCCCGGTAATTAACCTCGTCTGAAATTCTGAATTTTGACTACTGTATTCTTTTTGAACGCGGTATCAGCACCTACCAAGTATCGGCTGTACGCTTATCATAAGGCTCACCTGTAAAAGGTTGTACGCCAATAACAGGATAAGCATCATCCGTAGGGCCAAAAATCCGCATTGCAGCTTCAGAAATATACTGGGTGATGTTAGCAATGATTTGGGAAATAGCCATAATATTTGGACTCCTTATTTTTGAGTCGCTTTAATTGTGCTACCTCTACTTTAATACTGATATTTAAGGCTGGCTCTAATTCTCAATATATTGACAATATATGCAATGTTTATTCAGATAACTTCGCAATACTTTAGCTGGTCAAAAAATCAAACTTTTCTCACTAATTCTAATTGTAACATAGTTATTTTTTCAACCCCAGTCTGGAAAAGAGGCTGGTAAATAAACTTTCTCTTAAAGGATATTGTTTCTTTTCATTAGCCGCCCTGTCAGATTAACATTATTGCTAGCTTTTACTATTAAAAAATATTAAGTATTTTATAAAGTTAGTATTAATTTGCCTATCCATCTACTGATATACGGCAACCTCTGAAAATATACTTGCCAGGAGTTGACATTATTTATGGTAAATATTACCATAAATAAAAGAAGCATCTTGTAAGGAAGCTCTTGCATGACCACTTTGCCAGATTTGGGCTATGTACATAAACAGCAAAGCCAGCAGAATCAGGAATTAAACCTGTCTGCGGATGACTACAGCTTACTGACAGACCTTTACCAGTTGACGATGGCAGCTTGTTACACAGGTGAAGGTATAGAACAACGACGGGCAAGCTTTGAATTGTCTGTCAGGCGATTGCCAGAGGGTTTTGGTTATTTGATTGCAATGGGGCTGATGCAAGCATTGGAATATTTAGCCAAAATCCGCTTTAGTTCCGCGCAAATTGCCGCATTACAAGCAACAGGAATTTTTGCTCAAGCTGGCGATCGCTTTTGGTCACTTTTAGCTGAGGGAAAGTTCACGGGTGATGTTTGGGCAGTACCAGAAGGGACGGCTGTGTTTGCCAATCAACCACTGTTGCGAGTGGAAGCACCTCTTTGGCAAGCCCAACTAGTGGAAACTTACCTCCTGAATACAATTAATTACCAGACTTTGATTGCTACAAAAGCAGCCCGGTTGCGGGACGTAGCGGGGGAAAAAGCAACACTTTTAGAATTTGGGACAAGACGAGCATTTAGTCCTCAAGGGTCTTTATGGGCGGCGCGGGCGGCCTTGGCAGGTGGATTAGATTCCACCTCCAATGTGTTAGCAGCGCTACAACTAGGACAACAGCCAAGTGGTACTATGGCACACGCCTTAGTGATGGCGTTATCAGCAATAGAAGGCACTGAAGAACAAGCTTTTAGTGCATTTCATCGATATTTTCCGGGTGCGCCATTGTTGATTGATACTTACGATACCGTTGCTGCCGCCCAGCGCTTGTCCGAAAAAGTAAATTCCGGGGAAATGCAATTAACAGGAGTGAGACTGGACTCAGGAGATTTAGTTACCTTATCAAAACAGGTGCGATCGCTCCTTCCCGGTGTGCCAATTTTTGCCAGTGGTGACTTGGATGAGTGGGAAATTGCCAGATTAAAAGCAGCTGGGGCTGAAATTGATGGTTACGGACTGGGAACACGACTAGTTACAGGTTCGCCCGTAAACGGAGTTTATAAACTTGTAGACATTGATGGCATCCCAGTAATGAAGGAGTCGAGTGGTAAGGTTACTTATCCAGGGCGCAAGCAGATTTTTCGCTCGTTTACGGGAGGTAAAGTAAAAGCAGACAGGTTAGGACTTTTAAGTGAAAGTCCTCTAGAAGAAGAACCTTTGTTGCAGTTAGTAGTGCAAGAAGGTGAACGGTTGCAGCCGTTGGAGTCGTTGGCAACAATTCGTCACCGTACCGCCGCCTCAGTTGCTAGTTTGCCACAGGAAACACGGCGTTTGGATCATCCTGTGGGGGTGCAAGTGGAAATTTCTGCCGCACTGCAACAGTTGACTGAGGAGACTAAGAAACGAACCGCAGAGGCACAGAGAACACATAAATAAAAGTACTCTTTACAGTCTGTCTTAATTACGAATTACGAACTACGTTAGCGAAGCGGGGCGAAGCCCATTACGAATTACTATGAGAGTTGCTTTGTTTGGAACGAGTGCCGATCCACCAACTGCGGGACATCAAAAAATTCTGAGTTGGTTGTCTGAGCGTTATGATTGGGTAGCAGTTTGGGCAGCGGATAATCCATTTAAGTCCCATCAAACACCCTTAGAACATCGGGCGGCAATGTTGCGATTGTTGATTGCGGATATAGACGCGCCACGGCACAATGTTGCTTTGGAACAAGAATTGAGTAGCTTTAGAACACTGGAAACAGTGGAAAAAGCGAAGCTTATTTGGGGTGAAGACACTGAATTGACGTTGATTATTGGTTCAGATTTACTGAGTCAGCTACCACGTTGGTATCGCATTGAAGATTTGTTACAGGAAGTGCAACTACTGATTGTACCGCGACCCGGATATGCAATAGATGAATCTAGTTCAGAGGTAGTGCAAAAGCTGGGAGGGAAGATTGCGATCGCTAGTCTGATCGGTCTAAATGTTTCCTCAACAGCGTACCGCGAACATGGAGATCCCCAAGCCCTCACAGCCCCTGTAGTTGCCTATATTAATCAAGAGCATTTGTACGAATGCCAGGACGTTCACAAAAAAAGATACCAACTCCGTTAAACCAACAACCTTTGGCCGATTTCAAGGTTGGTGTTGATAATGTAATTTTTTCTGTAGATACTGCCCAAAATCGGCTGTTAGTTCTACTAGTAATGCGACAGCAAGAACCATTTTTAAATCATTGGAGTCTTCCTGGTACTTTAGTGCGTCCAGGAGAGTCTTTAGAAGATGCTGCTTATCGCATTATGGCGGAGAAAATTAAGGTCAACAATCTCTATTTAGAACAACTGTATACCTTTGGCGGGCCGAATCGCGATCCACGGGAAGCAACTGATAGTTATGGTGTGCGTTATTTATCAGTTAGTTACTTTGCTCTAGTGCGATTTGAAGAAGCCGAATTGATTGCCGATCGCATGACTGGCATCGCTTGGTATCCGGTAAAACAAGTGCCGCAATTAGCTTTTGACCATAACGAAATTCTGGCTTATGGACATAGGCGGTTACGAAATAAATTAGAGTATAGCCCAGTGGCTTTTGAAGTCTTGCCAGAAATGTTCACCTTGAATGATTTATATCAGTTATACGCCACAGTTTTAGGTGATAACTTTTCCGATTATTCTAATTTTCGAGCGCGTCTACTCAAGTTAGGTTTTTTATGCGATACCGGAATTAAGGTATCACGGGGTGCTGGTCGTCCAGCTAGTTTGTATAAGTTTGACGCCGAAGCTTTTGCCCCTCTAAAAGATAAACCCTTGGTGTTTATTTAATCAATCACTTTTCAGAGTCAAAAGTCCTGAGTAACCTATTTTGACCCTTGACAAATGACAAATGACAAATGACCAATTACAAATGACAAATAAAATGAAGATTGCGATCGCTCAAATTAATCCGACAATCGGTGATTTGCTTTTAAATGCCCAAAAAATACTGGAGGCGGCACAACGCGCAGCATCTAGCGGTGCGCGTTTGTTGTTGACACCGGAACTTTCTTTATGTGGCTATCCACCAAGGGATTTATTACTAAATCCTAGTTTTGTGGAAGCAATGGGTATCACTTTACAAAACTTGGCCCAGGATTTACCACCAAATTTAGCTGTGTTGGTAGGAACTGTTGAACCGAATATCAAGGCACATATTAGTGGTGGTAAAACTTTATTTAACAGCATAGCTCTGTTAGAAAATGGCAAGGTAAAGCAAATTTTTCACAAGCGACTTTTGCCTACTTACGATGTATTTGATGAACGTCGCTATTTTGAACCAGGTTTGGAAGCTAATTATTTCACTCTAGATAATATTCATATTGGCGTAACTATTTGTGAAGATTTGTGGAATGATGAGGAATTTTGGGGCAAACGTAGTTATACAGTGAATCCGATTGCTGACTTAGCAATTCTGGGTGTAGATTTGATTGTAAATTTGTCTGCTTCCCCCTACACAGTCGGCAAGCAAGAGTTTCGCGAAACAATGCTGAGGCATAGTGCAGTACGTTTTCAACAACCGTTTATTTATGCTAATCAGGTTGGCGGAAATGATGACCTAATTTTTGATGGACGTAGTTTTGCTTTGAATCGTCAAGGTGACATTATATCTCGCGCCCGTGGGTTTGACACCGATTTATTAGTAGTTGAATTTGATGAAACACAACGGGATTTGCAACTGGGTTCTGTAGAACCGATGTATGAATCGGAAGATGAAGAAATTTGGCAAGCTTTGGTTTTAGGAGTGCGAGATTATGCTCGTAAGTGTCGCTTTTCTAAAGTAGTGTTGGGTTTAAGTGGCGGGATTGACTCTGCCATAGTCGCTGCGATCGCTACAGCTGCACTTGGTAAAGAAAATGTCCTCGGTGTTCTCATGCCCTCCCCTTACAGTTCGGAGCATTCCATCAGCGATGCTTTGGCATTAGCGGAAAATTTGGGAATTAAGACTAATCTTTTACCAATTGGCGAGTTAATGCAAGGCTTTGATCAAACATTAGGCGATTTGTTTGCGGGTACTGAGTTTGGACTGGCAGAGGAAAATATACAATCCCGGATTCGGGGTAATTTATTAATGGCGATCGCTAATAAATTTGGCTATCTGCTTTTATCTACCGGTAACAAGTCAGAAATGGCTGTGGGTTACTGTACTCTCTACGGCGATATGAATGGCGGGTTAGCAGTGATTGCAGATGTTCCTAAAACCCGTGTGTATTCACTTTGTCATTGGTTAAATCGCCATAATGAAATCATCCCGCAAAACGTCTTGACTAAAGCACCCAGCGCCGAACTCAAACCAGGACAAGTTGATCAAGACTCTCTACCGCCTTACGAAATTTTGGACGATATTTTGCAACGCCTGATTCACAACCACCAATCAGCAGCGCAAATTGTTGCAGCCGGTCACGATTCGGTAATTGTAGATAGAGTAATCCAAATGGTGGCGCGGGCTGAATTTAAACGGCGACAAGCACCCCCCGGATTGAAAATCACCGATCGCGCCTTCGGAACTGGTTGGCGAATGCCAATTGCTAGTAACTGGGTTGGTGTCAAAAACGCTTACCAGATTAAAAGCATAGCTACACCTACCTTAGTTTGTTGGGATGGACAAGGTGCTCATCCGCAAATCAAATAATTTTTGTGGTGTATCTAATAGTAATGCCATTTCACTTTAATAATGATACAAA
>NZ_KV757603.1 GCF_001712795.1 Nostoc sp. KVJ20
TGTATGAAACCACCCTGCCCTAACCCCCCTTATAAAGGGGGGTTAGGGGGAGCAAGATATGTGCAACTTCACATTAAATTGGTATTAGTTGTTAAATAATTTCATTTTTACTCAAATTTGATATCAGCGAAAAGGGAATTTTCCCGAATTGGATGTAGCAAACACTCTAGCGAAAATGCGTCTCTCCTCCTTTACGCCTCTGTGGTAGACTACGGCAAGTCAAAGTGTCTACGTGATTCTAAATCTATAACTTCTTGCGGCAACTCAAATAAACCATCTTCCCCAGTTTCAAAATCAATCACCTGATACACAGCATCAATATTTAATTCACCATAAATATGAGGAAATAATTCACCTATTTCAGCAGGTTCATAGCGAATTTCAGCTTGTACTTTCTCAGAATCAATAAAAAGTAGTAGCAAATCTTTCTGATTATCAAAAAATCTCTTGGCAACTTTGAGTATTTGCGTTGATTTTGAACAATGTATAAAACCTTCACTGTCTAAAGAATCAGCGCGATATGTACCGAGATTTTTTGCTTGTTCCCATTGGTGGCGTTTGGTAATGTGAATAATAGTGTTCATAAAAATCTAGGAATTTCTGCGGATTGTAATATTTTCAGGAAATCTTCTAACTTGGTAAAGTCTTTAATTACTTTTGTAGCGCCTACATTTGTTAATTTCTTATCACCTATGCCAATAAAAGCAATATTCAACCGATAGGCAGCTTTTACATCCCAAACACCATCACCGACAAAAACAACTTTCTGGAATTTTTCAACTTGATAAAGATTCTCTGCTTTGATAATAGCTGTTTTAATAATATCTTCTCGCGAAAGTGCATCATTAGCTGAGGCTAACGGAATGCCTTCTATTTCTAAGTTGGCTTTTTGAAGTTTTAGTTTAGCAGACTCACGCCAACCACCAGTTGCGATTGCAACACACCAATCAGGGTATAACTGTAATTTAGCTAATACATTTGCAGAACCAGGTATTCCGCTGAATAAATCTTGGTTATTAATATACGCTTCCTGGAGTAGACTAACAAAACGCGCTTTGATTCTGACTAACTCTTCATCTGAAGGAAGACGTTTTAATTTTTCTTTGAAAATTTCTTGGGTAATTCCCGAATCTGTGGTGTATGAGTATTCAGACCAATTTGTATGTACACCAAAAATTCCAAATTCTAATGCAAAAGCACGTTTAAAACAATCTTCATCAACTTTGTAGGTGTTTGTCAGTGTACCATCAATATCAAAAATCACTAATTGCATACAAGCGATCGCTCTACAATATTATTCTTAAAAATTTCACGCCTAGCTGCTAGAGCCTTAACACAACCTTTAAGACTTACTTTATAAATTGTCTCTTATAATTAAGTTAATCAGTACGATCGCTGCCGATTATTTTTGTTTATTCCCATTTTTGCCGTTTGGCGATGTGGAAGATAGTACTCATGTTGATTGAATCATTTTACGAATATCATCTAAAGGTGATTCAGGTTCATTAGAATTATCAGGATAAAATTCTAACGCTACAGTAATGTTCAGTTTGGCATCTTGCTTGTACATGAATGGAGAAATGATTTCTGTAGATACTTTTATTCTGAGTTTCCCTGCTTGCCAGTTTGTAGAACCAACTCTGAAAACTTTACAGTTGATGCCTTCGCTAGAAGATTGCCATGTGACATCTTGAATTTTAAAATTGACTTCGTTTATGCACAATCGGTTAAAAATTCCTGAAACAGAGAAATCACTATGATGCTCCCTTAATTGTGTACGAAATTTCTGGTTAAAATTTTCAAATATCAATTCTTTAAATCTGCTAACTATATATGTATCTTTATTAAATAACAAAACATCAGTACCAAAATCTAAGAGTTGGCAGATATTGCTCATATTAATCCTAGTAATTAATGTAAATTAGAAAGTGTCTGCATGATAATTTAAACTAACAAACTATTCTAATCCGCAATTATTACCATCAATGCAGTGATAATACTGATATTCAAGCTGCTAAAGATAATCGCTCAACAACATTATTTTTTAAAATTTCATACCCAGACACCCAAATACAAAGTTTTTCTTTACGCTTTTGGGTAAGATGATAATTTTATAAATTCGGCGGAATACAAACATCTGGCGCACACAATCCAAGAAACTGTAGGGTTGTCACCTCAAAATTATTCAAATCTACGCGACGGATAGAATGGTTATTGGTATCAGCAATATATAGATATGAATCCATAACACTCAATCCTGAAGGTTCAAAAAAGCGGCTATTTTTACCTTGACCATCTTGTAAACCCGCAGAACCATCTCCCAAAACTGTTTGACAATTACCACTGGGACTAACTAATTTAATTTTGTGATTATAGGTATCTGCTACCCACAGAAAATTCTGAGCAAATTCAACTCCTAAACAGTGTTGTAAACGCACATCTTCACCTTGTCCATCTATATCTCCAAAGTCAAATAAACCCCCACTACCGCAAACAGTTCGCACTTGAAACGGTTTGACAATTCTCACACCGCGAATTGAACTAACTTCACTGTCAGCAATATATAATTCTTGCCCATTATTAGTAATACCACTAGGTTGAGCAAAAGCAGATTCGGTAAGTGAACCATCAATACACGCTTCTGCACCAGTACCAGCATAAGTTTTGATAATGCCAGTTTCTAAATCCATTTCCCAAATTTGATGCGGCCCAGCCATTGCAATAAATAAGGTATTTCCCACTTTCACTAAATCCCAAGGGGAATTCAGCGCGGTTTCTAAACCAGCACCGCCATGAGGATGAATATTGCGGCTTTGTTCACCAATTCCTGCAATAGTTTCAACTACTTGGTGCTTTAAATCAACTCGCCGCAGTGCATGATTTTCTGTATCAGCAACGTAAAGAATCTGATTCTCGGCATCATAAGCCATTCCTTGCGGTGCAAAAAACTGCACTTCATTAAAAGTACCATCGGTTAAGCCAGATTTTCCAGTCCCAATTAATTGTAAAATTTCTCCATCAAAGCTACTCATAATCAGGCGGTGATGTCCAGAGTCAGCGATGAATAAACCTGCTTGAGTAGCTAGAACTTTACCAGGAAAAGCTAGGGGTGTGATTAATGGTTGGCGCTGTTTTTCTAAAGTCAAGCTGATTTCTTGAAAATTAATTGTGCCTTTGTTTTGGTGTTGCTGAATTAACTTTTGAATCAACTCGTCTAAAGTATCACGGTTTCCTTCACCAGAAATCTGGCCAATCACGTAACCTTCTGGATCAATAATTATTAACGTAGGCCAAGCACGCACAGCATACTCTTGCCAAATCCGAAAATCTCTGTCAACTACAACTGGATGTTCAATGTCGTAGCGCAGAATAGCTTGACGGATATTTTCTGTTTCTTTTTCATTTTCAAATTTGGCGGAGTGAACGCCGACAATGGTAAGGCTATCTTTATATTTTTGTTCTAAATATTTCAGGTTTGGCAGAATATGTAGACAATTAATGCAGCAGTATGTCCAAAAATCTAAAATTACGACTCTACCTTTGAATTGTTTAAGAGACAAAGGCTTATCGGTATTTAGCCAAGAGTAATTTTGTGGCAATTCTGGCGCTCTAACACGGGGAATCATAAAGTATCCTTTGATAAAGTCAACTCATCACTTAAACTTTAAATTCAGAGTGGTTTTTATGCAGATTTTACTGCCTTTATACACAATAAAAGGTAGACAAAGCCTTAAATTACTTAAACTAAAGTCTGCAAATAATCAAACTTGAGCACTTTATATTACAGTAAGTCTATCGATTTGTCGTAACTTGAAGTATAATTATCCTCTCAAACAGAGTCAGTGAAAGTTTATGAACACTTTTTATGTTTCAGATTTAGATGGAACATTGCTTGGAGATAATGCAATTCTTTCTTCGTTCAGCAAGAAAATACTTTCTGAACTCTTGCATCAAGGACTCCAGTTTACTGTAGCTAGTGCGCGTAGCGTTGTTTCTATGCAAATCATTCTGAAAGATTTGAATCTTCGTCTCCCGATTATTGAATTTAATGGTGCTTTTATTTCTGATTTGGATTCTGGTAGACATGAAATCATAAATTCTATTTGTCCTTCTGTAGTTGAAAGTATCTACAAACTTATCCTGGAGTTTGGCTGTGTTCCCTTTGTATCTAGTTTTAATGGCATGGAAGATTGTGTTTACTATAAAGATGTAATGAACGATGGAATGCGTTGGCATATTAACGATCGCCTAACTAGCAAAGACCGAAGATTGAGAGCAATTGAAGATTTGACACATTCTTTTAGCGATCAAATTGTTTGTCTAACAGTGATTGGTCACGCACAGGAATTACTCGAACTTCAAGGCGCGATTATTGAAAGACATAAAACTAATGTAGAGACACACTTGATGGAAAACCAATACTCTCCAGGTTGGTATTGGTTAACAATTCATGACCGCAAAGCCACGAAAGCTCAAGCCATTCGGACTCTGGTAGAAAATTATGGATTACAGGAAAGTGAGATTATAGTCTTTGGTGATCAAATTAATGACATCAAAATGTTCAAAATTGCTAATCATGCCATTGCAGTTGCTAACGCAGATGCCAAACTCAAACGTTATGCAACATTAGAAATTGGCTCAAACACAGAAGATAGCGTTGTTAAATACATTCATCAGGATTGGTTGAACAGATTTGCTTAGAAAAAGGGACTGGGGATTGGACTACCAGTTTCTAACTTTCAGTATCCGCATAAACTAGAAATGGTTTTAATGGACATCACTTTTGAAAAGACTTGACAGACTAACTACTATAGAGTTGTCAGCTTGGGTACAACAAGCAAAAACGAAAGCTGAACACGGAAAAGTTATCGATCGCATTCCGCAATTAGCTAAAGCCGATCCTGCTTGGTTTGCAGTTCATATCTGTCTTAAATCGGGTAAAAATATCAGTTTTGGGGATATAACTTGTATTTTCCCGCTAATGAGCGTGATTAAAACATTTTCTCTCCTTTATCTGCTGGAACATTTTGGAGCAGAAACGGTTTTTAAGTGGGTTGGGGTGGAACCATCGGATGCACCCTTCAATTCTTTAGAACAATTAGTTAGCGATCGCGGCCACCCTCGCAACCCTATGATTAATAGTGGGGCAATCACTCTCGCTGATAAGTTACCAGGAAAGGACGCTAGCCAACGCACTCTCTTATTTTGTCAATGGCTCAACCAATTAGCAGGTTGCCAACTAAGTTTAGATGAGGTGATGCTGGCTTCGGTGCGATTAACCCGCTCAACAGCTAATGAAGCGATCGCAAATCATCTTGCCGAAGCTGGACATCTAGAAAATATTGAAACAGCACTTGATACCTACGAGCAAATATGCTGCATATCTGGGCGAGTTGAAGATTTAGCCTTGTTGGGAAAACTTCTAGCTTGTGAAAATAACTTTTTAGAATCACAAAACCGCCAAATTGTCAATGCTGTGATGTTAAATTGTGGACTGTACGAAGCTTCTGCCGAGTTTGCAGTCAAGATTGGTTTACCGATGAAATCAGGGATTGGTGGTGGACTTGTAGCAATAGTACCAGGTGAGGGAGCGATCGCTTGCTACAGTCCTGGGTTGGATGATATCGGAAATCCTGTAAGTGCGATCGCATTTGTTGAGGCTTTAGCGCAAGAGTTACAGTTGAGTATTTTTGGTTAACTCTGGTTTTTCTGTTTCGGGAGCGCTTATTTTAGGTAACGGCGTTGATTCAGGAGTCGGCATGACCTCTGGTTGTGGTTCTGGTGCTGGAGACTCGATAATCTCTGGCAGCGTGGGTGGCAAACTGGGAGATGGCGCAACTGTTACTTGTGGAGTTGGTGTCTTGCCGGTTTGACGGTTGAAAAATCCCCCAAATCTAGATTTTTTTGGCTGAGGCGCAACTTTTTCGGGCAACGGTGTAGATTCAGGAGTCGGCGTTACCTCTGGCTGTGGTTCTGGTGTTGGCGTAATTATTTCTGGTACTGGAGACTCGATAATCTCTGGCAGCGTGGGTGGCAAACTAGGAGATGGTGCAACTGTTGTTTGTGGTGTGGGAACTTTACCAGCCCCACGGTTAAAAAATCCGCCAAATCTAGGTTTTGTTGGTTGAGGGATAACTTTTTCAGGTAACGGCGTTGATTCAGGAGTCGGCGTTACCTCTGGCTGTGGTTCTGATATCGGAGACTCAATGATTTCTGATGGTGTCGGGGATAAGGTGGGAGATGGTACAGCCGTTGGAACTTCCAATTCTGGTTGTTCTGGCTGTGTTTTAGATTCTTTGGGAACTTCAGTTTCAGGAATGGGCTGTTTTTCTAGCTTCGGTTGTATTTGGGGTGTTTTTTCAACAGAAGGGGTAGGTGTGGGTTTAGGTACAAGTTTATAATTCGGATCTACAATGCCCCGAACCTCATCTGCTGTGAGTTCTCCTCTCACGATTTTTGATAAAGTGTCTTTACCCTTTGGCTGGTAGTCAATCAACCGGACTGTGGTATTAAAGGCATTTTTGAGAGGATTTCCCTGATTATCGAGAAATTCCAGCTTTATCCAGTTTTTACCAGTTTGGAAACCTTTAAGATAAACAGCTTGCCAGCGATCGAAAATAAAACTTTCACCATTAATTGTGACGCGGATACGCCAATCACTAAATCCGTCGTTAGCGTTTTCCTTCTCAATCAGATGTAGGGGAGCGTTAGTTAGATAAAAGTCCAGTAATATTGGCTCTGCCCCATAGCTGCTTTGAGGACGGCTATAAGTTAGCAAAGGTAACTTGGGATCTGGGTTGTTGTCGTCGGTTTTGGTAAAGACGTGAAATGTTGTTTGGGCATAAGCACCTTCATTCTTAAAGCTTTCATGCCAAGGACGAGAAGCAAAGACGCGCAGGGTATGAGTACCTGGAGACAAGTCAGGCAAAACCAAAGGCTGATTCAGGTCGTAAACAGGTATATAAGGTTGATTATCCAGAATTACGTGTAAATGTGGCCCCAATTGTAATTGTGGGTCTTTAAATATTGGTAGATCCCTAACTTGAAAACTGGCTGTAATTTTATCATCTTGAAAAACTTCATCAGATTTTGGAGTAACAATTGTCACTTGTGGCTGATAAACTTCCAAAATTGTCCGCAGTTCTTGAATAACAGATGGTGGGGAAACTTCCGAAAATTGCTTTGAAATTTGAGAAATCTGTGGAGAGTTTTCTCTATAGCTATTATATACTTCCTGGCTAGCGACTTTCTCGCCGCAACTGGTCAAGCTTAATACCAGCAACAATGTCATTATCCACCTAAGAATCGGGAACCTCTCAGGGACGAGCTTCTCTAACACCCTTTTCTGCCACGAGTTCATGCGTTGCACCCAGTGATAGTCTTCGACAATTGACAGATTATTTTCGCTCAAACTGTCCATCTGGAACTATAGCCCAAAAGGTGAAATCCACCTCACATCGCCTAAGTTTTCCTGTGTCTATTTCAGTAGATTTTAAAATAAGTCATACTTTTTACAGCTTTTTACTTACAACAATGGAAAGATGACACAAATGTTCATGAGTAATAGTAGTAAAAGCTGGAACGCCCAACACATACAGCAAAACCATAAAACTTACCAATTGTTATTCTTTGTAAATTAAAATGGTTAATCTATTGACTTTTAGACAAATAGTTTGACGTTAAAAGGCAGATAAGGCGGGAATTCCAGCAATATTCCACCAAGTTTGAATTATTGTTAAAATATCTCCAACAAAGTGCAGGTGAAGACTCTATAATTCAACGAGAAACAACTCTCCACATAGGGTCTTCATCGCGGCTTCAGTAAAATTCTGAGTATCCGGTAATGGTTCACTTTGTGGTATTCATGATTCCTCATTCCTTATCAAGAGAGGAGGTCAAATGACAATAAGTCCTCCGGAGCGAGAGGAAAAAAAGGCAAGAGTAATCGTTGATAATGACCCAGTTCCAACCTCATTTGAGGCATGGGCAAAACCTGGACATTTTGACAGATCCTTAGCCAGAGGTCCCAAAACCACCACATGGATTTGGAACCTGCACGCACTCGCCCATGATTTTGATACACATACAAGCGATTTAGAAGACATATCCCGCAAGATATTCTCAGCCCACTTCGGCCACTTAGCCGTAGTGATGGTTTGGTTGAGCGGGATGATTTTCCACGGCGCGAAGTTTTCTAACTACGAAGCTTGGTTAAGCGACCCATTGAACGTTAAACCAAGTGCCCAAGTTGTTTGGCCCATTGTCGGGCAAGACATTTTAAACGGTGATGTTGGCGGTGGTTTCCACGGTATTCAAATCACCTCCGGTTTGTTCCAAGTATGGCGTGGCTGGGGGATTACAAACTCCTTCCAGCTTTACTGCACAGCGATCGGTGGATTGGTATTAGCAGGCTTGTTCCTATTTGCCGGCTGGTTCCACTACCACAAACGCGCTCCCAAACTGGAATGGTTCCAGAATGTGGAGTCGATGCTGAATCACCACTTGCAAGTACTGCTAGGTTGTGGTTCCTTGGGATGGGCAGGTCACTTAATCCACGTGTCCAATCCGACCAACAAGCTTTTGGATGCAGGTGTTGCTCTCAAAGACATCCCCTTGCCCCACGAGTTCATCTTGAACAAAGACTTGTTGACCGAGTTGTATCCCAGCTTTGCTGCTGGTTTAGCACCTTTCTTCACCTTGAACTGGGGTCAGTATGCTGACATCCTGACCTTCAAGGGCGGTCTGAACCCGGTAACAGGTGGCTTGTGGATGACTGACATTGCTCATCACCATTTAGCGATCGCAGTTCTCTTTATCGTTGCTGGACATCAGTACCGTACCAACTGGGGTATTGGTCACAGCATTAAAGAGATCCTCGAAAACCACAAAGGCCCTTTCACCGGCGAAGGTCACAAAGGTCTCTACGAAAACCTGACCACATCTTGGCACGCTCAGTTGGCTACTAACCTAGCCTTCTTGGGTTCGCTGACCATCATCATCGCGCATCACATGTACGCGATGCCCCCCTATCCATATTTGGCAACTGATTACGCTACACAGTTGTGCATATTCACTCACCATATTTGGATTGGTGGCTTCTTGATTGTTGGTGGAGCGGCTCACGCTGCGATCTTCATGGTGCGGGATTACGATCCAGTTGTGAATCAAAACAACTTGCTGGATCGGGTGATTCGTCATCGTGACGCGATTATTTCTCACCTGAACTGGGTGTGTATTTTCCTTGGCTTCCATAGCTTTGGACTTTACATCCACAACGACACAATGCGTGCATTGGGTCGTCCTCAAGACTTGTTCTCTGATACAGGGATTCAATTGCAGCCAGTATTTGCCCAGTGGATACAAGGTATCCACGCCTTGGCTCCTGGTACAACTGCACCTAATGCCCTAGAACCAGTTAGCTATGTCTTTGGCGGCGGTGTCTTGGCTGTTGGCGGTAAAGTGGCAGCTGCACCCATTGTTTTGGGCACAGCGGACTTCCTAATTCACCACATTCACGCTTTCACCATTCACGTCACCGTCCTAATTCTGCTCAAAGGTGTACTGTACGCCCGTAGCTCTCGTCTGATTCCAGACAAAGCAAACTTGGGCTTCCGCTTCCCTTGCGACGGCCCTGGTCGTGGCGGTACCTGTCAAGTCTCTGGTTGGGATCACGTATTCCTCGGACTTTTCTGGATGTACAACTCCCTGTCTATTGTAATTTTCCACTTCAGTTGGAAGATGCAATCAGATGTTTGGGGAACCGTAGATGCAGATGGGACAGTAACTCACATCACTGGTGGTAACTTCGCCCAAAGCGCCATTACCATCAACGGTTGGTTACGAGACTTCTTGTGGGCACAAGCTACACAAGTCATCAATTCCTATGGCAGCGCGCTATCTGCCTATGGTCTACTCTTCTTAGGCGCTCACTTTGTCTGGGCATTCAGCTTGATGTTCCTGTTCAGTGGTCGCGGCTACTGGCAAGAACTGATTGAGTCCATTGTTTGGGCGCATAACAAACTGAAGGTAGCACCAGCAATTCAGCCTCGCGCTCTGAGCATTATTCAGGGTCGGGCTGTAGGGGTAGCTCACTACCTCTTGGGAGGAATTGCCACAACCTGGGCATTCTTCCATGCACACATCCTTTCAGTAGGGTAGCAATCAGCAAAATTTTGGATTTTGGATTTTAGATTTTAGATTCAATCCAAAATCCAAAATCTAGAATCCAAAATTGAACTGGTATTTGATGGCTAAAGGTCAGAGGATTTATTAAACCTATGGCGACAAAATTTCCGAAATTTAGCCAGGATCTCGCACAGGACCCGACGACTCGTCGGATATGGTATGCGATCGCTACAGGCAACGATTTTGAAACCCATGATGGCATGACGGAAGAAAATCTTTACCAAAAGATTTTCGCAACTCACTTCGGTCACTTGGCAATCATCTTCCTGTGGGCATCCAGCCTCCTGTTCCACGTGGCCTGGCAAGGTAACTTTGAACAGTGGATTAAAGATCCCCTTCACATCCGTCCCATCGCCCATGCGATTTGGGACCCCCACTTTGGTAAACCAGCGATCGAAGCTTTTACCCAAGCGGGCGCTAGCAATCCGGTAAACATTACCTACTCTGGTCTCTACCATTGGTGGTATACCATCGGTATGCGGAATAACGGCGAACTGTACAACGGTTCAGTGTTCTTGCTATTATTCGCTGCTGTATTACTGTTTGCTGGTTGGCTGCACTTGCAACCCAAGTACCGTCCTAGCTTGGCATGGTTTAAGAGCGCTGAACATCGCCTAAACCACCACTTAGCAGGTTTGTTTGGTGTTAGTTCATTGGCTTGGGCTGGTCACTTAATTCACGTTGCTGTCCCCGAAGCTCGCGGTCAGCACGTAGGTTGGGATAACTTCCTGAATACCCCACCCCATCCAGCCGGTTTGACACCATTCTTTACAGGCAACTGGGGTGTTTACTCTCAAAACCCTGACACTCCTGGACATATCTTCGGGACATCGCAAGGTGCAGGAACTGCAATTCTGAGTTTCTTGGGTGGTTTCCATCCCCAGACAGAAGCTTTGTGGCTGACTGACATCGCTCATCACCACCTAGCGATCGCAGTTTTATTCATCGTTGCTGGTCACATGTACCGGACAAACTTTGGGATTGGTCACAGTCTCAAAGAAGCATTAAATGCCAAGAGTTTCTTTGGTATTCCTGTTGAAGGCCCGTTCAACCTACCTCACCAAGGTATCTACGACACCTACAACAACTCCCTGCACTTCCAATTGGGATGGCACTTAGCAGCGCTAGGTGTTGTTACTTCCCTGGTAGCGCAGCACATGTACTCCATGCCTTCCTACGCATTTATTGCGAAGGACTACACAACTCAGGCAGCGTTGTACACGCATCACCAGTATATTGCTGGATTCCTGATGCTTGGTGCTTTTGCTCACGGAGCAATCTTCTGGGTACGTGACTACGATCCAGAACAAAATAAAGGCAACGTACTTGACCGCGTATTGAAGCACAAAGAAGCGATTATTTCCCACCTCAGCTGGGTATCCCTTTTCTTGGGCTTCCACACCCTTGGTTTGTACGTACACAATGACGTAGTAGTTGCTTTCGGCACTCCTGAAAAGCAAATCTTGATTGAGCCAGTATTTGCTCAATTCGTCCAAGCTGCTAATGGTAAAGTACTGTACGGTTTAGATGCTTTGCTATCTAACCCCGATAGTATTGCTTACACAGCATGGCCTAACTACGCTAACGTTTGGCTTCCAGGTTGGTTAGATGCCATCAATGCTGGTACTAACTCCCTGTTCTTGACAATTGGCCCTGGCGACTTCTTGGTTCACCATGCGATCGCTCTAGGTCTGCACACCACCACCTTGATCTTGGTCAAAGGTGCTTTGGATGCCCGTGGTTCTAAGCTGATGCCCGATAAAAAGGACTTCGGCTATGCCTTCCCTTGCGACGGCCCCGGTCGTGGCGGTACTTGCGACATCTCAGCATGGGATTCCTTCTACCTCGCTACATTCTGGATGCTCAACACCATTGGTTGGTTGACCTTCTACTGGCATTGGAAACATCTAGGTATTTGGCAAGGCAACGTAGCTCAGTTCAATGAGAACTCTACATATCTCATGGGCTGGTTCCGCGATTACCTCTGGGCTAACTCTGCTCAGTTGATTAACGGTTACAACCCCTACGGCGTGAATAACCTGTCTGTCTGGGCTTGGATGTTCTTGTTTGGACACCTAGTTTGGGCTACTGGCTTCATGTTCTTAATCTCCTGGAGAGGTTACTGGCAAGAGTTGATTGAAACCCTTGTTTGGGCACACGAACGCACTCCTCTAGCTAACCTAGTTCGCTGGAAAGACAAGCCCGTTGCTCTATCTATTGTTCAAGCTCGTGTAGTTGGTCTAGCTCACTTCACTGTTGGCTACGTCGTAACTTACGCCGCATTCTTGATTGCTTCTACTGCTGGTAAGTTCGGTTAATTCGGCTGCTAGTTTTGTAGATAAGTAATAAAAATCCCCTGCCGCAAGGTGGGGGATTTTTTTATTGAGCGGGCAAGATGCCCAGTTTAGGAGATAGAACTCATAAAAGATTGTCGAGTGCTGGCGTTCGCAATGATAGCTTTTATAGGAAACTAAAAATACAGCTAACTTTTGAATAAACTTGTTGTAAAAAACCATATCATTTACCCTAGGAGTTATTACCCTAGGAGTTATCAAATGTCCCTTCCCGAAATTACTCAAAAGCTATTAGCCGCGAAACAAGAAAAAAAACTAAGCTTTGCCGATTTGGAAAAAGTTATCGGACGTGATGAAGTATGGATTGCTGCTTTATTCTATCGGCAAGCTAGTGCTTCCGAGGAAGAAGCTAAGTTACTAGTTGAAGCATTGGGGTTAGATAATAGTTATATTAAAGAATTGACTGAATATCCTATAAAAGGATTAGGCCCAGTTGTACCAATTGACCCATTGATTTATCGTTTCTACGAGATTATGCAAGTTTATGGTTTCCCCATTAAGGAAGTAATTCAAGAAAAGTTTGGTGACGGGATTATGAGTGCCATTGACTTTACCTTAGATATAGAAAAAGAAGAAGACCCCAAAGGCGATCGCGTTAAAATCATTATGTCTGGTAAATTTTTACCATACAAAAAGTGGTAGTGTTTCAGTCTTACTTATTTTAGGAGTATATTTTCATCCACAGAGATACAAAGTTAATATACTCCTCTGCGTCAAAAAAATAACTGTTAAAATTAAATCCTTGAATAATACCAAAACAAGTTATAACTAGAAAAAACGAGATAATTTTATAAATCTTGCAAGAAGAACCAATAACGCCACCAAAAGAAATAATTTTTAATCCCTTTTATACCCAGCAGAACGGAGCAGCATATTTAGGTGATAGCCTTAAACTTATTCAATTCATTGATGATAATAGTATTAATTTAATTATCACATCACCTCCATTCGCACTCACCCGCAAAAAAGAATACGGTAACGAAACCGCTGAAAAATATATTGAGTGGTTCCTACCTTTCGCCTATGAATTTAAAAGAGTACTCACAGAGAATGGCTCATTCGTACTAGATTTAGGCGGCGCTTACCTACCTGGTAATCCCGTGAGGAGTATCTACCAATACGAACTTTTAGTGAGGTTATGCAAAGAAGTAGGTTTCTTTCTTGCTCAAGAATTTTACCACTATAATCCGGCTCGACTGCCAACCCCTGCTGAGTGGGTGACAATCAGACGAATTCGCGTTAAAGATTCAGTCAATACAGTTTGGTGGTTGTCTAAAACCCCGCATCCTAAAGCAGATAACAGAAAAGTTTTAAAGCCTTATAGCCAAAGTATGAAACAATTACTCAAAAATGGTTATAAGGCAAAAATACGTCCTAGCGGACATGATATTTCTGATAAATTCCAAAAGGATAACCAGGGTGCAATTCCGCCGAATTTACTAGAAATTCCTAATACTGAATCTAATAGCGTTTATTTACGACGCTGCAAAACAGCAGAAATTAGACCCCATCCAGCACGTTTTCCTCAAGGGTTCGCCGAGTTCTTCATCAAATTCTTAACTGATGAAGGTGATAGGGTATTAGATCCATTTGCAGGTTCTAATACAACCGGCTTTGTTGCTGAAACTCTGCAACGCCGATGGATATCTTTTGAAATTAATGAGAATTATGTAATGGGAAGTCGTTATCGATTTAGCGAATAACGAAATTAAGTGAAGAGTCAGGAGCAAGAAGTTAAAATTTCTAACTTATAACTCGTAACTCATAATTACTCACTTAGATTTCTCCATTTACCTGCATTTGATGAACTTGATCCGCTAGCTCTTGACGACCTTGATCATCTAGTTTGTCAATAGCTAACATTCCCATGAGAATAACTTCTTTTAGGGTCAAACGTGTCGAATGTGCCTGTTTTTGCACAATCTCTTTAATAATGGGACTGACACCAATCGCTGTACTAGCTCTAGCCACGTAATAAAAGCAAAACACTAATGATTCAGCCTAAATCTTAGCACTTTCAATGAGGTTATTCTCTAGAGGTAAAACTTAATTTAAATGTGTTTCAACTCATACTTCAATGAGTAAACATAAATTTTTAAATTACGTATATAGGACTAGTATTTTATTCTTGAAATACACGTATATTATGTATTGCCGAGAGTACGGTACTACAAGCTTGAAATGGTGCGTTACCCTCTGCAAAAACATCCTACAAGACAACTGAGAAGCCTTCTTGACTGTTGCCTGTTGCCTATTCCCTATTGCCTGCCTACGCAAATTAGTTCAGAAATCAAAGCGGATTCCTATAGTGAGTTCTAAACTTCTCAGTATGGTAAACTTGATGCTTGCTCACTCAGGACACATCATCGTATGATATCAATTTCTCAACGGTTTAACTTTTGCCTATTCCTCCAGAATTTCCACGAAATTTTCAATCGTCACATCAAAGGTGCGAGCTAATTTGTGGATAGCAGTAAAGTCAACTGTCATCATTCCAGGACGACGCGCATATATTCTAACTGTGCTGTAAATTACCCCAGAACGGTCAGAAACTTCTTTTAGTGTCCATCCTTTGTCTTTTGCTAGTTCTCGAATCTTTAATCTGACTAATCCCATATTTGATAACTGATGCATTTGCACCGCTCAATTTAATATGAGAAATTAAAAAGTGTAGACGCGTACTTTTACAAAGAAGCAAGCTACGTGGAGCATATCGTAGAGAAACCGCTTGTGGTCAGACATCGCCTCTCGGTCTAGCAAACTCTCATGCGATCGCTACCAATTTACTGAAATCTAGAAACATGAAATAAAATGGTTATTTCCTATATTACCAATATCAAAAGCAAAAGCCTCTGTCCTGAGATACTCAAAAATTGCTCACTAATCGCCAAGTTTGCAAACACTTACAATATTTGTGACAACTGAGTTATGGAAAGTTGTCAGTTGCTAAAAACAATGCTTTCAGTAGAAAGATTCTTACAAACAAGACTTCTATACCACCGAGAAAACCGTACTTTAAAGAGATCGTAAATTGTCAAATATAATCTCGTGAACACGCTTTACAGAACTATACAGTGTAAATAAGAATAATAACTTAACCGAAGTAAAATTTTCCTGAATACAGACAACTAATGCTGTCATAGGGAAAAGCAGTGAGTAGAGGAGAGAGAAAACGATGAGGGACCCTTATCTGTTGGCAGCAGGCTTGTTAACAGGACTAGCAATACCAGCATCGGCTCTTCCACATCTGTCAATTGTCCTGCCCGAAAGTTCTAAATTTCTGTGGGATTTAAAACAGGGTTCGCAGGCAATAGTCAGTACAAAAATTATCCCCAGCGTTGATCTCTCCTTACCAGAACTCAGCGGCCAAGCGTTCCAACCCCTAAAAAGTTCGCAGCCAACAGTAAGTGAGAAAAACGTCCCTAGCGTACCAGAATTCAGCAGTCAGGGATTACCAGCCGCAACAGAGTCATTAATCAACCCCAGCACCCAAGCAACTAGCCTCTTATTGACATCTGGCAATCAACTTTACTACCAAAGATTGGCGGCTCTGAAAACAGGTCAGATTTATACACGCGTAAATAGTGATAATTTGCAATCATTGTGGGAGTCGATTAAGAAACGTCAACTAACTTATGACGACTGGAAAAGTTTATTAGCTTTAGAAGCGAGAGCGATCGCTCAAGGTCAAGGTACCAATCATCTAAGTATCTTAATTGGCGATTCTTTAAGCATGTGGTTTCCTAGAGAAAAGCTACCTGCTGGTAAATTGTGGCTCAATCAAGGCATATCTGGAGATACTTCCAGTGGTGTTTTAAAAAGATTGGGAGCATTTTCGGCAACACGGCCAAATGTAATTTACATTATGGCTGGGATTAACGACTTACGAAAAGGCGATAGCGATGAAACGATTTTGCGTAATTATCGCCGGATTGTCCGTCGTTTACGACAGACTCACCCCCAAAGTCAAATCATTGTCCAATCAATTTTGCCGACTCGCCTACCAAAACTTTCCAATAGCCGCATTCGTAACATCAACACACAACTAACCCTGATTGCTAAACAAGAAGGCGCTAATTATCTAAATATTTATAGCTGGTTTACGGATATGGAGGGCAATTTGCGCCCAGAGTTGACTACAGATGGATTGCACTTGTCTCAAGAAGGATATGATGTGTGGCGAACAGCACTACAGCAGATAGAATACAAGCTCACTCAGCATGAGAATTGAGCGATCGCTTGGCCGACATTTGGAGCGATGTCTACGACGGGCTGCGCCTGCGCGATTTTAAATTTATGGAAGTTCCTGATAGCGATACCATCAACATCCGTTCTGTAATTGAACACCAATTGGCAGCCTTTAAAAAGGATGATGCCCAAGGTGCTTTTGCCTTCGCTAGTCCAACAATTCAGGCACAATTCAGAAACCCAGAAAATTTTATGCAGATGGTAAAGACAAGCTACCCGGCAGTATACCGTCCTCGTTCTGTTTTTTTTGAAAAGGTAACAACCATCCAGGGAAACATAACTCAACCAGTGCTACTACTTTCTCCTGATGGAATTCCCTTGAGGGCTTTATATTTTATGGAAAAACAGCCCGATAATATCTGGAGGATTAACGGTTGCTTTCTAGTTTCTCTAGAAGGTAAATAAATTCAAAATCTTATGCTTTAACGCCCAAGGCTTCGCGATTCAAAACCTGATTCAACTTACCGCTACGATAACCTTCCAAATCTAAGGTTACATAGATAAATCCAAAATCTTGGAATGCAGAAACTAATGTTTGTAAATCATTAGTCAACACAAACTCTTTAATTTGTTCTGGTGGTAATTCAATGCGTGCTGTATCTCCTTCCGATCGCACACGCAAATTCTGCCAACCTAGCTTTCGCAGATAAATTTCTCCTCTACCGACTCGTTGCAACTTAGTTACAGTAATCTCTTCACCGTAAGGAAACCGAGAACTGAGGCAAGGTTGAGCAGGTTTATCCCACCAAGATAAACCAAGTTGTTGCGAAAGTTGGCGAACTTCAACTTTGCTGACACCCACTTCTGCTAAAGGCGATCGCGCCCCTCTTTCCTTAGCCGCCTGAATTCCTGGGCGATAATCATGCAAATCATCAGCATTTACCCCATCGACTACATAGGGATAACCCAACTCTAAAGCTAAAGGTTTGAGAGTGTCGTGCAACTCACTTTTGCAAAAATAACAGCGATTAACCGGGTTAGAGGTGTAATTGGGATTTTCCATCTCGTGAGTCTGGACGATTTTATGAGGAATCCCAATAGTTGCAGCTTGAATTTTCGCGTCTTCCAACTCTTCTGGTAATAGCGAAGGAGAAACAGCAGTGACAGCCAAAGCGCGATCGCCCAACACATCATAAGCAATTTTGGCAACCAAAGTACTGTCAACGCCTCCAGAGTAGGCAATCAACGCCTGCTCCATTTCTCTAAATAAGGCTCTTAATTGCTCAAATTTTTCTGTCAGCATCATTTCCCAATCCTGCCAAAACCCGATAGCACCCAATCATTTATATTGTAGTCATTAGTTATGGCGCTTTGGGCATAAGACCCAGAGAGGAAAGACTTACTGTAACTTCCCCTCTGCTCCTCTGCTCCCCTGCTCCTCTGCTTCCCTGCTCCTCTGCTCCCCATCAACCAACGTTGGTGCTTGACTGTACTTAGCCACCAGACGGGCTAAAAGTGGTAAATCAATTGGTTTAGAAATATAGTCATTTACACCAGCGGCTAGACAAGTTTCGCGATCGCCTTTCATTGCCATTGCTGTTTGAACAATTACCGGAATCGTCCGATATTGTGGATGTTCTCGCAGTTGTTGCACCAAGTTAAGACCATTTCCATCTGCTAGATAAACATCCATTAAAATCAGCACCGGCTCTAACTCAGTTAGAGTTTCCCACATCTCGGCAGCATTCTTAACCCAAGTCACTTGATATCCCAATTTACGTAGATAAATTTGCATCAAATCAGCGTTGGGTAAGTCATTTTCTACCAGCAAAATTTCTACAGAAGAACTAGGGGTGAAAGGCACAGGAAATGAGGAAAATTTTGCTTCCCCTGCTCCCTCATCTTCCCCTGCTTCTTCATCTCCTCCAACTCCCACTTCTTGCTTAAGGGGAAGTACAAGGGTAAAACGGGAGCCGCGATCTACCTCAGATTCAACTTTCACCGAACCACCGTGAATTTGGGCAAGTTTCCGAGTCACTGCTAAACCCAAACCAGTACCTTCAACGCCATCAGCTACAGCCTTAGCAATTTGGAAATAGGGTTGAAACAGTTGAACTTGGTCTTCTTGGGAAATGCCACTGCCAGTATCCCAAACTGTAAAATGCACAGATACGCCTTTGGAAGCAACCTGTAAACCAACACTTCCTTTACTAGTAAACTTTAGGGCGTTGAAGAGTAAATTCAACAGCATTTGCTTGAGTCGTAAGGGGTCAGCTACTAGGGTTGTAATATCAGGTTCAAGTTCTAGGCACAGTTTCAAACCCTTATTAGCGGCTTTCTCTTTCACCAGTGCCAAAACATTGCTACACAGCACTGGCACATCTACTGTTTCCCACTGCACTTCCAGCTGATTTGCTTCAATTTTAGAGAGATCCAAAATATCATTAATCAGAGCTAGCAGGTGCTTGCCGCTAGACTGAATGATATTTAAATACTCTTGCTGGCGTTCTCTAGTTGGTTCGTACCCTGGAGCTAAAAGCAGGTGGGTAAACCCAATAATGGAACTAAGTGGTGTGCGAATTTCGTGACTGGTATTTGCCAAAAACTGATTTTTGAGTTGATTGGTGCGCTCCAATTCTTGATTAGAGTTACTTAACTGTTGATACCGTTGCTCCCAAGATAGGATGTGTCTAAGTTGTACCAAAGCTGTAGTACAGTACTTGGCAGACCTTGCCATCAATTGTGATCTGAGTTGAGCTTGTGATTTCATGAGCGACTCACGATCAGAGCTTAGGGGCGTTGCGGCGATAATTAGCCAACCCATAACGCTGCCAGAATCATCAGCCAACCGCCAAGCGCTAGGTGGTTGTTGATTCTCAAGCTGTTGCAAATCTTCGAGTTTTATGACCTCTTGCAATCTCAACAGCAGCTTTTTTTCTGCTGTCAGCACTTCTAGAAATAAAGGTTGTGAGTTTGGGGATGGAGAACGAGAAATATAGCAAACTGTGGCCACAGTTTCTTGTGGTTGAAACAGAGCAATGCCTACGGCACAATCTGCAAGCACCAGATTACTGCTGTTAACAGCACTGTTAATTTCGTTAACCACAGTTTGGAGAATTTCCGCTTGTGCGGCTCCTGTCTGTGGGACAGTGTTACAAGCAGAAAGCAGGCAATCATTAAGGCGACTTTGCAACTTGTTCAAGCTGCTCTCCAGCCACAGCTGTGCGCGAAGTTGCTCAATTGTTCTCAAAAGTTTTGGCGTTGCATCTATCTGTGAGTTCTGGTCTGATAAGCTTGAATACTGCTGCATGGTCAACTAGACCGCTGAACAAGTTTAGCTTCACATAAAAATCCCAATAGGATTCTATGTATATTAGCCGACAATTCTTTTTTATTTATAAACCATAACTTATGTTGTTATAAACCATAGCTTATGATGTCGAGTTTAGCAGCTAGACCAAAAAAAAATATTTTATGAGCCACTGACCTAAAATTTTTTAAAAGCAACTTAAGACTTATGGATACACAATTCGCCCAACTAATCGTTAATGGGATTGCGGTGGGGAGCATTATTGCTCTAGCGGCAGTCGGACTGACTCTTACATACGGAATTTTACGATTATCTAACTTTGCTCATGGTGATTTTCTCACCTTAGGAGCCTATCTGACTTGGCTGATAAACACTATTGGAGTTAATATTTGGCTGTCAATGATTTTGGCGGCGGCGGGAACAGTAGCAGCAATGCTGTTATCGGAAAAGTTGTTGTGGTCAAAGATGCGCTCTATCCGTGCTACTTCCACTACGCTGATTATTATTTCTATCGGACTTGCCTTATTTCTTCGCAATGGGATTATTTTTATCTGGGGTGGCAAGAACCAAAACTATAATTTACCTGTTACTCCGGCTTTAGATATTTTGGGTTTAAAAGTGCCGCAAAATCAATTATTGGTATTGGGGTTGGCGGTGCTAGCAATTTTGGCGTTGCATTACCTGCTGCAAAATACCAAAATTGGCAAGGCAATGCGAGCAGTTGCCGACGATCTGGATTTAGCTAGGGTTTCAGGTATCAATGTTGACCGAGTAATTTTCTGGACTTGGCTAATTGCGGGCACTCTTACGTCATTGGGCGGCAGTATGTATGGGTTAATTACAGCCGTGCGCCCGAATATGGGATGGTTTTTAATTTTACCATTATTTGCCTCAGTAATACTTGGTGGCATTGGCAATCCCTACGGTGCGATCGCAGCAGCTTTTATCATTGGCATTGTCCAGGAAATTAGCACCCCTTGGCTGGGTTCACAGTATAAACAAGGTGTAGCACTGTTGATCATGATTTTGGTGCTGCTCATTCGTCCCAAAGGTTTATTCAAAGGGACGATTTGATCAGCACCATTCCACTTCTAATTATTCAATAATGTGGAAATACCAGGCTGCTACCAGGAAATTGATAGCCAACAAGAACAATGCCCAGCCTGTGCGATAAGCGTAGGGAGGTTTAGCTCCACTGTCGGCAACTGCGGAATTCTTCGTTGTTTTAGCGGTCATAATGCGATTCTCCTTATGTCATGACTTTTTAAGAAATACCAAACTGGCGTACCAAATACCCAAATTCTTTAAGAATATTTGTGTGAAGTTGGGAATTGGGGATTGGGATTAGGGGAGAGGTGAGAGGTGACAGGTGATAGTGAATAATCTGCACCCTGTAACCCTTTCTTCAGACTCAGTGGCGTGAAAGACTTGCCGTGACAGGTGATAGGGAATAATCTGCACCCTGTAACCTGTACCCTATTCCCTTCTTCACTCCCCACTTCCTACTCCCTCCTCTCCAGCATGATAGGAACTGCGAACCAGAGGCCCGGAACGAACATGATTGAATCCCATTTCCCATGCTAATATGCCAAGTTGCTCGAATTCCTCTGGAGTCCAATATTTTTGAACTGGCAGATGTTCTAAAGAAGGACGCATATACTGCCCGATAGTCAAGCGATCGCACTCTACAGCCCTTAAATCGGCCATTGCTTCAACGACTTCATCAAGTGTTTCCCCGTGTCCTAGCATCAAACCTGATTTAGTGGGAATTGTCGGATCGATTTCTTTGACCATAGCCAGAACTAAAAGCGAGCGATCGTACTTGGCTCCCCGACGCACTGGCCCAGTTAAGCGTCGTACTGTCTCAATATTGTGATTAAAACAAGCTGGTTTGGCTTTCACAATCATCGCTATCCGCTGGCGTTGACCTGATTCCCCCACACCAGCACCACCCCAAAAATCTGGGGTCAGCACTTCAATTTGAGTCTCTGGGTTCAATTGGCGGATAGTCGCGATCGTCTCTACAAAGTGCCCTGCACCCTGATCGGGCAAGTCATCACGGGCTACAGAAGTCAGCACGACATAACGCAATCCTAAAAGCTGCACCGCCTGTGCTACCTTTTGGGGTTCCTCTAAATCAAGAGGCATTGGTGCATGACCTTTATCTACTTGACAGAAAGCACAAGAGCGTGTGCAGGTAGGCCCCATTAGTAAGAAAGTTGCAGTTTTTTGGGCATAGCACTCTCCCCGATTGGGACAGCGCCCTTCTTCGCAAATCGTGTGAATCTGGCGCTGCTTAATAATGCGTTGTACGGTAGAGATTTCACTAGCTTTGGCAATAGGGCGACGTAACCAGCTAGGCATTGCCGTAATTTCAGACTTGAGTTCGGCTTGTTGTGACGAAATCATAGACATTCAAGCAAGATCCAAAGGAACTGTGGGGCAAGTTTAAGCTTTAAATATCACGATGACATAAATTACCCATAACAAAAATAGAAGTTTTGCAAAACACCTCTAGCAATGTCATTTATACCGAAATATACTATCCCCCAATTGCTAGAAATTTTGTATATAGTGGGAGGATTCTCAAGGACAATCGGCAAGGCCGCTATTTACACTTATAGTTTCTGTTAGAGCAAACAGTCGTGGCAAGCAACAAGATTTTAGTTATCGATGACACTACAGTTGTCAGGGTAAAAGTACGAGAAATGTTGCCTCCGGGCAATTTTGAGGTACTGGAAGCAAAAGATGGTTTGGAAGGACTGAATTTTATCCTTCAGGAAAAACTCAGCCTGATTATGCTGGATTTCCTGTTGCCTAAAATGAGTGGCTGGGAGGTTTTCCAGAAAGTTCAAGCCGATCCGGAGTTAAGGAAAATTCCTTTAGTGATCATGTCTGGTCGCAAGGAAGAGGTGACTGAGAAAATTACCGAACCCTTTGAATATTTTGAATTTCTAGGCAAGCCTTTTGATCAGAAGCAACTAATTAGCGCAATTAAGTTAGCTATGACCAAGGCGAAACAGCCACGCCCAGAACTCGTCGCAGTCGGAGCAGGAGTTGCTGTTAAAAGTAGCACAGCTACAGCCTCTAGTGTTGCAACTGCTACGATGCCTACGGTGGCAAGCAACGCAGCCTCTAGTGTTGCAACTGTTGCGATGCCTACGGCGGTAAGCAATGCAGATCCTAGTACCGGAGGAGTCTCTAACGCAGAAATTAATGCGTTGAACGAGAAAATTGTCAAAATGCAAGCAGAAATTGATGGGTTGAAGAAACAACTAACTCAGGTTGTGACTTTTATTAAACAAAAAATCAAGTAGCATTTGTACTCGTTATTATCGCAGCCAAAAATACACCGTCTCTAATAACGGGTGTCCGATTAAAAGTGGGTAAAAATAATTAGTTCAAAAACACTTATGTTGACAAATCTTCGTTGATAACAAAATTCAAAAACAGGAAAAAATAACTAGCGATTATCTGCACCTCTATAATTTCTGAATTTTGAATTTTAAATTATCTATACTCCTATGGTGAAGTCAGCTACACATAGCGTCTTTACATGACAAGGAGTTGAACTCAGTTGTTAGTCTAGCAAAGCAGCCCAATACTCATGAAACCTGTCACAGTTTCCTCTTAAACTAAGGAGAACGGCAGGCTTTTTTGTTATTTAGTCTGCTCATCCACAATCTGTATCACAATTTGAAAGCTAGTCCACAGATCAAAAGTAGTAATACCAATTTTTTATGAAGCTGCATAATAGCTGCATAATATAATTCGATCCCCCCTAGCCCACGCCAGCCGCTCCACTTGGGGAGACCCCAGACGCTCGCAGACTCGCTAACGCTGCGCTATCGCCCTTGGGAGAAGACCGCGCTGGCTCCCCTTAATAAGCTACGTGTACACACAAGTCCTAAAAACCTAGCTTGATAAGCATTTNNAATCAGGCATTCCTATGCAGAGCAGAGGAACGAGATAACAATGAGAAATTGATCTTCTTTTGACTTGTGTGTACACCGTAGTTAATAAGGGGGGAACTGGAAAAACATCTATCAAAGTCCCCCAATTTATCGGGGGATTTAGGGGGATCAAGATATATGCAAATTCACATTAAATTGGTATAAGAGCAAATATTTATCAGACATAGGACTCATATTTGATTTTTGAACAAAACTCAGTACACCTTTATTCCTTCTTCCTAGTCCCCAGTCCCCAGTCCCCAGTCCCCAGTCCCCAGTCCCTTACCTCTACGAGTGATTCAGAAATTAAATCGGATTGCTATACATTTGCTAGCAATATCCTTATAAACTTTATAGCTTTTAGCATTTCCATAATACATAGTTCGAGATTCAGATATTCGTGAAAATTATATTATAAATTATGTTTTTTAAGACAAATTAAACAAAAAAAGCCTATTTAATGATACTGACAGTCTTAGCACGGGAATAATAAGCCATAGAAACAAGAATTATGAGCATAGTTTGCAATGTTAGTAGTATTAGATACTTTATATGCATTTCCTGGTTATCGCATTACCGAGGATATCTACTCAGGTAGCAAAACCCTGGTTTATCGGGCTATTAGAGAAAAAGACAAAAAACCAGTCGTTCTCAAATTGATGCGGAACGAATATCCGACGTTCGCGGAAATCGCCCAGTTCCGAAATCAATATATCATCACCAAAAACCTTGAGCTTCCTGGCATAGTCAAAACTTATAGCTTAGAAAGCTACCGTAACAGCTACGTCTTAGTAATGGAAGATTTTGGCGGCATTTCCCTCCAAGACTGGCGACTGGAGGACAAGGGGAAGAAGGAAAACTGGCTTTCCCTCAATGAGTTTTTCCATATTGCTATTACAATTGCTTCTACTCTTGAAGGATTGCATCGCGATCGCATCATTCACAAAGACATCAAGCCTGCCAATATTCTAATAAACCCTACCACAGATGAAATAAAAATCATCGACTTTAGTATCGCCACCCTCCTACCAAGAGAAATTCAATTTCTCACCAATCCCAACATCTTAGAAGGCACTTTGGCTTACATTTCTCCAGAACAAACCGGAAGGATGAACCGAGGTATCGATTACCGCACTGATTTTTATTCCCTCGGTGTCACCTTCTTTCAACTCCTCACCGGACAGTTACCCTTCACCGCTAAAGATCCGATGGAGTTAGTTTACTCTCACATTGCCAAACAACCGCTAAAAGCAAGTCGAATTAACTCTGATATTCCGCTAATTTTGTCTGACATTATCAGCAAGCTGATGGCAAAAAATGCCGAAGACCGTTATCAGAGTTCTTTGGGATTAAAGCATGACTTGGAGATATGTCAAAGTCAGTGGCAAGAAACAGGAAATATTGCCCTCTTTGAACTAGGTGCGAGGGACATCTCAGACCGTTTCGTAATCCCCGAAAAACTCTATGGTCGTCAGAGTGAAGTTGAAACCCTACTCGCCGCTTTTGGGCGCGTGGCAGACGGGGCAACAGAAATGATATTAGTCGCAGGTTTCTCTGGCATTGGCAAAACTGCTGTGGTTAATGAAGTCCACAAACCCATTGTACGGAAGCGTAGCTACTTCATCAAAGGAAAATTTGACCAGTTTCAACGCGACACCCCCTTATCAGGATTGGTGCAAGCTTTTCGAGACTTAATCGGGCAACTCCTCTCGGAAACTGATGCCCAAATTCAACAATGGAAAGTCAAAATACTGCGAGAGTTAGGTACACAAACTCAGGTAATTATTGATGTCATTCCTGAACTCGAACAGATTATTGGCAAGCAACCTCCGGTTACAGAGATATCTGGTAGTGCTGCCCAAAATCGGTTCAATTTATTGTTTCAAAAGTTCATCCAAATCTTTACTACAAAAGAACATCCCCTGGTCATATTTATCGATGACTTGCAATGGGCAGATACGGCTTCTTTGAAATTAATTCAGCTATTAATGTGTGAGAGTAAATTCTCTTCACTTTCAGAAGAGACAGAACAAATACATGAAATTCAGGGTGGTTTATTGTTAATTGGTTCCTATCGAGATAATGAAGTTTCAAAGGTGCATCCGCTTTATTTAACACTACAGGAGATTGAACAAGCAGGAGCAACTATTAATACAATCGTCCTAGCACCGTTAAATCAGGGTGATTTAAATCATCTCATTACAGATACTCTTCATTGCTCTGAAGCAGTTGGTGTTCCTCTCACTCAGATGGTATTTGCCAAAACTAAAGGCAACCCCTTCTTTTCCGTTCAATTTCTCAAATCTTTACACGATGATGGGCTAATTATATTAAATTTTGATACTGGTCATTGGCAGTATGATATTTCAAAAATTAAAGAATTAGCTCTCACAGATGATGTCGTAGAATTTATCGGACTGCAAATAGAAAAATTGCCAATATATACCCAAAAAGTTCTCAAGCTGGCTGCCTGTATTGGAAATCAATTTGACCTAAAAACTCTAGCGATCGTCAATGAAAAATCTGTAGTAGATACAGCATCAGACTTGTGGCAAGCATTACTTGATGGGCTAGTCCTACCACAGACTGAAAACTATAACATCTTTTCAAAAGAGAATAATAATCAAGAATCTATTGTTCACGGAATAGATTCTACACAATTTTCAAATTCTAATTCACAGCTACCTAAATATAAATTCGTCCATGACCGAGTACAGCAAGCTGCTTATTCTTTGATTCCCGAAGAACAAAAAAAGCCAATTCACTTAAAAATTGGACTACTGTTATTGAACAATATTCCAGTTGCAGAACAGGAAGAAAGGGTTTTTGAACTTGTCAATCAGTTTAATATCGCAGTGGAATTAATCTCTCCTCAAGCTAAACGAGATGAACTAGCCCAGATGAATCTAATTGCTGGACGTAAAGCTTTAGCATCAACAGCTTATCCCACTGCTGTGAAGTATTTAACTACCGGCATCCAACTACTGTCAGATGATAGTTGGGAAACTCAATATAAGCTAATCCTAGCTTTGTATGAGACAGCAGCAGAGGCAGCATATTTAGCTGGCGACTTTAGGCAAACCGAGCAATTAGCAGAGATAGTATTGGTACAAGGGAAAACTCTTATAGATAAAGTTAAAGCTTACGAGGTAAAAATTAAAGCATCTGGGGCACAGAACCAAGCACTTAAAGGAATTAATACTGCACTAGCCTTTTTGAAGCTTTTAGGAGTAGAGTTTCCTGAACATCCAAGCCAATCTGATGTTCAGCTAGTAATGGGAGAAATAGCCTCAAATTTGGCTGGTAGGGATATTGAAGATTTAATTAACCTACCAAAAATGACAGAAGCTAAAACGCTAGCAGTAATGAGTATTTTATCGAATATTCATGCTTTAACTTATCAAGCTATTCCTGAATTATTCGCACTGATTATTGTTAAACAAATCAACTTATCTCTACAATATGGCAATGCACCATTATCTGCCTTTGCCTATGTTAATTATGGACTAATACTGTCTGCGCTAGTGGGAGATGTTGAGTCGGGCTATCAATTTGGTAAACTAGCTGTAAATCTTTTATCGAGGTTAGAAATTAAAGAAATTAGCGCGAAAATTCTTGGCTCTTTTCTTTCACTTCTTAGACCTTGTAAGGAGCACGCCAAGGAAATATTAAAACCTTTGTTGCAAGCTTATTCTATTGGTATTGAAACAGGAGATTTAGAGTATGCAGCTTATTCTCTACACATTTATTCTTACTGCTCATATTTTATCGGTAGAGAACTTTCAGAGCTAGAACAAGAAATGGCAAATTATAATAATGCCATCAGACAACTCAAGCAAAAAACAGTATTCCAATGGAGTAATATTTATCGGCAGAGCGTATTGAATCTACTAGGGTGTGCAGAAAATTCCTGTTCTTTAATTGGTGAGGTTTATAACGAAGATAAAATGCTGCCGATCCATTTGGAAACTAAAGATGGACTTGGACTTCTATATCTCTATGTCAGCAAACTTCATCTCTGCTATCTATTTCAAGAATTTCATCAGGCAGTTGAAAATGCCACACTAGCGAAAAATTATTTAGATACTGCAATAGGACATCTCGTTGTTCCAGTTTTCCATTTTTATGATTCTTTGGCAGGTCTAGCTGTATATTTTGAGGTATCTGAATCTGAGCAAAAATGTATTCTCGATCGGGTTCAAGCCAATCAAGAAAAAATGGAGCATTGGGCAAATCATGCCCCAATGAATTATCTGCACAAATATTATCTTGTAGAGGCTGAACGCTATCGGATTGGAAGTCAATATCTCGAAGCAATGGAATTTTACGATCGCGCTATCTTCCTTGCCAAAAAACATGAGTATATCAATGAAGAAGCCGTCGCTCAAGAACTTACTGCCAAATTCTATTTAGAATGGGGTAAACATAAGATTGCCCAAACCTACCTAACAGATGCTTACTATAGCTATGTTCGCTGGGGAGCGTTAGCCAAAGTTGACGATTTGACAAAACGCTATCTCCAATTACTGGCTCCTATATTTCAGCAAGAAAAACTGAGTATCCATTCCAGCGAAGAAAGCACTTCTTTAGATAACACATCTATATCATCTTTATCTACCCTGAGTAATCAACAAACTGTTATTGGCTCGAAGACAAGTATTTCTGATTCTCTGGATTTAGCCGCATTCATTAAAGCATCTCAAGCACTCTCTGGCGAAATTGAGCTTGAGCGACTACTTTCTACTTTGATGAAAGTTGTGATGGAGAATGCAGGAGCTTCTAAATGCGCTTTAATTTTGAGCGAAGGTGATAACTTAGCATTAACTGTTACAGCAGTTTGTTCAAGTTCAAATTTTGATCATACCCACACGGAGTTTCCATCAACTTCTTTGGAGTCAAGTTACGATGTTCCCATTACTTTGATTAACTACGTTAAGCGCTCCAGAGAAATTTTGGTTATTGATGATGCAATAACTGTTTCATTTTTAGCAGGTGATAGCTACATTCTGAGTGAAGAACCTAAGAGTTTGTTATCTATACCTCTTCTAAATCAAGGTAAATTGATTGGAATTATTTACCTAGAAAATCATTTGACGACAGGAGCATTTACACGCGATCGCGTAGAAGTCCTCAAACTACTCACTACTCAAGCAGCAATATCCCTAGAGAATGCTATCCTCTACAAAAATTTGGCACAAGCTAAAGAAACCTTGGAAGAATACAACCATACCCTAGAGGAAAAAGTCCAAGAAAGAACGCAGGAACTCAACGACAAAAATCACTGTTTACAACAAACTCTACAAGAATTGCAACGTACCCAAATCCAATTGATTCAAAGTGAAAAAATGTCTTCTTTAGGACAAATGGTGGCAGGAATTGCCCATGAAATAAATAACCCTATTAACTTTATTAATGGCAATATTACTCATGCTAGTGAGTATGTCCAAGACTTGCTGGATTTGGTAGTTGTTTATCAGCAAGAATATCCCCGTCCTTCGCCTTTAATTGAGAGAAAATCTGAGGAAATTGACATAGATTTTCTATCAGAAGACTTGCCAAAGATTCTAGATTCCATGAAAGTGGGGAGTTTACGTATCCGGAATATTGTTTTAGGCTTACGCAACTTTTCTCGCCTAGATGAATCTGAGATGAAGCCTGTGGATGTTCATGAGGGAATAGACAACAGCTTAATGATTTTGCAACACCGATTTAAAGAAAAGAACAATTTTGCTGAAATTGAAGTCATCAAAGAATACGGAAAATTACCCGAAGTTATTTGTTATCCTGGTCAACTCAATCAGGTGTTTATGAATATCTTGAGTAATGCGATCGATGCTTTACAAGAGGCATTTTTTATTGATCATCCATCATTGGTAAATGACAAAGAACAAATAACAAAAGATATAAATGCGTCAGCGGCTTCTCATAGAGTAGGACAAATTCACATATTTACTGAACTAACAGATTATAATACGGCGATAATTAAAATTGCCGATAACGGTTCTGGTATGACAAAAGCAGTACAGCAGAAAATCTTTGACCCATTTTTTACCACCAAGTCGGTAGGAAGTGGCACGGGGTTGGGGTTGTCGATTAGCTATCAGATTATTGTGGACAAACACAAGGGTAGCTTAACCTGTGATTCCACATTAGGAAAGGGGACTGAATTCGTGATTGAGATCCCGATGCAACAGTCAGATATCTAGACTATGGCAATCTTATTTGATTTGCTCTCCAGTGAGAGGCTCAGATCCCCGACTTCTTGAAGAATTCGGGGATCTTTTTGTTCTGTGGGCTGGGCATCTTGCCCGCTTTGATTATGTAACTTAAATGCCGATGAGTTTATTCACTAAAGACTCTTGAGCCTCACGTCGTCCTGTAATTACCATCTTGACTCCACTGGCTGACGCAAGGGTAAAACCTCGACGCTGAGGTCGCTCAGGTTGCTGATTAACTAGCGCTAACTGATAGCGTGATAGGATGGTTGCCAATACTAATTTCATTTGAAACAAACCTAAAGCCTCACCAATACAACGACGGACACCACCACCAAAAGGCAGAAATTCATAAGGAGAAAATTGGCGTTCTAGAAAACGTTCTGGTCGAAACTGCTTAGGTTGGGGATATAAATCTTCACGTTGATGAGTAAGATAAATACTAGGAAGCAATACTGTTCCAGGCTCTAAAGAATGTCCCAAGAGTTTAACCGGTTCTTGTACTACCCTTGGGAAACAGAACGGTAAAACAGGGCTAACTCGCAAGATTTCATTACAGACAGCCGTAAGATATGGCAGTCGATAAATGCTCATAGGTTCTGGGGAATCACCAAGAGTGCCCACTTCTTGGAGCAGTTTTTCACGGACTAGAGGCTTTTGGTGAATCCAATACAATCCCGAAGCTATTACAGATGCCGTAGTTTCATAAGCGCCAATTATTAGGGTCATTAACTGATCGCGCAATTCATGATCTGTCATAAATTGACCAGTTTCATCTTGAGCTAAGATCAGCAAGGAAAGTATATCGACACATTCTGAATTAGGTTGTTGCCGACGTTCAGCAATTTCGGCGTAGAACAATTGATCGGTTGTCTCCCGATCGCGCAGAAATTTTCCCCAAGGACTCCAAGCCCCTAAATCCTGTTGCAAGAATGGGAGCAAGAAAAAACTAGAAGTGATAGGTGAATGAGAGAGATTTAACAGCAATGGCAGTGAATGCTTAAGTTTTTGAAATCTTTCTCCCCCATACAACCCTAATACAACCTGTAACATAACTTGTAGAGATATTTCTTGTGTTATGTTACGAGCCAAAAAGGGCTGATTTAGTAGTAACTGACTAAAGGCATTTTCGGTAATATTACAGATTTGTTGGCCATAGCTTTGCATTCGCTCTCCATGAAAAGAAGGCATTATCAATTGTCGTTGTTGTTTATGACGACTTCCATCAAGTATGAGAACTGAATTTTTTCCTAGCCAGGGTTCAGTAATTTGATTGAGTTCACCGGCAGCGACAAATTTCTTTCTATCATTCGTTAAAATTTCTTGGATTGCCTGAGGATGATTCACAAATACTACAGTATCGCCAAAGGCAATTATCCTACCAGTAAAAATGTCGGGATATTGTTGAGCTGCGTTTTCCATGTAGCCCACAGGATCAGTAATCCACTGAAGCTTTTGTAGCAAAGAAGGGGTTTTGAGAGGATTAGGTAGCTGCATATGAATTTTAAGTCCAAACCAAAATCGAAAAATTGTATTAGCGAGGACAAACCCTTAACAAAATAATATGGGTTCATCTATGATGAGCTTTCAGCAAAATAGGATACCTAACAGGTATCCTATTTTCTTATAAAGATAGAGTGAGAATTTATTGATTTAACTCCAAGCTGTCTATATTTTGATAGCGACCAGAGTGAGAATACCAAATCAGATTGGCAGATATCCAGCCATGTAGTCCTGATATATATTTGGCAAGTTCTGCATCTAATTCTTCTCCAAAAGATGGAAGAGATGATTCAAAATCTTTCAAGCGATGTACTTCTCGATCATGCATTTCGCTAACTGTGAGAATTGCTTCTTCTAAAGAAACGTTTTGTTGATAATAAATTAACAATGCTAAATTATGAACATCGCCACTTGACATTTCTCTATGTACGGAGAAAATATCATTACACCAAGCAAGAATGTTAATTGTCATCGCTTTTAATTCTTTCATCACCTCATGATTTCGGAGAGAATCAGGAATTGTTAAATAATTGCAAAATTCCATCAATGCAAGGAAAACATATCCGCCTAAAGTTAACCTACGTATAAGCATATAACTGTCAACATCGGGTGTAATTTCCTGTGCGCGGTTAACTGCTTCTTGAACACAGCCATCAAAATAGCCTTCATAGCGATCAACAAAGTAATGAAACCATTCTTGACTGCCTCTTTGAAGTATCCGTTGTCGTAAATCACTTAAGGCATAAGCAAGTGGTATATCCTTACTCGTGAGTTCTGCACCATTCAATATTTCCAAAAATCTCTTATGAAAATCTTTGAGAACATCAGGTTGTCTTCCTAAATTTGATAAATCACACTGGTCATCCCAAATAAACGCCCAGCTCAACCAATCATTTGCAATTTTCAATTCTTCAAGCTGGCAGTTGGGATAAGCACTTGCCGCTAGGAAGAAAAATTTTGATTTGCAAAAACGCTGATAAGATGATTCATTGGCCAGGAGATTGAAGCGAAGTACCCATTCAAGAGCGTGCCTTTCTAGAACATCAATATGTTTATTAATGTGGGATGGAAATGGGCAGTATAAATTAGGGTAAGCTAATTGATTCATAAAAATGAATTAGTTTAAAGTACCAAAAAAATCCATCACAATAGAACAAAGACAATACTGTTAAGAGTCTTTGAAAAAAAAAACTTCTGCAAAAATTCACAGTGATTCCATGTTTTCTCAAGTGCCTAAATATGATTTAGTCAACTATCATTACTATGTAAATCTATATGATTTTTTTAAAGTTATCTCAATATTGTTCAATGTTTTTTATTAAAAAATAACCGTAATTATCTGTAATTATATTTCTTTAATAAAAATAGCTATCTCTGTGTATATTCGTTCATGAGAAATGCTGTTGACTAACTAAAAAAGTTAACTTATGACATCAAAAATATTGTTTTAGTTAGCGCTCCTTTTATAAAAAGACAAGGGTAATAATGACTAATTTCAGAGCGTTCGCCTTCAAGAAAGAGGATCTTCAACTCCGGCAAAAGTAAAGATTGGTGCTGAATGTCCATGCTGTAGCGATCGCCTTCGTAGTTGTATAAGGCAATTTGGTGTAAGAATGTTGCTGTTATCAGACTTTTTGGGAACTATAGGATTGTCAGACGAGAAAATTGTCTGTCAGTCTGTGAAAAAAAATGGAGGTGAATTAGCTGCGATCGCAGGGCAATAGGGAATAACTAACAATGAATAAAATTAATTTAAATATATGAATGAACAACCAGACGTAAAAATGCTTTATACTCCAGAAGATAGTTTAATCTTAGTAGTAGATGATACTACTACTAATTTAGAAATTGTCTTTGATATCTTAACTAATGTTGGCTTTAAAGTTATAACGGAAAATGATGGACAAAGAGCAATTAAGCAGGTTGAATTCCAGCTTCCTGACTTAATTCTCTTAGATGTGATGATGCCAGGAATAGATGGGTTTGAAACTTGTAAAAGACTGAAAGAAAATTCAGCTACTTGTGATATACCCGTAATCTTTATGACAGCCAATTCGGATACTCCTAGTAAGGTAAAGGGTCTAAATATAGGAGCAGTTGATTACATCACAAAACCATTTCATGAAGAAGAATTATTAGCTAGAATTAAAACCCATCTTCAATTACGAAATCTCACAAAAACTTTAGAAAAACGAGTTTTAGAAAGGACATCAGCATTATCTAGGGCATTAAAAGACCTACAAGAATCTCAACTTCAGCTTGTACAGACAGAAAAAATGTCTGCCCTTGGTCAATTAGTAGCAGGAGTTGCTCATGAAATTAATAATCCAGTTGGTTTTATTCATGGAAATCTCGGACACGCTTCAGTATATTTTCAAGATATGATTAATATTATTGACCTTTATCAGCAGCATTATCCTAATCCAGTTCCAGAAATTCAAGAGGAAATTGCAGCTATAGATTTGAAGTATATGCTTGCCGATCTACCTAATTTAATTTCCTCAATGAAAGAGGGAGTTCAGCGCATTCGCAATATTAGTACCAGTTTGAGAACCTTTTCTCGAGCAGATAGCGATCGCAAAGTTTATTGTAATATTCATGATGGCATCGACAGTACCATCATGATTCTCAAACATCGCTTAAAAGCATCTGAGGATCGTCCTGATATTCAAGTAATTAAAGATTACGATAATTTGCCAGAATTAGAATGCTTTATCGGACAACTAAATCAGGTATTTATGAACTTGCTAGCTAATGCTATTGATGCTTTAGAGGAGTCTAATGTCGGACGCACCTATATTGAAATTGAAGCAAATCCCAATCAAGTTTTGATTCAGACTACTCTTACTGAAGATAAAAATCATATCTTGATTCGCATTAAAGATAATGGCATGGGAATGTCAACTGATGTCCAGCAAAAAATCTTTGACTATTTATTCACCACCAAGCCTGTGGGTCAAGGCACAGGATTAGGATTATCAATTGCCCGTCAAATTGTTGTCGAAAAACATGGAGGAACTCTAGAGGTAAATTCAGTACTAGGAGAAGGTTCAGAGTTTATCATTAAGCTTCCCATTCAATAATCATAGTCAGTTACGTTAATAAATATAAACTGTCAGAACCACAAAATTCATAATTTGTGATGAGCATTACATAACTATTGATTAGAAACAAAAGCAAGCATTAAATTCTCCGAGAACAGAGATTAAGGAGTTACTTTCGATATATTTTCGGGAACCCTAGAAGGGTAGTTCTCAGATTGTGTCCTGAAAATTTATGAACAATGCACTTAATCACTCAATAGCTACGCTTAATCTTTCTTTAGAACGCGATATATTTTTACGTACATTAATTAGAGAATTATCTGGCACTTTACAGGATGTAGTTGGCTTAGAAGAAGCTTCTGGATTTATTAGCGTAGTTGGTGAAAGGATGGGAAGGCAGATTAACCAAGATTACAAATCTGCCTTGGAAGTCTCCAACCTTTCTCGGAAACAGGTAGCTGATGTCTTGATTGATTTAAAAAAACGCATCCGGGGCGATTTTTATGTGATTGAGCAGGATGATGAAAAAATTGTCTTTGGCAACCGCGTCTGCCCATTTGGCGACAAAGTTCTTGATCGCCCTGCCATGTGCATGATGACTTCAAACGTTTTTGGAACGATCGCAGCTAATAATCTGGGATATGCGAAAGTAGAATTGCAAGAAACCATAGCACAGGGTGATCCTGGATGTAGAGTTATTGTTTACTTAAAACTTACAGAAGAAGCAGAAGATGCAGAAGGTCGAGAATACTTTAGGGGACTAGAATCTGTGTAAACCCTTCAGCATCAAAATAATTCCGGGACATAAGCTTAGTGCAGATATGTAAAGTGAATCGAACCCTGAGATTGGAAGCACCATGACTCCTGAACAATTTCTTGAATTTGCCAGAGTTTTACCAGAACCTTTACTTCTGGTGAGTGGAGAGGGTCAGTTGTTAGCTACCAATCAACCAGTGGCGGATATGTTGGGGTTACGCCGTCAAGAACTGCAAGGAAGAATGCTTTTTGAAATTGTAATTGAGCCTGCCAACGATATTGTCAGGTATTTACAAGCTTGTTCAAGTAGCAGGGCTATGGTTATTGGCTCCTTGACTTTACGAAAGAATGATGGGCAAACGTTAATATGTCGTAGTCAGGGAGCCGTTATTCAACCTTGGTCTCCTGAATCTTCAGCTTTAATTCTCTTACGCTTGGAAAATAGAACTTTGACCAGCAGTAATTTCGTTCTCCTGAATGAAAAAATTGATGAGTTAGCCAAAGAAATTCAGAGACGAAAACAGGCAGAAGAAGCACTCAAGAAAGCGAATCAAGAGTTAGAAATTCGGGTTGAAGAACGTACCACTGCTTTACAAGAAACATTAAACGAACTACAACTTACTCAAACTCAGCTTATCCAAGCTGAAAAAATGTCTAGTTTAGGTCAGATGGTCGCTGGTATTGCTCATGAAATTAATAACCCAGTGAGCTTTATTTATGGGAACCTTCATCACGCCCATAAATACACTCATGATTTACTAAAATTGGTGCAAATTTATCAACAAATTTGTCCAAATACTCCTCCAGAAATTCAAGAGCAAGTAGAAGAAATAGACTTAGACTTTCTGATTCAAGACATAACTAAACTCTTCCAGTCCATGAAAGTGGGAGCAGAACGCATTCAGGAAATTGTTAAATCACTACGTAACTTTTCTAGACTTGATGAAGCAGAACTTAAGCAAGTCAATATTCATGAAGGAATTGATAGTACTTTAATGATTTTGGAGCATCGCCTGCAAGCTAGGCATGAGTACCCAGAAATTAAAGTAATCAAAAAATATAGTCAACTACCAAATGTAACTTGCTATCCTGGTCAACTTAATCAAGTGTTTATGAATATTATTGCTAATGCAATCGATGCATTGGAGGCGTCGGCTAATAATGGTCAATGGTCAGCAGTAAATCCACAAAGAATTGACAATCAAAAACTGATAAATAATAATCCCAAAATTCAAATTAAAACTGAGATAGTCAATGAAAAATGGATAGTGGTTAGTATTGCTGATAATGGTTTGGGGATAAATGAACAAGTTCGCTCAAAGCTATTTGACCCCTTTTTTACCACTAAATCTGTGGGCAAAGGTACTGGACTAGGACTATATATAAGCTATCAGATTATAGTTGAAAAACATAACGGACAACTTAGCTGTTTTTCTGTTCCAGGGAAAGGTGCAGAATTTGTAATTAAGATACCTATTAACTCAGTATCATAAAATTTAACTTAGAGGATGTTTGAAAAGTCTCCTCGTCGGTATCAAAACGTTTTCGATCCCCCTAAATCCACGCCACTTGCTCATGGGGGAAACCCCCAAGACCGCAGTGGCTCCCCTTAAAAAGGGGGACTTTAAGGATTTTCCCCCCTTTTTAAGGGGGGTTAGGGGGGATCAACCAGTGCTTAAAATCACAGCTAACCACTTTTCAAACATCCTCTTAAAAGATATGACAAAGCCTGTCTGCTAATTAGCAAACAGGCTTTGTATTTGAGGACAAAGTTTGGTTGAAACTCGGTTAAATCTTCGCAGTAGAATCAACTGAGGGTTGAGACTGACTAACCGAATCTAACTTTGGCAAAAGCAGTACATTTTGTGCTTTTACATTACTGTTGATTGTTGCTTGCAAAAATGGGGTATTGGAGATAGAATTGTTAGCCAATGTAAACAGTGGATTTGACAAAATCCCTGCTACTGTAGTGGCAATTAATGTTACTACCAACCCAACTTGCAAAGGTCTTAGCCCAGGCAAATCCCAACGCACTTGGGGATAATTCTTCACTGCGTCAGACATTTCATGGGGTTCTTTGACTACCATCATCTTAACTACGCGAATGTAGTAGTAGATGGAGACGACGCTGGTAACTAAGCCGAGCAAAACTAACCAATAAAGTCCTGCTTGCCAACCAGCCCAGAATAAGTAAATCTTGCCGAAAAACCCAGCCAATGGTGGAATACCACCCAAGGAAAGCAGGGAAATACTCAACGCCAGTGTTAGGAGTGGATCTTTTTGATATAAACCAGAGTATTCGGCAATCTGGTCGGTTCCCGTGCGTAGTGAGAATAAGATGATGCAGGTAAAGCCGCACAGGTTCATGAACAGGTAAACCAGTAGGTAAAATACCATACTCGCATAGCCCGCTTGTGTACCAGCAATCAAGCCAATCATCACAAACCCAGCTTGGGCAATGGATGAATAAGCTAGCATCCGTTTCATGCTGGTTTGAGCTAGGGCGACTACGTTACCCAAAATCATGCTGAGAACGGCTAGAGCTGTGAAGACAAACCTCCACTCGTCAGCAACAAGAGGGAAGGCTGTGAGCAGCAAGCGGATGGCTAGGGCAAACCCAGCCGCTTTGGAACCGACAGATAAAAAGGCGATGACTGGGGTGGGAGCGCCTTCGTAAACGTCTGGTGTCCACTGGTGGAAGGGTGCGGCGGAGATTTTGAAGCCAATACCTGCGATCGCAAATACCAGGGCAATCACTAAACCCAAAGATTGGCCGACTTTCGCTGTGGCAATGCCATTAGCGATCGCACTAAGTTCAGTTTGTCCTCCCGATAGTCCATACAGCAGTGATACACCGTACAAAAATATTGCCGTGCTGGAAGCTCCAATTAACAAGTATTTCAGCGCCGCTTCATTGGAGCGGGGGTCACGCTTGGTATAACCTGTCAACAAGTAAGAGGAGATACTCAGGGTTTCTAGGGAGATGAAAATCATCACCAACTCACTAGCCCCGGATAAAAACATCCCTCCTAGAGTAGCACTCAGCAAAATAGCGATGAATTCGGCTAAAGCAGTGCCGCTCTGCTCAACGTAGCGAATTGACATCAGTATAGTAGCGATCGCAGATAAGGCAATAATGCCGCGAAAGACGATACTCAGGTCATCACTGTTAAAGCTACCGGTAAAACCGATGGGATTAGGAGAGTCCCATTGAAAATAGAGGGCGACAATCGAAGCAAATAAACCTGCGATCGCTAGATATCCAATCCAGCGCGCGGATGTACGCCCCAAAATCAAATCAACTATCAAAACCCCCAAGAGGGTGAGAATAACAATCCCCTCTGGTAAAATCGTTCCAGCGTTTAGCTGGGATGCAATATTAGCAAAATCCATGAGATGTATAGGTTTTGGCGATTAGACATTAAGGCTAACTCTGTTCACTCTAGCAAGTTTTCTAATCCCCGGACTAGCTCTTTTAACAAGAGCTTAACAGCTTGGGTGCAGATTGCGATCGCCTACGGCATACTGTTCGCGTTCGCACCAACTTCACTAGCTTACCAGCAGGTTTCTTAGTATTTAGGGATTCACCTAAATACTTTCCTACTTGGTTTTTAAGGTATGACCTTAATTAAATAATGATGCCGCAGCTGCGATCGCTATGTACAAAAAGCTAATTAATAATTAATAAGGGCACAGCATTGCTGTGCCCTTAAAGATTCATAACTTCTAACTTTATTAAAAATCGACAGATGGCAGTTTGCCTTGTAAAGACTGAAATTTAGACTGAACACAGTTTGCACAATTGCAACCAAGTTGATCAATAATCGGATTAGATGTTTGAGTCAACATTGGTGTTACCAGATCAGGAATTTGTTGTGTAGAGACTACCGTAAAAATTTGTGTAGGGTATAGAGATTTCAGGCTGGATGCATGTGCTGGATTGACTACCAGCAGCATGGATACCAGAAGTGCGGGACAGGCGAGTAAAATCAGTTTGACTATGTTCATTATTTACATAAAGATACCTTTGTTGATACAGCATAGCTAATAAATTGACCACCTTCAACTTTAACTACGCCCAAATCCTTGACCGCGTAAAACCTTTGACCAAATAACCAATTCGCCTTGCTCACCGCCTGCGGCCAGTAACTTGCCTTGGGGATGCCAAGCTAAGGCCGAAAAACCTCCTGAGACACCTGTGATAATTTGGGATACTTCCTTGGCTTTGTTCCACAAACATAACCAGCCATCAGCAGCAGCAGAAGCGAGAAGGAAGCTTTTAGGTGCAAAGGCGATCGCATTAATCACACCTACATGATTTGTTAAAACTCGCGCTTCCCAACCTAAAGTGTCATCCTCTAGCTTTTCCCACACCACAATACCTTCAACGCTAGAAGATGCCAGTATTGGCGCACCGACTTTGGTCATAGCTTCTGACCATGCCAATTGGCGAATTTTACCAGGGAAGCCACGCATCACCCAAGGGTCGGGGTTGTTCCATTCCAAAACGGTGACACTACGATCCATGTTGCCAGAAGCCAGGTATTTACCATCAGGCGACCAAGCCATAGCCACACTGACAGTAGTCATATCTAGGTTGTATGGTTCTTCATCCCAGTTTTGACTATGCCAAATTTTCACTCCCTTGTAACCACTAATGGCTAAGTATTGTCCGTCAATGCGCCAATCTATACCCAATACTGAAGAGTTGTCGAAATTCAGCGTCACGACAATTTCACGAGTATCAGCATCCCAGACTTGGACATAACGCCCCAAACTAAAAGCCAGTTGGTTACTGGTGTAATTCCAAGCTAGCTTGTCAACCCATGCAGGGGCATTTTCCAAGGTGGCGATTAATTCAGTGTCGCGCCAAATTTTCACCTGTCCATCTTGTCCACCAACGGCTAAAAATTTTCCATCTGGCGAAAAAGCTAGACAGTCTACAGATTTACCGTTACCAGTTTGTAAGCTTGTGAGTTCGCCATTATTCCACAAAACTACTTCCCCGGCGGCAGAAGTTGCTGCTAAAGTTTTACCTTGTGGCGACCAAGCGATCGCAGTTACATAATCTGAAAGTGTCCCCGAATAGTGTTGTTCAAATTCCTTAGATTTGCTGGTTGTGGTGTTCATATTTGTAAAGGAGAGTGGGGAATGGGGAATGGGGAATGGGGAATGGGGAATAGGGAATGGAGAATGGTAAATTCCCTACTCCCTACTCCCTACTCCCCACTCCCTATTTAAGCTAGACAAGCAAGAAAATCTTGCTTGAGTTGGGCTGCATCAAGGTTGCGCCCGATGAATACTAGTTCGTTTTTGGGGGTTTCACTTGCTTTCCAAGGGCGATCGGGTTTGCCATCGAATATCATGTGTACTCCCTGGAATACAAATCGATTATCTTCTCCAGCAATATTTAAAATACCTTTCATCCGAAAGATATCTGGCCCTTGGGTACGCAGTAATTCAGAAAGCCAAGCGTTTAATTTTTCTCCATCAACTGCACCAGCTTCTACTAAAGCTACAGAAAAGACACTTTCATCGTGTACGTGGGCATCTTCTCCCAAGAAATCTGGATCAATTTCTAATGCATGATCTAAATCAAAGGCTTTTACACCTAATAAAGCATCCATTCCGAGTTCAGAATTTTGGGTACGGTAGATTTTTGCGATCGCATTCATCGCCCGAATCCGTTTCTCCAATTCATTCAACTCTTCTGGCGCTACCAAATCTGTTTTATTAAGTAAAATTACATCAGCAAAAGCAATCTGTTCTTGTGCTTCGTCTGCATCCCAGTGCTGCGAGATGTGCTTGGCATCTACCACTGTCACCACCGCATCTAGAGACAGTTGGCTTTGTAAATCTTCATCAACAAAAAATGTCTGAATCACTGGTGCAGGGTCGGCTAATCCAGTTGTTTCAATTACTAAATGGTCAAATTTATCGCGTCGCTTCATCAAGTTGCCAATGATGCGAATTAAATCGCCGCGCACTGTACAACAGATACAGCCATTGTTCATTTCAAATATTTCTTCATCTGCATCGATAATCAATTGATTATCAATACCCACTTCCCCAAATTCATTGACAATCACAGCAACTTTTTTGCCGTGTTCGTAGGTGAGGATGTGATTGAGTAGAGTCGTTTTACCTGCTCCCAAATATCCTGTAAGAACAGTAACGGGAACTGAATTGTTGATTACGTCAGCCACCATACTCTAAATTCCTCTTGTCTCACCTTATGGATAATCATTATCGCCCATGATAAATCTTTTTATATTTTTGTGCGAACTTGCTATTGTTTTGGCTTTCAGCACAATAATCACATAATTTAATCAAGAAACATTTTATTTTTATGCATCTGTAATAAGTATTGAAGGAGGCAGGAGGCAGGAGGCAGAAGGTTTTTTTCACTTATAGGATTCAAACCCCTCCTGAAAAAGAGCCACAAAACTAGAATTTTTGGAGTTCTTGTCTTAAACCCAAGACCCTATGGTTGCGGGCTGTTACAGATAGCGCAGCGGTAGCTCAGGAGAGGAGCGTTGGGCAGTTATCCTCCTGCCTCCTGCCCTCTGCCTCCTGCCTTCCTCGATAAATATTCACAAGTTGGCGTAGCTGATAAGAATATTCCAACTCACCCTGCGGGAAGTCGCAGGTTAATACCTTGACAATGCCACAACAGGCATGATAATCATTATCACATAGAAAAATTATAGATTGATGGAGAAGCGTGGTGGTTTCAAGAAACACTACCTGCTCGAAAAAGCAAGTAACTCAAACAGGGCAAGCATCTGCGTCTATTGCAATCAGCTTTTTAGTCGTTGCGCCACTGGTTTTATCTACCGCTTTAGCGCCAGCACAAGCAGATGATACTCATAATCATTCAGATGAAACGGGCTTTTACATTGGATTAGATAGTTTGGAGGCTCTCTCTACAGGGACATACGCAGGTTTAGAGAACCCCAACTACAATCGTTTAACCCTTCTGTTTGCACACAGGAATGAAGACACGCCGGAATCAAGCCATTTCCACGGCATTGGTACTTATAGCTACTCTGGTTCTTTAGATAACCCAACCATTAACCCAACCAATACAAATAACCGAATTCCTGAGTCTTACTCAGAACAACCGCCGCTAACATTATTACCTGGTACAGGGTTTTATACTGGTCGCTTGATTAGTACTGCAACAGATAAGGAATATAGTAATCTGACAATAGAACCTATCGCGTCGCTAAAAACTTCCAAAGAATTAGACAACCAATATTTATTCAATAGCTCCAATGGTCGTTGGCAGTCGTCCCTTGAAGGTGCAAATATTGGTTTACAATTAGCGTCAATTAGCAGCGGATTGAATATTGGCGACTCAGCCGGCGTTAATATTGTCAAGTCAGTCGGTGATATCTACACAATCGGCAGTGGTGATGATTTTTCGTTCATCCCTACCTTTTGGACTGATGCTGCTGCACCACTGGGAACTTACTCTGCATCATTCAAACTCGTAGATTTAGGCAATGGCAATAACCCCATTCCCTTTAAGGAGTCTGGCACTTTCAATTTTGATTTTGAAGTCAAGACCGTGCCTGAGTCGTCAACTGTCCTTGGTCTTGGTATAGTCGGTCTACTAGCGCTTTCTCTTTCTCGCTTGCAAAAACTTAATCGCAGTAGTTTGAACTAATTTTAATCTCGCACCAAGGCACAAAATGATTTTTGCGTCTTGGTGCGAGGATTTAATTTTCTGAAGATAACAAAAAATCTTGAACTGCTTCTAAAACAACTGCTGGGTATTCTTCATGCAATCCCAGAGAACCAGGGATAACAACACTTCTCACCCCTGGTAAGGCTACCAAAGCGTTCATTTCTTCTCGTGATTTGGGAGGGCTAGATTCCCCAATTACAACCATGAGGGGTACGGTTAGAGACTTTACAAGTTCTAAAAAATCAGATTGTGCGTGTACAGCATCAAGATTACCAGTGACAAAGGCAGCAGATGCAAATCGCGCTCCTGGTTGTTGAGTTGTGTGCCACTTCTTCTCAATGAAACTCGGTGTAATTTTAGCCGCGTCAGTAAAGACATGACGGCGATACATAAAACTTAATAAAGATGGGGCAGTATTGAGTTTGTAGAGAGCTTGACCAAGTATAGGCGATCGCACCAATTCTCTCACAAAGCCAGCTATTTGCTGACTTGCCCCCATTGTCGGCAAAGGGCCACGCCAAGTAGGAGCTAACAACAAAATTCGTGAGAAAGCAGCTTGTTGTTTGACAGCTAATTGTAAAACGTAACTAGCAGCATGACCAGCCGCCACCACAGTAATGGGAGTATTAAAAACAGCTTTGACAAAATCTTCCAGAAAGTGCTGATAAATTTCCGGTCGATAATTCAAACTAGGGCGAGAAGATTCACCAAACCCTGGCCAGTCTAAGGCTACAACTTGAAAATTGGGAGCTAGTAACTTGGCAAGTTCGCCGACTTCCAAACGCGTCGAAACACTGCTGAAAGATGGTAGTAGCAATAGCGGTGAACCTTTACCGAGGGTTTCATAAACAACCCGCAATTGCTGATTTTCAAAATTCCAGAGATATTCTTGAACTACTCCACCAAAGCCAATAGCAGCAGGAGTAGATAATAGATTGCTTGGCATAAGACTAAATTTTGGTAGTTGTACGTTATTTGTCCTTTGTCTTTTGCAAATGACCAATGACAAATGACCAATAACCAAGTTTAGTTAGGCAAATCTAGCTTACATTCCAATGCTTTTTTTTGCATGGTTTTAAAAATGTTGTAAAACCCATTAGCACGGGAAGGTGTCAGGCTAACGTTTAAACCTGTTTCTTGAATAAAATCTGGGGTAAGTTGGACAATCTCAGTTGGGGTTAATCCCTGCAATCCTTCAACTAGCAGCCCTACTAAACCTTTGGTTAACTGGGAATCAGACTCGCCCTGAAACACAACTTTACCGTCATCCAAAGCTGCGGTGATAAAAACTTGAGACACGCAACCAGGAACTTTATTTTCGGGTAATTTCTCCGCTTCTGGGAACTCATTGAGCTTCTGAGCGTACCAGATTAGCTGTTCGTAGCGTCGCTTCGGTTCGGAAGCGCGTTGAAAGCGCTGGACAATTTTAGCGAGCGCAGGTGGCAAAGAATCTAGAGTTGAGGACATAACAGAAGCTACAAATGATCGGTCTTACCTTGAGTGTAAATTATCTTTAGAGCTATCGCGCCTCTTGTTCACTTGGCATTATGAAGCTTGCCATTACTGAATATATTTTATCAAATCCAGCTAATTACTGCGTAGGCGCAGCCCAACCTAGGCATCGCATCCCCATCGTCCAGATTTTTTAATGCGTCTGATCACAAAAACTGAATTTTATTCTAAGTAAAGATTTTATTAGTTTGTAGCAGATTCTCTGCGTGCCTCTGCGCTTACCTTTGCGTTCCTCTGCGTTTAAATTTCAACCCTCAATTCTCCACGATTCGACAATTCTATGCCTACGGCTGGCTGCGCCTACGCACTTACAAAATTAGGTGCAAGTAGATTTTAACTAAGCAGCTAGATAATAATCAACAATTAAAAATTAAAAATCAAAAAAAAATTCTGATTTTTAATTTTTAATTTCTCTCCCTCAAGGATTAATTCGTAGTTTGTGCAGCTAGCATCTGCTTCAGCTTTTCTAATTCTGAAGCCCAACGAGGATCTGGACGAATAGTGTCTGAATCTGTCGTTGTAGTGCTGGTTTCACGAGAACCACCGCCGCCACTGCCGCCACGACGAGGCTTCTTAGAGCTTTTCTCACGACGGCTACCTTCTCTGTTGGGGCTAGGAGTTGGGGTACTACTAGCAGCAAGAGTAACTGGTTTAGGAGCTTGCTCGTCGCCCTCTTCACCCTTTGTCCGAGGTAATGCCTTTTCTAGCTTAATGGGAGTGTCTTTGAACATCTGCCCATTATACTTTTCAATGATTTCGTCAGCTTGTTCGTCATTGTTGACGGTAAGAAAACCGAAACCACGGCATTTGCCAGTTTTGCGGTCTTTAATTAATTTAGTTGTTACAGCATCACCTTCTGCTGCAAAAACTGCTTGCAGATCTTGACGATCTATTTCATCTTTAGGCAAATTACCTATATATAGGCGAACGGACATGAACTATACCTCCAGAGTTGAATGAACATGGCAAGGCGAGAAAACAATTACTTGGCTTTGGCTTTTAAATAGATGCTATTGACCAAGGCTGCCATTAACCAATTTTTTTGCTCGAAACTGTCAACTTATACAACAATACAGTTTTTCGTCGGGATCAAGCTTGTTTAATCCAAAGGCCCACACTATGGTGAGCTAATAACACCTTAATTCTAAGAATTGTAAATTTAATAGCCTATTGCCTGCAAAAGTACACGCTTTCTTTCATGCTCTTTTTCGCAGAATCAAATACCATTCCTTACATTACCACGGTATTTTCTACGTAGCTAGTTTAGCGCATACATTTCCGACGTTAGTATTACTGCATCGTAACATAAAACACATTTTTTATTCAAGGGAGCATATTTTGAAACAAAAACCAGCCGGTGGCTGGTTGATTTCCTGCTGTGTTGGGAGGATAAAAAGGTATGGAGTAGGGGAAAAGCATCCGATTTCATCACTAAGCTGTAGTGCTGAGTTATGTTGGCTGCTAATGTTTGTGTAAATAAATGTAACACTTGTAAAGAAAACCTGCAACTTTTGTTTACATTCCGATTTGTCCTTTGTCCTTTGCTAATAACGAATGACCAATGACCAATGACTAACCAGTAAGAAAAACGTATGCGCCCCAAGCCTGTGCTGCAACTGCTAAAAAAGTAGACCAAATGGGATGAGGGCTATGAATGGTTTTACCACTTTGAGTTTCCAAGGTTTGGATATCGATCCAAGGTGTTGCTCCTCGGCGGAACCAACCTGTGACGATAATTTGCCTACCAATTAAATCCTGGTGATTGACTGACTGTCCTAGCCAAGAAATGTGGTGTAACTTCACTAAACCTGCGCTGGATTGGAGGATTAAATCTTGCGCTAGAGAGTTGCTAGTGCCTTGACGACCTAATAATTTGCCCACAAGACGCACGCTGACGCTATCAATTGGTAAGGCAGAAGGGTCAGATAACAGGTTGGGTAAGTAGTCGTCAGTTTGCACAGTGTCAGGTTTGATATCTGGGAAGAAAGAATTAATCCGCATCACTGTACCGATGCTAAAGCCAATCAGAAGACAGCCTGTAATGAAAGACCAATCTTCGTATATCCACTTTAGATTTAAAAACTTTAGTGTGAATGCTAGTTGCCAGGTTAGCCAGACTAAAGCTGCAAACAAAACCCCTAGAGGAATTCCCAACCAGGGAGCGATTTGTAATAAGAAAGACTGACGCTTCACCTTTGACGGTTCACTAGCAAAATGTAGCTCGGTGTCTAGATGCCAGTGACGGGCTATTTGGCAGAGGCGTTCGATGCGATCGCCCATCAAAGGATGACTACTATTAATCGTAAACCATCGGCGATAGGGATTGGCAGTATCCCACTTCAAAAAGGCTTCAAAAGATAGATTGCTGGCAATAGTGCCCAAAGCGAGGCTCTGTTGGTAGCTGACTGGTGTCAAAAGATTTAAGCTTTCTAGTTGCCAACTGGTCTGTTCTTGTTTTTGGATATCAGCTGCAATGCCAATAGCAATTTTGAGTAAAGCACGAATCAGGGCATTGGGATTACCAGTAATTTCAGATGCAACGCGATCGCTATAATAAAGCCGCAACCGCGATAACCACAATCCAGTCCCAGTCAGCAAAGACCAAACTCCATAAATTAGACTAGCCAAAATTGTCACCGGCCAGCGCCAAATTTTCGCTGATATTTTGTCTCCCCACTGCGACACTTGCTGATATAGCTGATGAATTGGTAGTGTCACCAGCAGCAACAAAGACATCACAGCAAAATCCCAGTGAGCAATATGCCCTAATTGCGTGGCGTAAATAGTGGCGATTTCATCATCTGCTAATTGCTCTAATAGCCCTTGACTCACAACAATCCTGGCATTACGTGGTAAACTACCATAGGTCAGGATAATTGGTGCAGCCATTGGTAAGATCCGCAGTTTGGGTATGGGCCAGTGTCGCTGTTGGCAACAACGTTGTAGCACCCGAACGGCTTCCCGGCTATGGGTATTTAATACATCTTTAGGAAATTCTCGCTGACCATACAATTTCGCCAGTAGTAGATCCAGCAACCAAGGCGATACTCCGATTAAAATCACCAATACTATTAGCAACAATCTAGTAGGATCGCGGTATAAAAGTTGCAGCGGCTCCAGATAAGGTAGTTTGACTAAAGTCTGGTTGATGAATCCCAATGCTAACTTGAGGATTTCTCGCATAACCCAAAACAGGGCGATGAATGTCCCTGCTGACAGTAGCCGCAAAGGAATTAATTTCGGTTTGCGTAGTGGTTGCCATGCTCTAGCGCGTTGTGCTTGCCGCCAATAAATAACACCGAATAATTTAGCTTGGGTGCGAGTCACAGAACCCATGAAGCCATTTAGGGGTGCAGTTGTTGGTGGTGGTAATGGCGTCGCTACTGTGGCTTTGAGTCTAGCTAGTGGCACCATCGACGGTGTGTCGTCGCTTTTGGTTTCTGTGACTTGATCTTTTGGTTTTTCCTCTAATGTAGGAGTTTCCGGGGGGGGGACTGGGGGAGAATCTGGAGTTGAATTATCAAAGGCAACAAATCCAGTTTCGACATTTTTTGATTCTTGATCGCGTTTTTTACGTTTTGTCAGGTGTTCGAGAGCGCGTGTTGCCCACTCTTGAACTTGCGGATTGTTACTCTCAATGAGATTCTGGGATATAGCGATCGCTTTGGACACTTCGCCAGTGCGAGCATAAGCCATCACTAAACCAACTTGGGCTTGTAAGCTAGCAGTACCATTGCTTTGGCTGCTAGCAATAGGTTCTAAGTGAGCGATCGCTGTTTGGTAATTCCCCTGCTTGAGGGCAACTAAACCAGCCTCCAAAGACGATTTGGCATGTGAAGGCATACAAATTCTGGCACTCCAATCTCTTCTAGGTGATCCACGTTTGTGCAAAAGCGCGAACCTCGGATGCCGTGGAACTCAACCGCGCTCAAGTTTTGCTTGTCAACCAATTTTGGATTTTGGATTTTGGATTTTGGATTGAGCCTGACCACAAGGTTACTTGGCTCAAGGATTTTAAATTAAGGATTTTAGATTTGTTCTACCCACTAGGGGCAAGACATGAACAAAAAAATCTAAAATTTAAAATCTAAAATCTAAAATTCGTAGTGAATTATTCTTCCACTGGTTTTTGACTAGAAAATACTGGAGCGATCGCGCTTAATTTTAACTCTGGATGGTCGCCCAATAATTGTTGACAATTCCATTCATTGCGGAATAGTAACACTGGACGTCCCATACTGTCTTTAACTGTAGTGGTGTTGAATATTCGGCCCACTTTTTCTAATGCTTCCCAACCACCCTCAACCCAACGGGCGACACTGTAGGGCAATAACTCTAATATGGTTTCTACACCATATTCGTTTTGTAAACGAAACTGCACCACCTCGAATTGCAACTGACCCACCGCCGCCAAAATTGGATCGCGCTTGGCTTCATCAGTTGAATACATAATTTGTACAGCACCTTCTTCTCGCAATTCCGCAACGCCTTTTTGGAATTGTTTAGATTTTGAGGGGTTGGGATTCCTCATAGACGCAAACAGTTCCGGCGAGAAATACGGAATCCCCTCATATTCGAGCTTTTGTCCCGTGTAAATTGTATCCCCGATCGCAAAAACACCGGGATTATTCAAACCGATCACATCGCCAGGATAAGCCACATCAATCGATTCCCGCTCTTGAGCAAAGAGTTTTTGCGGGCGAGATAGACGGATGAGTTTACCAATGCGGGCGTGATTCACCATCATATCTTTTTCAAACTTACCAGTGCAGACCCGGATAAATGCGACGCGATCGCGATGCTTCGGGTCCATATTCGCTTGCAGTTTGAAGACAAACCCCGAAAATTCCGGGTATGTAGGGGGAACTTCGCCAACACTGCTGACATGAGAACCGGGTTTGAGGGCATAGTCGAGGAAATACTTGAGGAATAACTCTACCCCGAAGTTAGTCATGGCGCTACCAAAGAACACAGGCGTCATTTTGCCTTCGTGTATCAACTGCAAATCTAGCTCTGGCCCAACTCCTTCTAACAGTTCTAGATCGTTTTTCAGTTGGTGGTAGAGGTCTTGTTCTAGCTGTTCTTCTATTCTCGGATCACCTAACTCGACTATCGTATCACGGGCTTCGCGGCTACCGTGGAAACTGCGCTCAAAGAGGTGTATTTGTTGCTTGTGTCGGTCAAAAACACCTTTAAAGCGATCGCCCATACCAATCGGCCAGTTGACCGCATAGGTTTGTAATCCCAATTCTTGCTCAATTTCATCCAACAGTTCCAGAGGTTCCCTACCTGGGCGATCGAGCTTGTTGACAAATGTAAAAATCGGGATACCCCGCAACTTACACACTTCAAACAATTTGCGGGTTTGGGGTTCCAAACCTTTTGCCGCATCAATCAGCATCACGGCATTATCGGCAGCGGCGAGGGTGCGATAAGTATCTTCACTGAAATCTTGGTGTCCCGGCGTATCTAATAAATTTATTTGACAGTTCCGGTATTCAAATTGCAACACTGTGGAGGTGATGGAAATACCACGTTGTTGCTCCATCGCCATCCAGTCAGAGGTAGCCTTTCGCTGCGCCCGTCGCGCCTTCACCGCCCCAGCTTCGTGAATTGCACCTCCGTACAGAAGTAGCTTTTCTGTTAGTGTAGTTTTACCCGCATCAGGGTGAGATATAATCGCAAAATTGCGGCGAAGTTCAACCGCTTGAATAAGTTCAGACTGAAGTTCAGTAGACATAAATGTATTTGTTTGTTAGCTAACTTAATTTTTTGACTCTTGTAAGTCTTTTAATCTTAAGACAACGATGCTCGTGATAGGGTCGTAATATAACCAACAATCTGACTAAATAGGAGAAAAGAATGTACGACACAGACAAGCGAAAGCTTCTATCTGCCTTGTCGCATGGAGCCATTTTTTTCAGTACGGCTTTTATATCTGTAGGTATACCTATCGCCATACTGCTCGTATCTGATGATCCTGTTGTTAAAGAAAACGCCAAAGAGTCTATCAATTTCCACTTTAATGTCTGGCTGTATGGAGGAATTCTAGGAGCGCTATTTTTTCTATTTGGTTGGTTAGTGTTACCTCTATTATTGTTGGGGCCACTAGCGGGTATTGGGTATCTATTACACTGGGGATTAACAATTTGGGCGCTCATCGGAGTTTTCAGCAATCCTGATATACCCTTCCGTTATCCCTATATTTTCCGAGTTTTTTAACACAAATTATCATTGGGAATGGGGCATGGGGCATTGAGCATTGAGCATTGGGCATTGTCAGTTATTTACTACCAAATACAAAATTTAATTAATTCGTAGCGAATTCTCTGCGTGCCTCTGCGTTTTCCTCTGCGCCACTTGGCGTTGAAATTTCAACCCTCAATTCCCCAAAATTTTGCCAACAGACAGTCTTATCATTTTGAATTGCTTATTATGTCGTTTTTTTCCCAGTCCGTCGGATAGGTGCAACCAAGCTGTAGAATACAAAATTGCCCCACAACTTGATTAAGAGTAGGGCAAAAGGACAGTTAAGCACTGTTTGTAGTCTGTCCGACGGCAGGAAAATTTTAGCCTGCTTTTGTGACGCTTTGTTTTGTGTCCAATTGCGTTGTTTTTCTTCATAAAATTTTATGTTTCCTACACATCGTCCCCGTCGTCTGCGTACTCATCCCCAACTGCGCCGGATGGTTCGTGAAACTGTTTTAACAACAAACGATTTAATCTACCCATTATTTGCTGTACCAGGTGAGGGAATCGCTAACGAGGTGAAATCCATGCCCGGAGTCTACCAACTTTCGGTAGATAAAATTGTTGAAGAAGCAAAAGAAGTTTATGACTTAGGAATTCCTTCGATTATTTTATTTGGAATTCCGGCTGATAAAGATGTGGATGCCACTGGCGCTTGGCATGATTGCGGTATCGTCCAGAAAGCGGCGACGGCGGTAAAAGCAGCAGTGCCAGATTTGATTGTAATTGCTGATACTTGTTTATGTGAGTACACCAGTCACGGTCATTGTGGTTATTTACAAGTTGGTGATTTAACAGGACGAGTTTTAAATGACCCAACTTTGGAATTGTTGAAGAAAACAGCGGTTTCTCAAGCAAAAGCTGGTGCCGATATCATCGCCCCTTCGGGGATGATGGATGGGTTTGTGCAAGCAATTCGTCAGGGTTTAGATGAAGCCGGATTTCAAGACACGCCGATTTTGTCTTATGCTGCTAAGTATGCTTCGGGTTATTATGGCCCATTTAGAGATGCAGCAGACTCGACACCACAATTTGGGGACAGAAGAACTTACCAAATGGACCCAGGTAACGCCCGCGAAGCAATTAAAGAGATTGAATTGGATATTGCTGAAGGTGCTGATATGCTCATGGTTAAGCCAGCCTTGGCATACATGGATATTATCTGGCGGGTGAAGGAAGCGAGTAACTTACCAGTTGCGGCTTACAATGTTTCTGGTGAGTATTCGATGGTGAAAGCTGCCGCTCTCAATGGTTGGATTGACGAGGAGCGCGTGGTTATGGAAACTTTAACTGGGTTTAAACGGGCTGGTGCAGACTTGATTTTGACTTATCATGCCAAAGATGCGGCGCGATGGTTAAAGTAGGACAAATGATTGAATAGTAAGAATTTGCCGACATCTTGGCTCATGAGCAAACGGAAAAGAGTGAATTGATCCGACACTTGATTGTTGAACGTTGGCTAACCTTAGACCTCTTGCAAAAGTGCTTTTTGCAAGAGGTCTTATGAGTGTGAGCAATTATTGCCGCAAGATTTTTCGCGTATTGCTGAGTTTAATACTCAGTACAGAGATTTACCAGGGGATTTTGCATTCTCCTTGATCGTCATTTCGGAATGCTTAGATATTGGTGCGATGCCTAGGTTGGGCTACGCCTATGCTACTTTGAACAGTGATTTTGATATTTATCGGCGTTATCGTAAAAAACCTTTTGGGCGGGTATTTTAGGAATGCGATTTTCAATGCGTAAGTCCTAAAACCTATAAAATCTAACTTAGGTATGTGGATTTATTAATTTGCAACTCCTAATGTAGGGTGCGTTAGTGATTTTCGTAACATAATTTTCTCAAGTATTGATGCGTTAAGCTTGACGGAACGCAACAGCACCTATATATCTGAGAATCAGTTGTCCATTCAGCCTCTGTTACGGAGTTAAAGTTTTGCGTTTTATTTGGCTCCACGTTTCTTATATTCTTGCTCCAATGAAGAGGATCGTTTAAACAACCCAATCTCTAACTAGTGCGATCGCTCACCTTATTTGCGACAGCAGCACGATAAAATTCTAAAACCATAATCGTACTAAAAGGTCTAAATGGCAGAAACACTTTTCTTCAACGCCTTACGGGAAGCCATTGATGAAGAAATGGCGCGTGATTCCAGCGTATTCGTTCTCGGTGAAGATGTAGGACACTATGGCGGTTCCTATAAAGTTACCAAAGACCTGTACCAAAAATATGGCGAACTCCGCATTCTAGACACCCCCATTGCGGAAAATAGCTTTACTGGGATGGCTGTGGGAGCTGCAATGACTGGGTTACGTCCCATCATTGAAGGCATGAATATGGGCTTTTTATTGCTCGCCTTCAACCAAATATCCAACAACGCTGGGATGCTACGCTATACTTCCGGCGGTAACTTTAAAATTCCGATGGTAATTCGCGGCCCTGGCGGTGTGGGACGACAGCTAGGCGCAGAACATTCTCAGCGACTAGAAACTTACTTCCAAGCTGTGCCAGGGTTGAAGATTGTTGCTTGTTCTACACCAAGAAATGCTAAAGGACTACTAAAATCCGCTATCCGCGATGATAATCCAGTGTTGTTCTTTGAACACGTTTTACTTTACAACTTGAAAGAAGATTTACCAGAAGAAGAATACTTGCTACCTCTGGATAAAGCAGAAGTTGTGCGTGAGGGTAAAGATGTCACAATTATTACTTATTCGCGAATGCGGCATCATGTGTTGCAAGCTGTAAAAACTCTTGAAAAACAAGGATACGATCCAGAAGTTATCGATTTAATATCCCTCAAACCATTAGATTTTGATACCATCGGTGCATCAATAAGAAAAACCCATAAAGTCATTGTTGTGGAAGAATCAATGCGAACTGCGGGTATTGGAGCAGAAGTCATCGCCTCAATAAACGATCGCTTATTCGATGAATTAGATGCGCCAGTACTAAGGCTTTCTTCCCAAGATATTCCCACACCTTACAACGGTAATCTGGAACGACTAACAATCATCCAACCAGAGCAAATCGTGGAAGCTGTGGAAAAAATGGTAGCTTTGCGAGTCTAGGGATTGGGGACTAGGGATTGGGGACTGGGTACTGGGTACTGGGTACAAAAAAAATGACCAATCCCCAATGCCCGATCCCCAGTACCCAATACTTGCTCATAACTCCATAAAAGAGCGCTATTATAGCCTTTGTCAGTTGCGAGTTATGGTATGCAAAGACAGCGATCGCTATTAATTTTGATTTTAGTCCTGATAATCGCCGCTATTACGGTGATTGCCACAATTCCGATACCCCTTGGACTGGACTTGCGGGGAGGATCACAGCTCACAATTCAGGTGAAACCATCAGCGGATATTCCCCAAATCACCGAACGAGAATTGGAAGGTGTGAAGAAAGTTGTCGAAGGACGGATTAATGGTTTGGGTGTTTCTGAACCTGTGATCCAAACAGTCGGCACAGATAAAATATTGGTGCAACTACCAGGGGTTAATGATCCAGAGCAAGCTGAACGGGTGCTAGGGGGTACAGCGCAGTTAGAATTTCGTACCCAAAAGCCGAATACAGAAACCCAACTGCTTGCTTTCCAAGCATCTAGAGCCGAATTGAAATTTAAGCAAGAAGAATTAAGAAAGAGTACCGACAAAGCAGCAATTGTCAAGAATCAAGAAGATTTACAGAACAGTAATCAAGCGATCGCAGAATTGTTTGAAAGCACTAATCCACCACTAATTGGCAAATACCTCAAGGATGCATACGGTGAACCCACTCAAGGCGACAACTGGAATGTTGCCATTCGCTTCGACCAACAGGGTGGTGAACTATTTGCCAATTTGACGAAAAATCTTGCCGGAACTGGGCGGAGCATTGGTGTTTTTCTGGACAATGAATTGATCAGCGCTCCTACTGTAGGTATAGAATTTGCCGCCACTGGTATTACTGGTGGCGCTGCGGTGATTACAGGACGGTTTACCCCACAACAAGCCAATGACTTAGGTGTGCAGCTACGAGGTGGTGCATTGCCAGTACCAGTAGAAATTGCAGAAATCCGCACTGTTGGAGCAACCTTGGGTAAAGACAGCATCACTAGCAGTATCTACGCTGGTATCGGTGGTCTGAGTTTAGTATTAATATTTATGGTGGTGTACTATAGACTACCAGGACTGATTGCCGATGTAGCACTATTGATTTACGCATTGCTGACCTGGGCTACCTTTGCTTTATTGGGTGTCACCCTGACCCTACCAGGAATTGCCGGTTTCATTCTCAGTATTGGGATGGCGGTAGATGCGAATGTGCTAATTTTTGAACGGACGCGGGAAGAATTGCAAGCAGGTAAATCCCTTTATCGTTCTGTGGAATCTGGTTTTTATCGCGCCTTTTCCAGTATTTTAGATGGCAACGTGACTACAGTCATTGCCTGTGCGGCACTATTCTGGCTGGGGGCTGGTTTGGTAAAAGGCTTCGCCCTAACTTTAGCTTTGGGTGTAATGGTGAGTATGTTTACGGCAGTTACCTGTAGTCGCACCTTGATGTTTTTAGCAATTACAATTCCCGCACTCAAAAAACCAGAACTTTTCTCTCCGAACCTGCCAACATCAAATAAGGCAGAGGTGGCTTAATGAAACTGAGTATTAACAAATCGCGATCGCTTTGGTGGGCTATTTCTGGTGCTGTCATTCTCGCTGGGATCATCTCAATGGTGATTTCTTGGCAAAACCCGACTATCAAAGCACCCCTACGTCCCAGTTTAGATTTTGTTGGTGGTACACGATTGCAGTTTGAACGGGATTGTAGCAAACCCGGTAACTGCGACCAGCCAATTGATATTAATGTTGTTCGAGAAGTAGCTAAAGAACAAGGATTGGGCGATAGCAGCATCCAAATTGTGGCTGACAAAGGAACTGGCGCAGAAAATGGTATATTAATTCGCACAAAAAACTTGGATCGCGAACAGCGTACCAATTTGCAAAATGCCTTAAGCGAAAAAGTTGGTACTTTTGACGAGCAAAAAAACCAACTTGACACCGTTGGGCCTACTCTGGGAGCAGAACTGTTTAGGTCTGGGGTAATAGCTTTAATAGTTTCCTTTGCAGGCATCATAATCTACTTGAGCTTCCGGTTCCAGTTGGATTATGCAGTGTTTGCGATCGTTGCACTATTGCATGATGTCTTGGTTACGGCAGGGATTTTTTCGATTTTGGGTTTAGTACTAGGTACTGAAGTAGATAGTCTGTTCATCGTTGCTTTACTGACAATTACAGGTTTTTCAGTCAACGATACGGTGGTGATTTACGATCGCATTCGTGAGACGCTGCAAATAAATCCCGATCGACCAATTGCTGACATTGTGGATGATGCTGTGAACCAAACCCTAGCAAGGTCTATCAACACGACTTTAACCACGATGCTATCTTTGTTTGCGATATTTCTGTTTGGGGGAGAAACTCTAAAAAACTTTGCCTTAGCTTTAATTATTGGCTTTACAGCCGGGGCTTATTCAAGTATTTTTATCGCCAGTACTCTTCTAACTTTGTGGCGAGAGCGCAACGGTCAAACAAGTGTGGTAGTCACTGATGAATCGATTGATACATCTCCTGGTAATTAATCATTGAGTATTGGGCATTGGGCATTAGTCTTTAGCAAATGACAAATGACAAAGGACAAATGACAAATGACAACTGACCCATCCTTTACTCAACAAGTAGAAAGATTACATAGGTTGACAATATATGGTAGATGGCTGTTTGTAGTCTGTTTATGGCTCACTGTTGCCCCTGCTTCCTTGTGGGGTCTACGTGCAGAAATTTCTCTGTGGCAGCAATATTTTACCTGGGTGGCGGTGCGATATGGGCTTTTCTACAATCCACTGTCTACCTTTGGTTTAGCCTTTTGTATCGGGATGACCGCTGCTGTTTTAGTTTGGCAAAGTCGGAATATCTTACTCGGACTACCACAGCAAGAAAAACAACGTTTAGAAAAACAAGTTTCTCGAATACGTCAACAGGGGCCAACTCATCCTCTGTGGAAGTGGATTTGTGATTAAATCTTCAAATCGTTGCATATAGATATACGTATTCAGCAATTTCTAGCAAAATACGACTTAGAAACAGCAAATATACTGCTAAAAGTGGTGCCATACATGAACGATCATCAGATTCAATTTAGCGATTACAAGTCTGAAATTGACCTTTACCAACTGCAAGAACTGTTAAACGTTTCAGCTTTCTGGGCAAAGGGACGGAGTATTGAAGATTTAGGTATAGCTATCGCCAATAGTGAACCAGTGATTTGCGTCTGGGATAGCGATCGCCTGATTGGCTTTGCTAGAGCAACATCTGATGGCATATATCGCGCCACAATTTGGGATGTTGTGATCCATCCACAGTATCAAAGTAGTGGGTTGGGAAGCAAGTTAGTAGAAACCGTTTTGACTCATCCCCGCATGAGGTGGGTTGAGCGCGTTTACCTGATGACTACTCACCAGCAGGGTTTCTACGAAAAGATTGGTTTTCAAGCCAACACTACCACTACGATGGTGTTACACAACCTAGCTAACGCTGCTTTCGTTACTACTACAGAAGTTCAGCTTCAGGAATCACTAGGGGGATAGAGATTTGTAGTCTGGTAAGCTGTTGAGGTGCTTCCTTTGCAATGGTCAAGGGCAGAATTTCTAACTTTCCTCCCATAACTTCCACCAGAGTTTGATTGATTAATAGCCTCATTCCTGGGGAAAGAGCAGCGTTTGCTTGGTTAATCTGACTCAGATGATCTTCAGATTTGAGTAAATCAATCGGCTCGCTCCAGGCTATGGCATTGGTTGGTACATCCAGCCAAATGTTTACAACATTATTTGTAGTTAAGGTGCTACTGGAAATACAGATGCTGCCTTCCTCCATCTGAGTAATGGCAGTGTCTATTAAACTGATCAATATTTGGCGGAGCCAGAGGTTATCTGCCAAAACATAAATTTCTGGGTCGGCGGGTAACAATTGCAAGGGAAAATTGCGATTTGCCGCCAGCATATAGGTTAATTTATGAACCTCCTCCAAAATTTGGGCTAAAGGTCTAGGCTGAATATCTAATTTATTAGTACCATGTTCAGTTCTCGCAACGTTGAGAATTTCATCCATCAGCTTCAGCAGTTTCAGCGTTCGCTCGTGAGCTTGGGCAATAAATTCTCGTTCCTCAGCTGGATCTTCACACAAATCGGACAAAATTAACTGTTGCAAGCCAATCAGACCATTGAGGGGCGATCGCAATTCATGAGTAGTCCGCGCTAAAAAACCAGCTTTAAACTGGCTCATTTCCCTTGCCATCAGGTATGCCAGCTGCGTTTGCTGTAGCTGTTGCGATATTGGTGGCATATCCTGTTGAGCTAATGGCGCTACTGGGGATGAGCTAGATGAAACATTAGACGAACGCACAAATAACTGACGGAAAACCATACCTAGTGCAATTCCTGCTCCTAGATATATCCAGTTGCTCCAATTCATCAGAAATATGGGTAGAAACCCCGTCCTAGAAGGACGGCTTTACAATTGTCACTACTGCCTTGGGGTTGCTTGAATCGGTGTACCTTTGTACTGTACTTTCAATGGGACAGTTACCATTTCAAATCTTGCAACCCTGTACACATAGTGTTTTGCACGGGAAGTGCCTCCCTTACGGGGTGATGTTAGCTTCGTCAATGTTTTAAGAGCTTGTTAGGCTAGCAGCACTGTCTCAGTGACCTTAAGACTGTTTAACTACCAGCGACAGAGCGGAAAACTAGCTACGCATTCTCCGGTGTCGTGACTCAAAAAACGTAGTCAGTTATGACTTAGACTGGTCAGAACGGCTTGAGAGAAAATCTAACAAGCCTCATGCCTTTAGGCTGAGGTTCCTGACAATCTGGCAATTATTAACTTGTTCATTGACCACAACAGCGCAAACGAAAGTTCCAGATTTATCTGTTGTGCAAATCAGGAAAACAACATTATAGCTACCTATATCTGGTTATCACTCGAAATATCTAAGTTGATCGCACCTTGCCGCAAAATCTGCCAATTTATCCCTGTCCATTTAGCAACGGTGGAAGGTACACCCATTCCCGACATTTCACCCTCATATTCTGTTGTTGCTAGAGTCCGAACTGTAGGAAACTGATTCTCAATTTCTGCCATCGTTTGCAAAGGTGACTGACCAGAAAAATTGGCGCTAGTGGTGGCAAGAGGGCCAGTTTGCGCCAAAATAGTTTGAGCGATCGCACTGTTTGGGACTCGAATACCAATTGTTGTCGGGTCAATGGGATTCATAACTTTGGGTAGACGTTCACTCGCTGGTAAAACTAATGTCAGCCCTCCCGGCCAATATTTATCTACTAATTCTTGCCAAATTTTATATTCGTCTTCACTACCTTTGACATACGGCCACAAATCTTCAGCACTAGCCGCCATCAAAATCAAAGGTTTATCTTGACTGCGTTGCTTCGCCGCAAAAATTAATCCTGCTTTTTCTGGTACGGTTGCAAGTGCCGGAACAGTATCCGTAGGAAAGCTCACCAAAAAACCAGCACGTGCGCCAGCTATTAAATTTGTTAGAGAAACTTGTGTCATTGTTATGGGTTTGGGCATGAGGCAGGTTTCCTATTTTCTATGCGCTATGCCCCATGCCCCATGCCCTTTTCCTAACTTTTATAAGCAAGGGCAAAGCGTTCAATTCCAGCTAAATCAGCATGAATTTGAATCTTACAATAGCTACCTTGATTTTGCAAAAGTTCTCGCACTGCATCCGCCTGTCCTGCCATCATCTCAATCAACCACACGCCACCCGGTTGCAAATAACTAGGGGAGACTTCTATCAAATGGCGAATGCAATCTAAGCCATCACCGCCACCATCCAAAGCTAGATGCGGTTCATGGTTCACTACTTCTGGTTGCAAACTAGGTAAAATGCTGGTGGGTATGTAAGGGGGATTCGACACCATACCACTGAACTGACCTTTTAAGAATGTCAGTGGCTCCCACCAAGAACCTTGATAAAATTTAATCCGGTCAGCAAAACCCAAATTATCGGCGTTGGTTCGTGCGATCGCCAGAGCTTCTAAACTGTAATCAACTGCATGAATTGTGGCTTTTGGCAAGACATCTGCTAATCCCAGTGCGATCGCTCCACTCCCAGTACCCAAATCTGCCCAGTGCCCTGAAGCACTGCTAGCAGATGCTTCCGCTAAATCAATTAAGCACTCTGTCTCTGGTCGGGGAATCAAAACTGCACTTGACACCATGATTTCAAAGTTACGCCAAGGTGTAACTCCCGCAATATACTGCACTGGCAAGCGGTCATTTAATCGCCTTTGCCACAACTGGTCTAACTCTTCTAAAGGCAATTGCAGCTGAACTTGCGGCCAGTTTTTAAAAGACTCCAAACGCAGTGCCAAGCGGTCTAAGCCAGCAATTTCTAAGAGCAGCCAATCTACCTCTCCTGGTGGGACATCAGTGGCGATCGCTGCTTCAAGAGCTGCATTTCGCCACTGCCAAAGTTGTAAACCAGAAACTATCAGATGTTTCTCCCCCATACCTCAACCTTGGAACGCATATCCGTTATTTTTTCGGAGCGGGGGCAGCAGGCTTGGCGGTTGGTGATTGATTCGGCGAAAGGGAGCGAATAAAATTGATCGACTCCCGTGATGGATAGAGAACAATTTTATTGATGCTAGGATCGCTGCTGCTATTGAGAGCCTCCATAACACCGTACAAATCCACTACCTGAATTTCAGTGTTTTCTGCTTCCTTTGGCACGGCTTTCTTGAATTCGTCTAACAGAGCCACTGCTTGCTCTTTCTCAAAAAAGAAGGGGATGTACCGCTCGTTACCTTTGGCAACGGGAATGGTCAGATAGCTATTATCTTTCTTAAATTTGGGTACAAATAAGGGAATACCATTGAATTGCTCCCCTTTTTTACCATTTTGATTTAGCATACTTGTCGCCGAAGCTACCTGTTGTTGCGTCGGGACTAAAGTATAAATTACTGAGTCTGGTTTCTTTTTGCTTTCTTGGACTATTTTATAGTAGTCTGCCAGAGACAAAGGTCTAACCTGTAGGGTGCTTGCTAACTGGGGATTTTCTTTTTTCAGGCGATTGTCAAGAAATTTTTGAGCATCTTGCTTGCTAATAAAAAATCCTACCTGTGAAACCGGCTTGGATGCGTTGTTTCTGGAAAGAACTACGAATTCGCCTTTCGGATTGGTAAGCGTGAATACAGGTACTTCTTGGAGCTTTTTAACTACCTGATCTTGTGGCAATGCGATCGCCTCTAGATTTCCTATTCCTGGTAGATTGCCGATTCCTGAAAGCCCAGTTAAAAATACACTGCCAGCTATACCCAATGTTGCGCCCAAGCGAATAAATGATTTCATGACTGCTCCTCGCATCAATAGTCCAATTAAATTAAACAAATGGTTGGATTTCCACAGCACCAACTAGCTTTAGTTATATAGCAATCTATTTCAGTTGTGAAAAATTCATTGTGCGCGTTGAGGTTGGGTGTTAAACATCAACGGTCAAAATCCAATGTTCCCCAACTATTTAGGGTTGCTATAGTATCGTTTTCAGAAATTGGCTGTGTTAACGTTGTGTTTTTCTCGGATTAGCTCCGCTATTCACCGCGAAACGCCGTAGATGCCTATTATATGTCTTCTCAAACAGTGAAAAGTCTCTCCATCTCTCCGGACTTGGAGATGATAAATGCCATTCTATCGGCTTTTTATAATATTGGGTGACGCGATTGCTTAATCAATCGTTCCATCTGGGATTGCTTTAATATCTTCTCAAATATATACAAAGCTTAGTTTCAAAAATAATTTACTGCTTAAGGACTAATATTTGTATCTTAGGCTTCAACAGCAGAACAGTCTAATTGATATTCTCGGTAAAAACACGCAATTAAACTGCATGTGTCTGCAAAAAAATCAGTTAATCTGCTTTAACTTTTAACTATCTTAATTAAATCGGGATGACAGGATTTGAACCTGCGGCATCCTGCTCCCAAAGCAGGCGCGCTACCAAGCTGCGCTACATCCCGGTTACACTTGTTCACTTTTTTGGTTTGCTCTTAACTCCCCATCAAAGCGATCGCACTTTTTACAAGGCATTAATTTAATTATATCAGATAAAACGGCTTATGCCTAATATCTTTTATCTTCTACAAAGACAAGCTAGATTACATCCTTACACTGATAAAGGTTTTTCTGCCGACTTAGTTTTACAAGAGATATACTTGTTTGTTCGTCGGCTAAACCTTGTCAAACCAAATTAAAGTAATAGATTTGTACTAGTATCCCTGATTTTCTTGTGCGAATCGGGTTTTATTTGGATTGAGCGCTAATGAGGATACCAGAACATGCCTTTGATGCCTTCTGGATCAGCCATAAACCCCATAGTTCGGTAGAAATCTACAACATGTGGGTCAGCAAAGAGAGTGACATTACTAATTTCTTCACTCCTAAGTTTTTTGAGAACGTATTTCATCAGCGCCTTACCCAGTCCTTGACTTTGAAAGTCTGGGTGAACCACCACATCCCAAATTGTGGCATTAAACGCGTGATCTGAGGTAGCCCGTGCAAAACCAATGAGCCGCTTTTGGTTTCCTCTCACCTGCCACATTGAGGCGACGAGAAAACTATGCTCAATAGCTTTTTTCACTTTTCTTAGAGGACGACGCGACCAACCAACTGCATCACAGAGTTCTTCTAGCTCATATAGGTCAATGTCTCGTTCCGTGCTAAAGACGATTCGAGCCTCCTTTGAAGAAGCTTCGCTAATGCTACTGGAGTTGCCCGCAGCTGCCGCTGTATGCTCTTCAAAGGGGTTTGTCCTAGTTGTCGCTATAGATTCAGGAGTACTAAACCAAGTTTTCCAAAAACCCATGCCAACGTGGTTCGGGTAGTATAACTGAATTGGTTTCCACTCTTAGGAGTGTTGATTCATATTTAACATAGCTACCCCCATTTACTACCCTTTACACTCAAAATTTTTCGGTTGTTTTCGGGATTTGTAATGGTAACAGCCAGTTAAAGCGTGTTTCACACCAATCATTTTCAACTTTAGCATTTTGTTGTAAAGGCTAGGAGAAATTCATCAAAAGGGAAGGATAATAAGTAATTCAAAATTCAAAATTCAAAATGGAAAAACCTAATCCTGGGAATTACTCGTATAGAGCTTAAATGCACGTTAGCTTAGGAGTGAATTGTATACAAGGGATTGGGCATTAGGCATTGGGTATTTAAGAACACTCTATTTCTTGTCCCCCCAGTCCCTAATTCCCAGTCCCTAATTCCCAGTCCCCCATCCCAGCCCTCAATCCCCAACACCCAGTCCCCAGGTGACGAAAGCAAGCGAGTCTTACCCTTAACAATGGCTTCTGGTTTAAAATCTTCGACACTGGAACTCCTAAAGCGCTTTAACCGAGCGTTTCCCCAGTTTTATGAGCAATTCGTCAGCAGTGAAATTCAACTGCAAAATTTGCGGCTAGCCTACCGTCTCTATAAAACTAGACGCGCTGTGATTGAACTGAAACCGGAAGGTAGCAAAAGTGCCCTGCATTTTGCTTACCGCAACCAGTCTTTTCTCCTCAGCGATATTTTTGGTGTACTAGCAGCTTATGGGTTGACTATCCACGGTTTGAGTTTATACGGTCAAATCCGTCCGCCAATGTTGGTTTTTATCAAACTGTTGGTGTCTCGTGGTAGTAAAGCCTTAACCGAGAAAACCGCAGAAAATGTCTGTCGCGCCATTCGCGAGGCTTTGGGAGGTCGGTTTGAGGTAGAAGAGATGCTGGCAGTAGAATTCAATCTTGACACTGGCTTAGAACAGGTACAAACTGAGTTCTATGTCGATCCGGTCTTTCATCTCCCCGCACTAGTGATTGAAGCCGATAATCAACCAGGATTATTCTACAAAGTGATGTACGCCATCTGGCAGGAAGACCTTCTGGTAGTCAATGCCAATTTACTAGTTTGGCGCGGACGTACACGGCTAATTCTCTACTTGTTGGGGCCAAATGAAAGCCTCATTCCTGAATATCTGGGTCACAAAATTGCTGAAGGAGTGCGACAGAGGTTGCTAGGTAAATGAAAAAGTTATGAGTTATGAGTTATGAGTTAAAGATTAATAACTCCTCATTCCTAACTTCTAACTTCTAACTCTCTTCCTATTCCGTATTTAGTCGCACCCGCCCTTAAGGGTACGATATAAGTATGGCAACTATCGAAATCTTGGGCGTTCCACACGCATACGAGCTAACGGCTCCCACTTCCTGCCCCCATGCTTTAGTATTTATCCACGGTTGGCTTAATAGCCGTGGATATTGGCAACCTGTGATTTCCCGCCTATCAGATGATTTGCAATGCCTTTCCTATGATTTGCGGGGTTTTGGTGAATCGCAATCCCAGGTAAAAACTGATTTTAGTCGAGCACAAACGTCTCTGAGCCTGACGCCCATCTCCAGTAGTGCGGTTGGCTCACCTTTCGATTCTATTTACACTCCTGCTGCCTATGCTCAGGATTTAGCAGCTCTTCTGAAACAGCTGAATATTACCAGTGCTTGGCTAATTGGTCACTCGTTGGGTGGGACGATCGCTCTTTGGGGAGCAGATCAAATGCCTGAGTGTGTTAAGGGAGTTATCTGTATCAACGCTGGCGGTGGTATTTACCTCAAAGAAGCCTTTGAGCAGTTTCGCTCGGCAGGTCAGAAATTTTTGCAAGTCCGCCCGCGCTGGCTGTCCCAAGTGCCTTTGATTGATTTGCTGTTTACTAGAGCGAGTGTAGCTCGTCCTTTAGACCGCTATTGGGCACGTCAGCGGGTAATAGATTTCGTCGTGGCTGACCCAGAAGCGGCTCTGGGAACTCTGTTAGACTCCACAACCGAAGAAGAAATCAATCGTTTACCTGAGCTAGTATCCCAACTCAAGCAGCCAGTTTATTTTTTGGCTGGTGCAGAAGACAAAGTTATGGAACCCAAGTATGTGCGCCATTTAGCTAGCTTTCACAGACTGTTCCAATATTGTGCTGACAATGTTTTGGAAATTCCTAATTGCGGACATCTGGCTATGTTGGAACAGCCGGATGCTGTCGCTGATCATATTCGGTCGATAGTCATTGGGCATTAGGCATTGGGCATTGGGCATTGGGCATTGGGCAAAACGCCCCGCTATCCATGTACAACACTCATTACTCAGTAGTCTTGAGGGGCATTGGGAATTTGTGGTTACAAATGACAAATGACAAATGACAAATAACTACTCAATAGGTTGATACAACTTCATCACCTGAGTGAGGGCTAATCTAGACTCAACGCCTAGTGTGAGGGGGGATGTATGACCACGGGATAGATGGTCAGCGGCGGCACAGCCGATCATGGCGGCGTTATCGGTACAGAATTTTAGAGGTGGGAATAAGACGCGTAGGTTATGTTTAACGGCGGCGGCTTGGAGGTTTTTTCTCAACCCGCTATTAGCTGCTACACCGCCACCAATGGCAATTGTGTCTAGGCCATAGTCTATGGCACAGGCGATCGCTCTTTTGGTTAGCGATCGCGCTACGGTATCCTGAAAGCTAGCTGCTACATCTGCTACTGGCACTTGTCCACCATCTTTCTCTAACTGCTGCACTAAACGCAATACAGCCGTTTTTAACCCGCTAAAACTCGCATCATAACGATGAACCCCCCCACCAGGTAGAGAAACTTTTCCTTCCGGTAAGGCAAAGGCTTGAGAATTTCCCTGTTGTGCCAACTTGTCAATCACTGGGCCACCGGGATAACCCAGCTTTAACAATCGCGCCACTTTATCAAAGGCCTCACCCGCTGCATCATCACGGGTTTGTCCCAGTGTTTCGTAATTACCACAATCTTTGACATAAATCAAGCTTGTATGTCCGCCCGAAACTAATAAACTAAGGAAAGGGGGATTTAAAGTTGATTCGCTTAAATAAGTTGCATAAATGTGACCTTCGAGGTGATGAACTCCCAAAAATGGCTTGTTGTGTACCATCGCTAGGGTTTTAGCAGCAGTCAACCCCACCAACAGCGCACCTACAAGTCCAGGGGCACAAGTGGCGGCAATTGCGTCAATTTTTCCCCAGTCTAGTTGGGCTTCCTCTAAGGCTTGTGCGATCGCAACATTTATCGTTTCCAAGTGCTGGCGAGATGCTACTTCCGGCACTACCCCACCATACTGCTGATGGACAGGAATTTGCGAGGCTACGATACTGCTGCAAACTTTACGATTGTTAACAATTGCAACGGCAGTTTCATCACAGCTGGTTTCTATTGCTAAAACGGTTGTCATTGGTAGTGCTGAGTGCTGAGTCCTGAATAGTAGAGAGAAAATCTTGCTTCTTTACTACCCTACAACAACAATTCTTACTACTCGGCACTCGGAACTCAGCACTCAGGACTAATTTTGGTTGAGAAGCTTTAACTTTTATTTACTTAAACTTTACTCGGTTCCCACCCAAGAGTATGATGACTTCCTAGTTATGCAAATAAACAGACTGTACAAGCCGCTTCGTTTTGTACAAAAAACTTCTTGTTTTGTAATAAAAGGAAACAACTCTATGCGACGATTGTTTGCTTTGATGTTAGCGATTAGTCTTTGGTTCAATTTTGCTCCCCCAGCACAAGCTTTAGGAGCTAATTTGACACCGTGCAAGGACAATCCCGCTTTCCAAGAGCTAGCAGCTAATGCCCGTAATACCACCGCTGATCCCCAATCAGGGAAAAAGCGGTTTGAGCGTTATTCTCAGGCGCTATGCGGCCCTGAGGGCTACCCCCACTTGATTGTTGATGGTCGTCTAGATCGGGCTGGTGACTTTTTGATCCCTAGCATTCTGTTTCTATATATTGCTGGTTGGATTGGTTGGGTAGGTCGTGCCTATCTGCAAGCAATCAAAAAGGAATCTGACACTGAACTAAAGGAAATCCAAATCGATATTGGTTTGGCACTACCCATTATCCTCTCAGGCTTTGCTTGGCCAGCAGCAGCAGTCCAAGAATTTCTCTCTGGTAAGTTAGCAGCCAAGGATTCAGAAATTCCAGTTTCTCCACGCTAAATCAGCTTAACTAATTCATTCGTTTTGGAGACTAAATTCATGGCAGACAAAGGCGACCAATCATCTTATTTGATTAAATTCATTTCTACAGCGCCCGTTGCAGCTACTATATGGCTGTTTATCACAGCAGGTATCTTGATTGAATTCAACCGCTTTTTCCCCGACCTACTTTTCCACCCACTACCATAAGTGGAAAATTGGATTTAGCACAGTTGAATTTCTTGTGTTTTGCCTAATATTGTGTAGTGGATGTATTCAGCTTAGTTAAGCAGAATTATCACCAAAATAGTCAGCAAAAATAGTTTTTTGAAACTCGTGATTCTGTTTACAGATCGCGAGTTTCACAGGTTTAAAATTAGCTAAATTAATTTTTCTAAACTTCCTAGCAAAAAGACATCTTTAGCCACAATTATTATTAATATAAAAATGCCACCATTTTAATTTAGAGGCTGAACATAAAATATGGCACAAGCAGTAGATGCATCAAAGAATCTTCCCAGCGATCCAAGAAATCGGGAAGTTGTTTTTCCCGCATTCGGCGATCCTCAACTAGGCAATCTAGAAACCCCGGTTAATTCTTCTCCCTTGATCAAGGGATTCATTAATAATTTGCCTGCTTATCGCCCAGGTCTAGCTCCTGCTAGACGCGGTTTAGAAGTTGGCATGGCTCATGGTTACTTACTATTTGGCCCCTTTGCCAAATTAGGCCCACTGCGAGACACAGGTAATGCTAACTTAGCTGGATTATTGGGAGCCATAGGCTTGGTTGTTGTACTTACAGCTTGTCTATCTCTGTATTCCAATAGCAATCCGCCCAAAGCACTTCCTAGCGTTACCGTACCCAACCCTCCAGCAGATGCTTTTAACTCTAAAGAAAGCTGGAACAACTTCGGCAGTTCTTTCTTGATTGGTGGTATTGGTGGTGCAGTAGTTGCTTACTTTTTAACTAGTAATTTGGCACTAATTCAAGGTCTATTTGGTTAATTACTAGCAGTTAGGAGTTAGGAGTTAGGAGTTTAAATTTATAACTTCTAACTCCTAACTCCTAACTTATTTAAACAAAACCGTTTCAATGTCATTTAAAGCAGTTTCAAAATCGTCATTAACGATTTGAATGTCAAATTCATCTGCGGCTTGAATTTCTTCTTGGGCGCGGAGTAGACGACGGGCGATCGCTTCTTCGGAGTCTTGGGCACGAGAGCGGATTCGTTTCTCTAATTCATCAAATGAAGGCGGTAAAATAAAAATGCTGAGGGCACTGGGGAAGGAAGCACGAATTTGTCTTGCCCCTTCTAGTTCTATTTCCAACACCACCAACTTACCGGAATGAATTTGGTTAAGTACAGCTTCACGGGGTGTGCCGTAATAGTTACCAGCAAACTCTGCCCATTCTAAAAATTCACCTTCAGCAACTAATTGTTCAAACTTGCTGCGGCTGATGAAGTAATAATTTTTACCATCAATTTCCCCTGGACGGGGAGAACGTGTCGTCACGGATACGGAATAATAGAGTTCTGGATGACGCTCTAGGAGCGATCGCATTAAAGTGCCTTTGCCGACCCCACTGGGGCCAGTCAAAACAATTAACCTGCCTAAATGTAAGCATTTTTCGGTAGTAGCACTATTCTGGATGGGTAAAACTGGCATCATCCCTTCAACCTGTGAATCAATCAATAGATATTATTCATTAGTGTTGTGTTCTTGGTCTAGTCCACGGTGACTAAAGAATTTGTAGCAAGAGTGACAGAAAGCTTGTCTAATTCACATGTTACTGCCGATATGGTGCAAATAGAAGTGGGATTTAGGATTGTTAGTCTACTGTTAATAGTTCACCAAAGCAACTTTGTTAGGCAGCCATAAATTTGACAAAACGAAAGAAAAGACTTGTCTCTACTCCCCACCCTCACCCAGTAATTTTGGGTTGTTTGAGTACTAGTCAATTATCTACAGTTTGATGTTCACGGGAAATCACAAAGCGATTTGCTACCGTTTCCGGCTGAATCGCTGACAGAATGACGTGGCTGGAATCGGTGATAATTACAGCCCTAGTCCGACGACCGTAAGTTGCATCAATCAGTTGACCTCTGTCCCGTGCATCGGTAATAATCCGCTTAATCGGGGCAGACTCTGGACTGACAATGGCAACTACTCGGTTGGCAGACACGATGTTACCAAAGCCGATGTTGATTAATTGAATATCCATAAAAAAACTGACGCTAAACGCGGTTTGAAAAGCTTGAAATAAACTTATCCTCATGTTATCGCCAAAAAACAGGAGTTACAACGATTAAATTCAAGCCAGTCTGCGTTTTTAAATAATGTCTGCTTTTTTTAGCTATTTATCAGCTATTTTTCCTTAAAATCATCCCAAAGATATATGTGAAATTTCACTGATACAAGCTATTTGGGTGATGTACATTTATTTTGTTTGAAATAAGTATCTGCCTCAGAAATTAAAACAATTCGCAATGGGCTAACGCCCCGCTCCGCTAACGCAATTATGTTTTGTAACGGGGATTTAACCCCGACACAATGCCGCCTATAAAGGTAGGGGACTCAAACCCCCAAAGTTCCTTGATGGAGAGCAAGGTTATTTCTTCTCCTTCTTCATTATTCAATCGCTAAGTTCCGCGATCGCATCTGGCAACAAAATGCGATTATGCGATTACTTGTTAGAAACTGTACCCTACATTAGCGAAAGCTTCTGTAGCAAATATCTTAGAGGCGAGGCATTTTTGTTCGAGTTATAGCTGCTGTTTTACTCTGATCTTAAGGGTTCAATTTTGTTTCCTAGATTTACAGCACGCAACCGTCGAACACTTCCAGCTTGACAATCGCGTAACCAAGCTTTAACTCCTTGGGCAACAGTACCCTTACTACTATCGCGTGGTGGGGATAGTGGCTGCTGTGCTGAATCGGAACCAATTTGAGAAAACATCATCACTAGTTGCCAACCACTTGCAGTTTTAGTCAACAATAGCCAGTGGAATTGCTGCAACTCTACAAGTTTCTTTCCGATGTACTGCCGTTCTAAGCTAGTAAAGAAAACTTGCTCAATTCCTGATGCAGAGCTTTTAGGCGCATCTGCACTATATTCTTCAAGGTTAAGGGGCAGAGGAGTAAACTCAGGTCTTCCTGCCACTAGCATATAACTATAAACATCACTGCTTCTACTGAGGCGGCGGGCGCGTTGACTAGCGCGATTTGTATAACTAGGCAAATCTTCCAGTAGTTGTGTAGTTAATGTTTCTAAATTTTGCTCAGAACACAAAGACTTTGCGCCAGTATTGACATTTTCTCTTTGTGCTAGCACCAAAGGTTTAGGGGTGAGGTTTGTCGAGAACGCTGGGTAAGCAAGGCTATTTGATACTAAAACCCAGAAGCCATAAACTAAAAGCCAACTATAATTTTTCTTCCTGAGCGAAGAGGCAAGATTGTTCTCCTCTACACCCTGCACTCTGTCTCCCAGTTTCTCACTGACTCTTAGCTTCATGCCACCGTGGTTAACTCCTCAGAAATCCTTTTCCAGGCTAACTCAGGCTCAGTAGCAGTGGTGATGGGACGCCCAATTACTAGGTAATCTGCGCCGGCAATAATAGCTTGCGCTGGGGTGAGCGATCGCTTTTGATCTGCATTATCTGCCCAAGTCGGTCGTACTCCCGGACAAACTAGCAAAAAGTCATCTCCACAAGTTTGTCGCAACTGCGCCACCTCTTGAGGCGAACAAACTGCCCCATCCAAACCAGATTCTTGAGCCAGCAGTGCCATTTCTAGAGCATATTCTGGCAATTCCAGAGGTATTTTTAAATCAAATGCTAATTGCCTCGCAGAAATGCTTGTTAGCAAAGTAATGGCAATTAACTTTGGTGGTTCTACACCTGCTTTTGCAGCCCCTTCCTGTGCAGCCTCAGTTGCAGCTTTCAGGGCATCCCTACCAGCAGTAGCATGAATTGTCAGTAAATCCACTCCGTATCTAGCTGCACTCCGGCAAGCACCAGCAACGGTATTGGGGATATCATCAAACTTCAAATCTAAGAAAATGCGCTTTTGTCGAGACTTTAGTTCTTCTAGGATTTTCGGGCCAGTGCTGGTAAATAACTCTAAACCGACTTTCCACCAAACCACTTGAGGTAGCTGATCTATAAGAGCGATCGCACTTTGTTCATCCGGCACATCCAAAGCCACAATAATTCGTTGTTCTGCCTGTTCACCATTCCCCATTTCCCACTCCCCATTCCCATTTAAGGCACTAAACGCACAAACTTATTTTTCCCAACTTGTAAAACCTTACCTTGTAATTCATTAGGAGAATCAAAAGTGGTATCAGCATCAGTAATGCGATCGCCATCTAAACGCACTCCACCCTCTTGAATTTTCCGCTTTCCTTCACCTGTACTTTTGCACAAGCCACTGACATTGAGAATATACGCTAACTTAGTAGGAAATTGCTGTACGCCAGCTAGAGAAAATTCTGGGACAGCACCTTCCTTACCGCCGCTTTGGGCTGCTTCTTTGGCCTCTTGGGCTGCGGTTTCGCCGTGATACTGTTTCACAACTTCCCATGCTAGAAGTGTTTGGCGATCGCGGGGATTTTCTGGCAGTTGATCCAAAGGTAAATCCGTCAATAGTTCAAAATACTGCTCCAGCAGATGATCGGGAACTCCTTGCAACTTTTGATACTTTTGCCCTGGGTGTTCTGACAATCCGATATAATTACCTAAAGACTTAGACATTTTTTGCACCCCATCCGTGCCAATCAAAATTGGCAACAGCATCCCAAATTGGGGCTTTTGACCAAAATGGCGCTGCAAATCTCTGCCTACAGCAATGTTAAATTTCTGATCAGTCCCACCTAATTCCACATCTGCCTCAACTGCAACCGAATCAAAACCTTGCATTAACGGGTACAGGAACTCATGGATGAAAATTGGATTCTCTTTTTTATAGCGATCGGCAAATCCTTCCTTCGCCAACATCTGTCCCACCGTCATCGTGGAGAGTAACTCTAAAATTTTCTCTAACTTTAGTACAGATAGCCATTCGGAGTTATAACGCACCTCTAACCTTCCTGGTGTGTCAAAATCCAAGATAGGACGTACTTGATCAAGATAAGTCTGAGCATTTTGCATTACGTCTGCTTCTGTAAGCTGACGACGCACTTCAGACTTACCAGTAGGATCGCCAATCCGCGCTGTAAAATCGCCAATAATTAAAACTGCTGTATGGCCTGCATCTTGAAAACCTCGCAGTTTTCGTACTGGTATGCTATGACCTAGATGAATATCAGTACCCGTTGGGTCAATCCCCAATTTGACCCTTAAAGGTTGGTTTGTAGTTAGTAAGAGCCTTTCTAAACTTTCGCTGTTAACATCAACTGATTGTGGGAAAACTTCTACTACACCACGACGCAGCCAAGCAAAATCTTGCGTCATCTTAAGAGACTCATTATTAGCTATGTTTTGCACACTAGAAGTTAAGTTGGTTATAAACACTTGCAATTTATCCACTTTCTCATCTGCCAAACTACTATAATTGCAAAAAATTAACCGCCTTGCTTCACCCAATCAATTACAGTTAAATTTACAAGTGAGGAAGTGAAATAGCCGTGTCGTCGTCTAGGACTTTTGAAGATAAACAGCCACAGCGTCGGGCTTCATCAGGTTTTGAGTTTTTGAAAGGAGTTGGTCAGGTAACTGGCGGTACTCTCCTCTCAATCACCATGCTGGCAAGTTCCATTGTAGCCGGAGGACTGGTTGGTTTAGCCATCAGTTTCCGTAATTTGCCAGATGTGAGACAGCTACGTAACTTCTTTCCCTCAGAAACTACTTACATCTATGACGTTAAGGGTAAACTTTTAACGAGTATCCACGGGGAAGCTAACCGAGAAGTCGTACCCCTAGATAGAATTTCCCCGAATCTCAAACGGGCGGTGTTGGCAAGTGAAGATAGCCACTTCTACGAGCACCACGGTATCAACCCCACTGGTGTTGGACGTGCCGTAGTCGTTAACGCTGTAGCAGGTGGAGTCAAAGAGGGTGGCTCTACCGTTACTATGCAATTGGTAAAAAACCTATTTTTGTCTCGCAAGCGTGCCTTTACCCGTAAGTTAGCGGAGGGGGTGCTAGCAATTCGGTTAGAGCAAATTCTCACTAAAGATCAAATTTTAGAAATGTACCTCAATCAAGTTTATTGGGGTCATAACAATTATGGTGTACAAACAGCGGCCCGCAGTTACTTTAATAAATCAGCAGAATATTTAAGTTTGGGTGAGTCAGCGATGATGGCGGGTTTAATTCAAGCACCAGAAGAATTCAGCCCGTTTGCGAGTATGAAACTGGCAAAACAAAAGCAAAAAGAAGTGCTGGGACGGATGCTGGAATTAAGCTGGATCAACCAGTCAGAGTACGACAGTGCCCTCAAGCAAGAAATCAAACTTGGTAGAATCAAATCGTTTCAAGGTAGTGCCCTACCCTATGTAACTAATACTGTGGCGCAGGAGTTGGCCAAGAAATTTGGGCGTGAGACACTACTCAAAGGCGGGATGCGGGTGCAAACTACAGTTGACGCCAACTTCCAAATGATGGCTGAGGAAACTGTCAGTAAGTGGCATAAATCACTGCTTGGGCAAGGATTATCTAAGAATCAAATCGCCTTGGTGGCAATTGATCCGCGCACGCATTTTATTAAAGCACTAGTGGGCGGTGTAGATCCTAAGACCAGTGAATTCAATCGTGCAACTCAATCTCAACGGCAGCCCGGATCTTCTTTTAAACCCTTTGTCTATTATGCTGCTTTCGCTACTGGTAAATATGGGCCGGACTCAACGGTGGTAGACTCTCCAGTTAGCTATCAAGATGGTAGTGGTCGCTACTCTCCCAGAAATTATGATGGGGGTTTTAGCGGGCCTATGCCAATTCGCACAGCTTTAGCCCAGTCACGCAACATTCCCGTGATTAAGATTGGTAAGGCTGTTGGCATGAATAGAGTGATCGAAACTTGCCGTACCTTGGGCATCATGAGTCCGATGGAACCTGTTACCTCCCTACCTCTGGGTGCAATTGGTGTCACTCCCCTAGAAATGGCTAGTGCCTATGCTACCTTTGCTAATTATGGCTGGCAATCTCCACCAACTGTAATTGCTCGTGTCACCGATAGTAGTGGTAACGTGTTACTAGATAACACCCCTAAACCCCAGCTAGTTCTAGACCCTTGGGCATCAGCAGCAATCATCGATGTGATGCGAACTGTAGTTACTAATGGTACTGGTAAAGGTGCTGCGATCGCTCGCCCAAGTGCTGGGAAGACGGGTACAACCTCCTCAGAAAAAGATATTTGGTATGTTGGGACAGTACCACAGCTAACAACCGCTGTCTGGGTGGGGAGAGACGACAACAGACAATTAGCTAGCCGTGCGACGGGTGGCGGTATGGTTGCTCCCATCTGGAAAGATTTTATGGAGAAAGCACTTAAGAACGTACCAGTAGAAAACTTTAAGTCACCTTCCCAGTTTTCTCGGCCCAAGTCACAATAATTTTGGCTTTTGGCTCGCACTTTTGGCGTGCTTCCAGCACAATTTGGATTTTGGATTAATTGTCAATCCAAAATCTAAAATTGACTAAGCCTGTTTCTCTAGTTCGGCTTTCATCCGTTCTAAAGTGAGGTGCATTTGGTCAAACATTTGTTGCGGAGTTACACCGAACTGACCTAATTGTGTTTTCAGTTGTTCTACTGTCATTTGTGCCATAAAATCTTCGGATAGCTCGAAGCGCTTCATAAAGACGCGATATCGATCCATCATGGCTTCCATTTGCTCAATAAACAGCTTTTTGCCATCGCGGTCAAATTTGCCGTAGTTGTTACCAAGCTTGATTAGCGCTTGATAATCCTCAAACAGCTGTTTTGCTTCTTGCTGAACTATCTCAGAATCGAAGAATCCCATATTGCTTATATTAAACTGAGCGTCCAGACTCAGTAGCTTAATAGTTTTACTTCTATTTATTATTTTAGTCTAGGGGAGTAATCTAGTGACAAAGCTTCGGTTTTAGTACGGTTTGTTACCGAAATTTCAACACTTGACTTGAGAACTTTTCTTTTGTGTAAACCGACCTAATAAAGCCGCAATACTCATCGCTTTAGCCATTGATTTAGGATTGGTGTTTTCACTCGGTTGAATTTTCAGTTCGGGAGCGTATTTTAAGGCTAGTGAATTTTGCGGGTTCAGTTTTAATGCTTGATAGATGTAAACCCTAGCCATCCCGATAAATTTCTGTTTGAGATGTACCATACCTAATAAAGCATAATAGTCGCTGTTATTTGGCTCTAACTTGATGGCATCGCGTAGTTCTTGCACGGCTAGGGGCCATTTGGCTAGCCTGACGTACTCAATAGCTCGCTGGTAGTGGCGTTGAGCGTAGTTTGTCAAAACTGGTTTTACATCAGTTTGTTCAGATAATGTTAATTCAACTGGCTTGACTTTTATCTCAGAGATGATGGGAGCAGCTTTTTGCGGTAGGAATAAGTCTGGTTTGTGCAACCGTAAGTATACCAAATTCAGTATAGTAATTTGTTGCGTCACCTGATAAAACTGATCTAGTGATTTATATTGAGCTTCTGCATAACAGGCGATCGCTTCTTCGTAAAATAATTCTGCTTGGGGTGTAGACATTTCGATCATTTCCTGAGCTATGGCACTTTGAGAAGACAAAGGCTTCTGCTCTGAAACTCTTGCGTCTGATCGCAGCATTGCGATCGCAATCAAGCGCTTCTGTCGATGTTTCAGCTGTTGATAAGCTGGATTGATTAAATAGCTAAATATTGCCGTAGCCAATTCTTGGTCTGGATTACAGTTTTTGGCATTGCGATCGGGATGTAGCAGCTTGGCTAAACTGTGATAGCGTTTAAAAATCTGGCGATCATCAGCAATCACAGAAATTCCTAGCACAGCGTAAGGATCACAAAGCTGTTCAAGCCATTTTGGCGGTAGGAAGGTCTGTGACATAGTAGTAATAAAGCTGTTAAAAACTTAAAATTAGCATCAAAGCTCAATGCACAGTCATGTGAAACTTACTCAAATTTCTTCAAGTACTAAATTAATTCTAAAAGTCTGAAGGGCAAAGCAGGGTAGTTGACTGTCTGATTGTCGAACTGTGGTATTGGTAAATTTATTAGAAATATGTTGACTAAGCGCAAAAGCCGAAGTGTCGCCGCTGTTTTAGCTTTTTCTGGCACACTAACAATTTCCGGATTACATAAATTCTATTTGGGACAGCCGTTGTGGGGTATTTTGTATGTGTTGCTTTCCTGGACGCCGATCCCCAAGGTAGCTAGTGCCATTGAGGGAGTTTGGTATTTAGCCCAAGATGAAGAAGCTTTTGATCGTAATTTTAATCTAGGTAAGTCAGCAACAAGAAACTCACAAAGGGTAAGTAATCAGGTAGGAGCGATCGCTGATGCAATGCGTGAATTAGATGCTCTGCGCCAGGATGGACTGATTTCAGAGTATGAGTTTGAGCAAAAGCGCCGCCAATTGCTAGACCAGATTTCTTGAAGTGAGCGAAAATCATGAATAACTGGCTACCTTTGAATCCCAGGCTGCAAAAACTCCGCGCCAAGCTCCTCAACGATCCCTACTATCGTCTGCAATCTGGGGAAGAAATTCAGATGGCGGCAAAATTAGGTATTCGCATTGATGTTAATCAAGCGACTGTAGATGATTGGTTACGCCTACCAGGTTTGTCAATTCACCAAGCGCGATCGCTTGTAGAACTTTCACGTTCTGGTGTTAAATTTTACTGTATTGAAGATATTGCTGCGGCTTTGGCTATACCAGCGCCGCGCCTGGAGCCATTAAAGCCTCTGCTGAATTTTGTTTACTATGACCACGAATCTCTAGAAAATCCGACCCATTTAGTCAACCCAAATACAGCAACAGTTGAAAAATTAGCACAAATTCCATTTATAGATTTGTCTCTGGCGCAAGCAGTGGTGCAAAATCGGCAATCAGCCGGAACTTATCGGAACTTGGCTGATTTTCAGCGACGCTTGGAGTTAAGTGGTGATGCGATCGCTCAGATAATGTATTATTTGAGGTTTTAAGTTAAAAGTTAAAAGTTAGAAGTTTTAAATAACTCCTAACTCTGACAATTTTGGATTGAAGGAAAAATCCAAAATCTAAAATTGATTAAATGAACCCAATGCGATCGATAGGCCAAAAGCGAAACGTTGCCCGACCGATGACATTTTTTCTAGGTAAAAAGCCCCAATAGCGAGAGTCATTACTATCATTGCGGTTATCTCCCATGACAAAAAATTCGTCTTCTGGGACTTTCACTGGTTGGTATGGCTGATTTGGTGGTTCCGCGATGTAGTCTTCTGCCAAGGGTTGACCGTTGAGGTAGACTTTGCCAGAAGCAACACTAATTACCTCACCAGGCTGCCCAATAACCCGCTTGATGAAGGCTTGGTCTTTGGGATATCCTCGACGTTGTAGTTCTGCGGGTGGCTGAAAAACAATAATATCCCCAGTTATGGGAGGGTGAAAATGGTAGGAGATTTTTTCTACCACCAAGCGATCGCCTGTATGTAAGGTTGGCAACATCGAATCAGAAGGTATATAACGGGGTTCAGCGATAAAAGTCCTGATTAGGAATGCCAAACACAATGCGATCGCAATTAAAATCAGATTTTCTTGCCAACTACGCCATAATTTTAACGACGCACGCTCTTTTTCTACATCACTTTCGTGAGGAATCATAAAAGTTTCTAGCCAGTTTAAGAAGTAAGACAAATACTTTGATTATTTTGACTCAAAAGGTATATTAATAGGAAAGCTGGGTTTAAAGTCAACCCATACAGATATTAAATAATACACTTATTGGATCTAGCTAAGATAAGCAAAAGTACTGTAAATAAACTATGACCTGTCTAAGGCAATATAAGCTAATAATTAGGATTTATAAATAAATAATTAAAAATCTTAATTCTAATTAGTGTAATTATAAGGCAAGTTATGAGGCAGTTTTCAGCTTTGCTTCCTGCTGTTAAAAAAGTTAGTGAGCCACTGGTAGAGTGATACAGTCAATGATTTTTTTATGGGAGCAGAAAATTGTTTGTTGAGTGGCGAAACAATTTACCGAATGTCTGACAATATCTGCTTCACTTTGCTGAAAAAAGGCAGAGTGCAGTCTTCTTAGAGTCTGATTTGTAAAAAAAAATATATTTTGATATGTATAGTAATCCGATTTTCTAAACTTATTTGCGTAGGGAGGGCATAGGAAAGAAGTGAATGGATATGTACTGAGTTTTTTCAGAAATCAAATATAGGAATCCGCTTTGATTTCTGAACGAATTTGTGTAGACAGGCAATAGGCAATAGGCAACAGTCAAGAAGGCTTCTTAGTTGTACTGAGTTTTTTCAGAAATCAAATATGAGTCCTATATGAGTCCTGTATCCTTAAGTGATATTACGGTAGATAAATCACTATTATAGTGTAATCTCCAATACATATTTTTAGGCAAGTAAAGTGTATTTAGTAAAAAATCTTACATTTCAATCTAGAATTTAATGGTTCAATAAATAGACACCATACTATTGCAATGCAATTATGATAACTTGCTCAGATGTATGTGATTAACTTCCGTAATTACACGGTGACGGTAAATATTAAATTGTACTATTAATTGAGATATAAATTTACTTAGTTATCGAGAAAAACATTAACAGGTAGAAAGCTACTAGTAATTTCGGCTAAAGTATCAGCATCCAAAAGAGAACTAAACAGGCGATAGAATTTCTTTTGCTGAATGAGTCAAAAGTATCTACATTAACGAATAAGTGCCCCCTGGCAATGAGAAACTATATTGAATCAATTTTCGTCTGATCTATTTCCTAGAAGGTACAAGATAACATTCTGTCACTAGAAAACTTAACTTTTTCTTAAAAAGGAAGTAATAGCAGCAGGCAGTAGAATATATCTTATCAAGAATAGAACTAATAGTTTACTAGACTCTTTTTTGAAAGATACCTCGCCCTTCTTAAGTAGTTTTGTATGTTAATCAAATAATTTGCTAAGTTGTAAATTATACAGCTTTACTGTCAGAATGCTTGACTATAAAAACTTCAGTTCGCGAAAAGTGCAAATTGTAGGCTTGACAGTTTAGCTCATCTTATTTGCAAAACTATAAAACTTGAAAGGATAATGCTGCCTTAGCGGTGAATTGAAAAACAGCAACTAATTCAGAACTCCTATTAAGAGGATTTTGGGGTGTGGTTAATCATCTGATTGTGCTCCTTCTTAGAGCTAGCGGTAATAGCGTGCAAGTGCAGACTTTGCCTTTTATAAGTGGGTTGATGTTCAATATTACCAAATATCGTGTATTCAACACTCGTCCAAATCTAGAGTATCTAGATTTCAGTTGAATCAGTATAGTCTGTCTTCTCGATTCTGAATTTCCGTTATTCTCAATTTCAATTTTCATGATTACCAGAAAGCAACTGGTATCTAAATATCTAAATAAAATGTGCTATAACGTACCGTCATAACCGTGGGTGATGGTTCGATCTTTGAAGGAGCTATGAGGTGGAAAACAATAAGTCGTTTCTGTGGCCAGAAGGAATATTAATTGCACTGCTTGCATTAGGTGGTGTTTTTAGCCTTGCTTTTATGATGCTTTTAAGACCAAATGTTTCAGAAGCTCAAAGTAGACAAAGTATAAATGTAAAGCGTGTAGCTGCAAACGTAGGAACTCAGCAGCGCATTGAGAAATTAAAGGCGTCGATGCTTACAAGTTGGCAGCAAGAAGCACAAACAAAAGGATTATCATATGCTTTACCATCACGTTTTCAAGGGGCAATAGTTAAAGCAGCAAAACTCATTCAGAGTGAGAAAGTGATTGCTCTCACCTTTGATGATGGCCCTTGGCCTGAAACCACAGGGCAAGTGCTAGATATTCTGAAATCAAATAATATCAAAGGGACGTTTTTTGTTGTCGGTCAGAACCTAAAGAATTATCCAGAATTAGGAAAGCAGATTGTCGCTCAAGGTCACGTCATTGGCAATCATACTTGGCATCACTGGTATCACTTCTTTAATCAACAAGCTGCTGCTTTTGAAATTGATCGTACAACAGAGCTAATTTATCAAATTACAGGTGCTAAAACAAATCTGTTCCGACCGCCTGGTGGCAACCTGCACAATGGATTAGTTACTTATGCTAAAGGTCAAAAATATAGTGTGGTGATGTGGTCAGCTGACTCCATAGACTACAAGTTGCCAACTGTACCAAAGTTAATCGATAACGTAATTAAAGATTCAAAACCTGGTGGTATTGTGCTAATGCATGATGGTGGTGGTAACCGTTCCAGAACTGTGCAAGCTTTACCAGAAATTATTAGCAACTTTAGAAAGCAAGGCTATCGCTTTGTAACTATTCCAGAACTTTTAGAAATGGAAGATACTGAGCAAAAATTGCTTGCTAACAAAAAGCAATAATTATTAATTATGGGTAGTTAGTCAATAGTAATTGGCTAAAAACTAAAATTATATTTTTTAATTAATAATACGTTATTTCTGAATCAGTAGGCTCGTAGTAAGTGGCTCTAGCCCTTCCTACGAGCCTTTAATTATTCACGCCCAGCTACTTAATGACTAGTCACTAAACTGAACTCAGTTGTTTTTTCAGGATTAGCTTCTGGACTATCAGCTTCAGAAGGCGGAACCAACTGCCAGAATTTCGGCAAAAATTCTTGCCAGTTTTGCAGAATTTTCTTTGCCTTGGGTGAACCAGTACGTTCTGCATGAGTTTGAATTAACTCTTGCAGTTGCTTTGCACCGACTTCTGTGATCACTCGCTGGATTTTGACAATTTCTGGGTTGACTAACTCACGGAATGAGTCGTCTTCATCCAGGAAGTATGCCAGTCCACCAGTCATTCCAGCGGCTACGTTACGTCCGACTTTACCGAGGACGACAATCACACCACCTGTCATGTATTCACAGCAATGATCCCCAGCGCCTTCAATCACTGCTATGCCTTTGGAGTTTCTCACAGCAAAGCGCTCTCCTGCTAGACCATTGGCAAATAACATCCCACCAGTAGCACCATAGAGGCATGTATTGCCAACTATCACATTTTGTGATGCGTTATAGGTAGCATCAGATGGGGGTTTGATGATGATCTCACCACCATGCATTCCTTTACCTACGTAGTCATTTGCCTCTCCTTCAAGGGTCAAAATTAAGCCGGGGAGATTGAAAGCACCAAAGCTTTGCCCAACACTACCTGTAAAGTTGAGATTAATTTGTCCTTCAAAGTCACTGTCACCGTATTGGGAAGCGATCGCACCCGCTAATCTAGTGCCTACTGTTCTGTCAGTATTGACAATAGGGTAAGTCTTATTAACAGTGGACTGATCCCTAATGGCAGCCAGAATTTCGGGATCGGCAAGGAAATTGTCATCCAAAACCACGCCGTTGCTGTGAACTTCTTCATGCACCAACCAGCTACGATTGTCTCTGCTATTTGGTAGCTGAAGTAAACAGTCGAGATTCAGCGATCGCGTTTTGGTGAGTTTTACCTCTTGGCGCAGTTCTAACAAATCTGCACGTCCAATGATTTCTGACAAGGAACGGTAGCCAAGTCGGGCTAACAAACTCCGCACTTCTTCGGCTATGAAGTAAAAGAAGTTGACAACCTGTTCTGGTATTCCCGTAAACCGCTTGCGGAGTTCTTCTTTCTGGGATGCGACACCCACGGGGCAATTATTTGTGTGGCAGATACGCGCCATGATACAGCCTTCGGCAATCATGGCAATGGAGCCGAAACCGAATTCTTCAGCACCCATCAATGCACCTATTACCACATCCCAGCCACTCTTGAGTCCGCCATCTACGCGTAAAATCACGCGATCGCGCAGGCTATTTTCCATCAAAACCCGATGTACTTCACTTAAACCCAATTCCCACGGTGAACCAGCGTGTTTAATCGAACTAAGGGGTGATGCACCTGTACCACCATCATGACCAGAAATCTGGATGATATCAGCGTTTGCCTTAGCCACACCAGCCGCGATCGTGCCAATGCCAACTTCTGAAACTAGCTTCACCGACACCTTTGCTTTGGGATTAATTTGATGCAGATCAAAAATCAGTTGTGCTAAGTCTTCAATGGAATAGATGTCGTGATGTGGTGGTGGCGAAATCAGTGTCACACCTGGCTTTGAGCGCCGTAACATCGCAATGTATTGGCTCACCTTTGGCCCTGGTAGCTGTCCACCTTCCCCAGGCTTGGCACCTTGGGCAATTTTGATTTCAATTTGTTTGGCGTTGACTAGATATGCTGGCGTGACACCAAAGCGTCCCGATGCTACTTGCTTAATGGCACTATAAGCTTGATCACCATTCCGCAATCCTTTTAAATGAGGTAGGGTCGGCGAGTGTCCAGACTCATCTACATCATCTAGAATTGTGTAGCGCACCGGATCTTCGCCGCCTTCTCCAGAATTTGATTTCCCGCCAATGCGGTTCATGGCGATCGCTAAAGTTTCATGGGCTTCTCTTGACAAAGCGCCTAAAGACATGCCACCGGTGCAGAAGCGTTTGACAATCTCATATACCGATTCCACTTCTTCTAAAGGAACCGGCGATGCATCGCCTTGGAAATCCAGCAAGTCCCGCAAAGCTGTTACTGGTCTGCCTTGGAGGTGCTTCTTGTAAACTTCGTAGTGATCGTAGTTTTTGCCATCTAGAGCCTTGTGTAGCGCCTTAACCATTTCTGGGCTATTCATGTGGTACTCGCCGTTAGGACGGTATTGTACAAAGCCCAGGTTTTCTAACTTATTAGCAGTCAGTTCTGGGAAAGCCTTGCTGTGGAAGGAAAGCACTTCATCAGCGAGTTCGCTCACACTCAAACCTCCGATGCGGGAAGTCGTACCACGGAATCCCAGTTCGATTAAATCTCCGCCAATGCCAATAGCTTCAAAAATTTGGGCTGCTTGATAGCTGGAGAGTAGAGAAATTCCCATCTTGGAGAGAATTTTTAGCAAACCTGACTCTACTGCTTTGCGATAGTTTCCTAAAGCTTGTTCTAGGGTGAGAGTCGGAATTTTTTGCACACCCATTAACTTTTGAGTTTTGGGATCAGACCACCAACTACGCACCGTATCTAAAGCCATATACGGGCAAACTGCGCCAGCACCATAGCCAATCAGACAAGCAAAGTGATGGGTACTCCAGCATTGAGCAGTATTGACAATCAGGGATGTTTTCATTCGCAACCCTTCCCGAATCAGATGGTGATGCACCGCACCGACTGCTAACAAGGGAGGAATGTAGGTGGATTCTGTGTTGATACTGTTATTGCTCTGGTCGCTTAATATTAAAATCTTTGCGCCAGCCCGGACTGACTCAGCTGCTTGTGCTTGTAAAGATTGGACTGCGGCCTTCAATCCTTCTGGGCCGCTGGCGATCGCAAATAGGGTTGACAATTCAGCCGTGGCAAATCCTGACAGCTTAATTGCTTCTAGTTCAGCATCCGTTAACACTGGCGACTCAAGTTTTAATCTCCGAGCATATTCTGCCTTGGGTTCTAATAAGTTACCCCGTTCCCCCAGTTCGACTTTCAAAGACATCACTAGCTTTTCGCGCAGCGGATCGATCGCTGGGTTAGTCACCTGAGCAAAGCGCTGTTTGAAATAGTCATAAAGCAGGTGTGGTTTTGTTGACAGCACCGCTAAGGGAATATCATCACCCATGCAGAAAGTCGGCTCTGAACCTGCGATCGCCATTGGATGAATCACCATTTCCACATCTTCTGTGGTGTAACCAAAGGCAGTTTGACGCTGAAGTAAGGTTTGCTTGTCAGTAGTCAATTGTCCTGGGTCATTTGTCATTTGTCCTTTGCCATTGCCATTTGCTAATGACGGATGACTAATGACTAATGACTTTAATTCTTGACGGTGCTGTTTCAGCCATTCTCCATAAGGGTGCTGTTTGGCGATGCGTTGCTTAATATCCCAATTCTTCAGGACTTCATGATTTTCTAAATCCACGGCAATCATTTGCCCTGGGCCGAGTCTACCTTTCTCGACAATATCGGCTTCTGGGAAGTCCACTACACCAGCTTCGGAAGCTACAACAATGTAGTTATCTTTGGTAATCACGTAGCGAGCTGGTCTTAAACCATTACGATCTAGTGTTGCACCAACTTTTTTGCCATCGCTGAATACTAAAAGTGCTGGGCCGTCCCACGCTTCTTGCAGACCACTGTAATATTCGTAGAAATCAACAATTTCTGGATATTCACGTAAAGAAGGCTGATTTTGGTAAGCTTCTGGAACCATAATCATTAAAGCTTCCAGGGGGCTGCGTCCAGAGCAAACCAGCAATTCCACTACGTTGTCTAGGGTAGCTGAGTCGCTGTTATCAATATGAACTAATGGCTTGAGTTCCTTGATGCGAGTCTCCTGGGGAGAGGCTGCGCCAACGCCCCATACAGGATGATTCAGGCTAGCTTCTCGTGCCATCATCCAGTTGATATTGCCCAACAAGGTGTTGATTTCGCCGTTGTGACCCAAAAGCCGCATTGGTTGTGCTAGAGGCCACTTGGGCATCGTGTTCGTACTAAAGCGGCGGTGATAGACAGCAAAGGCACTTTTGTAAACTGGATTTTTTAAATCTTCATAAAAGTTGCCCAAGACAGCCGAACGCACCATGCCTTTGTAGACAATTGTCCGACTTGATAACGAGCAGATATAAAATTCTTCTGAGATATTGGTTGCAACTTTACTAATTCGGCGGCGGGTAATGTACAACTGCCGTTCCAATTCATCACCGCTTTTGTCAACGGAAGCTAACAAAACTTGTTCAATCTGGGGCTGATTTTCTCTTGCTTGTACCCCAAGTGAATCAGATTGCACTGGCACTACTCGCCAACCCAGCACAATAAATTTTTCTTCAGCAGCTACTTGCTCAACAGTCGCCCTAGCTTTTTGTGCTGCTTCTTGGTCTTGTGGTAGAAATATCATCCCCACAGCTATATTATTTGTGGATGTAAATTCCTTCCCCCTTTGGGCAAAGTCTTGTTGGAACAACTCCCAAGGGATAGCTGTCAATACTCCAGCACCATCACCAGAGTCTTGATCAGCGCTACAACCTCCTCGATGTTCTAAGCAAGTTAAAGCAGCTAAGGCTTTTTCGACAATTTCGTGGCTGGTATGATTTTGGCGATGAGCAATAAAACCGACACCACAGGCATCTCGTTCCTCTACTAACCACTTTTGCCCCTGATAGGTATCTCTTGAGTTTATGTCCGCTGTGATTTTCTGGTCTTGATTCATCGGTTTATTATTCATACCCTGTTCCTGAAGTATTGAGTTACCAATTTTGCCACTACATTGTGGGCAAAAATTTCTAAATTCAGCGATGGAAAAATATGTAAGCACCGAAATTTAGGGAAAAAAAATTTTAACTTCGGTTTTACTTTACTAGTTCACCCGTGTTAAAATAGTCGCGTCTCTTTTATGTGTTTATGCGGTGTTTGACAAGTTACCTCCGCCAAGACATTATTTTTGCCCTGACAGTTTCTTTTTTATATTTTGAAGTTAAGTATTTTCTCAATCCCTTTTTTCCAGATGCACGCTAGCTACTCGTAGAGCCTATTTTGGCTCACCTGAAACAAAACTAAAACTAAGCGCTGTGCTATGTTCTAAAGCCAAAGTCATCCTGATCCAGCAATAAAATCAGCGTATTACAATATATACCCATTTGACAATTCCCAAATATTGTTGTTGTCTAGAATTTTGCCGCTTATGAGTTGCCGCATGTATTACTATTAACTAGACATTACTGAAGTAACAACATTAGCAACATTCAGCAAGGATTAAATATCTTAATCCAGTTTTGATAACCAAAACTACCGTATATGGTGTGGTTAAAATTAGTGGGAGTCAAAACCTTGATTGCAGTGCCTTTAGCGTCTAAATAAATTGTTGTACGTCTAAAAGTGATAGCTAGCCAACATATAGATTATCATATTTATTCAAAAATAAAGTCATGTTTTTTTATACTTCCAAATAATTGGTTAGTTTATACCTTGGATGATAGTTTTCAAAAGTACTTAGTAAATTATGGTAAAAATGCCGAATTATTGCCAATCAGGGATTAGCGATGGCGGAGCCATCGCCAAGGGCGAACGCATATTTTTCCGGGCTACTGTATCACCAATACTTTTGACAGTACTTTGCTTAACTACTACCTGTGCTACTAACGCCCAGCAGTCTCCAACAAACGCCCAATCAATACCCAGTTTAATTTCACAGTCATCTGCACCTCCTTTAACAGGTGTGGCATCCTCTGGTAATCAAATTTCCCTCAATGGGCGTACTTTACCAGGAACTTGGTTGCAGCGACCTGGAAAAGCCGGCCAGGTGACAACTCATGTCAGTGATGGTGCTTTTAAGCAATTAATTGGACTAAATTTTTTAAATAGTAGTAATTCAGCGAGGCAACCAGTACAGTGGTTTTCGTCGATGACAAAGCCACTGGTTTTAACCACCAGGCTAGTAGGAGCATATCGCTATCTGGATATTACTAATTTTGCTCAAACATCTGGATGGCAGATTCAAGCTAATGGCAACACCTTGGTGATTGCTACCCCAAAAGCACAAATCACGAATATTGTTCAGAGCCAGGAACCTCCAGAGGCGAGTGCCCCTTTGCAACAGGCTCGGATTCTTGTCGATTTAGATCGTTCAACCCCCTGGCAAGTTGTACAAGGGTTAGCGATCGCAAAACCCCAAACTCCATCCTCTGATCCAGACACGCCAACCCCAAAAGCCACTACACCGCCAAATCGCCAGTGGACAGTTACCCTGGATGGAATAGCCGCCCCTGTTTTGATAGAACGCTATACCCCCCAGCCAGCAGCACCACCAACATTGCTGCCAAACCTGCTTAAACAATTATCACCAGTTACACCAACACTAGATCCTGAACCACTGATTCAAAAAGTGGAGGTGCTGAAAAACCAAACGATTATTAGTCTGAGCGTTCCCTTTGGTCTATCACCTCAAGTTACTACTGTAGCTAATCCCAACCGCCTGATTATCAATATTCGACCCGATCCTCTAGAAGAACGAGATATTACTTGGGCCCCAGGATTGCGCTGGCGACAGAATTATGTGAACTTAGGCACAGAACGCTTTCCTGTGGTCTGGTTAGAAATTAGTCCCCGCAAATTTGGGCTAGCGTTAAAACCTATGTGGGCTAGTACTGATGGGCTGACGGGTACTGCTCCCTTAATTCAAACAGCACAACGTTACTTAGCAATAGCTGGAATTAATGGTGGTTATTTTAACCGCAATAACAGATTACCATTAGGTGCGATTCGTCAGAATAATCAATGGTTATCAGGCCCCATTCTGAATCGAGGTGCGATCGCTTGGAATGATTCAGGCCAATTTTACTTTGGTCGTCTCACCTTAGAAGAAACTTTAATTACAGCAAATGGCCAGCGTCTACCAATTCTGTTTCTTAACAGCGGTTACGTCCAGAGTGGTATTGCTCGTTACACACCAGCTTGGGGATCAACTTACACGCCCATAACGGATAACGAAATTATCTTAGTGGTACAGAAAAACCAAATTACTAACCAGTTACCAGGCGGCAAAGTTGGAGTCACAGCGGTTCCCATTCCCCAGGATGGCTACCTACTAACTTTACGCGCTAGTGCTGCTAGTGCTGCCTCACAACTACCTATTGGAAGCGCAGTAAATATTTCCAGCGTCACAACTCCAGCTGATTTTAGTCGTTATCCCCACATTATTGGAGCAGGACCGCTATTAATCCAAAATCGTCAAATTGTCCTTGATGCCAAAGGCGAAAAATTCAGCAATGCCTTTATTGCCGAAAAAGCTATTCGCAGCGGTATTTGCACAACAGCAACAGGCACACTGATGATTACTGCCACACATAATCGTGTCGGCGGTTATGGGCCTAATTTGGCAGAACACGCCAAATTGATGCAACTCATGGGCTGTGTGAATGCCCTAAATTTGGACGGCGGTAGTTCCACCAGCCTTTATTTAGGAGGACAACTACTCGATCGTTCACCTAGTACCGCTGCTCGTGTTCATAACGGAATTGGTATTTTCCTGCAACCACGAAAATGAGGGAATGGGAGAAGTCTCTTAATCATCAATACCCAATGCCCCATCCTTTTTTAAAGTTTAGAACAAGCTATCATTTTGCTTGATGAAGAATTGGTGTAGACATCACAGTTTTAGTAGTGATGGTTTACACCATAAGGTTTGATTTTGCTATGTTTATCAAGGTGCGACAAAACTGCTGATTTTCAAGGTTGCAAGATAGCACCAGATTTTTGATCAATAGTTAAGTTAAGAGTACCAACGGTTTGTTATGTCTCCAAATGAGGTAACTATGGCTCGATATCAAGAAACTACACAGACTGAAACTCTACACCTACCTCCAGCCATAACTTCTAGGGGCGTCGCTGCAACTGAATTACGTCCTTGGGGCGCTTTTACAGTTTTGGAAGAAGGGCGCGGATACAAAATTAAGCGCATCGAAGTTAAGCCTGGACACCGCCTCAGTCTACAAATGCACCATCACCGCAGCGAACATTGGATTGTCGTCTCTGGTACAGCTAGAGTAGTTTGTGGTGAGAAAGAAGTACTACTAAGCAATAATGAATCAACTTATGTACCCCAATGTACATCTCATCGTTTAGAGAATCCTGGCGTGATCCCCTTGGTGTTGATTGAAGTGCAAAATGGCGAATACTTGGGAGAAGATGATATCATCCGCTACCAAGATGATTATGCCCGCACCAAAGATTAAAACCAAAAAAACGCTAAAGCTCTAATCCCAAAACTGAATACATTTTTGTGCAAACCGTCTTTGTGTACGAATTACTGCACCCCAGAAGTCCCTACCTTATTAAGGTGGGGACTGAAGCATATTAGTGTTATAAATGTAGTAATAGCGATCGCGCTCATGCCTTCGATGAATTGGAATTTTGCAGAAGCGAGGGTCAACCCATCTGTAAAATGAAAGATGGGGTATTCAATATGCAAAAAACTAGTTCCATGATTCATCTGAGTCAAGCAGCCGCAAGTGAAATTGGGCGAATAAAGTCCAAGCAGCCAAATGTATTGTTTCGATTGGCAGTAAAACCAGGTGGTTGTTCCGGGTTATTTTATGATATGTCTTTCGATGAAGCAATAAAAGTTGGCGACCAGATTTTCGACTTGGATGAAATTCAAGTAGTCATAGATGCCGCAAGCTTAAATTACCTCAACGGTTTGAGGGTGGATTATTCAGAAGACTTAATGGGTGGTGGTTTTCGCTTCCAGAATCCCCAGGCGATCGCAACCTGTGGCTGTGGCAATTCCTTCTCCATTAATAATTAAGTAATCGTTCAAAGAAGCAATAAATGGCAAATGACAAATAACAATTGACATAAAACCGTAAAAAAAGATATAATCAGGATTTGTTAAAACTTAGACATATAAGCAGCTTTACGCGCTGTAACTCATGCCAACAATACAGCAGCTAATACGTACTGAGCGCGAACAAGCGCGTCAGAAAACCAAGTCTCCGGCTCTGAAACAATGCCCCCAACGTCGGGGAGTTTGTACCAGAGTATACACGACCACACCAAAGAAGCCTAACTCAGCTCTACGAAAAGTAGCAAGAGTCAGGCTTACATCTGGATTTGAAGTCACAGCTTACATTCCAGGTATTGGTCACAACTTACAAGAACACTCAGTTGTGATGATTCGTGGTGGTCGGGTTAAGGATCTACCGGGCGTGAGATACCACATTATCCGTGGCACCCTAGATACAGCCGGAGTTAAAGACCGCAAACAAGGCCGTTCCAAGTATGGAACCAAGCGTCCGAAAGAAGCGAAAAAATAGGATTAGGCGATTAATCGCATCCAACACGATTAATCGTCTACCTTAAAAGTGCCAAGGGCAAAAAAACTATCAGGGTATGTGTTTTAACAGCAGTTATGAAAGCTGTTAAAGTCTGTTTAAAAAAATCAAGCTACACCTACACTAAGCGAGCAAGTGTAGAAGTTCTGAGGAGAACGCTGTAACCCACAGCAGGATTCTAATCTGGACATTAAGGTTTAGAATATTGTCCCCTTGAGTATTTAGTTGCAGGTAGCAAGTCAATGAATTTTAGATTTTAGATTTGCGATTTTGGATTGGTCGAACCCACGAGGGGATGAGGCTTAAAGACTTTTGATTTTTTCCAATCCTTGTGGTCGGAACATTTACCAAAAACTCTAATCCAAAATTGGCAGTCAATAGGTCAGCCTTGCTGCAACAGTCGAAAACAAAATTGAGAAAGTCTGAGGGTTGGGTTCCACAGCTTTTAGTTTCCGGTGTCTGATAGCATATAATTTCGTTGCCAATTCCGAATTAAAGGTGAAGTATGTCTCGTCGTGGTGTTATTCAAAGGCGCCCAGTTCCGTCTGACTCCGTATATAACAGTCGCCTTGTGAGCATGATTATCAGACGGATCATGCGTCATGGCAAAAAATCACTTGCCGCACGTATTGTTTATGATGCATTAAAAACTATTGAGGAACGCACTGGTGCTGGTGCTTTGGAAACCTTTGAAAGAGCAGTGCGAAATGCCACGCCTTTAGTAGAAGTAAAAGCTCGACGAGTAGGTGGAGCAACTTACCAAGTACCAATGGAAGTGCGTACAGAACGGGGCACTACCCTAGCACTGCGTTGGTTAGTGCAATATTCCCGCTCTAGACCAGGCCGGACAATGGCAAGCAAACTGGCAAATGAGTTGATGGATGCTGCCAATGAGACTGGCAATGCCATTCGGAAACGTGAAGAAACGCACCGGATGGCGGAAGCTAACAAAGCATTCGCACACTATCGTTACTAAGTAGAAAAGCGATATATCGCCTTGCCGAAGCGGTATATCGTGGATTTACAAAACAAAGACGGTTTTCCGTAAAAGTATAGAATCTTAACAAAGAGTAATATACAAGATATCATGAGGCAAAAACTATAGGAGGTAGCTGTGGCACGCACGATCCCGCTAGAGAAAGTACGCAACATTGGTATTGCGGCGCATATAGATGCGGGCAAAACAACAACAACAGAGAGAATATTATTTTACTCTGGGATAATTCATAAAATTGGCGAAGTTCATGAAGGAACTGCCGTCACAGACTGGATGGATCAGGAGCGGGAGCGAGGAATTACCATTACTGCCGCTGCAATCAGTACCAGTTGGAAAGATCATCAAATTAACATTATCGATACTCCGGGTCACGTAGACTTCACAATTGAAGTTGAGCGTTCCATGCGTGTGTTGGATGGTGTAATCGCGGTATTTTGTTCTGTGGGCGGCGTGCAACCGCAGTCCGAGACAGTGTGGCGGCAAGCAGAACGCTACAAAGTTCCTCGGATAGCCTTTATTAACAAAATGGATCGCACCGGAGCGAACTTTTATAAAGTTCACGAGCAAATCCGCGATCGCCTGCGGGCGAATGCGATCGCTATTCAACTACCAATTGGTAGTGAAAACGACTTCCAAGGTATTGTTGACCTAGTACGGCAACGTGCGTATATTTACGCTAATGACCAAGGAACCGATATTCAGGAAACTGATATCCCCGAAGCATTGCAAGCTCAGGTAGACGAATTCCGCACCAAGCTAATAGAAGCCGCGGCAGAAACCGATGATGCTCTGATGGCTAAGTACTTCGAGGGAGAAGAACTTACAGAACAGGAAGTTCGGACTGCCCTGCGTAAAGGCACAATTGCGGGGACAATTGTACCAGTACTTTGCGGTTCGGCATTCAAAAACAAAGGCGTGCAATTGATGCTCGATGCAGTTGTCGATTACCTGCCTGCGCCAAGTGAAGTACCGCCAATTCAAGGCTTACTGCCAAATGGCGATACTGTTGAGCGGCGGGCTGATGACAACGAACCTCTAGCAGCTCTGGCATTCAAGATTATGGCTGACCCTTACGGTCGCCTGACATTTGTTCGTGTTTATTCTGGTGTCCTGAAAAAGGGCAGCTACGTTCTCAACGCTAGTAAGAATAAAAAAGAACGGATTTCCCGCTTAGTTCTAATGAAGGCAGATGATCGGCAAGATGTCGATGAACTGCGAGCGGGTGATTTAGGAGCAGCTCTGGGATTGAAAGACACCTTGACAGGTGACACGCTCTGTGATGATGGATCGCCAGTAATTCTGGAATCCCTATTCATTCCTGAGCCTGTAATCTCCGTGGCGGTTGAACCTAAAACCAAGAACGACATGGACAAGTTGTCCAAGGCTCTGCAATCTCTCTCCGAAGAAGACCCCACATTCCGTGTCCGCGTCGATCCGGAAACAAACCAAACCGTGATCGCGGGGATGGGAGAGCTACACCTAGAAATTCTAGTAGACCGGATGTTACGAGAATTTAAGGTGGAAGCGAATGTAGGTGCGCCCCAAGTAGCTTACCGAGAAACAATTCGGAAAGCTGTGAACAAAGTTGAGGGCAAATTCATTCGCCAAAGTGGTGGTAAAGGTCAATATGGTCACGTTGTGATCAATTTGGAACCTGGAGACCCCGGTACTGGCTTTGAATTCGTTTCCAAAATTGCTGGCGGTTCAGTACCTAAAGAGTACGTTGGCCCCGCAGAACAAGGAATGAAAGAAAGCTGCGAATCCGGTGTTCTAGCTGGATATCCGTTGATTGATGTCAAAGCGACGCTAATTGATGGGTCATACCACGATGTAGACTCTTCGGAAATGGCTTTTAAAATCGCTGGCTCAATGGCGATGAAAGAGGCTGTGCTGAAAGCTTCACCCGTCCTCTTAGAGCCTATGATGAAAGTTGAGGTTGAAGTTCCTGAAGACTATATCGGGAACGTCATTGGCGACCTCATTGCTCGCCGAGGGCAGATTGAAAGCCAAAGCACCGAACAGGGACTTGCTAAGGTCGCATCCAAAGTTCCACTGGCGACCATGTTTGGCTACGCCACTGATATCCGGTCAAAAACGCAAGGTCGGGGTATCTTCACGATGGAGTTCAGCCACTACGAAGAGGTGCCTCGCAGCGTAGCTGAAACTATCATTGCAAAAAGCAAAGGGAACGCTTAGTTAAAATAAGGAAATGAGTATTCATGGCACGCGCAAAGTTTGAAAGGAATAAACCCCACATCAATATCGGTACAGTTGGCCACGTTGACCACGGTAAAACTACCTTGACAGCAGCCATCACCATGACCTTGGCAGCTATGGGTCAGGCTGTAGCTAAAGGCTACGACCAAATTGATAATGCTCCCGAAGAAAAAGCACGGGGTATTACCATCAATACCGCTCACGTAGAGTATGAAACAGCAAATAGACACTATGCTCACGTAGACTGTCCAGGACACGCTGACTATGTGAAAAACATGATCACCGGTGCTGCTCAGATGGACGGAGGTATCCTCGTAGTTGCTGCTACCGATGGTCCTATGCCCCAAACCCGTGAACACATCCTGTTGGCAAAACAGGTAGGCGTTCCCAGTCTGGTTGTCTTCTTGAACAAAGAAGATTTGATGGATGACCCAGAACTCTTGGAACTAGTAGAACTAGAACTTAGAGAACTGCTTTCTAGCTACGATTTCCCTGGCGATGATATCCCTATTATCAAAGGCTCTGGTCTGCAAGCTCTGGAAGCAATGACCAAGAATCCCAAGACCCAACGTGGTGAAAATCCTTGGGTAGATAAAATCTATGAACTGATGGATGCTGTAGATTCTTACATCCCCACACCTGAGCGGGATGTTGATAAACCCTTCTTGATGGCTGTAGAAGACGTGTTCTCAATCACAGGTCGTGGTACTGTCGCCACTGGTCGGATTGAACGGGGTGTAGTCAAAGTTGGCGATAACGTTGAACTAGTGGGTATCAGAGATACTCGCGCTACTACCGTAACTGGGATTGAAATGTTCAAGAAGAGTCTTGAGCAAGGTATGGCTGGAGATAACGCTGGCGTACTACTCCGGGGTATCCAGAAGGCTGATATTGAACGGGGTATGGTAATTGCCAAACCAGGTTCAATTAAACCTCATAATGAATTTGAAGGTGAAGTGTACGTCCTAACAGAAAAAGAAGGTGGTCGTAAGACTCCATTTTTCGCAGGCTACCGTCCCCAATTCTATGTGCGGACAACCGATGTAACTGGTACTATCAAAGCCTACACTTCCGATGAAGGTAAAGAAGTAGAAATGGTGATGCCAGGCGATCGCATCAAGATGACAGTAGAATTGATCAACGCGATCGCTATTGAACAAGGAATGCGCTTCGCTATCCGCGAAGGCGGTCGCACCATCGGTGCTGGTGTCGTTTCAAAAATTATCAAGTAGCAAGCACCTTTTTGCTCATAACGAAGGAGCAGAGATGGTATTTATTTTGCCTCTCTGCTCCTTTCTCTTCCCCCTATAAATAAGGTAATAGGTTACAGGGGACAGGCAATAGTTTTCTGTAACCTATAACTTGTAACCTTTAACCTGTAAATACTCCCCTAATTACGCAGAACCTGGAAAATTAAAGATGGCAACTCTACAGCAGCAGAAGATTAGAATTCGTTTACAGGCCTTTGATAGGCGCTTATTGGATACATCTTGCGAGAAGATTGTAGACACAGCTAACCGCACCAACGCTACAGCCATAGGCCCAATTCCTTTACCAACAAAACGCCGGATCTATTGTGTGTTGCGATCGCCTCACGTAGATAAAGATTCACGGGAACACTTTGAAACCCGTACTCATCGCCGGATTATTGACATTTACCAACCCTCTTCTAAGACTATTGATGCCCTGATGAAATTGGATCTACCATCGGGCGTAGATATCGAAGTCAAACTTTAATTTAGTCATTAGTCATTGGTAATTTGTCATTAGAAAAGACAAAGGACGAAGGACAAAAGACAAATTACATTAGTATTAATATTTACATAGCCCTGAAGAAATATATCTCAGGGCTTTTATTTAGCTAGGAAACAAATGATAGAATGTAGACAAAATACGGGAAAAGCAGAGAAAAGGAAAATTTTAAAGATTAAGTTTATACTAAGGTAACAATGACATCATCTTCTAAAATTGCAGTTCGCGAACTACCTCTGTTCCCGTTACCCGAAGTAGTTCTGTTTCCTACAAGGCCATTACCCCTGCACATCTTTGAATTTCGCTACCGAATCATGATGAACACGATTTTGGAGAGCGATCGCAGGTTCGGTGTTTTGATGTTCGATCCAGTCAAGGGTACAATTGCAAACACAGGTTGCTGTGCCGAAATTATTCATCACCAACGGCTGCCAGATGATCGGATCAAGATGTTGACTTTAGGGCAGCAAAGATTTCGTGTATTAGAATATGTTCGTGAGAAGCCATACCGTGTTGGCTTAGTAGAGTGGATTGAAGACCAACCACCTACTAAAGATTTGCGACCTTTATCTTCTGAAGTAGAACAACTACTGCGAGATGTTGTGCGTTTGTCAGCCAAGTTAACTGAACAAAATATCGAACTGCCAGAAGATTTGCCTGACCTACCAACAGAGTTATCTTATTGGGTAGCTAGTAACCTTTACGGTGTCGCTCCAGAGCAGCAGCTCTTGCTAGAAATGCAAGATACTGCAACTCGTCTAGAGCGAGAAGCAGAAATTTTAACCTCTACTCGTAATCACTTAGCAGCTCGTGCTGTTCTCAAAGACACATTTAATGAAAAGTGAGGAGTTAAAAATTAGGAGTGAGGAGTTAGGAATTAGGAAGAAATAACAAAAAATAAAAGATTGGCAACTTATAATTTATATTCCCTAACTGAATCACTGATAACTCTTAACTTCTCAAGTAACAGTGCTGATCGATAAAACATTGTAAGCACCAAGAATTTTTAAAATCTCTGTGTGGGTAGTTAATTCTGCTAAAGCAGATTGCATCTGTGCCTCCTTGGCATCCGCTTCTAAATCCATAAAAAATAAATATTCGCCTAGCGATCGCTTCGTCGGACGAGATTCAATTCGGCTGAGGTTAATTCCTAGTTGAGCAAATATTTGCAAAGGCTTGACTAGTGCTCCCGGTGTGTTGGCAGGCATACTAAAAGCCAGCGATGTGTGACTAGCAGACGCTTTTGATGTCTGGTATCCAGCATTAGCTTCGCCATGACTGACTACCCAAAAACGAGTAAAGTTTTCTGGATAGTCGTTAATGCAACTAGCAAGTATGGGTAATTTGTAGAGTTGAGCAGCTCTACTAGAAGCGATCGCTGCCGTTGTTGTATCTTGCCCTAATCGCTGTAATGCTTCGGTTGTAGAATTGCTGGGAATAATTTGTGCAGTCGGCAGAAACCGCTCTAACCATCCCTGACATTGTGCCAAAGCTTGCGGGTGAGAGTAAACAGTTTTTATCTTATCTAAATTAGACGCGCAGGAAATTAACATATGGGCAATGGGTAATACCAAAGCCAATTGAATTCGCAGACTGTCTAATTGCCAGAGTGTATCCAGTGTTGTGGTTACACTCCCTTCAATAGAATTTTCCACTGGCACAACAGCCAACTGGGCTTGACCATCAGCAACGGCGTGTAGTGATTGGGAAATACTGGGATAAGGGCATAATATAGCTTCAATTCCCGTACTTTTGCTCAACCAGTTGACATAAAAAATAGTTGCTTGTTCTGCGTAAGTGCCAGGAGGCCCTAAATGTGCGATGGATAGAGTCATGCCTTTAGCCTTAAGTTACGAGTTTAATCAGTAAATAGAGGTATGGTATTTTCGTCTTGGCAAATATATCTAAAATTTACGCACTAAAGAAATAGACAGAAATATGTATCCAGGAAAACAAGTCATGGAAATCAGTCTTTTTTCAGATAGATTTCCTGGCAGTTTTTTTGCTAAATTTCTCTGAAGATTTCAAAAGAATTATATTAGTTTCTGTATAAATAATGATGCACATTTTGATTTTTGTGTCAAGAGTCAATTCCTAATGTATATTTATTGAACTAAAGATAGTAATGGGAGTACCAACTTTTTGCTAATGATGGATAGTTGAGAAACAACAATCATTTTTATGGTCAATAAATTTTATACTTTTCTCATAATCAGAACTAAGTTGTTAAAAAATATTAAAATTAAGAAACAGATATTTTTATTCGCTCATGGCTACCCGGTTTACTGCCTCCCAATCGGTTGAAATCGCTGTTCCAGAGCAGCCTATTCCCATTCAGCACTACTTGCGTCAGCCTCAACGTCTAGTTAAGGCTTTGGTTGACAATAGCCGGATTCAGCAGGTTTCTGAGGAGGTATTTCGCTTGAAAATGCGCCCACTAACTTTTATGTCACTAAGTATTCAACCTACTGTGGATATGAGAGTTTGGGCAGAATCAAATGGAATAATTTATTTGCGATCGCTAGGTTGTGAAATCCTGGGTTTCGAGTATATTAACCAGCGCTTTGCTCTCAATTTAAAAGGCTATTTGTCTCCCAAAGAGTTTAGCACTGGCACTCGCCTGCAAGGAAAAGCTGATTTAGAAGTGCTGGTGGATTTCCCGCCGCCATTTTCCTTCACGCCTAAGCCGATTTTAGAAGCTACTGGAAATGGTCTGCTTAAAAGTGTGCTGTTGTCGGTCAAACAACGGTTATTAAATCAACTTTTGGCAGATTATCGCTACTGGGTGATATCACAAACCAAAGATAAAGAACTTGATGGTGATAGTAATGAATTGCCAATCCTGAATGCTGAGTAATTTTTTAACAAACAGAATTCAGGAGTCAAAATTTAATTCTGTAATTAGTGGCACGACTGAATCCCCGACTAATTTATTCTGAATTCTGAATTCTGAATTCTGTATTCTGTATTCTTCTTCAATCACTCAACACTCAGGCGTTTGATTTGGCAAGGACGAAAAGACTGACGATGCAGAGGCGAAGGCCCGTATTGTTGCAAAGCCAGCAAATGCCGCTGACTACCATAACCCTTGTTACTTTCTAGGTTGTACATAGGGTATTTTAATGCCAGACGCAGTACCAAATCGTCACGCCAAACCTTAGCAACAATACTAGCAGAAGCAATAGCAAGCGATCGCTCGTCTCCTTTAACTATTGTTTGTTGTGGCAATAGCAAGTCTTTTATCAACTGATTGCCATCAACCAAGCAAATTTCAGGCTGTACCTTTAACTTCAGCACAGCCCGCTTCATTGCTAATAGCGTCGCTTGCAAAATATTTATCTTGTCAATTTCGGCAGTAGAAGCAAATCCAATTTTCCAGTCTATAGCCAGCTCGCAAATTTGCTGCGCTAGCTGAGTTCTTCGAGAACTAGATAACTTTTTACTGTCTTTAATTTTAGCTGCCATTAGTATTGGCAAAGCGTGATCTGGTAGAATCACTGCTGCCGCCACCACAGGGCCAAATAAAGCACCTCGCCCTACTTCATCCACACCTGCAACCAACCCTGGAATCCCTGACAAGGTAGAAAACTCTAGCCAAGTGGATTTTTCCAAAGGCGTTGGCGATGTTTCTACCATAAAGCAAATTAATTATCCTCAATCGCTGAGGAACGACGACGGCGGCGACGGCTGGCAGTAGCGCTACTATTAGCTTCGCTTTCATCTGCGATCTCGTTCGCGGCTGCGGCTTTCGCAGACAAGCGTCCCGAAGGCTTCACAGTTAACTCTGGTGATTCAGTTGTCTCTTCGATCAAAGATTTTTGTTCTGGTTCAATAACTTTTGGTGTCGGTATTTTGCTTGCGGTTATTTCAGGTGTTGCTTTTTGTGGAATAGGAGTTATTTCAGGTATTGCCTTTTGGACAATAGCGGTTATTTCAGGTATTGCTTTTTGGACAATAGTTGATTCTGAGGTTGATTCAGTTGGGGTCGTTGGCAATTGACCGGGCTGAATCACATTAATAATCACAGACTTGGTATTTTTAACCTCTTGCTCTAACTTCACCAAGGGAGATATGCCCATCAAGGCAAACATATCCTGTTCTTGGAGGCTCATTTCTACAGTTCTAATCTCCGGTGGTTCTACCACTGGTTTAACTGGTTCTGCCTTGATGATTTTAGTGCGCTCTACTCTTTCACTCCAACCTGGTTTACCAAGGGTGGGTGAGGGAATTTCTGGTGCAACTCCTAGTTCTGGTTCCATATCAAGGTCTAAGTCTGGCTCGTTGACAAAAGCCAGTGGATTGGGAACAACCCGAGCTTCATCTTTCCCGTTTAACCCATTGACACCAATGCGACTGCGGCGAGTGCGGGTACGACGCTTATCATTAAGCTCTTGATAACTAGGATGATTGATCAGATTTAGGTTACTCAATTCCGAGTCGCCGTCAAATGCTTCCCCAAATCCATCGTATGTTTCTCGTGGTTCAGGGGTGCGGGCAGATGGCTGACGTGGTTCTCGGTGAGGTAAGGATACAAAACGTTCGCGCTCTGGTGTCTCTGCCGGTATCGGTAATCGGTTTTCGATTTCTCCAGGCAGACGCACGGTATGTCCTAAACCACCACAGGTTGGGCAAGTTTCACCAAACAATTCGTAAATATTTTGACCCTGACGTTTGCGAGTCAGTTCTACTAGACCCAGTTCAGTAAGTTGGGCAATCTGGGGACGAGCTTTGTCTGCTTTGAGTGCTTTATTAAAGTGTTCGAGAACTTGTAATTGGTCACGTCGCGATTCCATATCGATAAAATCAACAACGATCACTCCGGCGATATTCCGTAGACGCAACTGGCGAGCAATTTCTGTTGCCGCTTCGCAGTTTGTCCACAAAACTGTTTCTCTAGCTGTTGCCGATCGCGTGAAGGAACCTGAGTTAACATCGATTACGGTTAATGCCTCCGTCGGCTCGATGATGATGTAACCTCCAGAAGGTAAGTCTACCCTTGGTTTCAGAGCTTCTCTAATGGCCGCAGTGATGCGGAAGTATTCTAAAATTGGGGAGCGATCGCGATGATGGTCAATCAACAATCCCTGCGGTGTTTGACCACCACTCCAATTCTGCAAGTACTGTTTGACGCGTTTCAAACCAGTACTGGAATCTACGACAATCCGATTTACATCCGCGCCGTACATATCCCGCAATACGCGCTGAATAAAATCATCGTCTCGGTTGAGCAGTGCTGGAGCACGGGTAGAATGGGCTTCCTGCTGAATGGCCTCCCACTGCTTTTGCAGCAACTCCAAATCTTCCATAATTGCTTCTTCGGGTTTGCCTTCTGCTTCTGTACGCACAAGCAAACCCATTCCCGCCGGTTTGACCAAAATCGCTAATGCCCGTAAGCGGTTGCGCTCACTTTCACTTTTAATTCGTCGGGATAAATTTACGCCCCTACCGTATGGCATCAGTACTACGTAGCGTCCAGGTAAGGTGATATTACCCGTGAGTCTGGGCCCTTTTGTCCCCGTTGGCTCTTTCATTACTTGCACCAAAACTTTCTGTTGTGGTGCAAGTAGTTCTGTAATTGCCGCTGCGGTACGCTTGAGCTTCAATGGCCCCAAGTCGGTGACGTGAATAAAACCGTTGCGCTCTGGGTCGCCAATATTGACAAAAGCCGCATCTATCCCAGGCAAGACGTTTTCTACTACTCCTAAGTAGATATCACCTATTTGATGATGACCTGTAGCAACAACGAGTTCCTGTATTTGATCTTCAGAAAAAACCGCAGCAATTTGGTGCTGCTCCGCGATGATAATTTGTTTCGGCATTCAATTTCCTCAAAAATTGGCAGCACTTACAGGTTTGAGGTTTGTTGTATCAAGTCCGGTTAATTACTTGTAATTCAAAACTCCCTGCGTCTCCGCATCAGTTTTAATTATTAGTATTTTCTCGGTTTGATATTATACTTTTGCTGCCCTCACAACCCTCAAAAGGCGCTACTGATAATAAAAATCGCAAATCTGAGCTTCTAAGTTAAATAGCTATTGGCGCTCTTAAGAGCGTTTCCACGGCTGATTATTCCAGAACGGCTGCATATCGTTTAAGCAATTAAATCAACCGTCCGTGGTTGATTTGTGATGCAATACCTCAATTAAGAGAGTTCTGAGTTGAAAGTTCTAAATCCTGAGTGAGCATTTTAACTCAGGACGCTTCATTTGATAGTAACCTACTGAATTCGTGAAGAAAAAGAAACTATTTCTATTTTCCATTCCCCGGATTTATCTTAGGGTTATACTCAGCAGCGCCAGTTGCTACCCTGCCTTGAGCCGCTCTAGCCTAAGACAAGCCGCGCTTTGCGCGTCTGTGAAAGTCTACAAGTCGGCATAACCGACAGCAGTTGCTTTAACTCTAAAAAGTAATGCACTAGCTCTTAGGCACTACGTGGATTAGACATTCAGCAGTTGTTTCAAAAGCATGAATTTGGAGAAGCTAACCGAGCCTGCTGTTAGTTACTGATTCACAAGGTAGCTATAGAGAGAGTGTGCATTCTTTAATCTGCTTTTTGTTTGTCTGGGATAAAATCCTAGAAGTTGCACTCTAATATCTTTGCTTTCGCCCCCTGAATACCAGGGTAGTGAACCAGCTAATTCAATGCAGCGCCAGAAAATTTCTCTTCAACCCATTCTAACGCAACCTTGCTAAAAATCAATTCATATTAAATGCAATGTTAGGACAACTACTAGCAAGTTGCCCTACAGGGATTATACCCCTAAAATTAGCCGATTGCGGTGGATGTGTAGGAGTTGGAATTCTACATTAGCCACTGTCTCTAGCATAAACAGAATTTGTTCAGGACGCAACAGCAAACCGTCCTGGCGATAGCTACCTAGATAACGGATCACAGATGACATAGATTCTGCTTTGCTATTGGAGGTTTCTACTAATTCCAGTTCAAATAAGCGATCGCGCAGATTTATTAACTGGCTCTTGCCTGACTTAGTTATTTGCTCGTACCAAAGTTCCTCTTTCGCTTTGATTGTATCAATCCAGTTTTGCCATTGTATGGGTGTTGTTTCTGCAAGTGCTGCTACAGTAATCAAATACTCTGCGGACTCTAGCAGTTGGGTAGCGGCACTAGCTTTTAAATCTATCTGCTCCACATTATATATAGGTATGTCTGTGGGCATTTCACGAGCCAACTGTTCTTGGAAAGTATCAATTTCCATTGGCACAGTTAACTCAAAATCTGCAATTTCACCGCTGCTAGTAGCCCCTAAAGCCAAAGCAGTTGCTAGAGAAATCCGCGGCATTGGATGAAATCCACCAGTGAAAGCGATTGGTAAACCTGCTCGTCGCACAACTCGATCAAACAGACGGATTAAATCTAAGTGGCTCATCAAAGCCATGTCACCCTGTTTACCAAACCAAAGCCGCAGTCTTTGCGCCTTAGTTGTGTTGGGGACAAACTCACCAGCGAATTGTGGGATAGCAGGTGATTCAATCACGATGTTATGCCCAAAGTCGATGCCACAGACGCCACAGTGAGAACAACCTTCAAAGGAGCAATCGGGTACAATTGCAGCTTCTAAGGCACGTTGCAAGTCTTCTTGGAGCCACTTTTTGTCAATCCCGGTATCAATATGATCCCAAGGCAGGGGAATATCGAGGGAGTGGGGAGAGACGCGATTAATTGTGTCTGTACTAGGGAGTGAGGAGTTAGGAGTTAAGAATTGGGCATTTTCCGCATCTTTCGATCTCTTCTGCTCTTGGACATGAAATAAATTCCATTCGCCATTCTCTATTTGACGGTATTTCCAATCTAGATCGGCTTGGGCGATCGCAGTCTCCCAAGCACTAAAAGCTTGATCTAAATTTTCATACCAGGAATCCATCCCTGCACCCAATTCCCAGGCACGGCGGACGACTTTGCTCAAATTGCGATCGCCTCGTCCCACAAAATCTTCCATTGCCGAAATGCGGACATCAGTAAAATTTACCTTCACTGCCTTGATTCGGCGGAATTCTTGCCGTAACAAGTTTTGTTTACGCTTAAATTCAGCGGTAGAAACTGAGTGCCACTGGAATGGTGTATGGGGCTTGGGCGTAAAGTTAGAAATTGTCAGGTTAAAGTTTAGGGGTTTTCTACCCTTACCTCGACATTCTCGCTGTAGCCAGCTTACTGTTTCGGCAATGCCCAAAACATCAGCATCCGTCTCACCCGGCAAGCCAATCATAAAATACAACTTTATTTTATCCCAGCCTTGCTCCCAAGCGGTTTTTACTCCCCGCAACAATTCTTCATTCGTCAAACCCTTATTTACGATGTCTCGCATCCGCTGAGTACCAGCTTCTGGAGCAAAAGTTAGTCCACCTTGGCGCGTACCTCCAAGGATGTTGGCAATATTCTCATCAAATCTGTCTACCCGTTGGCTTGGTAGAGTCAGAGAAATGTTTTCATTTTTTAAGCGATTTTTGATTTCCATCCCCACTGCTGGTAGGGACAAATAATCAGAACAACTCAGAGATAGTAGAGAAAACTCATTGTAACCAGTTGCCCGCATTCCCTGTTCAATTGCTTCTACAACCTTATCGGGTTCTACATCCCGTGCTGGTCGAGTCAGCATTCCTGGTTGACAGAAGCGACAGCCACGAGTGCAACCACGTCGAATCTCAATGGTTAAACGGTCATGCACCGTTTCTACATAAGGAACTAAACCAATGGAATATGCTGGTATGGGAGTTGCCACCCTTCGCAGAATTCGCTTCGGCACATCTAGGCGACAAGGATGAACTGAGCCATCCTTTGCCATGTCGTAAAACTGAGGCACATATACGCCTGGTATCTGTGCCAAATCCAGTAACAGATGTTCTCGACTTAATCCTGCTTGTTTGCCTTCTTCCAATACCAAACCAATTTCTGGCAGTAGTTCCTCTCCATCTCCAAGGGCGATAAAGTCGAAAAAGTCAGCGTAAGGTTCAGGATTTGATGTCGCTGTTTGCCCACCAGCGAAAATCAACGGAAATGAGGACTGGGTATCGGTAGATTCCCTACCCCCCTGCCCCTCTGCTCCTCTACTCCCCTGCCTCTCTCTCCACGTCAAGGGAATTCCAGCCAAATTCAACATTTCGAGGATATTAGTTGCACCCAGTTCGTAACTGAGGCTAAAGCCTAAAATGTCAAATTCTGTTAGCGATCGCTTTGACTCTACCGCAAACAATGGCGTATTAGTTTCGCGTAGTTTGTCTGCCAGGTCTTTTCCTGGGAGGTAGGCGCGATCGCACAATTGACGTGGTTGGGCATTCAAAATGTTATAAAGGATGATGTGCCCTAAATTAGATGCACCGACTTCATACACTTCTGGGTATGTTAAAACCCAATGTATTGCTGTCGTATCCCAAGGTTTATGTACTGCTAACAGCTCGTTACCCAAGTAACGAGCTGGTTTTGAAATACCCGACGTTATTAATCTTTCAACTGCAACAACCACTGTGCTATCTTCTAGCTACCTTAATTACAGCTACTCAATCCCAACCTTAGCATTGAATTAGGTCTTCTAACAGAGTTTATCGTTGCAACTTACAACTCCTTTACATAAACTCCACTTAAATTTCCCGAACCTTTGTGATTTTACATAAATTTATATTTGGGCCAACTCGGCTTCACCGTCTAATATTTCAAATACCCTATCGAGTTGCGTCAGTTCAAAAATAATTCTAATTGTTGGAGCAACAGCGCAAAGCTGGCAACTCCGTCCTAAAGTAAGAGCCAGCTTGTGTGTAGATAACAATGCCATCAACCCCGCACTGTCTAAGGATTCTACTGCTGCTAGGTCTACTACCAAGATGGAAATACCATTTTGTGCCAACGCTGTGGTCATATCTCGTTCAAATTCCAAGGCGTTTGCAGCATTCAAACACCCTTGGGGGCGAATAACTGCAATCTTGGGATAGTTAAGCACTGCTTGCATAGTTACATCCTGTTGAGAATTGTCGAAGCGTCAAGCTAAAGATTATTTGAACATAAACTCTATTTTGTTGCATCGACCATACGTCTTAGCTCTCTTTGCTGAATCTTTATTGGTTTAGTATGTCTGTTTAAAGATTGTTATAATTCCAGGTTAAAATGTGTTTATATATACTTTTTTTTTATCTCAGTTCAAAAACAATCAACTATAGACAGCCATAGAGCAGACAAATTATCAGTAACTATGCTGAGAAACCTTGCCTAGTCTATAACTAGAGCTAATTTAGCCAAGTCTTAACGGTAGGTTAAATCTCCCACTTTAGCGTTGCTAATGGTATACCGGAAAGTCATAGCGAATTATCTATCTAACTAATTAAATTGTGATATATATCACTAGCAAGTTAGTATTTGGATCACTCTTTATACTGAGACTGATCTGGGATGATTAGTATCATATTACAGTTGGGTTATTACTTATGAGAACTCAGTACGCTATTCGTAAATTGGTAGAAAAAGCTCTTGACATTAAAAAACTAACTCCTGAGATAGAAAATGAAATAAACTCAGAACTGACGGAACTTGGTTACATTTCTGATGTTGATTACGAAGCCTTAGAATTATTAATGGCAGAGATGGATGCTGGACGAGTCCAGTTGGTTCCTAGCCTGGGATTTTAAAATAATTTACGCCTAATGTGAATTAAATAGGTTGAGACTGAAAAGTGAGAACATTGATGCCAAAACGGCGACGAAGCAATAGACGTAGAGTGTGAGAAGCAATTTTGGCAGCAATATGAACACAGAAGCCATCAACAGTCTTGTTGAGTAAGCGTTCCGGATTACGACCAGTATTTTGAATTTCGTGAAAAACACCTTCGACGCGCTGGCGAACACGGCTAATAAAACGGTTCAAAGTATGAGAATGTTGAAGATGCTGGTTTTCGCGCTTGAGTGTCCAGATGCGATTCCCCGTGCGTCGAGTGATCATAGCCTGCCAGTCAGCAGAAATAAAACCCTTATCCGCGTAAATATCACTATACTGAACCATCTCTAAAATACCTTCAGCCGCAACTCTTTCATCAGTATTAGCAGGAACTACGTCATAAGCAATAGGAATTCCATTCCACGTTGACAGCATCACTAGCTTGTAGCCAAAATAGCTCATAACTCTTGCAGCACACCGACCGGGGGCAGCATTGCCAGCGAAGTCACTATATCGCTTGTCACGCTTGAGTCCCAATACAGGTAACGGTTTAGTGTCGAGGAGGAAATATTTTTCACCTTCCCCAACCAATTGCTCCACCCAACTACGGCGTAAGTTTTCTAACATCCCATCCAATTGCCGTAACCGCCGATTAAATTGGCTTTGGTCAAGTAAATTCGGAAACCACTCTCTGTAATTTCCCCTGATGAAACCGAGAAACTGCGTTTCTTCCGGAAACGGCACATAATCCATGACTAGTGCTAGTGTCATAATTTCGCTATCACTCATTCTGGCTTTCACACCTGGCTTTCCCACTGTTGTGTTTTTTACTTGCTTTTGATACCAATCATCTACGAGTACAAATATTGTTGTAATTAACGTTCCCAGGTCTATGCTATTCATGGGGGAAGTCTGATTTGATAAGTGTGGTAACTTTCATCTTCTTACTTCTCCCGCCTTTTTTCCTAATTCACATTAGGCGTAATTTGTAATTCGTAATTCGTCGTCATGATGCTCTCTCTCTAAGAGAAGCTCTCGATAGCTTGCTTCTCTGTAAGGATAAGTAGACTCGCTACCGTTACGCTAACGTAATTAAGTTTTGTAATGGGGATTGAAAAAGAGCCATGAAACTTGTTTATGACGAGAGATTCTTGACTTAAAAACTTTTCTATGAGGCTAATTATTTAAATATTTAAGGTGGCGTAAACTTTGATAATGAACCTCTACATCGTGCATTCATAGTAAATCGCCAGTCATTGCTAAGTAAAAAACTCAGCACTTAGCACTCAGAACTATCTTGGTATGCTTGCCAAAGTTGGTGAATAAACTGATTGAGTTGCTGTTTGGCTACTGAGTCAGGTTCAGTTTTTGGTTCTTTTGCTAAAAGTTGGCTCAAGAAGGTAATCACTTCTGTATCTAAAGCTGGTCGAAATAAATTGGCAGGCCAAAGCAAGTCAGATGCATCTCGCAAATCGGTAATTAGCGGCGATTCTTGAGTCCACGTGACCATTAATAAAGGACGCACCCAGCACAGCTGGCGGGAAACTACAAATTGAATAACTTCTGCATACAGATTTCTGTCGCCATACTTTAAAGACACAATTTGTCCCGGTTGAAGAAAATCTAGGCTCATGTCTATCATTATGCAGTTTGGGCAGGGGCAAGGATTATTTTGCAACTTCCTTAATCTTAAAAGTGAAAATGCGCTACGTTAAGGAAAGCTTCTGTAAAATTAGGGTAGCACTCTTATGGCAGCCATGTCTTAGACATCTGTCTCACAAGTGGCTACGCAAAACTAATACAACCAATCCCTGGCAGCAAAGAGTTTTCCTAGCATAGTATCTGAGCAGAAATACTATAGAATAGGTAAACGACTGTTAAGCGATCGCAAAACAGAGACTTTGTTGTAGTGAAGTAACGAGAAAAGAGCAAAGAGCCGTGTCAGTTGAAACCATTCAAAAGCCTTCTACAACCCGCAAGCTCGCGCCTCGGTATCGCGTTTTGCTCCATAACGACGACTACAACTCGATGGAGCATGTTGTGCAGTCACTAATCGCTACTGTACCAAGCCTTACCCAACCCCAAGCTGTTAGCATCATGATGGAAGCCCATACTAACGGGCTAGCTTTAGTCATTACTTGCGCCCTGGAACACGCTGAGTTTTATTGCGAAACATTGAAAAGTCACGGTTTAAGTAGCACGATTGAACCTGATGAATAGTCATTGGTCATTGGTCATTGGTCATTAGTAGAAATATAGAGTATTGACTGGTGACTTAACATTGGTATGAAAAAAAACCTTGTCCATTTAGCTGAACGCCCTGCCCCTATTAGGCTGGGTGCTTTTATTTTGACTTTACTGTTGCTATGGTTGCCATTTGCTACACCAATATACTTACTAGTGCATGATTCAAACTTAGAAAGTATATTGACTTTGGTATTGTTATATGCAATATTTATTTTTCTCCTGAGACTATGGGGTAAATATGTCTACCAGCAGCCCCAAATTCTGAGGCATTATGGCTTAGAATTCACGCGGCAAAACGGTGTGGATTTACTGCGTGGCTTGGCTCTGGGGATAATTAATATTCTGATACTTTTTGGGGTACAAAGTTTGTTGGGTTGGTTGGTGTGGCAACAACCGAAAGTTTTTTTGCTGAAAGTTGTTTTTGAGGGTTTACTTGTTGCTTTGGGCATCGGATTTGCTGAGGAATTGTTATTCCGAGGCTGGTTGTTAGATGAGTTACAACGAGATTACAGTCTGCGTGTGGCACTGTGGACAGATGCAACTTCGTTTGCTACATTGCACTTTATTAAACCCTTAGAGGCAATTATTCATACACTGCCGCAATTTCCAGCTTTAGTACTGCTGGGATTAACGCAAGTATGGGGAAAGCGTTGGCGGAGAGGACGCTTGGGTTTTCCAATTGGTTTGCATGGTGGTTTAGTTTGGGGTTACTACATTATTAATGTAGGTAAATTAGTGAAATATTCTGGTCAAGTTCCTGATTGGGTAACTGGTGTGAATAATAATCCCCTACAAGGAGTGATGGGGGTGTTGTTAATGAGTGTACTAGCTTTGTGGATACGGGGGCGAACTGAGCGATCGCGTCATATATGAAAATAAAAATATTAATTCTATCAGCTTTATTACTTACTTTTCTTTCTGGTTGTAAAAATTGTGAGGCTAAAAAAACTTCAAATTCCGCCCATATGAAGCAGTTGCTAACAACTAAAAAATGCCCCAAGTGTGATTTAGGTGGTGCTGATTTAACAAATACTGATTTAGCTGGAGCAGATTTAAGAGAAGCTGAACTGACAGATGCTAAATTAGATGGTGCAAATTTACAAGGATCTGATCTACGCCAAGCAGAGATGCGATGGACTGATAAATCTGAAGATGATCGTGGAGAATCTGGATTCTCAGAAATCGGTGATATTGATTTTAGTTGTAATGCTGATTATAAAGTTTCTTTAGAGAAAGTTAACTTACAATCAGCTAATCTTTCTGATACTAATCTCTCTGGCTTATTTATTTCTGATAGTAATCTCCGTGCTGCAAATTTAAGTGGTGCTAACTTAAAAAGTGCCTACCTTACAGGTTTAGATTTAACGGGAGCAAATCTAAATCAAGCTAATTTATCTTACGCGAGCCTCGGCAATGCTAACCTTCAGTCGGCAAACTTACAAAATGCTGATTTAAGCCACAGCGAATTAATTGTCAATGTCAACTTAAGAAATGTAGATTTAACTGGTGCTAGATTAAATGTCGCAAAATTGGATGGAAATGATTTAAGAGGTGCAAACCTCCGTGATGTTGACTTTACTCAAAGTAGCGTAGATAGAACAGACTTTCGTCATACTAAAAATCTGACAACCGAGCAGATTAAATTGGCACAAAAATGGGAACAAGCAGTATACGACGAAGAATTTCGCGCCAAATTAGGGCTACCTGCTTGCAAAACTAGGTTAGGTAAATATTTGGGAGATCCTTTTATTTTTAGTAAAATCAAGAAAGGATGTTTTCAAAATTAATCAGTTGCCTTGTTCCCAGGAGTACATATTTGTCAGCTACAGCACACAGCATCAAATATCCTCCCGTGGAAAATTAGCCCATTCTTCACTACGGGCTACATCAATTTCCTGTGTGGAAGGTGCGTTTCCTAAATCAGCACAGAGTCCCCATAAGGATTGTCGGGGAAAGTTAGAGAGTTTATCTGTTAACTCGCGTTCTATATCAGGAGCAATTTGCTGGATCAAACGTATCTTGTCCACAGTTGAAAGCTGCTTTGCTAGTCTGATAATTTCTTTTAGGCTCACAAACTTTCACCTGCTTCATCTGCGAAAATTTTAACAATAGCCAAGTATACTGGGCTTTTTGGTGCAATCTTTACGCAAGCGTCTCAACCACTGTCCCCACCACACATGCTTTATTCAAATTAACGCCGCTTAAATTTGCACCTTCTAACTCTGCACAGAGTAAATTCGCTCCCGTCAAATTCGCCCCCGCCAAATTCGCCCCCCGCAAGTCAGCTTCTTCCAGGTTTGCTTCACTCAATAAAGCCCCTTGCAAATCGGCGCGACTCAAGTCTGCACCTTTGAGATTTGCCCCTGTTAGGTTTGCACCGCGCAAGTCAGCACCGCGCAAGTCTACGCCTTGCAAGTTCACATTCATCAAATTGGCGCCACTCAAGAAAGCACCCACCAATGACACATCACTAAGTCTTGCTCCCATCAAGTTAGCGCCGCGCAAATTACTACCCCGCAAGTCAGCGCCCGTTAAATCTGCTTGCATCAGGTTTGCTCCCATCAGATTCGCCCGCAAGTCAGTTGCTTGGAGGTTGGCTCCCATCAAATTCGCCCCTTCCAAATGTCCACCTTCGAGCTTAGAACCAGCAAAATTAGCACCTACAAGGGTAGCGCCAGCAAGATTAATCCGGCTTAAATCCAGTCGGGAGAGTTCCTCGTCTTCTAAATTTGCGCCTGGAAGTTGTTTGAGTTTTCCTAATCTAATGGTTTCAATATTCATGTAAAGTAACTACTAATCTCTTCACTGATCTTGCTGTGGCTATCCCATTGGGAATCAAGTATCCAGATGCCGGCGCTGAATTTGGGTGTCATCAAGGGTAAGTCGAGTCCTTGTTGTAAACCCATAACTAATAAAGCTAGGGTATCTACAAGTTTAGGGTCAAAGCGCGTAGATTCTTGCTGTTTGCACTCATCTAAAGCTTGAGTAAATATCTGTTCCCGGCTTTGATTTGACGATTTTCGCTGATTGACTCGCCACTGAAAGTCTGCCAATAATGCCAAAATTCTCGACTCTAGGGGAATTTCATCTCCAGCTAAACCTGCTGGTTCCCCTGTGCCATTCCACCACTCGCTTTGGTGAGTAATAATTTGGGCAACTGCTCGTAATCTTGGCATAGTTCGCAATACTTGCGCCCCTGGTATTAAAGGACAACTGGGGGCATCTTCTTGATAGCGTGTTGGTATATTACCAGAAGTCAGGACACTTTCGGCATTTTGTAATGGATCTATGCGATGTAACAAAGCCGCTAGCCGCAATCTCTTAATCTGCCATGCGGGAAGATCCAAAAGCTGGGCGATCGCTTCAGCAAGTACTACTACTTCCGCAGCTGCCATTGGATTGTTGACATCTGCCATATCCATCAGTTGCGCCATTCGCAAAAAGGCTTGGATTTCGTTAGAAACCAAGTTGCGATCCAGCGTTTGTTTCTGAAGCGCTGTAGGGATAGATAAATTCTCTTGCCCAGTCTGGAGGTAATCTACTACACGAGAGACAACTGCACCTAAATTTTGGGATCTATCCATTGACGGTACAATTTGCTGCTTATCGCTTGTGAGTTTTTCCGCCAATTCTGGGTTGTATTTTTTGATGTGAGCGATCGCAATTTCTGCTGTCTCTTGTACTAACTCTGGCTCAAATGTCCACAAGCCATAAAATTTACGCTCTAAATCTGATGTCGGTACTCCAGCGCTGCCATAATCAGCTTCAGATAATTCTTGACAAATTACCATTGCTGTGTATTTAGACGATAAAATAATTAAGTGCCACTCTTGCGCCACCGGATCGCCTGCATCTAATCCTACCAAGTCTACATTGGGTAGCTGGCTGGTAGGATGTTCAGCAAAGCCAGATTCCGCAGCTGCCATAATCGCAATTTCGCGGCTGTACTGGGCGATGTCTGCATATCGATCAGCTTCTTGTAGATACCATTTACCTTGTTGAAAAGCTGTAATGACTAAGGGTGTACCGTCATCGGTTAAGATATGGTCTTCTAAAGCGTGGCACAGGGCAACTAAGGTATTTTTGTAGTAAACACCGAATCGAATTGGCCTGGTGGTATGACGATGGGCTGCTTCAAGCTGTTGTAGGATTGAACCTTCTAACATGGGATTTGGTAAAAATAACCGCAGAGGCACTGAGGAAGATAGAGGGAGAAATTCAGAATTCTGAATTTCCCCACATTTTAGTGTTTTCTAGGATACACCCGCTAACTGTTTTTCTTTCGTCTCTAATGGTGCTGTCAGTGCTGCTTCTAAGTCAGCACAACCCAGTTTTTCTTCTAAGATTTTCATGACTTCGCGTCCGAAGTCGTTGGGGTTTTGTTGCCAAGCTTGCAAGCAGACTTCGCCGAAGAATGAACCAAGGGGTTCGGGATTCCAGAGAAGTTTTTTGGCTGTCCACGGCATCAAACTCATTGGATCGTATCCTGGTTTGAGGATGCCTTCTTTGAAAGCGTATTCTTCTAAATGGGTATGGGGTTGTAGTCCAATAAAGAAAATGGCGGGTTCGACTTTATCAGCACCAAAAATCCGTTCTAGTTCGCGGTGGTAAGCGATGGTTTGACGGATGGTTTCGGGACGTTCGTCAATCACGTTAAAGGAGTAATTTACGGAAACTACGTCGTTGAAACCAGCAGCTTTTAAGTCACGGCAGTTTTGCAAGACGGTTCGCAAGTTATACCCCATCCGCATTTTCCGCACGAGTTCTTGAGAACCACTGGTAATCCCGATTTCAAAGTAGTTCATCCCGGTTTTCGCCATCAAGTCACACAACTCTGGTGTCAAATTGTCGGCTCTGATATATGCTGCCCAGTGGATATCTGTCATACCAGAATCGACGATTTTTTGCAATAGTTCTACAGCATCGGGGATAAATTTTTTCGCGGGGATGAATTGGGCATCGGTAAACCAGAAATTGCGAATGCCGCGATCGTATAATTGGCGCATCTCAGCAACTACTTCATCTGCTGGGTTAATGCGTACTTGTTTGCCTTCGACGACGGTGTAGACGCAATAACAACAGTTGTGAGGACAACCACGCTTCGTTTGTACACCTATATAAAAGTCTTGTTCTTGCAGGTAAAAGTTAAATTCCGGCCAGATGCTTTCGATATAGTCGTAGTTACAAGCTGTTTTTTCTATTGGGGTGGGTTGTTCGTGAATTAGCCGTTTTCGTGGTTGAGTTTCTCCGGCAACGTAACAGCGTTCATCTCGAAAATCTCTGCCACTTAAAAGTTTTTCCAGCAGAGTTTCGCCTTCACCCACAGAAATAATTGTTCCTTGGGGTAAGCTTTTACCCAATTGTTCGTAAAATACACTGACTGCACCGCCACCGACAACTACACGAGCATCAGAATTATATTTTTGGGCACGCTTTAAACCGCGTTTGATTAAGCCCTGATTTTGCCACAACTCTACATAGTAAGCGATGAAGATTCGCAAACCGCCCAATCCCCCACGTAGTTTCAGTAGAGGATTCTTGGCGTAGTAAAATTCAAAGGCGTTTTGCAGTGGGTTGCCACCACGTCCACCAACTGGGGCATAAATTTGAATATCCCGCCAAGAGAATACTAGTAGTGTCGGTTTAAATTCATCAATACAGCGATCCAGAGCCGAACTGTAATCTAAAGGTGGCACTGTTCCTAAATCAAAGATGCGCTGTTCAATATTAGGAAACTGCTTGTGGACATGATCGCTCAGGTAGACAACCCCAATAGGAAAGATGGGGTTACAAGGAAGGCGAACGTAAAGAATTCGATTTTCCATCATCTGTGTTTTAACTTCCATCTTGCCAATCTGTGGAGAAAGCGAGAGAAACATCTAGTCTTACAGTGTGTGCTTGTTTTATTTGGTTTTATTTATCACAATCGTGCTTGACATTTCAGCCGATTGTTGGTATTAGAAACCTGCTGTTAGCAACTGCGGAAAACGCTAAAATTGCTGTGCATAAAACATACATAGAATCTATAGAGAGGTTTATGAAGACATTTTTCATATAGCTTTACCATAACATCGAGTTTATTCATTAAGTGATGATCCCAGGCGATTAATTCTGAGATAGATGAAACAGCAAAACTCACTTCCTCGCTATGATAAAAGGAAGGGGATCGTTGTTATGTCAATTCCCTAACAATCTGCTTTCAGAGAATTGAAGCTTTTATACCAGGATAAAATATTAAAAACTTTTATTTATAGTGTATAATTCCGAAAAAGGTGTGAATAATTACAAAATTTTCATAACTAAAAATATATCTTTAGACAGAAATAATCTACAAATACTCAGTTGGTATTCGCAGTTACAACAACTGGGGATCAGTGGATGCTAGGCTTGGCTAGTGTAATGTAAAATTGTGGCGTAAAGCTCCTCAGCAGTTATGGCTCAAATATTAGATCCTCTACCACCTGAGCAATCAGGAAAAATTCTCTGCTGCTACATTAATGCCACGAGCAAAATACAGGTAGCTCGCATCTGCAATATTCCCAACTGGTACTTTGAAAGGGTTGTTTTCCCTGGACAACGTTTAGTTTTTGAAGCTCCGCGAAAAGGTCAAGTGGAGATTCATACAGGGATGATGGCAAGTGCAATTTTATCCGATAAGATTCCGTGCGATCGCCTGATGCTCGAAGAACCCAGTACTTATGAGTTTGATACAGACTCATCAGATGGAAAAGACCCTATTAATACCAAATTAATGGTGCAGCAAATTAATACAAAAATCGGAGATACTACAAAACCCTTGCAAATCCTTGGTTTAGCATCGGTTGATTAAAAAAAACAATTTTATCTAAATTTAAGGGTTGCTAATTCAGCAGCCCTTTTTGTTTATATATTTATTGGTCATTTGTCATTTGTCATTTGTCATTAATTATCCTCCTCTGCTCTCCTGCCCCCCACTCTCATTTACAATCAATCTTATGAATCTGCCTTCATTTCTTTGGTTGTGGAAAATAGCCGCCTGGTCTATGGGGTTGTCCCTGCTGGCATATCTGATGTTAGCAGTCACCGGCGTTTGGATGTTTCGGGCGAGAACTTCGCAGCAATTTCCTTTTATCACGCCATTTATGGGCGGTAATAAAGGGGTGCGATCGCTCCACTATGCAATGGGCATCAGCATGGTAAGTTTAGTGCTACTGTTGCTAGCGATCGGCATTGTTGGCACTTGGGGGCACTTTGGTTCACTAGGACACTCGTCACACTTAGTTGCTGGGTTAATAGTCGTAGCATTAGTTTTACTATCTGCTTTTAGCGCCACACAAATTAGTGTCAGACGACCTTGGGCTAGACCCTTACACATCGGCGTAAATATTATTCTATTTATAGGATTTGCCTGGGTATCCCTTACTGGTTGGATTGTAGTACAAAAGTATTTACCCTAAAAAATTACGAATTACGAATTACGAATTACGAATTATTAAAGTGGCATACCTTATTTGCAACACTCCAGCTAAAACATAGACCTACCCTACAATGAAGAAAAACATTGTAATTGAGCCGTGACAGCAAACTCAGCCAATATCTCAGCTTCTATTTTTCGTCTGTCTCCTTTGATTCGGATAACGTTGCTGAGTCTATACATAGCACTCACAGTCCCATTACCTTTTTTATCGCAGGTAACAGCCGCACCCGTACCTCCAGAATTATTGTGGATAGGAATTGGCATCGGTTTAGTTGCCTTGTACGCAGTATTAACTGAACAAGTAATGGTAGATGACGAGGGAATTCAGGTTACTTACCCCGCTTGGGTGCCGAGGTTTTTTCGTAAAGGCTGGTATTTACCTTGGTCACAAGTCAAAGAGATAAAACCCCGCAGCACTGGACAAGGAGGGCTAGTTTATTACTTCCTCAGCCAGGATGGGAAAGCTTATTTATTACCGATGCGTGTAGCTGGATTTGCCCGTTTGGTGCAAATTGTCCAAGCAAAAACGAGCATTGACACCACAGATGTTCGCCCTTTAGCGCAGCCGTGGATGTACCTGATTTTACTGGGATGCACACTGCTGCTACTATTAGTCGATGGTTGGGCGATCGCTACAGCATTAACTACTGCACAATTAACTTAAAATTGGGTATGGGTATTGTTTTCTCCCCACTCCCCACTCCCCACTCCCTTGAACACAGCAAAAGCCACACTCAGGCTAGAGCAAGTTAATCTGTTTACAAAGCTGAAAACCCAACTTCCTGGCAATCAGCAGGGATACGCCATATTGCAGGATATTTCCTTTGAGGCATCCCAAGGCGATCGCATTGTAATTGTAGGCCCAGTAGGCGCTGGAAAAACTTCGTTATTACGCCTTATCAACCGCCTAATTGAACCCACAAGTGGTAAACTCTATCTCGAAAATCAAGAATATCGCCAAATTCCTGTCATCCAGCTACGCCAAATAGTGACACTTGTATTGCAAGAATCTAAACTGTTGGGGATGACAGTTGGGCAATCCTTGGCTTATCCTTTAGTTTTGCGTGGTTTGCCCAAACAGACAATTCAGCAACGAGTCAATTACTGGACAGACCAACTGCACATTCCCAATGAATGGTTAGGGCGAACAGAGGTGCAACTTTCTGCGGGACAACGACAACTAGTAGCGATCGCTCGTGCTTTAGTCATCCAGCCTAAAATATTATTATTAGACGAGCCAACCTTTGCCCTAGATGCTGGTACGGCTACTTATCTAATGCAAATCTTAACCCAGTTGAGTCAAACTCATCAAACCACAATTCTGATGGTAAATCACCAACTGGAACTAGCCCAGATGTTTTGCAATCGGTTATTACACCTGCAACAAGGTCATTTATTCGCAAATCAAACAGCCTCAGAGATAGACTGGATTGAATTACGAAAAAGCCTGATTCAAGCAACAGAGCAAGACGATTTTGGATTTTAAATTTTGGATGAGTCAATTGTCATTGGGCATGGGGCATTGGGTATTGGGCATTGGACATAAGTTATTTTCCTCATCTCCCTCATATCCCACTCCCCATTTCCATCACACTTGACTACTACTAAGTGTTGAACGTTGATTACTAAATCTTTCTCTAGCTAACTTTGTTGTTTGTGACTGTGAAATATTAGTATTCAAAATTTCCATGTTAAAACGGTATCCAACATTGCGGATAGTTTGAATCAAATTGGGTTGCCGGGGATCAAGTTCAACCTTTTTCCGCAGCGACAAAACGTGAGTATCAATGGTACGAGGGTTATCGATAGCATCAGGCCAAGCACGACGCAGCAATTCCGACCTACTCAGAGGTACTCCCCCAGCTTGTGCCAAAACGTACAGCAAACTGAATTCCTGGGGCGTTAAGTCAATGAACTCCCCTTGGAAACGGACACGACGCTGAACTAAATCGATTTGCAAAGTGCCATAATCCAAGTAAGCTGGTGCAGTAGGTGTGCGCTTCCGCCGAATCAGTGCCTCTACCCGTGCCAAAAACTCTTGCATCCCAAAAGGTTTGCTCAAGTAATCATCTGCACCCGCCTTTAAACCTGCAACGATATCAGCTTCACTATTACGGGCAGATAGCATTAAGATTAGAGGCTGTTGCTGACGATGCAACCAACGACAAAACTCAATGCCATCACCATCAGGCAGGTCTGCATCTAAGACTACCAGTGTTGGTTGATGGCTTAAAAATACTTCCCTTGCTTGATAAATGCTGGCAGCTTGATGCACACGGTATTCCAGTTGTTGCAAGTGCCAACCCAACAACGACCTCAGATGGGGATTCCCCTCAATGATTTCTATACAAACCGAACCCACGGCGGCAAGACCCCTTAGCGTCTGATGACTTTCAAAGTAACAAGCCCATCTCTAAGGTTTTGTAGCCTTTGTTACTTCAATTACTATTAGCTTTACATTTCCTCATAAAAAGAGTGGCAATATCTTTAATTTATGCCTTGCTAAAAGGCGATTAGAAATATTGTTAAATTTTTATTAAATTTATCGAAAGTTTTGTTAGACTTATCAAAAGTTCTTTTAGCTTAATATTCTGTTTTTAGATAGGTGTAATGTGGAAAATATTTATAATGCAACCAGCTAACCATTACTACAACAGCTTTTTAACCTGATGAAAGTAGATTTTTTCCACAAAAATCTAGCGTCCCCTATCCAGGAATATAACACCAATAGAATTGGGCTGTTGATCATGAAAATCACAAAAATAACTTAGCTAGTCACTAGAATCGATGTTTTCTGGAATAGGATTAAAGTAGCTTGTAGCTGCTAGGAGGGTACTGATCAAACGTAGATGTGTTGACTTTGAGTTGATGCCAAAGTGAAATTACACTTCACATTTGAGCGCGAATCATTTACAATTCTCATTCCAAAGAGATTAATACAGCAGTTATGCTCCAAGACACACAAACCATCCGCTATTACCAAAGACTCACCGACGCCTTCGCCGAGTTATGGAATCGCGGTTATCGCACGGATGATATGCGGATGTATTTGGATGGATATCTAGCCGCATTGCGACATAGCAACGTCATTGAACCATATCTGATTCATCGCCTAGAAGAGGAAGCCAGCCGCTACTTGTACGATGGGTCAAATTTTGCAGTGCCGCAACCACAGCCACAACCCGATTACTACTAAGTACCATTTACTTGGTTATTGATAGTAACCGTTAATTACCGCAGATAATTATAGCATATTATCTGTATTGTTCAACGGGTTGCTGTGGTGTGAAATTTGGAGAAATTATTGTATTGATAAAACGCATCCCCTCAGCCCTATATTGGTCTTGCCAATGCGACTGAGGGGATTGTTGACCTAAGTAAGTGGGCGTAAATAATTAAAGGTTTGTAGTGGGGACTTTAGTCCTCATAAAAAAATATCCAATTATTTATTGTGAGGTGGGGATCTCGTCATTGATGTCAACTTAAGCCGAAACCCATTTAAAACCTCGTTTCTAGCTTCTAGCTGTAATTGTGGGCTGTAGCCTCATTAGGTATTCCTAGTCTTTGACTGGGAACAAGATAATTTCTAGAATCTTGTTCTAAACGGGCTTTCTGGTTATTTCGGTCAAGTTTTTTGATCAGAAACCTATTAAAAAACCTTGAAAGGGGAGGTATATATATTTCCCCTTTCAAGGACATTAAAAACGATACATTGCCTTGATTGCAAAGCACAGATTTAACAACAAACCAAAGGGTATGTTGTTAACCAGAGATTACGAGGCTAGAGCTACTTCTACCTTTTGTTGCAATTCACCTTTCTGGTACAGTTCAATCAAGATGTCAGAACCACCAACGAATTCACCATTGATATACACTTGGGGAATTGTCGGCCAGTTAGAGTATTCTTTAATTCCTTGACGGATTTCAGAGTCTGATAGAACATCAACCGTCTCAAAGGGAACTCCCAAGGTATTGAGAATCTGCACAACGTTGTTGGAGAAACCACATTGGGGCATTAACTTGTTTCCCTTCATGAAAACTAAAATCTTGTTCTGTTGTAGCAAGTTATCAATTTTGTCTTTGAGTTCTGGTGTCATGGTACTTGTGTTTCCTATGTTGCATTAGTAGAGTGAGGAGTGAAGAGTGAGGAGTTAAAAATTCATAACTCCTAACTTCTAACTCATAACTTTAGGAACTTGCTGTTGCTTGCCAAGCTTCGGGAGTGTATGTTTTTACCGCCAAGGCATGAATTGCTTCAGTTGACATAGCTTGACCCAACGCACCATAAACTAACTGGTGCTGTTGCACTAGTCCCTTACCTGCAAAGTGCGATGAAACTACTGTCACCTGATAGTGGTCACCGCCACCAGTCAAGTCTTGCACCTGAACCTGGGCGTCTGGCAGTTCCGCCTTGATCATTGCCTCAACCTGCTGCGGACTAATCATCGCAATTCCTGAAAAAACTTACTTTTCTATTATTAACAGATATGGAGCAAATGCCTGTGCCAACTTTAGGTTTTGGCAAGGCTGTAGATAAACACGCCTCTGAGGTGTATTTTTGAGAACGCTCAGTTTTTGGCTACGGTAGATAGCTCTATCCTAGCACTGGGGGATTCCCAGGCGACTAGTTGGGGAGATAAGGAAAAACAGGCAACGCCAATTTAATTTATTTTTTTGGGGATGAGGAAGATGAAGTACCACCTTCTCTGGGATAGGGAGAATCAACAAAACCCAATTCAAACAACTGTTTATAGGCTTTCTTGCCTAAATCCCGCGTCGGATTTTGACTCTTAATTATTTGAACTAACAACGGTACAGCTAATTCTGGCTGATTTTGGGCGCGATGTACCAATGCTAACTGAAAGGTAGCTTCATCTCGCTTTTGGGCTGTTAATAGAGCTTTTTGACGCTGAGAATCAGAAACTCTGTTGTCAATTCCCGAAAAGCTAGAATTTAACTCTTGATAAAAATTAGATAGCTGATTATAAACTTGACGTGCTTCTTGCAGTTTCTTGGCAGCTAAGGGGTAGTTTTGAGCAGAAACGGCTTGTTCTGCATCTTTTACTAAGCGATCGCCACCTTCAATGCTCAAAAGGCTGTTACTTTGGGTTATGGGGCGGAGGTTATTGGGATCGTTGGGGTCAATGGGTTGTGGTTGGCTGGTAGTGCCTGGTGACTGTGATACCTGAGCATTCACAGGTGATAGCAGGCTAAGGACTGCTATGACTGATAAAACAGTACGGTGCATCAAGGTAACAGCGGCAGCAGTGTTCATGGGATCAATTAGTGCGACAACTATATAAACAAGTTATGGAAACTTCGGGTATCTTAACTCTGTTTTGGTCTTGGACAAAGCAAAGTTACATCCTAAGTATCTCTGATTTAGGACTGAAAATCGGTTTAATAGAGTTCCCATTACCCCTGTATAGTAACTAACTTAAATAGTTGTGATTAGCGATACCCACAGTGGACTGAGTTAACGCGTTAATTCTCTATATATCATCAATCAATTCAATAGTTTGCAGACAACTCTTAGCTATTTACTCAAAAAAATGCCAATTTGGCTGAATATCGCGTAGATAGAGAGTAATCTATATATGTATACATCCTCAAGGGTTACAAAATATCACTAATCTTTTGTTACTTATTTAGGATGGGTATAGCAGTTAGCAATTAGTGTCAAATCTTGAAAACGTGCAGTTTCTTAATCATGCACGGTTAATGGTCAATGCTTAAGAGCCAGTCTTGGAACTCTTGATGTTTAACTAGATCAAGAATTAGTAATTTCTGCAAATGCGTGATTAGTAACTTTTGTTTCTTGATGGCTTAATTGTTGCAGTGCCTTTGCTAAATCAGATGTGATGCTTTTGGCATCTTGTTTTATACAGCCACTCATGTAATCCGTCACTCTGATTGGGGAGCCAATGTCAATATTTACATCTGTACCCCAATTTGGATAAGGTTGGCTGTAATTAATGCCTATGGGTATAATTTTCACTCCCAACCCGGAATAACTAGATTCAGCACTCAAAGCAAGACGAGCAATTCCCGGCTTTAACTGGTGAACTTGGCCATCGCGAAAAATATTACCTTCTGGAAAGATTACCAGGGTTTTGTGCTGCTGAAGTAACTCTACTCCATGTCGCAGTGTGCGAATTGACGGATGCTTAGAATTCACAGGAAACCCCCCCAAGCGTCGGACAAACCAGCCTTGCAAACCTTGGCATTCGTCAATAGTCACCATAAACCGCAAGTCTTGCTTTCTCAGACAAGCAGTAGCGTAGGGTACAAGCAACGCATCCCAACGCGCCCGATGGGTAGGCGCAAGGATCACAGGCCCGGTTGTGGGGATATTTTTTTGTCCGGTTATTCTAATTTGTCCAAAGAATAATGGTAATAGACAGTGACGCCCTAATAAATATGCCAGGGGACTTAACCAAGGAGAAACCCTTGAGGTAGTACGATCTACCTGAGGATTTCCTGGTGGGTGCTGGCAGGTATCGGATGAAGAGTAAAATTCCATCATGACGGATGCAGCTGATTGACGGGTAAAAATTTAACGAAAAGCCTGATTAGTTACACCGTAGATTCTCTTGCGTGACTTGTGTCGTACTAGATGGACAGTTTTACCTCTGTCCGTTAGTTTACCCTACGCCGCTTAGTGGCAAACCAAGTCTGTAATTGCTGACGACAAGCTGACTCTAGAATGCCTCCGATTACTTGGAGACGGTGATTAGAAGCAGTACTGTCGGGTATGTTAATAACTGTACGAATTGCGCCAGTTTTTGTATCGTCTACTCCATATACAACTAATCCTAGACGCGCTTGGACGATCGCACCTGCACACATCGGGCAAGGTTCAAGAGTTACGTAGAGTGTGCATTCATTAAGATGCCAATTTTGTAAAGTTGTTGCAGCTCTCTTGAGAGCGAGAATTTCCGCATGAGCGGTGGGGTCTTTGTCGCGTTCTTTTCTGTTTTCTCCTTGTGCCAGCAATTTGCCTGTTGGATCAATGATAACAGCACCTACAGGGACTTCACCTGCATCACCTGCTGTTTTTGCTAATTCTAGGGCACAACTCATCCATTGTTGATGTATAAGATATTCTGTGTATTTAGTTAGCATATTCTTATCAATTTGATATTTTTTGCCCTACAGTTTACTGGCACTTTATCAAGCTAGTAATGAAAAGTTTGTAGTAAGCACTTTAGTGCTTAGAAAATAAGGACTAAAGTCCTTACTACGAACTTGCTTACCGAGAAATTTAGAATCCAAAATTGCCCAACATAGCATCGCCAAGAAAATTGTTGGGGTTGATTTGATTTCTAAATAGCGGCTTGGGCTAAAAGGGGATCGAGTTGACTTTGTGTGTCTAGCTGATAGAGATCATCGCAGCCGCCAATGTGCTGGTTATTGATAAAAATTTGTGGTACTGTACGGCGTCCGTTAGCGCGTTCTGCCATTTTAGCTCTGGCTGCTTCGTCGCCGTCGATTTTATATTCAGTAAAATTTACACCTTTCCACCACAGCAGCATTTTGGCACGAATGCAGTAAGGACAAGTTTGCCACGTGTAAAGTTCGACGTTGGCTTTAACTCGCTCTGGATGGCGATTTAAGAGGGGATTAAGAAAGTCCAGCATATTTTTATTAAGCAAGGTTTTAACTATGTCTCTAGCCTAGATCATTGCTTATCGCATCGGCGCTGGAACCCACTTTTGGAAGCTCTCTAAATGATTCCAGTAAGCTAAATAGCCAGTCAATGCCCAAATTAAAGCGGCAACTATCAGCACTGCTACGCCAATTAGTCGCCAAGTTCGGTTGGTTTTCCAATAGAGGGTTGGCGCAGCGAAAATACCACCTAAGCCAGTTAAAATAAAGCCCATTCCTGACAAAAGCGGTTGCTTTGTCAAATTCAAGTTGATGATACGGATACCCACTACGATCGCAACTACGCCAGCAAAAAAACCATAAACTGCTATTGTCAATAAATCCCAATTTTGAGCAAGAGAAACCGCAGCCGCCACAAACAAGATTCCAAAAAGAACACTTGTTTCACCGAATGCAATGTTAAAACTACCGATAACAGGCCAGGTAAAACTCATGTGTAAACCAGTTGTGAGTGCGATCGCGCCTGTAATCCCAAAACCGGGAATCCACTGCCTCTGATTAGAACTATTTATACCCCGATAAACATAGTCAGCCAGTAGAAATAACCCAGCTACCATATTGATCAACATGAGTGTGATGTAGTCTATAAACACGATTAACCTCTTAATTTGACAAGATATTTACTTTGTGTATCGTTTTTCAGTTTTTAGTGAATCTACTAGCTTTCTTGTTTGTTATTTTATACCTAAAGATAGACCTGAATAAAAGCAACATTATGGATATACACTGCTAAATATTTGTACCAGTTCTTAACTTAGTAACTTTTAAACAGGTTTTATACTGGAGTTGTAGGAGTGAAAAATTAGGATGTCTTAACTGGCACTTTTCTAACGAGTTAGCAGTAAAACTTAACTTTCTTCCACGTGTATCCGCCCTTTGGTAGACTTGAAAACTGAAATAGGCAGATAAAACGACGCAAATTCAAGCAGCTGAGAGGGCAAACTCTGTGGAAAATACACTTGGTTTAGAGATTATTGAAGTAGTAGAGCAAGCCGCGATCGCATCTGCAAAGTGGATGGGCAAAGGCGAAAAAAACATCGCTGACCAGGTAGCTGTGGAAGCTATGCGGGAGCGGATGAATAAAATCCACATGCGCGGTCGCATTGTGATTGGGGAAGGCGAACGTGACGACGCGCCTATGCTATACATCGGGGAAGAAGTTGGTATCTGTACCCAACCAAATGCCGAAAGTGTCTGTAACCCTGATGAATTAATTGAAATTGATATCGCTGTTGACCCCTGTGAAGGTACCAACTTGGTAGCTTATGGACAACCTGGTTCGATGGCTGTCTTGGCAATTTCTGAAAAGGGTGGATTATTTGCTGCTCCTGACTTTTACATGAAGAAGTTAGCAGCACCCCCCGCAGCTAAGGGCAAGGTAGACATCAACAAGTCAGCAACAGAAAACCTCAAGATTCTTTCTGAGTGTCTAGATCGGAGTATTGAAGAACTTGTGGTTGTAGTCATGAAGCGCGAACGCCACAACGATTTAATTAAGGAAATCCGTGAGGCTGGAGCGAGAGTCGCCCTAATTTCAGACGGTGATGTGGGTGCAGCTATAAGTTGTGGTTTTGCTGGAACCAATATCCACGCTCTGATGGGTATTGGTGCGGCTCCTGAAGGCGTAATCTCAGCAGCAGCAATGCGTGCTTTGGGTGGACACTTCCAAGGTCAACTGATCTACGATCCAGCTGTAGTCAAAACAGGTCTGATTGGAGAAAGCAGAGAAGCCAACATCGATCGCTTAAAGTCTATGAATATCAATGACCCCGATAAGGTCTATGATGCTCATGAACTGGCATCTGGTGAAACTATTCTGTTCGCGGCTAGCGGCATTACCAGTGGTAATCTCATGCAAGGTGTACGTTTCTTCAAAGACGGGGCAAGAACTCAAAGCTTGGTAATTTCTAACCAGTCTAAAACTGCTCGATTTGTTGATACAATTCACTTGTTTGGTGAACCAAAAGTTCTCCAACTGAACTAATTTTTAGGGAATGGGGAATGGTAAAAGTAAGGGTAAAGCATTTGGAAAGAAATGTTTCTATAAAACGGAAAAATCATCACCGAAATGCTTTACCTTTACAGTAGTTAGTAGTTAGTAGTTAGTGATTAATGGTTGGTTAGAAAACTATCAACCAATAAACAAAAATTCCCCATTCCCTATTCTTACTTAATGCCAGATTGCCAACTACCAACTAGTAACTACAATTTAGCAAATGAATATAGCAGTGGTGGGGTTAAGCCATAAAACAGCCCCAGTAGAAGTCCGGGAAAAACTGAGCATTCCAGAACCACAAATTGAAAGTGCGATCGCTCAACTGGCCAGCTATCCCCATATTGACGAAGTTGCAATTCTTAGCACTTGTAACCGCCTGGAAATTTACATTGTCACCAGTGAAGCAGACCAAGGTATCCGGGAAGTAACGCAGTTTCTTGCAGAATACAGTAAATTACCCGTGCTTTCTCTGCGACAACATTTATTTATGTTGCTACATGATGATGCAGTAATGCACGTTATGCGGGTAGCTGGTGGTTTAGATAGTCTGGTACTTGGAGAAGGTCAAATTCTGGCTCAGGTGAAGACTACTCACAAACTGGGACAGCAATATAGTGGTATAAAAACCATTTTGAATCGATTATTTAAACAAGCGTTAACAGCTGGTAAGCGGGTTCGTACTGAAACTAGTATTGGTACTGGTGCTGTCTCTATCAGTTCGGCTGCTGTGGAGTTAGCACAAATTAAAGTAGCAAATTTAGCTGCTTGCAGAGTAGTAATTCTGGGTGCTGGTAAAATGTCGCGGCTGCTGGTGCAACACCTAATTTCTAAAGGTGCTGTGGAAATTAGTATTGTAAATCGCTCTCGCGATCGCGCCCTAGAATTAACAAAGCAATTCCCTCAGCAACCGATCAATATTCATCCGCTATCGGAAATGATGAGCGTAATTGCCGATAGTGATTTGGTGTTTACAAGTACTTCTGCTACAGAGCCAATACTTGACCGTGCCAAATTGGAAATGGTTTTAGAAGTTCAGCGCTCTTTAATGTTATTTGATATTTCTGTGCCGCGTAATGTTCATGCGGATGTGAATGAACTAGAAAATGTGCAAGCGTTTAATGTCGATGATTTGAAGGCAGTAGTAGCGCAAAACTACGAAAGCCGTCGCAAGATTGCACAAGAAGCAGAGCGACTTTTAGAGGAAGAAGTGGAAGCCTTTGATATTTGGTGGCGCAGTTTAGAAACTGTTACCACTATTAGCTGTCTGCGAAATAAGGTCGAAACCATCCGTGAACAAGAGTTAGAAAAAGCTTTGTCGAGATTGGGTTCGGAATTCGCGGAAAAACATCAAGAGGTGATTGAAGCATTAACACGGGGAATTGTCAATAAAATTTTACATGACCCGATGGTGCAATTGCGATCGCAGCAAGATGTTGAAGCTAGACGGCGCTGTATGCAAACTCTGCAAATGCTGTTCAACCTCGATGCAGAGGAACAATTTAGTTAAACTGAACAAAAAAATCCCCGATTTCTATGAGAAGTTGGGGATCTGAGCTTTTCAATTAGATATAGGAATCCGCTTTGATTTCTGAACGAATTTGCGTAGACAGGCAATAGGCAATAGGCAATAGGCAACAGGCAACAGGAAAGAAGGCTTCTTAGTTGTACTGAGTTTTTTCAGAAATCAAATATGAGTCCTATATAGTTCTAATTAGATAGATATCTAATTAGAAGTTAATTGCTCAAGTCTACTGAAGTAGACTAAAAATTTTCGCGCTCTTTAGTCCTCTTCAGAGGACTTTAGCTATGAGACAGGGATTTACAATCCCTGGCGGACTGGCGGACGTGCGATTTCGCGTTAAGTTGACACCAGTGGCAAGATGTCCACCCCACAATATTGGATAATTTATTTCTTGGAGTTCCCTTGGGCTTGGTTCTAGAAAACTGGTAGGGCTAGAAAACTATGAGTTTTAAAATGCGATATTTTTCTACACTTCAACTCAAAACTCCTGACTCGATTGCTCAAAACTTAGAAGATATCAGC
>NZ_KV757604.1:0-698 GCF_001712795.1 Nostoc sp. KVJ20
AACCGAGTTTGCAAACTTTGACAGATAAATTCATCATATTTATTTAAGTCAGTCGTTGCTGCTATTTCCAGCTACGTTGATGAATTTAAATGTAGGGTGTGTGTCACACAGTGCAATGCACCGTCAACAATCCAAGGTGCGTTAGCCTAGGGCATAACATACCTTACTTTCTTTATTATTTCTTCATATACATTGTATTTTTCTCGGCGACTTACTTACCTTAAGCTTTGATATTGAGCATAACTCCCAAAGCTGATACATTATCACAATAATGTAGTACGATATATACATTGAAACCTGAGTTTTCTCCAGTGCAGAGAACTGACCAATTGAGTCTGCTTTATTGAAATTTTATATAAGGATATCTAAGTTTTCCCGGCTTAGATATCCAATAGCAACATAACCTATATAAATAGATTGTTAATTCTATTCTAATTAGTAATTTTTATTTTTAAATGCTTCTTAGGGCAGTTTATAAATTGGTACTTAAGTAGGATGTCAAAATTAGATAGAAGGTTTAATTAAATTTCAAAAGCATATTAAGATAAATCATCTTATGATATAATAGACACTTTTTTTGCTAATTAAAAAGTAACTAGATAAATATATCTAATTTTTACCCCAAGCTTTTATATTGAGCCTAACTTTTTAGGAGATGGGAATGGAAGTGAGGTCAGTCCCGCAAGGAACTTCAGTTC
>NZ_KV757604.1:709-37314 GCF_001712795.1 Nostoc sp. KVJ20
GCTTAAGTTGACACCAATGATCTGAATGCAATGCCTAAAATTTCAAATTTCTTCTTTCTCCCCTGCTCCTTTGCTCAAGAGCACCCCCTGCTGCCTCAACGATTTTACCTTTTCTTAGTGCTATTCGGTTGGGGTTCTTGTATCTCACTCAAGCGAGAAACTCCATACAAACTATGTACAGGTGCGTTACACTCCGTTAACGCACCCTAGTTTCTAAGACAAGCTAGTAACGCTAGACTTTTCTAAACTCGCTACTAATTTCACTCCAAATTCTTCCTCAAATACTCCTTTTTTATAATCTAAGCTCCAGAGTTCTAAAGCACAGTCATCATCAGTTTGAGAAGGGAAAATTAGCAAATTCACCTGCCGAAACTGTGAATAATACTCACATTGGACTTGAGCGATCGCACCAATTTGTCGTCTATCTAATGCCACCGCTAATCTGAGAATTGCACTCAATTGACTGACCATTTGTCGCTGGTGTTTAGTCAGCAAACTCTGGTAATTTTCATGTTTTTTCTTGGGCGGTGATTTGCGATGATAACGCGCTAAATTGGCAATGATTTCAATCTCGGTTTCTGTATAACCAAGCAATTCACCATTGCGAATTAGATAGTATGAGTGCTTGTGGTGAGACGAATGGCTGACATAATGACCGCAATTGTGTAATATTGCAGCCGCCCACAACAGTTGTCGTTCATCAGATCCCCAGTGGTGCAGAATACCTTGAGTTTGGTCAAATAAACTCTCGGCAAATTTTGCAACGCGATCGCTATATTCTAAGTTGACATGGTATTTATTAGCGAGTTTGAGAACATTCCGTTCCCGAACTGAACTTTGATAGCGCAGCTTATCTTCAATTAAACCGTGGGTTAGCATCCAGTCTACGATTACGCCTTCCCTCAGAGAACGTTCACAAACTGTGACCGATTCACTACCCAAAAGGGTCATCGCTTCCTGTAATATTACTGCGCCAGCAAGTATAACTTCAGATCGTTTATCGGGCATCCCAGGAATGGTAGCCTTTTCTGAATTACTGAGTTTCCGCAAGCGATTTACCAACTCTCGCAAGTCTTTAAGACTAAACTGATAGCCGTTGAGTGTGGAAGGAATGACACCTGACTTTTCTCGCGCATGAATCATCGCCAGGGTTTCAATTGTGCCAGATGTACCTACCAAACGCGGAGATTCCCCAAACTCTAGGTTTGTTAGTAACTCATCCACAGAACGTTCTAACATCCCGCGTGCGTATGCTTGTAAATACTGAAACTCAGTGTTGCTGATGGGATCGGTAGTGATTAACTCGCTAGTGAGTCGCACTGCACCGACTTTGGTACTGGTGAGAGTGCGTGCTTGGTGACTATCGCCCAAAACTAACTCTGTGGAACCACCGCCAATATCAACAATCATGTGGGGCTGGTTGTGAAATTCCATCCCCGACAACACGCCAAGATAGATTCGCCGCGCTTCTTCTTGACCAGAAATCAAGTCAACGCTTAAACCCAACTCCGTTTCTATTTTGTGCAAAAAATCCTTACCATTGGGGGCTTCCCGCACAGCACTAGTTGCCACAGCGATGATTGTTTCAACGTTGATAGTTTTGGCAACTTCTTGGAAACGTCCTAAAGCAGCGATCGCCTTTTTAATGATCTCCGGTTTGAGTTCCCCTGTCGTCAGATCGCGATCGCCAAGTCTCACAGTTTCTTTTTCTCTGGCAATAATGCTGAAAGCTGGTAGTGTGGGGTCAATCTTCACTACTACCATGTGTAAAGAATTTGTTCCCAGGTCAATGGCAGCAATAATCCGGTCTTGCTTAGGTGGTTGAGTTGTAGCACTCTCCCAGCTAGCCGAAACTAAATTCAGCATCTAGTTTTCTCTCTTTATAAGAAATGATGGCAAACGGTGGTATGTCGGGGTAGCTGGCACTGATATTTATTGCAACACACTAGCTCAAACTGAGTACTGAGTTTTGAGTAAACTAACAATACTCAGCAATCTTCATTTTTGGCTGAGGGTAATTGAGCTAAGTATATTCACCCTACTGCTTCTAACCTAGTGACTATTTAAAGATATTTAAAGTTGCCACTTGAGGTTATGTTTTTACAAATAACAAATAACGTTATTCTATAGATGTAAAGATGTGTGAATTAAAGAATAGGGCATGGGGAATGGGGCATGGAGAATGGGAAATAGGAGCAAGGTGAGAAATAACTAATGCCCAATGCCCAATGCCCAGTACCCAGTACCCAATCCCCAGTACCCACAGTACCCAATTCTATGCTAACGACACCAGAACGCCCCCAGGAACCAGTTTGGCTTACAATTATCCGACTTTTGCGATGGCATAAACCAGAAGGACGGTTAATTTTAATGATTCCTGCCCTTTGGGCTGTATTTTTGGCAGCTGCGGGGAAACCACCTTTACCTCTGGTTGGTGTGCTTATATTGGGTACTCTGGCCACGAGTGCGACTGGGTGCGTAGTTAATGATTTGTGGGATCGAGATATTGATCCAGAAGTGGAGAGAACACGCGATCGCCCCCTCGCTTCTCGCGCCTTGTCTGTGAAAGTTGGGATTGTAGTTGCGATCGTCTCGCTAACATGTGCAGCAGTCTTGGCTTTTTATCTTAATCCCCTGAGTTTCTGGTTATGTGTGGCAGCAGTGCCAGTAATTCTGCTTTATCCAGGCGCAAAGCGGGTGTTTCCCGTACCGCAACTGGTACTTTCCATTGCTTGGGGTTTTGGTGTGTTGATTAGCTGGAGTGCAGTCACACAAACCATCTCCCAACCAACTTGGTTACTTTGGGGCGCGACTGTACTGTGGACATTGGGATTTGATACAGTTTACGCCATGAGCGACAAGGAAGACGATCGCCGCATTGGTGTTAATTCTAGCGCTCTATTTTTTGGAAATTATGCCCCTGTAGCTATTGGAATTTTCTTTGCTGGCACAATCTTGTTATTGGCTTGGTTAGGCATAGTCATAAATCTGCACTTAGCCTTCTGGATTAGCCTTGCAGTTGCTACTATCGGATGGGTTTGGCAGTCTCTACGATTAACAAAGCAAGACTTACCTAACCATGTTTATGGTGAGATGTTCCGGCAAAATGTGTGGATTGGTTTTATTTTACTTGCTGGGATGATTGCTGGATCTTTTTAACAACTAATGTATAGAATCCCCTTGAAGAAGTATTTATGAGTTTTTGTATGGGTAGATTAATTCAATATCTACGTACTTGGGCAGCAATAGGTTTATTCTGTTTGCTTATCACTTGGTCATTTCCTGCACAAGCTACCAGCACCATTGATCCAAAGTTGGAACAGCAAGTATTACAAATTATCCGAGAACACCCAGAGGTGATGATTGAATCTGTTCAAGCCTATCAGCAGCAACAACAACAGAAAATCAAACAATTACGGCAAGCATTTGTACAGGATTTCAAAACGAATCCTCAAATAGTCATTGGTGAGTCTCCCACTATAGGTTCAACTCAATCAAAAACTGTGCTGATAGAATTTTCCGATTTTCAATGTCCCTATTGTGCAGAGGCGCATAAAACATTGAAAAATTTGTTAGCAAAGTATCCAGATAACTTAAGATTAGTTTACAAGAATTTACCGCTGACTTCAATTCATACTGAAGCATTGCCAGCTGCGACAGCGGCTTGGGCTGCACATCAGCAGGGTAAGTTTTGGGAATATTATGATGCCCTATTTACTAATCAAAAAAAACTAGGTGAAGCGTTATATTTAGATATTGCTAAAAACCTGAATTTGGATTTGGGTAAATTTAAACGTGACTTGACTCTTGCCACACCCGCAATTAATCAAGATATCCAGCTAGCTGAAAAATTGGCTGTTTCTGGCACACCTTTCTTTGTAATTAATAGTCCAAGTTTTTCAGGAGTAGTGCAGCTAGCAGACATCAAAAATATATTGGCTGATGCCAAGTAAGATGATGTATCTAACAAATGGATTTACGTTGCTTTGATGATCGCTAGTATCCAGCAATAAGCTTGATACTTTTATACTGCGTGACTATTGTATCTCCATAAGAACTGTTTAGATAAATACCTCTTTATTTAACAATAATGTGCATCTTTAGTTAGAGGTTTAGTGCATCAGTAAACTGTTGTACTTGAGGCAAGTGTAAGGAGTAGCTTATGAGGAGTAACGAAGAGAAATTTTCCTTACTCCTCATGTTCTTAAAGATAGCTTTCGGCAACTTTCGTAAGACGCTCACCCAACTCTTTTCCTTTCTGTTTACCATGTTAATAAAGTGCAACTAACCCCACTTCCGTAGCGCTATCTGACGCACAAGAATTTGATTTATGAAAAAATCTCAGTTGGTGTGTTAGTAGTAACGCTTCTAATTGTTAAAGTTTCTGAATCCCTTGTTGATACTGTAAATATTTATTCTGTAATTCCTCTGGAATAGGAACAAGACGATTATTTTGCAAACTGACAAAACCACCCTTCTGACTAGCCACTGCTGCTAACTCATTGTTAGATAAAATTTCAGCTTGCACAGTCCACTTCAAGCGTCCTAAATTACTCAGCCATAAACGTCCAATCACTTGATCAATAATCTTTATCGGGCGTTTATATTCAATTTCAGTTCCAGCTAGAATCGGTGTATATCCTTGCTCAATTTGTTGATTGAGTCGCCAATGTTCATCTAAAAACTTTAAACGTAAATCCTCTAGCCATCTGATATACACAATATTGCTGACTATTCCCATAAAGTCAATGTCGTATGTTTTTACAGGAATTGCTAATACTACTTCTAATGGTCTGTGTAAGTTTTTATTTACTAGCATTCTTTCTCCCAGAATTTTTAAGTCCACTCGGTCTGTAAAAGCTTAAAATAATTTTATCTTTTAAGCATTGGTAAATATTAATTGTCTAATAAACCATTGAGCATCATAGTTTCAGACTTCTACTTTGTAGTTTAAAATTAACTCATCACCAGTTAAACCTCTAATTCCCCAGTTATATTTAGGCGTTTCAAAAATTGTGATTTCAATATCGTACACAGGAATATTCAAGTTTTCATTAATATTTTTAATCAGCAGGTGAATTAACTGTTTTTTTGTTTCCACTGAGCGCCCCTCAAACATGCTAATTTCGATAATCAGATAATTATCTGATCTATCAGATGGATAGTAAAAATCTGATTGATCCAGTGGGAAAAAACGGTGAAATCTTTTTTCAGGGGTAAGCTGTAAAACTTCAATGACAGAGGTATGGATTATATTTGATAGTTCACTTTTAACAAGATTTAATTTATCTGCTAAACCATATACCTTGATTTGTACCATAAATTTAAAGGTGAGTTTCCAAGTACTGATTTAGGTGATTAATTACCCTGTGCATATGAATAGAATCTCCATAAAGCTTGCTCATCATTATGGCTCCCTCTAATGTTGCAATTATGATAGTAGCGATTTCATCAGCACTCACTTCTGGGCAAATTTCACCCTTTTCAATTCCCGTTTCAATAATTCGACGAATCAGATGCAGCCAAGAGTTCATTGCTTGTTGAGCACGTTCTCGCAGCGCCGGATGAGCATCATCACTCTCCACAGCAGTATTCAGCAGTGGACACCCTCCCTTGATAGGTGGATTTTCTGCGAAGCTACTAAATATGCTAATGATTGCTTGCAGGCGTTCTACTGCGTGGCGTTTGCTTCGTAATGCAAATCTAGTATGCTGTTTGATGTGAGCGATCGCAAAATCAAAAGCCTGTAGTGCCAGATCATCTTTGCTTTGGAAGTGATTGTAAATTCCTCCTTTTTGCAATCCAGTAACACGCATGATGTCTGACATCGATGAGCCTGCATAACCCTGTTGGTTAAACAATTCAGCTGCTTGGTGGAGAATCCTGCTTTTTGTTTCTTCGCCTTTGGACATTAGAGCGATTTTTGGAGGGGGAATTTATTTAATTGAAAATTGCTATAAATAAAATATTACCGACCGAATGGCCTGATTGAAAATAGCATAATATTTGCTTGTAAGTCAATATTTTTTTGCCCTGAGTGATGAACTAGGCATTATTCTAAAATCTCCTTTCAGAAGATGTCATAAAATGGCATACTTTACTGAAGGATATGTTAATTAGTTTGGCTGAAAGCTTTACTGTGTATGAGTGGGCGATACTGGATTTGAACCAGTGACCCCATCCGTGTGAAGGATGTGCGCTACCCCTGTGCTAATCGCCCAAGACTTCTTATATTATCATAAATTACTATCATTTACGCTATTTTTTCAATATTATGCAAATTAAATAAAGTGTTTCAGACAGAATATGGAGTGCCTAACTCATGACTGGAAGTCACGAGTGTACGGCTTACAAAAATCAAATATTTAAATCACGTAGAGCCAGACGAATTTGCTCGCATCGTCTGCGGTTGACACCGAGATCCGACTCTCCCACGCGAGATGCCGAGCGCAGATGAATTACTGACTCATGGGGAGGTAAATAAAACTCTACATCATCAACAAATTTGAAGATGCGGCTTTTAGAAAGAGCGTGGATGTAATTATCTGTTTGTTCTACAATTTCTGTACGGGGAACAACGCCGATAACTTTTAGTAAGATTTCTCTGGCTGCATTTCGGTCTACATGATAGGGAATCGGGTCGATGGCGTGTTTGGAATCTGCGTTTTGACTGACAACACAGTTGTCTGAAGCCGGACAAGAACTAAGATGACCATTATCAACTCCCAGGCTAGAAGAAGCCCAAGTAGCCCCAGGAAGTATTAAACTACTAATCAAAGTTAAGAGTATTGCAAAAGCGATACTCCGCAAGAATCGCTGCCGGAAAGCTGTTAGCAGACGAGACATCATAAATTTACTCCTTGTGTTCGGTCATTTCGGGTGAGCATTGCTAGTTGCGGGTTCGCTCTACACATTATCATCCATCCCGGTACACTCTGAGTTTGGGCAATCCGAATGCACCCGCGCCACCAGTCCCTTGTGCCTATTCCTTTTGCCATTATTGCTGCCAATAAAGGAATAAAGCTAAAAAGTGACCAATAATTCAGATTTCTATTGATTACGAACCCAAAATCATTAGTAGGGCTTGCTACTGCATTCCCTGGTGATTCCAGCTTTGACTCAGAAGAATTGGCTGGTATCGGCTTCGTTGTGGCCAATGTTAGAAAGTTTAATGGTTGTAGATGAACATAGGAATAATCCAGGCTTACAGTAACGGGTTTTTAGAAATTGTACCAGAGAGCGATTATTGGCAGATTGCAGCTATACACATCAATGGCCAAGCCTACTGCCCTACTCCTCAGCTTTATCGATCAGAAAAAGTGGCATTAGCAAAAGCTACACAAATTTATGATTGGATAGCTGACCACGAACAGCAAATCAGTGATGAGACTTGCTACTGCTCTGAATTGAAACTCATCTTATGGCAGCAACCAAAAGTATTTTAGTTGACTATAGACGAGTCATTTCAAACAATTGCTGGGCATTACTTCCTAAAAAAGCATCAAAAAGTACCTGCTTTCCAGATTCCACTTCTACTAAATAGCGTTGGGCAATTTCATAATAGGCGTAAGTCCAAGGAATCTGAATTTCTGCACCACTATCATCATCTAACACTGTCACCATTGACCTTACTGCTTGAGTTGCAGTTTGCCGCAAACCACAAGCAACATTTCCCTCTATTTCTGCTTTCATTGGTACACCCAGATTAGCTAAAGCACTGGCGGTAGTATCTATGTCTGGATATTCTGGAGTATTCTGTCCGTTGACATAGCCTGTAAAGTGGTTGACAGCATATCCGTGCAGCAACACCCAAGCCCCATACTGAGTAACCTGATTCACCTCTTCGATAACAGAACGTTGGGGAGGTTGCCAAGGGCGGATGAAAACTTGCTGGAGTCGTTTGGCGATGGTTTCAATGTTCCCATCTTTTTTGAGAAGATTAAGGGGTGAGGTGAGTTCGTTTGGGATTGAAGATACTGTTTTAGAGATGAGTTGGGCAATATTAGTAGGTAATTCATCGACAATCAACTCACTGATAAACAGTTTGGGCAAGTTAAATTCCTCTTGCTGCTGATGACGATAATGACGGGCGTACAGATGGGTTTGAGCAAAAGTATATTCTCCAGCCGCCACGTAACCCAAGGCTTCTGCAAGTTGCCCAAGGTAGTCAATTCCCAAGTTAAGTTTACCTTGTGGAGTATCTACTAATAAACGCAAAGACCGAAAGGCGATGTGGTCGTTGGCGACAGTCCCACCCGCAGTAGTAATCATTTGCTGGTAGGTACGAGCATGATTTACCCTCGCACTGTATTCTTGCCAAAGTAATTTCCATAAATGAAGGGCTATTTCGGTTTTCATATAGATTAGTTATTTGTCATTTGTCATTTGTCAAGGAAGGGTCAAAAGTTAGGAAATCTCCTTCTGCACCCTATTTCCCACTCTCTTCATCTTTTAATACCAGTTAAATTAATGATTGCAACACATCCTTGGGTAAAGACGCGATGAATCGCGTCTCTACAAATGGTCTATTTGTCGCATTCTTTTTTCAAATTGGTATAAGAACTTAAAATCTCGCTGATAATCTGAAGGGCGATTTTAATTTGGTCGCTGTCGATAACTAGAGGTGGACAGAAGCGAATTGCTGCTTTACCGCAACCTAGTAATAATAAACCTCGTAAAAAAGCTTCTTGGATAATGCGATCGCGCAATTTATGATTGAGATTACCCTGTTCATCCAATAAATCTACCGCTACCATCAAACCTTTACCTCGTGGCAACGATACTCTGGGATATTTTTGATGCAACTCGGTAAGACTAGCTTGTAATAATTCTCCCATCTGGGTAGCGTTGGTCATCAAACCACTTTCTAGCAGTCGCAGTGTGGCAATACCAGCAGCACAAGCTACAGGATTACCGCCAAATGTAGTAGCGTGAGAACCGGGAGGCCAAGTCATTAACTCTGGTCTGGCAAGTATCGCTCCTAATGGCATACCACTAGCGATACCTTTAGCAGTAGTAATGATATCAGGCATCACACCCCAATGCTCGATCGCAAATAGACGACCAGTCCGCCCCATCCCTGCTTGTACTTCATCCACTACCATCAGAATACCGTGGCGATCGCAAATCTCCCGAATCCGTTGCAAAAAACCATCTTCGGGGACGATATATCCACCTTCTCCCTGAATCGGTTCGACTACGATCGCCGCGACTTCTTGCGGTGGTAAAATAGTCGTGAATAGCTGTTGTTCCAGGTAATCTAAGCTAGCGTGAGTGCCGTAGGGGATATGAGTAACCCCAGGAACTAAAGGCCCAAAGTTAGCTCGCTGCACTGCTTTGGAACCAGTGAGAGACATTGCTCCATAAGTGCGTCCGTGAAATGCACCTAAGAATGCCACGATTAGCGATCGCTTGGTGTAATATCGAGCTAGTTTAATCGCTCCTTCGTTGGATTCTGCCCCGGAATTGGTGAAAAATATTCTTGCGGGAAACCCAGTATCACTGTGTGGCTGGGGAAAGGGAGCGCGAATTGCCAATTGTTCCGCTAGTTCCACCATCGGCTCATAATAAAAATCTGTCCCTGACATGTGCAGCAAACGCGCCGACTGTTCTTGAATCGCTTTGACGACTTCCGGGTGGGCGTGTCCGGTGGCGGTAACGGCAATACCTGCGGTCATATCCAGAAATACATTGCCATCCACATCTTCTACCATACAGCCCTGACCGCGAGATACAACTAACGGGTAATCGCGGGTATAAGAAGGGGAAGTTACGGCGCGATCGCGTTGTACAATTGCTTGAGCGCGAGGCCCAGGTAAAGAAGTTATTAAATGGGGTATACGAGGTAAATTTAAGTTAATAGGTATACTTAACATAATTTTTTTCAATTTTTTAAAGATTACTGATGATTAAACGCTAAAGCTTGATTGCTTACAGTAGCATTTGATTCCATTGGTGTAGAAATTACGCATTTACCGAAAAAGCTTCATAGTAAAGATTTTCGTATTTTGTAAGACTTTGCCCGTTTTTATAACACAACTTTTGCGATCGCGTCATATTATATTTTTTGAAGCATAACAGCTTCACTATTAGATGTCAGGGTGCAAGCTACAGAACATTTGTTGAGAGAATCTGTACTACATCCACAGGAGAATGGCTATATGCAAAAATTAATACAAGTCTCTGAGATAATTAACCAATGACTTGGGCATCTGGACAAAAGTTACACCGCGATCGGTATGAAATTAAACAAGATTTAAGACAGGAAAACTTCGCTATTACTTATCTTGCGGAGAATCAGGATGGCAAGAATGTTGTAATTAAAACATTGGATTGCAATTTACTTAATCCATTTAAATAGGCGATGCACTAGGGCGTATACTTGCCAAACACAAAAACCGCAATCGACATTAGATAATATATAAATCAATACCCAGTTTTTGAACCTTGTAAACACAGGGCCAATAATGACTACTAAGGAACAAATTAATCAAGAACTAGAAAAATTACCTGAACCCTTATTACAGGAAATTTTAGACTTTGTGCAATTTTTGCAAGCCAAATATCAAACAAACAGCATATCTTCAGATAGCCAATCTGCTCAGATGCTTACAACAGAGCATACCTTAACAGGTTCTACTGCTGAAGATTTATTAGAATTTGTCGGCAGTTGGGAAGGTTCAGATATTAGAGAATGCCTGCAACTAGTTCATGACAGTCGGATGCCTCTAGAATTTTAATTATGTATCTACTAGATACTAATCACTGTTCTTTCTTGATGGAAGGTGTGCCTAGCGTTGTAAATCACTTGCGATCGCTTGGTCAGGTACAATTAGCAACCAGTGTTATTGTTGCTGGTGAGTTGCACTTTATGGCACAAAACTCACATCAAAAAGCTGCTAATTTAATAAAAATTAATGCATTTCTCAAACGAATTAACCTATACGGGATCGACAAAGAAACAACAGAAATCTACGGTGATTTTAAATCAGAAATTATCAAACAATTCGGCCCAAAAGAAAAAAATAAACGTAAAACAACCAAACTAAATACCATAGGCATTAGTGAAAATGACCTCTGGATAGCTGCTACAGTTTTACGTCATTCATTGACTCTTGTTTCATCTGATAGCGACTTTGAGCGAATGCGACAAGTAAGAGAAATTTCTTGGGAAAGTTGGGTGTAAATTAAACAGGTTAAAAAAACAGCTAATTTACACCTACTCAATTAATTCAAAAACTTCTCCACACATCTCACAAATATTTCCACACCCATTCCCAACGCCGTACTTGTAGAAAATATTCCCCATTCCTATCCCCTCTATCGAAACCACCAGCTTCCCCTATTGTTGTAGAACTGAAACCGTCCAAAGCCAAGAAATTGACCATGAGATTTTTCACCTACAGGAAATGCTGTGACACCCAATAAGTAGACACCAGAAAAGCTGGGATTACTCACAGGGCGGAGGGCGATTGTAATTGTCTGTCCCGGAATCACAGGTGGGTCAAAGTTTACAATAACCGTGCGTGTCTTGCGCTCGTTTGTGACTGGGCCTAGTTTCAGTTGGGTTTCTTTGCGTAGGCGTAGCCCGCCGTAGGCATCGCGTGTTCCGACAAATGCGCGGGTATCATTAAGGTCATAGCGGATGTTTTCTGCTCCCTCTTTTTGTGCGATCGTTACCTTTTGGAGGGATTCTCCAGCATTCTCCGGCACATTGATGGTGAAATAGTAAGTTGCGCCCCAAACGTTCACATCTTTGTAAGTAGTTGTCGCATCAACAAGTTTCGGCGGTTGGACAAAATAGACTATGCCATCTCTGAGTTGCACAGCTTGAGTCACCGGAACCGAAACTGCTCCAATGCCTATTGCTAACGAGAGTGTTATCTTAAACAAAGTTGCAACGCGCATCATTTAAATATAAAAAACGCACTCAATCCAATTCTAGTTCTTTAGGAATAAGTGACTTGGGGATAATAGAAGCTTGTTTTTCCCCAAACGAAGGTTTTGTGTACCACCAAGCCCAAGCAATTAAAACAGCTTGGAAGGGAAGTCTAACTACGTGTACCCAAGGTGAGTTTGGTATATGTTCTAGCTGAATATGATTAACCGCCATGTTGATATTGGCTGGGAAAACCGCAATAAAAAGAGCAATCAGTCCCCAAGCAGCAGCTTGACTTACAGGCGGGACTAATAACCCAATACCACCCAAAATTTCATAAAAGCCACTGAGATAAACTAATCCTAAAGGATAAGGAAGTTGCGGTGGCATAATTTTGACGTATGGTTCTGGAATCACAAAATGTGTCACTCCAACCACAATGATGGATATGGCAAGGACAACACGTAAGATTTCTTTATACTTCTTCATTAGAATTCTCCAAGAAAACCTGCCCTTTGAGGACGGGGAGGGAATGCACAAAAAGCGCTAAAGGGCATTGTCATTATCTAGACAAGCTGACGCTGGTTTTAAATTTACCAAATGCTGGCGATAGCTGCGCCAACGAGACGCTGCGCGAACGACAACGCGCTATCTTGAAAAATGAACTTTCAAGTATGCGAAACTGATGAAAGGCAAGCAAGTTTTACTCACAGGTGGTACTGGTGGACTAGGTTTAGGTGTGACACCAGTGATTCTCGCCCAAGGTGCAGAGGTGACAATTCCTTATCGGAATATCAAAGATGTTGAACGCCTCAAGAGCATTCTTTCACCTACTGATTTTGCCAAACTTTCCTTTGTCCCCTCTAATCTGGAGGAAGAAGCTTCGGTAGAAAATCTCATCAACCACATAGGACGGGTGGATGTGTTAATTCATTTGGTAGGTGGCTTTTCGATGGGGAAAACCCATGAATATAGTTTTTCCAGTTGGAAACACGAATTAGATATCAACTTGAATACTACTTTCTTGACTTGCAAATATAGCCTGAAAAAAATGTTGGAACATGGCTATGGACGTATTGTCACAGTAGGTTCTAAAGCAGCTGTGGAACCTGCTGGGCAATTTGCAGCATATTCCGCTGCTAAAGCTGGTGTGGTAGCTTTGACACAAGCGATCGCAGATGAAACTAAAGGTACTAATATCACCGCTAATGTTGTCCTTCCCAGCGTCATTGATACCCCCAACAACCGTAAAGCAATGGGTGCAGAAAATGCTGACAAATGGGTTAAACCTGAATCTTTGGCGCAAATAATTTGTTTTTTAGGTTCAGAAGCAGCTAAAGATATTCGAGGTGCAGCAATTCCTGTCTACGGCAATATTTAGTTGATTCCAATAGTCTTTGTTGAAAATGTTACCGACAGGCTTATTTTAAAGCAAAAGTTAGCAAGGCAAAGAGAAGATGACAACTTATTTGTTGATTGGAAAAAAGGGATGAAAGGGGAGTGGGAAGTGGTGCATATTAAAATTCCCTACTCCCTACTCCCTACTCCCTACTCCCTATTCCCTATTCCCCTAATGAGAATTTGGAATCAGCCGGCCACAGGGATAAGTCGCTGTTTGCTGTGAAGCACTTTCAGCAACCGCTGCTGGAACTTTATCCGATGGTTGAGTTTTGGCTGCTAGATAGTCTTTTTGCAGTTTCGCTAAAATGGCTTCTCGCCTGTCGTACACACGCTTCAGGGGACGAGGCTGGCATTTATTTAACACATACGCTGTTACCAGTGGTAGAGCGATCGTGCTATCGGTATAACAAACTATTGTGTTAGGTAACTCATCTGGGTCAATCTTACCCCAACTGACAGCTTCCGATGGGGTTGCTCCAGATAAACCGCCTGTATCTGGACGCGCATCGGTAAATTGTATAAAGTAATCGTGTCCTCGTTCTTCTAATCCTAAGACCTCGTGAAGTTGCGGTTGAGTTTGTAGCAAAAAATTCTTAGGGCTACCGCCACCGAGAATTACAGCCGCACTTTTACCTCCTGATTCACGGGCATTATATGCGATCGCTGCTGTCTCATTCACATCAATTGATGGATCTATCACCAATTGCGAACCCTCCAATGCTAAAGCCGCCACGTTCATCCCAATGGAACTATCTCCTGGAGAAGACGTATAAATCGGTACGCCATATTCATAAGCTGTAGCTAACAAGCAAGAATTCTGCACACCCAATTGCTTTTCTACTTCTCGAACATATTTACCTAGTAAATGGTGAAACTCAGCCGTTCCCATCCGCTTCTGAAACGCTTCTCCTTGGAGAATTTTGCGAATGAACGCATCAGTTTCTAGCAGCACATCGTAACCAAAGATAATGTCATAAATGCGGATCGTGCCTTCTTGACGCAGTTTCACATCATCCAAAAACGGATTACCAGCAAAGAGTTCAAAACCCAATCCGTAGTGCATATCGTGGTAAAGATTTGCACCAGTACTAATCATCCAGTCAATAAAGCCGTTGCGAATTAAGGGTGCAAGCGCTGAAACCCCGAATCCTGCTGGTGTCATCGCACCGGAAAGGCTAACTCCCACCGTGACGCCTTCCGTTAGCACATCACGACTCAGTAGTTGGCAGATTTCCCGCAACCGCGCTGAGTTGTAAGCGGTGAAGTATTGATCAATCAAATCCACCACATTGATATCATTTGATATAGGTGTGGGTGCGATTTTTTGACCCAGATGTTTAGACATTTTGGCACTCCCGAACAGTAAACACGCCCGAATCTAATGTTATCTAGCTTTCAGCCAAAGTGACAGCAATACTTTTTGATCACTAACTTGAAAAAGCAAGTGGGGAGTAGGAAAAGAAAGCTTTTTCAGCCCTTTTAGGATTTTCCTCTTCAAGCTAAATTTTTGCTTCAGGTAGAGCTTGGCTTTGCTCTCATGGAGTATTTGGAACTTGATGATGAGCCAGTCACCGCACCTTGGGCAATTTTGAGTGGAATGCCTTTGAGACATCCACGCTTACAGAGTTTGAATGAGATGGAACGTCGAGCGATCGCTAACACTCGCCAAATTGTTCCATTTTCAGCCCGTTTCGCCTGGTTAGGCGCATTGCGTTCTTTAAGTTCAGGAGATTAGAGATGGCGTTATTTCTACCACTTCCCTGAATAATTACGAATTTTTATCATTATTAATAGCGATGAAGGTCTTGATTAATTAGCCAACTGCTGCTGTTTTAAAGGTATGATAATGACAAATGTTGTACCCTGATATGGAGATGAAATACATTCAAGGGTTCCATAATGATTTTTAGTCACAATTTGATAACTAATTGACATACCCATTCCTGTACCTTTACCAATTGGTTTTGTAGTAAAGAAGGGATCAAAAATACGTTGTTTTATGTTTTCTGGTATACCCAGACCATTGTCGGAAATCTTAATTGCAATCTGATTGTGATTAATTATTTCTGTACGAATCTGAATCACGCTAGGAAGTTGTCGGATCTGCTGTTTAGTGCGTTGCTCATCTCGTTCTTCTAAGGCATCAATAGCATTAGTTAAAATATTCATAAAGACTTGATTAAGTTGACCTGCATAACACTCAATTAGAGGTAAATTTCCATACTCCTTAACAATTTCAATCCCTAGACAATTAGGTTTTGTTTTGAGGCGATTTTCTAAAATTAATAATGTACTATCAATTCCTTCATGAATATCAACTGCTTTATATTCAGCTTCATCTAGGCGAGAAAAATTTCGTAGAGAAAGGACAATTTCTCGAATACGCTCTGCTCCTATTTTTATTGAAGATAGAAGCTTCAGTAAATCTGCCATCAAAAAATCTAGGTCGATAGCCGCAATTTGTGATTGAATAACAGGAACAGGAGAAGGATAGTATTCTTGATATAAATTAATCAAATTTAGTAAGTTTTGAATGTAATCATGAGCAGGTGCAATATTGCCATAGATGAAGTTAACTGGATTATTGATTTCGTGAGCTACACCTGCTACTAGTTGTCCCAAAGAAGACATTTTTTCACTTTGGAGCATTTGGATTTGAGTGCGTTGTAATTCAAAGAGTGCTAACTCTAGTTGTTGAGTTTGTTGTCTGAGCTGCATTTCTGATTGTCGCAGTGCTTCTTCGGCAATTTTGCGATTGTCTGATTCAATGACCAGTCGCACGAAGTCAGTAATTGAGCCAATAAAACTTTCTTCTTCTAGTGTCCACTGACGCTGAGTTGCCAAATGTTCACAACAAACTACACCAATCACCTGCCCTTTAGACCAAATCCTGGCATCAAGCATCGAGGTAATTCCCAGTGGGGTCGTATAACTTGCAGAAAACTCCCAAGTACGAGGATCATTATGAACATCAGAAACTGCAATTACTTGTTCTTCCTTTAAAGCTTGAAAATACCTGGGGAAGTCGCAGAAAGATAATTCAAAACCATGACTGTGGCAATTATTCTCACGTTCATATAAGTCAATACATTGAATCCCTAGACCTTTTTCTGTGTATAACCAAACACTTACACGTTCGACATCAAGACCTAAACTAGCCACTTCCGTTACATATTGGATGGCAATTTGAAAATCATCATGTTGTAGTTTTTCACTTTGCACAAGTTGCTGTAGAGCATTGCTATGCCTGCGAAAGCGTTTCTCTGTTTCTTGGCGTTCATGAATTTCCTGTTCCAACTTATTCACTGTCTGACATAGTAAAGCAGTTTCAATTTTATTTTTGGAACCAATAAACCGAATTGAACCCACTAAAAATGAATTACCAACTTCATCAGAAAATAAGCTCTTTTTCGTAGAAATTATCCGAGTTTCACCTTGGTAATCTGTGATTAATTGCTCATGTTCATCACTCAAGCCTGTGGTGAATATTTGTTCATCTCTCTCCCAAAAAGCATCGGCTTCTGTTTTACAGAAGAAATCATAATCGGACTTACCAATTAGTTCTGCACGTTCATATCCCATGAACTGGCACAAGGCATCATTAACAAACATCCAACTGTGTTGCCTGTCTTTGACAAATATCGGATCTGTAATGCTGTTAAAAAGACTCCACAGAAAAGCCTGAGAAGATTGTTGCGGAACAATGTCGAAAAATACCATCTTGCTTAATCCTGCAAGGTACTGACTTTCTTCTGAGCTACTCATCCCAAATCAGGGATAAGTAGCTCAGAAGATTGCCTAAGTTCTTCCTTAGTATGCCCAAAATGCCGTTTAATTTCCTGTTGCCTGTTGCCTATTAACTGCCTACGCAAATCAGTTCAAAAATCAAAGCATATTCCTATATTTTACTCAGTAATGAAATGACTAGCGTTTAAATTTGATGCCATAATTCCAGTTAACAAAGCAAAATTAACGTTACCAGAAATCACCTTAATCAAAGTATCATTGCCGCTTTGAGTAATAGACAAACCTGAGTAGGTTAAACCACCTGATAAAGAAATCAAATCTTCATTAATGTTGAAATCTTTGATAGTATCTCTACCTTCACCTTTGACAATCACAAAGATATCATTACCTCCGCCTCCTGTGAGATTATCAGTACCAAAACCACCATAAATGCGATCGTTTCCTAGCCCGCCAACAATCACATCATTACTAGCAAAACCAAAAATAAGATCGTCTGAGCTAGTTCCCTGCAAGGGGTTATCAGCCTTAGATGTACCAGTGATAATGCTATTAATTTGGTTGCCACTTTTAATGTTAACGACATCAATATCATCAGGATTGATAACGCTATATTTGGTATCACTACTAACTGCTTTGGCAGTAATAATTTGGTAAATAGTGTTGTCATCTGCAACACCATCATCAACACCTGTAACCGTGATGATTTGGGGCGTATTCCAGTTAGCTGCGGTAAAGGTAACGCTAGAGACTGAAACAGTACCTTCATTCACATTGGAACTACTAAAACTTAAGGTGACATCAGCAGTGGGTTGGGTATCGAGTTGAATACTGAAGTTAGCTGTGCCACCAGCTTCGGTAGTTACAAGTGAAGTGGCAGGAGAGATAGTAATACCCGCTTTGTCGTCGTCAGTAATCGTACCAATACCTTGGTTATCAGCAATGGTGGCATTGGTGGGGTTTGTGAGATTGATGAAAAAGCGCTCACTGGATTCGGCAATAAAATCATCGAGAATCGGCACTGTGATTGTTTGAGTGGTAACTCCAGGGTTGAAAGTGAGGGTTCCTGTGGCTGGGGTGTAATCAATGCCAGCGATCGCAGTATCATTACTAGTGTTGTAATCAACTGTGATTATGTCAATGCTGGCATTGGAGAGTTGGACAGTAAAAGAGAAGTTACCAATGCTTTCGCTACCACTTTTATTTGCGATGGAGATAGTGGGTGAATTGTCATCGTTAACTATAGTAACTGAAGCTGGATTGGTAACAGGAGTTAACTGATTCGGATGACTCAGTGTCAGATTAATGGTTTCATCAACTTCAGTGACCTTTTCACCCAGAACATTAAATGTAATAGCCTTTGTTGTTTCTCCAGCAGCAAAGATTACAGTTCCAGATACAGCACTTGTTACACCCGCAACCTTAATGGTGTTGTAATCACTGCCAAAAGTTGCCGTGCCATCCAAGGCATAATTTATGGTACTGGCAACAGCAGTATCGCCACTGCGGGTCACTGTGAAAGTAACAGTTTGGCTACCACTATTACCTTCAGTCACAGTTGGTGTAGTAGTTGAAATGGTGTAATTGAGATTTGTCGGAGGAACAAAATTAGTGCCTCCAATGTGATTTAATGGTTGACTAGCAAAGTTTCCAGGTGAAGTGTTAGCAGCATTACCTAATGAAAAATTTGGCGCTGTGCCAGCGATCAAACTTGCTACCCAATCCGAGGCTGTTGAACCTGTAGTGTCACCTGAACGCCCTACATATCCGGCAATAAATGAGGTGTCAACAACTGTGGCATTCGTTGGAACTGAACCAGCAGAATTTCTTCTAAATACAATCGAGCCGTATGCTTTGTCTGTAGTTCCCCCATCTAAAACCGAAACTGAATCAAGCACAGTCCAATTTGAGTAAGTAGCACCATCAGCAATACCATCGTCATTCGAGTCAATATCATTGCTAAGGTTAGGTGCAGTAGTAGTTTGAATCAAAAAGAAATTAACAGACGCATTTTCGATGTCAGTTGCATTCGTCTGACCAATGTGACCGAGTGAACTTGAAGCCCCACTTCCCCATCCGGCTCCAGTTCCAGCATTAGTTACTACATTTGCACCAGAGTTAACTGTATAACTATTGCCTTTTTGCAGAAGAACTAGCAACCCATTGCTACCAAACTGCTTACCAGACAAATCAAAAATATCTTGAACATTGCCGGGGTTAGAGGAGCCAGAATCACCCTCAACAGCAACGAAATAAGTTCCAGGTGCTAGAATCGCACCCGGAGTACCACGCAGTTCGATATATTCTTTCGAGGTATCTGTACTTGGAGGATCAAACAGAATTTCGTTGATAAGTATCGGTTGGGGGGGGACAGGTTCATAAGTTTCATCCTCAGCAGATACCAGCGAAACGTTTTTAGATTCGCTGTTTGCCACTGCCAAGTCAGATTTACCATCCTTGTTGAAATCACCTACAGTAAGAGAATAGGGTTTTGTCCCCACGACAAAGTTCGTGGCAATTCCAAACCCACCATTGCCATCTCCCAGTAGCACTGAAACCGTGTCTGAGCCTGCATTTGCCACTGCTAGGTCAGAGTTACCGTCATTATCGAAGTCAATCACTGTAACAGATGCAGGATTTAACCCCACATCAAAGTTAGTAGCAATTCCAAAGCCGCCAGCACCATTACCCAAGAGTATTGAGACATTGTTAGAGTCCGAATTTGCCACCGCCAAATCCAATTTGTTGTCTTTATTGAAATCGCCTACAACTACAGAATTAGGATTTGTTCCCACATCAAATTGAGTGGCTGAGTTAAAAGTGCCGTCACCGTTTCCCAACAATATTGAGACGTTATTGAAGTAAGAACTCGTCACCGCTAGGTCAGATTTTCCATCCCCGTTGAAGTCGCTTACTGTGACGAAACTAGGACGGCTGGGAACTTTAAAGTTTTTGGCAGTTCCAAAACCACCAGTACCATTTCCCAACAGCACTGAAATATTTTGGGAAGCGTTGTTTACCGTTACTATGTCAGATTTTCCATCTTTGTTGAAGTCGCCCACTGCAATAGATATGGGTGCTGAGGCTGACTCCAAAGCAAAATTCACAGCATTCTGAAAGCTGCCATCACCCTTGCCAAGCAGCACCGAAATGTTATTTGACAGATTGTTTGCCGTTACCAAATCCAATTTCCCATCTTTGTTGAAGTCGGCTACAGCAACAGAAGAAGGACTTAAGCCATTGAACCCGACCACACTAAAATTGCTAGCAGACTTAAAAGTGCCATTACCATTTCCCAAAAGTACCGAAACGCTTTGAGAGGACTTGTTTGCCGTTACCAAATCGGTATTACCGTCTTTGTCAAAGTCGCCAACAACAATAGAGTAGGGTCTTAATCCCACACTGAAAGTGTTAGGTATAATTGAAATACTAGCAATTTCCGTATCACTACTGTAAGCTGTTGTTCCTCCACCAACGCCGGGGACTACGTTAGTAGCACCACTTATGTTGCCGTCTGAAGTATCCCAAGCGCGAAAAGCGAATTCTGCTGTGCCCTTGTAGCCAGAGTTGGGGACAAAACGAATTTTTCCTGTATCTCTGAGCAATGTAGCAGAACTATCGGATACAACAAAATTAATCCAGTTGCCACCGTCATTTGTCGAGTATTGCCAAGTACCGTTGGTATTATCTACACCAATGACGGCAATTCCTTCTACTGCACCTGTGTCAGGATCGGTAATGGGGTTGTCACCTGCGCCTGTAGCAAGGATGGCGGAAATTAAAGTGCCTGAGTTATTGATGTCAGTTACGTCTTGAGCAATGGCAGCCAGTCTGGGATTACCGGTGTTGTTCAGTGTTGGCGCTGTGTTGGAGGCTAAAATTGAGTCGTAAGCCATCACAACCTTTGATGCCAAGGCTAAATCTGACTCAATTTCTCCAATGTTCACTTCTAAATCCCAGTCGCCTCCCAATTCGGCATTACCTGTAATGTCATCAGAGGCAGCCACATCTGCGCCTGTGATTTGGCTCAAAAGCTGCACAAAAGTTTGATCAAAAGATGCCACGTTGCAACCGTAAAGCAGGATGTCGGCATCCTCAGTTAAATAATTTCTCCACTGTTGCAACTGATTTGTATAGGAGTTCAAATTGTTGACATTGAGTAAGGTTGCCCCTAATTGCAAACTTCCGCTACTGCCGTGGGAGATAATTTGAACTGATTGGTATTTGCCACCCTGCAAAGCTTGAGTGATTTGTTCTACTCCATCCCTAGCGGAGTCAAGGATTACTATACTAGTGCCTGGTTTGATGCCAGCAATCAAGCTTTCGTAGTCGATAACTGCTTGATCAATAAAAATAATATTTTGATTTGACATTTGTAATTCCTCAGTAAAATTAATTTGCGTTTTAGAAGTTTTATTTTCTGACAGTTGCACTCTGATTATTAGACCCGCCTTGAAAATACGGAGTAGGGAGCAGATATCAGTCATACAGTGCTGAATATCCGCTTCCATAGCTAAATTGAATCGGTAGTTATAACGTTTGTTTTGAGATCAAAAAACAATATGATAAGTAAGTACAAAAATACGCTAAAAATACTATATTTTCTACTGTATTATTACTGCGATCGCTCAAATATCTTGAAAATTAAATTTTAGAGTTTAGTGATAAACTAAAATACTTTTAATTTCCATATCTAAATTAGTCAACGTCTTGTAGGATAAACTTTTTAGCAGTCAAATTCCTACAGTTAAAATTTTTAAAAGCTAATTATGTAATTTTCTTAATATAAAAAATTGATAAAGCCGATTGATTTAGCTCAATCGGCTAAAGTTGCTGTATTGGTGTCTGGCTGTACTAGTAAGTAATGAAATTGCTAGTGTTTAAAGTTGATGCCGTAATTCCAGTTAACAAAGCAAGACTTTCGTTATTGGCAGTAACCTTAATTAAGGTATCGTTGCCGCTTTGAGTAATAGACAAACCTGAGTAGAGCAAACCACCTGATAAGGCAATCAAATCTTCACTAATGTTGAAGTCTTTGATAGTATCTCTACCTTCGCCTTTGGCAAGGACAAAAATATCATTACCTGCACTTCCTGTAAGATTATCAGCACCCAAACCGCCGTAAAGTTGATCGTTTCCTTCTCCACCAACAATTACATCATTACCAGCAAAGCCAAAAATCAGATCGTCTGAGCTAGTTCCCTGCAACGGGTTATCAGCTTTGGATGTACCAGTGATAATGCTATTAATTTGATTGCCATTTTTAATGTTGACGACATCAATATCGATAGGGTTGAGATTGTTATAATTGGCATCACCACTAACTGCTGCGCTAGTAATGATTTGGTAAGCAATATTGTCATCTGCAACACCATCATCAATACCTGTAACGGTGATGATTTGGGGCGTATTCCAGTTAGCTGCGGTAAATGTCACGCTAGAAACTGAAACAGTACCTTCATTCACCTTGGAACTACTCAAATTGAAGGCGACATCAGCAGTGGGTTGGCTAGTGAGTTGGATATTGAAGTTAGCAGTACCACCAGCTTCGGTAGTTACTAGTCCGATGGCAGGAGAGATGCTAAAACCTGCCGTATCGTCGTTAGTAATCTTACCAAGAGCTTGATTATCGCCAATACTGGCATTGGTGGGGTTGGTGAGATTGACAAAAAACTGCTCAGTTGATTCGTCAATGAAATCATCGAGAATCGGTATCGTGATTGTTTGAGTGGTAATTCCAGGGTTGAAAGTGATGGTTCCTGTGAGTGGGGTGTAATCAACGCCAGCGATCGCAGTATCATTACTAGTGTTGTAATCAACTGTAATTACGTCACTGCTGGCACTGGAGAGTTTAACGGTAAAAACAAGATTGCCACTATCTTCCTTGCCGCTTTTATCTGCGATGGAGATGGTGGGTTGGGTGTCATCATTAATTATGGTGATTGTAGCTGGTGCGATCGCAACTGTTTGGTTAGGATAACTCAGGTTAAGATTAATGGTTTCGTCAGCCTCAGTGACCTTATCGCCTACAACGTTTAATGTGATAGCCTTTGTTGTTTCCCCGGCGGCGAATTTTATAATCCCAGATGAACTACCTGTGACACCTGCAACCTTAATACTTTTGTAATCACTGTTAAAAGTTGCCGTGCCATCCAGAACATAATTTACGCTAGTAGCAACGCCAGTATCACCACTACGAGTAACAGTGAAAGTCACCGTTTTGCTACCACTATTACCTTCAGTCACAGTTTGACTAGCAGGTGAAATGGCGTAATCTACATTAGCCGTAGGAGCAAAATTAGTATCCCCAATGTGATTTAACGCTTGACTGGCAAAGCTTGCAGGTGATGTGTTAGCAGCAGTACCTAATGTGAAATTGGGCGCTGTGCCAGTAACTAGACTTGCTACCCAATCCGAGGCTGTTGAACCGATAGTGTCACCTGAACGCCCTACATATCCGGCTGTAAATGAGGTGTTAACAACTGTGGCATTCGTTGGAACTGAACCACCAGAACCTTTTTTAAATACAATCGAGCCGTATGCTTTGTCTGTGGTTCCCCCATCTAAAACGGAAACGGAATCCAACACAGTCCAATTTGAGTAAGTATCACCATCAGCAATACCATCGTTATCCAAGTCAATATCATTGCTTAAGGTAGGTGCAGTATTAGTTTGAATCAGAAAAAAGCTAACAGACCCACTTTCGATGTCGGTTGTTCCACCAGTGTGACCGATTGAACTTGAGGTTCCGTTGCCCCATCCGGCTCCACTCCCGGTATTAGTTATTACATTTGCACCAGGCTTGGCTACATAAGTACTGCCTTTTTGCAGAAGAACTAGCAACCCAGTAGTACCAAACTGCTTACCAGACAAATCAAAAATATCTTGAACATTACCAGGATTAGTACCAGAATCACCCTCAATGCCAACTAAATAAGTTCCAGCTGCTAGAGTCGCAGCGAAAGTGCCACGCAGTTCGATATATTCTTTCGGGTTATCTGTACTTGGAGGGTCAAACAGAATTTCGTTGATGAGTGTTGGTTTAGAGAAATCATCATTAATGATGTCTACTTGAACTGAACTGGTGGTAATTGTGGAACTTGCAGGCGCAGATGTGAGATTAGGATTACTTAGAGTAACAATAATGTTTTCATCAAGTTCAACTGTATAGTCACCCAAAACATCGAGTGTAATTGTCTTTGTTGTTTCCCCAACTCCAAAGTTTAAAGTCCCCGATGAAGCAGTTCCTCCATTTGTAACTTGAATATTGTTATAGTCACTCTCTAAAATTGCTGTACCACTCAAGGCATAATCTACCGTACTCGCCACGCCAATACCACCACTGCGGGTGATGGTAAAGGTAGCAGATTGAGTACCGCTATTACCTTCAGTTAAAGGTGGGGTGGTGGTGGAAATTGCGTATTCAATGGAATCGTTAGCAGCAATATTCAGAGTAGTTTCAGTGATTGTTCCTGGAATAGCCCCCGTCAGTGTGCCGAAATTGAGTACAACCGTTTCGGCATTTTCAGGTAAATCGTCTGGTTGAATGGTGAAAGTTACTAGTTTGGTTAAATTTGAACCTGCTGCCCCAGCACTAAAAGTAAGACTAGCGGGTGAAAATGTGTAATCGTTGCCACTAGTAGCGGTGCTACTGTTGTTGATAACAATGGGAACTGTGACATCAATGTTGGGAATAGCGTCTAAAGTAACGGCAATAGTTACCTCAGTAGCAGTACTACCTTCTGTAGTGTTGTAGATAGCAGCACCAAAGTCAACTTTTGGGGGTACAGTAGTATTGTCTAGCACTGAAACGTTATTGGAGCTTGAGTTAGCCACTACTAAGTCCAAGTCGTTGTCTTTGTCAAAGTCCCCTGCTGCTACGGAATTGGGAGTGCTTCCCACGCCAAAATTGCTGGCAGTTCCAAAGCTACCAGCCCCATTGCCCAACAGCACTGAAATGTTGTTGGATAAATAGTTAGTCACAGCTAAATCAGATTTGCTGTCTTTGTCGAAGTCACCCACTATCAAGGAAATGGGATTGTCTCCCACGCTAAAATTGCTGGCAGTCCCAAAGCTACCACTACCATTGCCCAACAGAACTGAAACGTTGTTGGAGCCATAATTAGCTGTGGCTAAGTCAAGGTTACCATCTTTGTTGAAGTCTCCCACTACCACGGAATTGGGAGTGCTTCCCACGTCAAAATTGGTGGCAGCCCCAAAGCTACCATTGCCATTACCCAACACAACTGAAATGTTGTTGGAGCCATAATTAGCTGTGGCTAAGTCAAGGTTACCATCTTTGTTAAAGTCTCCAACTGTCAAGGAAATGGGACTGGTTGATGCGTTAAATGTGATAGCAATATCAAAACCACCACTACCATTACCCAATAACACTGAAACTTTGTTAGAGCCAAAGTTAGCTACCACTAAGTCAGAGTTGCCGTCTTTGTTGAAGTCTTCTACTGCCAAATAACGGGGAGAGCTTTCCACGTTAAAGTTGCTGGCAACCCCAAAACTACCACTGCCATTGCCTAAAAGCAGTGAAACGCTGTTGGAGCTAGAGTTAGCTGTGGCTAAATCAAGGTTACCATCTTTGTTGAAATCTCCCACTGTCACGGAATTAGGACTGTTTCCGACGCCAAAGTTGGCAGCAGCCTCAAAACCACCACTGCCATTGCCTAACAGCACTGAAACGTTGTTGGAGTCAAAGTTAGCCACAGCTAAGTCAAGGTTACCATCTTCGTCGAAGTCACCCACTGTCACAGAAGAGGGATTGGTTCCAACGCCAAAGTTGCTGGCAGTTGCAAACGATAAGGGTAAAATTGAGCGGTAAGCCTTCATTGTCTCTGGTGTCAAGGCTAAATCTGACTCAATTTCGCCAACCTTGACTTCTAAATCCCAGTCACCCCCCAATTCGGAATTCCCTGTAATGTCATTAGAGGCAGCCACATCTGCGCCTGTGATTTCGCTCAAATGTTGCACAAAAGTTTGATCAAAAGATGCCACATTGCAACCATAGAGCAGAATGTCGGCATCCTCAGTTAAATAATTTCTCCACTGCTGCAATTGATTGGTGTAGGAGTTCAAATTGTTGACATTGAGTAAGGTTGCCCCTAATTGCAAACTTCCGCTACTGCCGTGGGAAATAATTTGAACTGATTGGTAGTTCCCACCATGCAAAGCTTGAGTGATTTGTTCTACTCCATCTTGATTTGAGTCAAGGATTACTACACTAGTATCTGGTTGGATGCCAGCAATCAAGCTTTCATAGTTGATAACTGCTTGATCGATAAAGACAATATTTTGATTTGGCATTTGTAATTCCTCAATAAAATTGTTTTGGTATTTAGAAGTTGTTTTTTCTTGGATTTACACGATGATTTTTGTTAGTAAGTAAAATTTAGCAACTCAAAGATTATGAATAAATGAAAACAGTACTAAACAGGAAGCGAATGCTTAAACATACGCTTCTATACCTCAATTCAATCGGTAATTGGAACCTCTTTTTATTGAGTGAAAATAGAAAAGTTAATTTGAGAACTTAGTAATCAAAAACTACGCAAGCCATTACAAAACTATGCTAAAAATATCATAGCTGCTATAGTATTATTACTTAATTAACTAAGCTCGGCTTTATCTAATTACGCGGCATAAACGGCAATGTCCCGCAAACGTTCAAACAAAGGGCGGGGTACTTTTATAGCCGTAGCCACATAGGTTAGGACATTTTGAAAACCCCAAGGCTAGGAATAGTAATACTTTTACCTCCTGCCTCCTGCCTCCTGCCTTCTGCCTCCTGCTATACCATCTCAAAGGATTCATGGGACATTGAAAAAGTGCTAGCCCACAAAAATCGCCGCACTAAAGCCAGTGCATCTGAAAATGTTGGCAAATATTTGGAGTACCAAATAGTTTGTCGAACTTGCAACTGAAAATCATTTTGTAAATGGTATAGGAATCCGCTTTGATTTATGAACGGATTTGCGTAGACAGGCAATAGGCAATAGGCAATAGGCAGCAGGCAACAGTCAAGAAGGCTTCTTAGTTGTACTGAGTTTTTTCAGAAATCAAATATGAGTCCTATATGCCAAGTTGGCTGGTTATTAGCGATCGCTTCCACTTCTTTCAAACAAAATCTTGACTTGTTCTTTTAAAATTTTCAAAATTTTGAGTTCAGAACCTCGAAGTTGAGCCTTTTAACCTGAACGTTAAGCTTTTTAACTAATGACCAATGACCAATGACAAATGACCAATGACAAATGACCAATGACAAATGACCAATGATCAATGACAAATGACCAATGATCAATGACAAATTAAGTAATATTCATAGCTTGCAATACAGGGAAAGGGCTTTTTAGAGGATAGTAAACAACGCTCAGAGTGTCGGGGATTAGTTGCAAACACTGTAGTGAAGTGTCCAAGAGGTGAGTCAGCATATTTTCGATGATGGAGGGACAAGCAACTACTAATCCGGTTGTGGGACGGCTTAAATCTATTTCATTTGATGGCACTACGGCGCGTTTAGATAACAGGTTTTGCTGCCAGATGGCGGGAAAATCTTGGCGCAGTACTTGAAGTTGCACGGTTTTTGGATGATATTTAAGCAGTTGTTCGGCGTTTTGTTGAGAACTATCCAAATCACTGCTAAGACTGAAATCTATTGGTACTGTCTGAAGGCGTTCAGCTAGTTGATGAATTAAATGTGGCGCTGTACCTGTGACTGGTACTAGAAGTAGACGCAGACCTTGTTTGCCGTTTTTCAGCTTGGGGATGACTTCACTTAAATGGGTGGTAATATTCATTGCCTCCAGTTTCCCTTGCTGTTCACCAGGTGTAGGAAAATTCAGGATGTTAATACCGCAGTTTGATTGCTGGAGGACATGGTATTGCTCAGATTTCATCGCGATCGCAGTACTAATTAATGACCGAATTGTGCCACTGTGGCTGACAATTAAAATAGTCTTACCAACATGGCGCGGTAAAATTTCCTGCCAGAATTGCTGGGCGCGATCGTACAAATCTAGTACCGGGAAGCATTGCTGCACAGATGTGGCAACTGCTACGCCACCTTTTCTTAATCGCATTTCTGGCTGCGGTTCTGCCATCTGAAACTCATGGGGTCGCTCGTTCCAGCAGTGATAATCTGCCGCAAAGTGTTCTTGTACGTATTTGTATGTCAGCCCTTGCCATTTGGGGATATCGATTTCTTTGAGATGGGAAGATGTGAAGATTCTCTTTTTCTCTTCTACTTCCATCCCTTCGAGAATTTCAACTGTAGTTTCCTGGACTCGCCGGAGAGGACTTGTATAAATTGCATCTAATTCCGTTCCTCTCAGAGCAACACCAGTTTGGTAAGCATCGCTGCGTCCCTTTTCAGTCAACACTGAATCATCGCAACTTCCTTGATAACGCTTTTGGGCATTGTAAGTACTCTGACCGTGACGCACTAAAATTACGCGGGTTGAGTCAATTTTGGATTTTAGATTTTGGATTTTGGATTGGGGATTTTCCTTGTCTCTCAGTCCCCAATCATTTTTCAACTGCATATACATCATCCTCCTGAGAATTTACCGCAGATTTCAATGCATACATTGCGCTGTAATGTTCACCTAAGCGCAACAATTCTTTGTGTGTACCTTGCTCTAAAATCTGTCCGTCTTCGATGTAGAGAATTAAATCGGCTTGTTCAACGGCTCTAAGATTATGAGAAACTACAAAAGTGGTGCATTTCTGAGTCAAGCGATCGAGTGCTTCATTGACAGCGTGTTCGTTTTCGTTGTCTAAGCCAGTGGTCGGCTCATCCAAAATTACAATCGCAGCTTGACGAATAGCAGCACGAGCAATGGAAATTCTTTGCCGTTGTCCTCCCGAAAGTGTCGCCCCTCTTTCACCCAAAATAGTCTCGTAGCCTTCGGGTAGCGCCATGATAAAATCGTGGGCATTTGCCAGACGCGCAGCTTGTTCAATTGCTTGGTCTGAAGCCCCTAAAAAACCGTAGGCAATATTATCTTTGATACTTGCAGCAAATAAAAAGCTCTCTTGTAATACCACACTAATTTGTTGACGGATAGATTGCACCTTGTATTCGCGCAGGTCGTGACCATCAACTAATATTCGCCCTTCTAATGGGTCATAAAGTCGCAACAGCAAACTTACTAAGGTGGATTTTCCGCCACCAGACGGCCCCACTAAAGCAACGTGTTGACCAGGTTGCACTTCAAAGTTGATGTTGTGTAAAATTCTTTTGGTCGGTTCGTAGGCAAAGGTGACATTTTCAAAACGCAGGCCTCCCAACAAAGGCGGTGCATCCACTGCTCCCCGCGAATCGCGGATTTCGGGTACTGTATCCAGCACATCCAAGATGCGCTCGCCGGAAGCGGTAGCTTTAGCGATTTGCCCGGTGTATTTGGCAAGTTGCCGCATCGGCTTAAAAGCAATCCTGAGATAGTTGACAAATACGAGCAAATCCCCTGGTGTGATTACCTTTGCCAATACTAGCTGCACACCCCGCCATAACACCAAGGCAGTGGCAATGCCTACTAGTAGTTCCACCATGCGTTCTAAACCGGCTGCGAGTTTTTGCGCCTTGGCACTTTCCTTTAAGCTTTGGCGATTATGACCGGAAAAAGTACTCTCCAGCATATTTTGCAGAGAGAGGGCTTGAACAACTTTGATTGCGCCGATGGATTCCGCCGCCGTTGCTGCCATTGCACCTTCCCGTTGACGTTGCGATCGCACTACTTGCCGAATGCGTTTTGTCAAGCGCGTGGTGAAGAAAATAAATAAGGGAAACACGGCGACGGCAATCAGCGCTAGTTCCCAATGTAGCCAGAACATGACACAAATCATCCCCACTAAGGTGAGGGAATGGGCAATTAGGGGTAATACTGCCATCACCGTCACCTCCCGCAGTCGTTCAATATCGGAGGTAACGCGAGTAATTAAATCGCCGGTTTTAGCTTTGTGGTGAAATGATAAAGATAGATTTTGGAGATGACTGTAAAGGTCAGAACGAATCTCAGTTAATACATTACTAGCTGCCAGCGCCATGCCCACCACACTGAAGTAAGCAGCAGTAGCGCGAAGTAAAGCGATCGCAACTAACCCTAACGTCAAACCTGTTAATAGGGCAAACGAGCTAAGTCCTGAAAGTAGGGGAATACCCAAAGACTGAGGCCCAAAGCCAGCTACAAGGATGTAATCAAAAATGAACTTTAGCGGCCAGGGTTCCAGCAGGTGCAAGAAAATCTCAGCCATCAGTGCCACAAAAGACACGATTAGCAGCGCCTTTTGTTTGCTCAACTGGGGCGAAAACCGTTGCAAAATCCTTACAATTCCTGGTAACGCAGCCCTTAGACTTTTAGGATCTCGATGCGCCATATCATACCAACCAATTCTCCAAAACCCATACTAAAACTGACTTTCAAAAATTACGAATTACGAATTACGAATTACGAATTACGAAAATAGCGATCGCTAATGTAGTGATTTAATTTTCTTTCAAGAGCGATCGCTATTTTCTCCAGCCACAGGGGATTTTGCCCAAAGGTGAGACGGCTTAACAACGGCTTCAAAAATCCTTGATGGCGACGATGCCCCATCCGCTTATAGCGCTTCTTAAAATACTTGTCATTCATTGTCAAATTCCACTTTGCACAAAAGTGTTCTAAACTGGCAATTTCCCAAGCATTACTCCAGCGCAACATAAAGAATGCTAGTTCTGACAATTCAAACTTTAGTCCTGGTACATAAGTAACTACCGAAGCCGGTTCACAGTAAAATGTACCTCCTGCCTCAGCTACTTTTAGACAAAAATCGATGTGTTCTCGCGTACTCAGGAATCCCTCATCTAACAGCCCGATTTGCCCAAAAATCTCGGTGCGAACTAACATACAGTGAAACTCGGCAAACTCGCATTGTGTACGATGAAGTTGATCCTGCACCTCAGCAACTTTCCGATTTACAAAGTAATGTTTTTCATGCACTCGTCGCTTGACTCCAGTCTCCTGTATCTCTAGAACAATATGAGCTTCACCACCTGCCAAATGTACTGTTTCCCCCAAAGGCTGGCCAATGCAAGTTAGCGGACAGACTACAGTTGCGTTTGTTTCTTTAGCGCATTCAAGTAAGGAGTTGAGCCAGCCTGGACTGACAATTACATCGTTGTCAACAAATACTAAATACTCGCTATTAACTTGTTGTAAACCCAAGTTGCGGGCTTGGTTAGGTGAAAGATAGTGTTCTGTGCGGATTAATTGGAATCCTTTTGTTTGGGATTGTTCTTGGAGGTAGTGCTGGATGTGCCGAGGTGAATTGCCATCTATATAAACTAGGGAGAAAGGTAGTTGAGTATGTTCGTAAATGCTTTCTAACGATTCGCGGGTGTAGCTGAATCGCTCACGCTGGGAAACAATTATAGTGATTTGCGGTTTGTTCATAGTTAAAATCTAGAGTTTCTGCATACTGTACGCCGTTTACCCCACCCTAACCCTCCCCTTGTAAAGGGGAGGGAACAAGATTTTCCGGTTTCCCACAAACTTCTATTAAATCGGGGGTAAAAACCTTGCCTCGCAAAGGGGAGGGAACAAGATTTTCCAGTTTCCCACAAAGTTCTATTAAATCGGGGGTAAAAACCTTGCCTTGCAAAGGGGAGGGAACAAGATTTTCCAGTTTCCCCTTTCCCACAAAGTTCTATTAAATCGGGGGTAAAAACTTTGCCTCGCAAACGGGAGGGAACAAGATTTTCCGGTTTCCCCCCTTTACAAGGGGGGATTAAGGGGGGTAATTCGACTTGTATGTACGCCGACAAGGGAAGGGGAGCAAGAATCAAAGCCTCAAAGGTGCAAGTCAATGCAACAAAGTTGCAGATCATTGTTAGGAAGGGACTACACGAAAGATATTTCGCCTAACAAAGCTGCATCAGATATCCCTAAGACTCGTTCGTAAACATTCATCCAGTTTTGATATTCTACTGATGGGGCAAGCTGTTGAGTTACTTTTGTCTTGGCTTTTGCACCCAACTTTTGCCGCAGTTCTGGTTGAGTTGCCAGATATCGGATTGCAGCAATTAATTCCTCTGTACTGCCGGGGTTGATAAGTAAACCGTCTACACCATCTTCTATGATTTCTGCGATCGCATCTACACGAGTACCAATTATTGCTCGACTCGCTAGCATTGCTTCCAACAGGGCATTGGGACAACCCTCATTCAGCGAGGGAATCGCAAAAATATCTAAATGTGGTAAATAAGCCAAAGCCTCTTGGCGACTGGTAATTCCAGTGATGCGGAGGCGATGACCAATTTCACTTTGCTGGATTTGTTGCTGCCAATATTCTTGTTCTTTATCAACAAAATCACCTATTAATAATAGTGTCAAATCTAACTCTTTACCCAACTCGGCACAGGCATCAAGGAGAAATTCAATCCCCTTCTTATCTCGGAATCTTCCCGATGAACCGATAACAATACCTGGTAATTCCTTAACTAAAGACGGGGTGGGGAATTGCTCAAAGTCGATAGGTGCGATGGAATTCCAGAAAGCTGATGATTTTAACTTTACACTAGGAGTAATAACACTAGCTCTTTTGAGCAAGTCACGGCTGACAAATGTCACCCAATCAGAATTCTCTAAAATCCATGCTATCTGAGCATGATTCTTAGGATTAAAAATATGTTTGTGCAAGTCGCTACCGCGAACACTATTGATTACCGGAACATCATTTTCTCTAGCTAAAAGCGTCGTTACATAACCTGCTTCATTTAGAAAGAAGGCGTGAAACAAATCAAAGTTATGCTTTTGATGTAGACATTTGAGTTGAAAATAAACATCACTAAAAAAATCTTGGATTTCTGTTGTTTGAGTACGAACGGCTGACTTAATGCGATGTACAAACACACCATCTTGAAGCATTGATGTGCAACTTGCGCGTCTGCGACTTCCATCAGAAACTAGCCGTTGTTTAGAGCGAAAAACTGCAATATGAACTTCATAGCCGCTATCACTTAGCATCTTGGCAATCCGATGCACTGATTCGCCAACTCCGCCAATATCGGGTGGATATTCGAGTGTAGTAATACAAATTTTTGTTTTATTCATGATTCAAGCTTTCTGTGAATTTATCAAACAGAATTCTGACTCCTGAATTCTAACTCCTGAATTCTGACTCCTGAATTCTGACTCCTGACTCCTGACTCCTGCCTCCTTCTCATGCAACTTGTTGCTTAAATGCTAGAGCTTTTAAAACAGTTGCAGTTTTTTCAACTCCATTAGAATCAAAGCTAATTTTATTAGGTTTCTCTTTCAGGTAATGAATAATATTAATAGCTAAGTAATCTGGTTTCAAATCATTAGGATTGATAAACTTGACAATTCCTAAATTACTTAACTTTTCGGCTCTAATAGTTTGTTCTCGATCCTGGTTGCCTGTAAAGGGAAGAATCATGGCTCGTACACCTGTAGTTAGAACATTCATTGTGGTGTTATAGCCAGACATATTTATCGAAAGGTCTGCTTTTTTCATGTAATTTAGCAAGTAAGGAGTATAGCGTCGAATGTGGATATTCTTGCTAAATTTTGCCATTGCTTGCAGTTCCTTAAATTTGGCATCGGGGATAAATGGCCCGGTAAAAACCTGAATATTGTGCGGCAATGATTTCTCTAAGAAAGGGGCTGTGTTCACTACACATTCAAGTAATTCATGACCAAATCTCCCACCGCCTACGCTGACTAAAATCAGGGGTTTATCTGATTTAATAATTTCTCGATCTTCATCAGTAAGCGCAGGATTTGTTGGTGGTTCTTGTACGACATATCCGGTGTAATATACTTCACATTTGAGGTCATCAACTCTAGAAAATGTTTCTTCTAGTGGAACTAATTCTGGGTCGCCGTGAACCAGCAACATATCAAAATATTTGTTGATTAAGTTACATACTTTTTCTTCGTGCTTTGCCTGTTTCTCTGGTTTAGCAACTACAATATCTCGCAAACTAGAAACGACTTTCGTTGAGTTTCCATTTAATTTTGCTCTTTCTAATAAGGGAATTAATTCAAAAGAGAAGCGTCTTCTCCCAAAAGGGAATAACTCAACTATTAAAATATCAGGATGGAATTGGTCAAATATTTCCAAAAGTCGATTTTTTCTAATTTCCTTCACTTCTGTGAGATTCAAGCCATCATCTACTACTTGCAGTTCTGTAAATTCTGCGTCAGTTTTAATTGCAGGTAGGTTGATGACTTCGACACCAGCAGGAATTTCAAATCCTTGAATTATTTCACCGCCATTAATAAAACAAATTTGGAAGTCTTGGGTTAAACCGCGCACAATTTCTCGGCTGCGAACTAGATGCCCCATACCTAAAATATGTTGGCAGTAGAACATAATACGTTTCATAATCCTTTCACCTATTTAAATAATTTTAGATTTTAGATTTTAGATTTTGGATTGTCAAATATTTAATGGTAATTCCTTGTTGGCGAGTATTCGAGTTCGCGTCTTGATTCTGACTCCTGAATTTTTCTTCAAGAGTTTGCATAAAACAAACAAAGTAAAATAAAAAGTGATTTAGGGGTTTTTTAATTTTTAGTTAACCAAGTTTTGCAATCATCATTAATTCTGGTAACTGTTCCGGGGACTTGTAACAAAATGGAATCACGCTCTTTTTTTTTGCAAGTAAGGCAGAAATGTATTGGCTAATTTTGGGCAATCCATCCAGATTAATTGTGGGAAAAGAAATCTGCGGAGTTTGGAGTTGTTGTAACAGCGATCGCAGTAATATATCTGGAGTCAGATCATTTGGATGAATCGCTGCCAAAATCCCCAACTTTGACAAGTGTTCTGCACGGATGCACTGTTCTCGTGATGGCTTAATTCTGGGTACTACTACAGCCGGCTTACCCGCTGAGAGAATCTCGCAAGTTGTGTTGTAGCCTCCCATTGCTACCACCGCATCTGCGGCGGCGATGTAACTCATCAAATCATCGGTAAATTCGCCTATTTGCACTTGGGGATATGCTGCTGCTTTTTGTTGCAGTGAGGCTTGGTGTTCTAAAGGCATTTCTGGGCCACATATAATTAAACTTCGGAATTTATAGGAATCTGGCAACAATACCAAACTCGATAAATATGTGTCAATTAACCTATAACCATCTTCGCCACCACCCGGCGTAACTAAAATAAGTTGTTCTTCTGGACTTAATCGCAACTCGCTGCGGATGAGATTTGGACTTTTACGCCCCAGTTCTGTGCGGATGTAACCACAAAACTGTACCTTCTGGGCAACCATTGGCGGTAGTTGATATTCTTGGCAGATGTCGAAAATTTCGGGAGTGCCAACGACAAGCACGCGATCGTAAAATCTATGTATTGCTTCATTGTTACCGTGCTTTTGCCATTCTGGAATCGTCACATCTGGATGATCTAAAATGTCGCGCAGCAGGAGAATTAGGGAAGTTTCCGGCAACTTTATTTTTAGATATTCGATAGCCGCTTTTAATTCATTACGGATACCATAAGGCTTTTTGTCTACTAGAAATATATCAGGTTTAAAATTAGCGATCGCAGATAAAATTAACTCTGAGCGGAATTTCACTGTTTCATCGATTTCTGTCCCTAGATACTTGACAGACATTTCACCTGACATTCCCCGATTTAAGCAGGGTAGTTTAATATAATCGAGTCTTTTCGGGAGACGAAAGCTGTGCAGCATCGGCGAACCAGAAATCACCAGAATAGAAAGTTCTGGAATCGAATCAAGTAAGTGGGTGCATATTGCCAGCATTCTGCGAATATTACCGAGACCGAAGCCATCGTGGGAATATACCATCAGTCTCATGGTTAAATGTCCCTAAGTTATTCAGTGAATGGATGCCGAACTAATTAAAAGCTTCCCAAGCTTACATGAGTCTTTTATGAAACTTCTATGAGAAAATTCTCATCATTCTTTTGTCAAAATTGAAGAATAATTCTGACTTCTGCATACTTCTTCAATTCCGATTGCGTAATGGCAGTATAAGTCAATTCTGGGTGTGGAAATGCGATCGCCCAAATTCCCTAGTTTTTTGTAACAATCGTGTAATATATTTGACAAAAAAGGCGTAAAAGTTTTAGTTTGGAAGCAGCGTATGTCGTTCATCGACACCACTCGCCCGAATCTTGAAAACCGCATAACTTCGTTGACTGGTGTCGATTGCTTACACAGCAAGGCTTTCAAGCTGTGAAATGCATCGGTTATTGACAATTATTCGGGAGTTATTGACACTAAAAAAAGTGGTGTCGATTAGGGGGTCTGAAACCCGCTTCTGACAAGGCTTCCAGAAGTGAACTCTTTACGATCACATCGCCCCGAAAGGGGATGGAAACACAAATAATATCAAACCTATAAAAATTTTCCTCCACCCTCTTTACGATCACATCGCCCCGAAAGGGGATGGAAACCAACCTTAAGAAAGATTAAATGATAATTAAAAGGAACCTTTACGATCACATCGCCCCGAAAGGGGATGGAAACGTTTAATATTTTTGTTGCCAGTAAAAAACGAAACCACTTTACGATCGCATCGCCCCTCACGGGGATGGG